>NZ_CBCSCA010000001.1:0-686329 GCF_965137885.1 Bordetella sputigena
CCCCCCCTCCCGTGGACCATCCCGGCCGCATCGCCCGCTGGACCAGCCGGCTGGCCGGCGCGGCGCTGATCGTATTCCTGATGGCCGCACTCGTCACCACCGCATATAAGGTGGCACGCGGCGATCTGGACCTGTTCCCGCAGGGCCTGGGCTGGGCCGCTTTCCTGAACGGCGATACCACCCGCGAGCTGGCCCACGCGCTATCGAACGCGCCGCTGCCCGCGGAATCGGCCAGGCTGGAACGCGGATTCAGCTGGCTGGTAGCGGGCGACCTCGGCCCCCGCGTGCGGCAGGGCTGCCCCGGCTGGCTGTTCCTGAGCGATGAATTCATGCGTTACCCGCATGCGGAGGACAACGCGCAATCGCGCGCGCGAGAAGTCCTGCACGTCAAGAATGCCCTGGGGCGGCGGCATATCGCGCTGGTGGTGGCGGTCGTCCCCGACAAGAGCCGCATCGCCGCCGCGCACCTGTGCGGCTTGCGGCGGCCCGCCGCATCCGCGGCGCGCCTGGACGACTGGGTGGCGTCGCTCCGTGCGGAAGGCGTGGATGCCATAAACCTGGCGCCGGTGTTGGCCGCCGTCGGCGACGGCGCCGAGGATCGCCAGGGCGCCTATCTGCGCACCGACACGCACTGGAACGAAGCGGGAGCCCAAGCCGCCGCCGAAGCCGTAGCGCGAGCGATACGCCGCGCCGGCATCACGGTAACGCCGCGCACGGATTGGACGGTGCATTCGAATGTGGAATCGCGAGCCGGCGACCTGGTCCGGTTGGCAGGCCTGGATTGGCTGCCGGCTCGCCTGCAGCCGCCGCGCGACCGCACGCGCGTTTCCGTCTTCACGCCAACGCAGCCGGCCGCCGCCGCGGCCGGCGCCGACGATCTGTTCGGCGACGACAATCTGCCGAATGCGGCGCTCATCGGCACATCGTTCTCGCGCAACAGCAACTTCGTGCCCTTCCTGGAAAGCGCGCTGCGTGCACGCATCCCCGACTTCGCCAAGGATGGCGGCGACTTCGCCGGCGCGGCGAACGCCTACTTCGGCAGCGCGGCCTTCAGGCAGACGCCGCCCAGGCTGGTGATCTGGGAGATCCCGGAACGGGTAATCGAGGCGCCTCGCAACGGCGACGCCATCACACTGCGCCAGCCATAGAGGCTCGCGGGGCCACGGCGGCCGAACGCGGGCGTGCTAGGAGTCTTCGCGCGAAGCGGTGGTGGGATTGGGCGCGCAGGCGTCCGCGCCGCCCAGCGTGTTGCGGACCCACACCAGCTCGGCGGCGATCGCCACGGCGATCTCCGCCGGCGTACGGCTGGCGATACGCAGACCCACCGGCCCGTGCAGGCGGCCGATCTCCTCATCGGAAAGATCGAACATGCGCAGGCGCTCGCGGCGTTTGGCCTGGTTGGGCGCCGAACCCAGCGCGCCCACGTAGAACGCCGGCGACTTCAGCGCCTCCAGCAATGCCATATCGTCCAGCTTGGGATCATGCGTCACGGCGACGATGGCGGTGCGTTCGTCCGTACCGATTTCCGTCACCGTATCGTCCGGCATGGACGTCAGCAACGTGACGTTCGGCATATTCCAGTCGGCGAAGAATTCTTCCCGCGGATCACACACCATGACGTGAAAATCCAGCGCCGTCGCGATTTCGCTGAGCACCCGCGCGGTTTGATTGGCGCCGATGATCAGCAGGCGCCAGTGGGGCCCGTAGACCGAGCGAAAGGTGCGGCCGTCGAAATCCGGACCGTCGATGGGACTGGCCGGCGCCAGCGCGCAGGCGCCGGTCTGCAGGTCCACCGTACGCATGACCAGGCGATGCGCGCGCACGTCCGCCAGTACGGGATCCAGCCAGGCGGTATCGTGCAAGGGCTCCACCACCAGCCGCAACGTTCCGCCGCAGGGCAGGCCGAAGCGGGCCGCTTCTTCGCTGGTGATGCCGTAGGTGACGCGGTCGGCCGACTCCGGCAGCGTGCCGGCCACCGCGCGGGCCATCAGGTCGTCTTCCACGCATCCGCCGGACACGGAGCCGACCAGCCGCCCATCGCCGCGCAGGGCCGCCAGCGCGCCTGCCTGGCGCGGGGCCGAGCCCCAGGTCTGCACTACCGTGATCAGGTGTACGCGATGGCCTTCGGCGACCCAGTCGCGCGCATGCTGCAATACATCGATGTCCAGGGAATTCATCAAGCATTCATCCTGAAAGTCCCGCCACGAAAGCGGGACTGCCGCACTACCGGCACCGCCGGGAAAAGTACCAGACGCGACCGTTTCGAGCTTATCGGGCGCTTGACGAGTTTGCCCCACTTTCGGCACTTTTCCAAATACGGACATCGCTGGACGCCCGATCCGCGGAACGAAAAAAACCGGCCCCACGAAGGGGCCGGCTTTTCATATCAGCGCTGGGCCGCGCGATCAGCCTTGGAAGGGCTGGTTGTTCGGGTCGCCGAAGGCGATGCTGGTGGCGGTGTTGCCGCTGTCGATGTCGGCCACGACCTGCGCGCGGGTCACGCCGCTGTCGGCTTGCGCCACGAAGGGCGCGTTGTCATTGTCGGCGTTGCCGGTCAGGCCGGCGGCGCGCGCTTGCTGCAGCTCGGCGACGACCTGGTCGCGGCTGGCGCTGCTGGCTTGCTGGCCGTAGACGCCCTGGAACGGCGTGTTGTCCGAATCGCCACGAGGCGTAGCGGCTTGCGCGGCGCCGATGGCGGCGAAGGAAAGAATCAGAGCGGAAACGATGGTCTTGGCTTTCATGGCAGTACTCCTAGTCCTGGTTAAGTGGTCCGGGACGTCCATCGCGATTTGCTGTTTGAGAACGTCGCGATGTCCGTTGCTGTTCCCGATGGACTGCATTCTGCGCCGCCAAAACCTAGGGATAAACCCGCATAGCCGAAAATCATCTTTCCGTTTTCCGCACTAATCTCCCATCATTCTTAGTCTCCGGCTAATGAATCCATAGAGGGCGTCTATGGCCGACGCCCCCCGGGGCGCGGCGCCGCTTCCCGCCTATATCCCGCTGAACCAGTTATAGCCCTGGTCTTCCCAATACCCGCCGGGATAGGTATTCGTGACGAACATCGCGACGATATGTTTGGGATTCTTGAATCCCAGCTTGGTCGGCACGCGCAGCCGCAGCGGTTGCCCATAGTCGGCCGGCAGCTCCGCGCCGCCGAAATCCAGCGCCAGTATGGTTTGCGGATGCAAGGCCGTAGGCATGTCTATGCTGCCGTAGTAGCGGTCGGCGCATTTGAAGCCGACGTAACGCGCCGTCAGGTCGGCGCCGACGCGTTGCAGAAAAGTCTTCAGCGGTATGCCGCTCCATTGCCCGATCGCGCTCCAGCCTTCGATGCAGATCAGCCGCGTGATCTGGCTGGCCTGCGGCAAGCGGCGCAGATCTTCCAGCGTCCAGGCGCGCTTGTCCGCCACCATGCCGGAAACTTCCAGCCGCCACGCGGACAGGTCGATATCCGGCACGCTGTACTCGGGGTAGTAGGCGTTGAAGGGAAAAGGATCGGTGACCTGCCCGGCCTGATAGGTCGGCGCCAGCTTGTTCTGATCGAACAGCCAGGCCTGCACGCGATCGTTCCAGCGCGACATCGCCCACAGGACCTTATCGAACGTATCGCCGTCCTGCATGTTGCAGCCGCTGATCATCGCCAAAGCCCCCAGCGACAGCCCGCCGCGCAGGAACAGCCGGCGCTGCGCGCGATGCAGCTGGCTGCGCTGCGCCGGCTCCAGGATCAGGCGCGGACCGTCGGGACGGGTCTTGCGATCAGGCATCGGAGGCTCCATCGGCACGGCCGCCAAGGGCACGGCCGGTGATCATCGGCGGCAAGGTGCGTGGCACCAGGATCACCAGCAGCAGGTGAACGATGACAAACAGGCCGATACCGGCCATGGCGCAGAAATGCACCACGCGCGCGGCGGCAAAACCGCCGAACAAATCGGTCAGCCAGCTCAATTGCACCGGCTTCCATATGGCCAGGCCGGACAGCACGATCAATACGCCCAGCAGCAGAACGCCCAGGTAAAGCACTTTCTGCACCGCGTTGTAGCGGCCGGGCGCATGGCGCAGGCGCAATCGCAGCGCCGCCGCGGCATCGCGCAATACGGCTCGCGGCGTCACGTCCATCAGATCGCGCCGCAGATGCCCCGACGCGATGCCCGCCAGCAGGTACACCAGGCCATTGCCGACCAGCAGCCACATCACGGCGAAATGCCAGATCGTCGCCGCGCCCAGCCAGCCGCCCAGCGTCGCCCATTGCGGAAAGTTGAAAGGGAAGATGGGAGAGGCGTTGTAGATGCCCCATCCGCTCATGAACATGCAAGCCATCGCATAAACGTTCAGACCATGCGTGATGCGCACGTAGAGGGGGTGGATCGGCCGTCCGCCGCCCTGCGGCCCGGCCCGGACCGGCGCGGCCGGACCATCATCGTGTAACGAGGATGTGGACAAGACGAATCTCCAGCGCCGGATCGCGGCCTTACATCGGCGGAATCGTGCCGTCCTTGCCCGCGATGACCGTGGCGGCGGTCAGGCTGCCGTCGGCGTTCTTGGTGGGGAATACCAGCACCGGCGCACCGGTCTTGAGCAGGCTGCGATCGCCCGGCTCCATGTAGACGATGGGCACATCGGGCGGCACCACCACGGTTTTCTCGCCGTCCTTGTACTTGACCTTCATGGTCGTGCCGTTGGTGCCGACCAGGCTGCCCACCGTACCGTTGGTCATCTGGCCCGTCTTGCCATCGGACCCCATCCAGGGCCGGTTGCCTTCACCCGAACCGCGCAGCGACGCCGCGAACACATGCACTTCCAGCGCCTTCAAGGTGCCGTCGGGCTGCGGCGTGGCCGCCGTGCCGATAAAGCTGTCCGGCTTGATATCGCCAAGCTTGGCCAGCGACACCGCGCGCACCGCGACATTGGCCGGCAGCGCCACGGTCACGTCCTTGCCATTGCGCGCCTTGATCAGCAAAGTCGTATCGGTGACCTGCTCGATCTTGCCGCGTACCGCCAGGCGATTGGCCGGTGCCTGCCCGGCCTGGCCTGAGCCGGCCGCCTGCGCCTGCGCGGCCGCCATGCCGCCCGCCAGCAGGACGCCGGCGCACCATGCGACTATCCGATAATGCTTGTTCATCCGTTTCTCCATCAGGCGCCGCGGGCCGCGGTATCGGTCCCGCCACGCGGTTCTAAAAGGATCGCGGAGCTATCGTGACTCTCCCGCCGGGACGGCAGCATGACGAGCGGATGACAATAATGTCATGAACGATTTGGCGCACCCCGATAAAATCGACGGCAAGCAATCGAGGTGCTGTGTGCGCATACTGGTGGTCGAAGACGACCTCAAAACCGGCGAGTATCTGAAAAAAGGCCTCGGTGAATCGGGCTATGCGGTAGACCTTGCGCGCCATGGCGCCGACGGCCTGCACATGGCGCTCGAACAGCGCTACGACCTGATCGTGCTCGACGTCATGCTGCCCGGCATGAACGGCTGGCAGATCATGGAAGCGCTGCGCAGGCAGCAGGACGTGCCGGTACTGTTCCTGACGGCGCGCGATCATCTGCAGGATCGCATCCGCGGCCTGGAGCTGGGCGCCGACGACTACCTGGTCAAGCCATTTTCTTTTACCGAGCTGGTGCTGCGCGTGCGCACCCTGCTGCGCCGCGGCGTAGTGCGCGAGGCCGATCATCTGCGCCTGGCCGACATGCATATCGACGTCCTGCGCCGCCGCGTAACACGCATGCAGACCGCCATCGCCCTGACCACGAAAGAGTTCACGCTGCTGCACCTGCTGGTACGGCGCGAAGGCGAAGTGCTATCGCGCGCCATCATCGCATCGGAAGTCTGGGACATGAATTTCGACAGCGATACCAATGTGGTCGACGTCGCCATCAAGCGGCTGCGCGCCAAGATCGACAAGCCATTCGAACCCAAACTCATACATACGGTGCGCGGCATAGGCTACGTCTGCGAGGTGCGCGCATGCGCGGACAATGGCGACGCTCCCTGACGCTGCGCACCGCGCTGTTGTTCGCGCTGTTGTCGGCCCTGGTCGTCAGCATGGCGGGGATGTATCTGTACAAGGCGATGGAATCCAGCATGCTGGCCCGCAGCGATGTCGGGCTGATAGGCCGGGTCGATCGCTTTCGCGCGCTGCTGCGCGACACGCTGACCCTGGACGAGATCCGCGCCCGGCCGGGCCTGTTCGAAAACATGCTGGGCAACGAGCAGGACGTGCTGGTGTTCCGCATTCCCGACGCGGAACCGATCATGGACGTCAATCCCGGCCACCAGGCGCTGCCGCGAGTCGCGCCCGTGGCGCTGGACCAGCCCTTGACCCGCGCCGATATCCACAGCGGCACGACCACCACGGGCGGCGCCATGCGCGTGGTCGCGGCGATGGCGCGCACCATGGACGGACGACAGCTTGAAGTGCAGGCCGCGCACTTGCTGGTGAACGAAACGCGCATGCTGGCCGCGTACCGCGACCAGATCGCGCTGGCGGTGGCGGCGGCCTTTCTTTCCATTGCGGTACTGGGCTATCTGGCGCTGCGGCGCGGCTTGCGGCCCTTGCGCGCCATGGCGCGGCAGGCGGCCCGCGTAACGCCGGCCAGCCTGGACCAGCGGCTGAACCTCGCCGATACACCGCACGAACTGCGCGAGCTGACCGCTTCGTTCAATGCCATGCTGGACCGGCTGGCCGATGGCTATGAACGGCTGACCCAGTTTTCCGCCGACCTGGCCCACGAAATCCGCACGCCCATCGGCGCACTGATGGGCAATTGCCAGGTCGCCTTGTACCAGCGCCGCACGCCCGCCGAATATGAAAGCGTGCTGGCCTCCAGTCTGGAAGAACTGGAACGCCTGTCGCGCCTGGTGGAGAACATCCTGTTCCTGGCGCGCGCCGAGAACGCGCAATCGGCCCTCGACTACGTGCGGCTGGATCTGGAAACGGAACTGCGCCGCGTGGCCGACTATTTCGAAGGACTGGCGGAAGAGCGGGGACTGCGGCTGGAGTGCTCCGCGAGTGGCAGCGTGCATGCCGACGCCATGCTGTTCCGGCGCGCGCTGGGCAACCTGGTGGCCAACGCGGTGCGCTATGCGAACGCGGAAAGCGTAATCAGCCTGTCGGCGCGAACGACGAACGATGCGGTCCTGGTGCACGTCGACAATCGGGGCGTGCCCATCGCACAGGACCGGCTGCACAAATTGTTCGACCGCTTTTATCGCGCGGATCTATCGCGCAGCGCCGGCTCGGACGCCAGCGGCCTGGGCTTGGCCATCGTGCGGGCCATCATGGCATTGCATGGCGGCAAGGCCTGGGCGGAGTCATCGCCCGACGGGCATATCCGCTTCACACTTTCCTATCCGGCGGCTGCGTCCCGGCGCACCGCCCTCACGACCACCGGCGGCACCGCTACGGGCGGTGGCAACGAAAAAGCCGGCGCGCAAATCAGCACCGCGCCGTAAGGCGCTATCCGCCTCCCGCAGGGGTTTTTTTCCTAACCTGGTGGGACAAATCTGTCTACCTGGATTTAGTCCGATAAAGGAAAGCTTCCTAACTGTGACTGAGGCGCTTCCTCAATCATTGCAGCGCAGTACGCATTACCGGGATGTCCATGCGCGCCGCGGCCGATCATCGATGCTTTGCGACGCGCCTCCCGTTCGATTCAACCTTGAAGTGGATGCATCGCAGTGAAAGCGAAGACCCTTATTTCCGCATTGATCGTTTCGTTTACCGCCATGGGCGCCGCGCACGCCCAAGCAGGCGCCGATGAGGGCCCCGCGGCACCGGGCGCGGGCCGCGGGCACGTCAGGACCACGAATGACGATCCCAACAACATTCCGTTTCGCGGCGTGTATGGCCAGATTGAAAGCGGCTTGACCCGCGAGCAGGTGCTGGCCGAGTTGCGTGACGCGCCCCGTCCCGGACCGTTCGATGAGCTGCCCCTGGGTCAGGGCGATTCCGGCGACGGCGGCGGTTCCGGGTCTGGCGATTCCTGATCGTCCAATAGTCGCGGGATATGGATTCATTAGTCGGAGACTAAGAATGATGGGAGATTAGTGCGGAAAACGGAAAGATGATTTTCGACTATGCGGGTTTATCCCTAGGTTTTGGCGGCGCAGAATGCAGTCCATCGGGAACAGCAACGGACATCGCGACGTTCTCAAACAGCAAATCGCGATGGACGTCCCGGACCACTTAACCAGGACTAGGAGTACTGCCATGAAAGCCAAGACCATCGTTTCCGCTCTGATTCTTTCCTTTGCCGCCATCGGCGCCGCGCAAGCCGCTACGCCCCGTGGCGATTCGGACAACACGCCGTTCCAGGGCGTCTACGGCCAGCAAGCCAGCAGCGCCAGCCGCGACCAGGTCGTCGCCGAGCTGCAGCAAGCGCGCGCCGCCGGCCTGACCGGCAACGCCGACAATGACAACGCGCCCTTCGTGGCGCAAGCCGACAGCGGCGTGACCCGCGCGCAGGTCGTGGCCGACATCGACAGCGGCAACACCGCCACCAGCATCGCCTTCGGCGACCCGAACAACCAGCCCTTCCAAGGCTGATCGCAACTACCGGTGGCGATCACCGAACCGTTCCCCCGGCGAGAGGCGGGGGTTGCCATAGTGGCAGTCCTCTCGGTGCAGTGCGCGGTACGGTCGGCCCCCTTTTGGGGGCCGACTGCTTTTCGGGGCCTGGGACGGCTATCCATGCACCCCCAATGAAATCCTGGATTACATAGATTGATACTATCGATTTACGTTCTTTAACGAGCTTCAAATCTTAGATTGGTCCTGGATTTGGGATAGTGTATTCGCGAAGCGCGGGTTTATCCCTAGGATGCTGGGATGCACAATATCCAGGCGTCGGGAACGAGAGCAGAAGAACAGCCCCCTGTTCCCCAAATCGACTATTGGAGAAGTGCCATGAAAATCCACACCATTGTTTCTTCCGTTGCCCTATCCCTGGCCCTGGTGGCCGGTGCTCAAGCCGGTACGCCCCGCGGCGACACGGACAACGTTCCGTTCCAGGGCGTCTACGGCCAGGTCGACAGCAATGCCGCCAGCCGTGACCAGGTCGTCGCCCAGCTGCGGCAAGCGCGCGCCGCTGGCCTGACCGGCAACGACGATGTAGACAACGCCCCGTTCACCGCCCAGGCGGATGCCCCTTCGGCGCCCGCCATCGCGCAAAGCGGCAGCGTGCATGGTGACGTCGCCTTTGGCGACATCGACAACCAGCCGTTCCAAGGCGTCTAAGGCCCGGAACGGCGAGGCGCCGGCGGACACGCCGGCCGACCAGACCGGCCGCCAGCTCACAAGGCACGGCGGCAGCCCCGAAGAGAGGCGGGGCGTCTTCCGGTGCTCCTCTCGTGCAGTACCATCGGCCCCGCCCTCACGGGGCCGATGTCTTTTTGACGGTCGCCGTGCTGGCCGATGCCTTGGCCGATGTCCTGGCCGGCGCCCTCGCCGATTTCCCGGACGCCCCGTCGCCGGCGGCGATCCGTCCCGCGGTTTCCAGCGCCTGCACCAGCGCCGCATAGGCCATCTCGCGGGTGCGCGCATCGGGCGCGCGCAATATGAAAGAGGGGTGGTACGTCGGCACAACCACCAGGTCGCCCACCTGGACCGGCTCGCCGAGCATGGCGTTCAGGCGCACGTCCGCGCGCTGCATCAGCGAGCGCAGGGCGGTGGCGCCCAGGCTGACGGCCACCGCCGGACGCACCGACGCCAATTCCTTTTCCAGCCAATAGTGACAGGCCATCACTTCCCGCTGTGCCGGTGTTTTATGCATGCGGCGCTTGCCGCGCGGGAACCACTTGAAATGCTTGACGGCGTTGGTGATGAACACGTCGTCGCGCTGTACGCGCGCATCCCCCAGGGCCCTGTCGAGCAGGCCGCCGGCCGGTCCGACGAATGGCTTGCCCGCCTTGTCCTCCTGGTCGCCCGGCTGTTCCCCCACCAGCAGTATGGGAGCCCGACGCGGGCCCTGTCCCGGCACGGGCTGGGTCGCGTCATGCCATAGGCCGCAGCGCCGGCAGTCCCCCAGCGTCGCGGGCTGCTGGTCGGGCACGATCAAAGGCGTATCGCCCCGCTCGCCTGGGGCCTGGACGGCCTCGGAGTTCTTTGTCGTCGATCGGGTAGTCATCACGGTCCTGCGCAAGTTGGGTGAGGGGGCGGTGCGATAGCGGCAACCCGCCCGCAACCCGACCAACGGGCGGCGCAAAAACCGCACCCGTCCATGCGCTAGGGGTAATCCCAAATATGGTACATGGACCAAAAATGGTATCGTGCCGGCATAACCCCGCGATCCGGGGACCAAGGGGAATTCCACCATGACGCAACGACACCACATTCGCGCCTTCGGGCGCGCCGCCTCGGCATTGGCCGCCGCCTTGTGCACGGCCCTGGCGCTGGGCGCCGGCACCGCCGTGGCCGCCTATCCCGACCATCAGATCACGCTGGTCGTACCGTACGCCCCCGGCGGCGGCGTGGACTCCGTCGGCCGCATCCTCAGCCGCGGACTGGCCAAGGAACTGAATCAATCCGTGGTGGTGGAAAACCGTCCCGGGGCGGGCGCCACCGTCGGCGCCGGCTATGTCAAGCGCGCCGCGGCCGATGGCTACACGGTCATGGTGGTGGACCCGGCGCTGATCATTAATCCCAGCCTGATGCCCAACCTGCCCTATGACCCCCTGCGGGATTTCAGGGCAGTGTCCATGCTGACGGTCTCGCCCTTGATGCTCTCCGTCACCAACAGCCTGCCCGCCAAGAGCGTGGCCGAGCTGCAAGGCCTGGCAAAGTCCGGCGGACAGGGGCTGAGCTTCGCCTCCGCCGGGATCGGCACCACGCCCCACATGGCAGGGGAATTGTTCAAGCTGAAAACCCAGGGCAACTTCATCCATGTGCCCTACAAGGGCTCGGGCCCGGCCATGACCGACCTGATCTCCGGCCAGGTGCAGTTTTCCTTCTCCACCATTGCCGCCGCATCGCCCTTCGTTACCACGGGCAAGATACGGGCGCTGGCCACCACGGGCGACAAGCGCAGCCCGGAGTGGCCGCAACTACCCACCGTGGCGGAAACGGTGCCGGGATTCAAGGTGCTATTCTGGACCGGCCTGTTCGTCCCCGCGCAGACGCCCGCCGACGTCGTCGCGAAACTGAACGCCGCGGTCGCCAAAGTGTGGCAGAGCGAAGAGGCCCAGGAAGCATTGAAGAAGATAGGCGAAACGCCGGCACCGACGATGACGGCGGCGCAGAGCCAGGACTTCGTGCAGTCGGAAAGCAAGATGTGGGCGACCGTGGTCAAGGACGCCAATATCAAGGTCGACTGACCCTCCCGCGCCTGGCGGCGGCACGCTTCCGGGCGCGTTGCGGTCGTACCAAAATTTGTATAGCATTCCAATAAAAATACACAGCGGCGAGGGGTCATGGTGGCTTCGCGCCCGTCATCCCCAGAGTCACAGGCGGTATGAAGCCATCGGTGTTCACCTATCACGACCCCCGCACTGTCGACGATGCCGTCGGTCTGCTGGGGCGCCTGGATAACGCGCGGCCCCTGGCCGGCGGGCAGTCGCTGATGGCGATGATCAATATGCGTTTCGTGCAGCCGGACCATCTGGTGGACCTGAACAAGGTCGACGAACTGGCCGGCATCCACGAATCCGCCGACGCGATCCGCATAGGCGCCATGACGCGCCAGCGCGACCTGGAATTCTCCGCGCTGATCGGCGCGCGCATACCGCTGATGAGCGAAGCGCTGCTGCATGTCGGCCATCGGCAGACACGCAACCGCGGCACGCTGGGCGGCTCGCTGTGCCACCTGGATCCGGCGGCCGAACTAGTCGCCGTCGCCGCGGCCTGCGATGCGGTGGTCGAAGTGGCCGGGCCCAATGGCCGCCGCGATATTCCCTTCGACGCCTTCCCGCTGGGCTTCATGATGCCGTCGGTGGAAGCGGACGAGCTGGTCGTCGGCGCGCGCTTTCCATTGTGGCCGCGCGGACACGGCGCCGCGTTTTTCGAGTTCTCTCGCCGCCACGGCGACTTCGCCATCGTATCGGCCGCCGCGCTGGTCGCGCTGGACGCCGGCGGCCGCATCGCGCGCAGCGCGCTGGTATTGGGCGGCGTCGGGACCGTGCCTCTGCGCATGGCCGGCGTGGAGAAGGTCCTGACCGGCAACGTGCCGTCCATGGAACTGCTGCGCCAGGCATCCGAGCAGTGCCGCGCCGTGGAAGCCCTGGACGACGCGCTGGTGCCGGCCGCCTATCGCCAAAGCCTGGCGGTGGTGATGGCGCGCCGCGCGCTGACCACCGCCTGTGCGCGTGCCGGCGCCCCCATCGCCGAAGGCCGCATCCCCGCATGAACGCCGCGCGGCCCGCCCACGACCAGGCGCGCCCGCCCGCATCGTCGCACCAAGGTATCGCCATGACTACTGCCGTCAACGAACAAACCCGCCGGATCGCCTTACGCGTCAACGGCAAGGAACATGCGGAGGAAGTCCGCGTACGCCTGACGCTGGCGGATTTCCTGCGCCATCAATTGGGACTGACCGGCACCCACGTGGGCTGCGAACACGGTGTGTGCGGCGCCTGCACGGTGCTGATGGATGGCTTATCGGTGCGCTCCTGTCTGACGCTGGCCGTGCAGGCAGACGGCCATGAGATCACCACTATCGAAGGGCTCGCTTGCGAAGGCAGGCTGCATCCCATCCAGCAGGCCTTCAAGGACGAACATGGCTTGCAGTGCGGTTTCTGCACGCCGGGCATGCTGACCACGCTCACCGAACTGCTGAACAGCAATCCGCATCCCACCGAAGCGGAGATCCGCGTGGCGATCTCCGGCAATCTGTGCCGCTGCACCGGCTACGACGGCATCGTCAAGGCCACGCTGGCCGCCGCCGCGCGCCTGCGCGGCGAAGGAGCGCAACCATGAGCCCGCGGGACAGCATCCATCGGGACGCCGCTTTGGCGGACGGCCGGTCCGGCAGCGGCGCGATGGCCGAGGCGGGCGCCGCGGGCGCCATAGAAACCCCGGTGATCGCGCCCCCGGCCACGCCGGCGCAAGAGCCGTCGACACAGCCCCCGGCGACGCCCGGCGGCCCGCCCGCCGGGCATGGCGCGCGGCCAGGCCGCAAAACCTTCGGCGTCAACGTGCCGCGCGTGGAAGACCAGGCGCTGCTGACCGGCACCGCCCGCTTCGTCGACGACATCGACGCGCCCGGCATGCTGCACGCCGCCTTCGTGCGCAGCGACAATGCCCACGCGGCGATACGCGGCATCGGCACCGCGGCCGCCACGGCGGCGCCCGGGGTGCATGCGGTGCTGACGCTGGCCGACCTGATGCCTTACCTGACCAGCGCCGAACTGGTCACGGCGCTGCCCAGCCCCAGCTTCCGCATGAACCTGCATCGCCCGGTGCTGGCATCGACCGAAGCCGCGTACGTGGGCGAGGCGATCGCCGTCGTCATCGCGGAAGACCGCTACCTGGCGGAAGACGCGGCCGCACTGGTGGAAATCGAATACGACCCCTTGCCGGCGGTGGCGGACTGCCGCGCCGCCTTGCAGGAAGGCGCCCCCACGGTACACAGCAGCGCGCCGCACAACCTGGTAGCGGAATTCGACCTGGCCTATGGCGACGTCGACGCCGTCTTCGCCGCGGCGGCGCACGTCTACGGCGAGTCGCTGCTGCAGCATCGCGGCGGCAGCCATTCGATCGAATGCCGCGGCGTGGTGGCGCGCTACGACGCGCTGGACGACGTGCTGACGGTATGGAGCTCCACGCAAACGCCCTTGCCGGCCAGGCAGATCCTGTGCGACCTGCTGGGGCGCGGCCCCGACCAGGTGCGCGTAATCACGCCGGAAGTGGGGGGAGGCTTCGGCCCCAAGCTGGTGTTCTATCCGGAAGAAGCCGTCGTGGCCGTCGCGGCCCTGATGCTGCGGCGGCCGGTCAAGTGGATCGAGGACCGGCGCGAACACTTCATCTCGACCACGCAGGAACGCGACCAGATCTGGGACGTGGAGATCGCGGTCGACGACGACGCCCGTATCCTGGGCGTACGCGGCACGCTGCTGCACGACCATGGCGCGTACAACGTGCGCGGCACCAATGTGCCCTACGGCGCGGGCGCGGCCATGACGCTGGCCTATCGCGTGCCGGCCTATCGCCTCGACATCAAGTGTGTGGCCACCAATCGCGTGCCGGTAACGCCGGTGCGCGGCGCCGGCCAGCCGCAGGGCGTGTTCGCGATGGAACGGCTGCTGGATCGCGTAGCCCGGGAACTGAACCTGGATCGCGCGGAAGTCCGCCGCCGCAATCTGGTGCCGGCGGAAATGATGCCCTACGCCACGCCCATGAAAACGCGGGGTGGCATGCAGGTGGTGCTGGATAGCGGGGACTTCCCGGGCTGCCAGGCGATGGCGCTGCACCGCGCGGACTGGAGCGGCTTCCCGGCGCGGCAGGCGATCGCGCGCGGGCAGGGCAAGCGGCTGGGGATAGGCCTGGCCAATTCCGTCGAAGGCACCGGCCGCGGTCCTTACGAGCAGATCCGCGTGCGGATCACGACGCAAGGGACGGTGCAAGTCGAGTCGGCCGCGGCGGCGATGGGCCAGAGCACGCGGACCATGCTGACGCAGATCGTCGCCGAGCAGCTGGGTGGCGATATGGACAATGTGCGGGTGACGGCCGGGGATAGCCGGTCGTCGGTGCAGGGCTTCGGCGGCTTCAATAGCCGACAGGCCGTGATGGCAGGCAGCTCGGCGCACAAGGCGGCGCTGGAGGTGCGGCGGCAAGTGCTGGAGGTGGCCGCCTCGGTGATGCGCCTGCCGGTGGACGCGCTGGACATCGAAGGACGGCAGGTGGTGGCGCGAAGTTCCGATGCCAAGGCTTCCCTGGGCGAGCTGGCGCGCGCGGCGGCCGGGCTGCCGGGCTTCATGATGCCGGGCGCGACACCGGGGCTGGAAGCCACCGAGCAGGTGATCATCAACGATATGGCCTACGGCAACGCGACGGCGGTGGCGGAAGTGGAAGTCGACGTCGAGACCGGCGAGGTCACTTTGCGCCAGATCGTGTTCGCGCACGACTGCGGGCGCGTGATCCACCCGAAGATCGTCGAAGGGCAGTTGCTGGGCGGCATCGCGCACGGTGTCGGCAATGCGCTGTTCGAACAGATGGGTTACGACGAGAACGCGCAGCCCGTGACGACGAATCTTGCCGAATACCTGCTGGTCACGGCGACGGAAATGCCGTCCATCGTGCTGACGCATCTTGAATCGCCCACGCCGCTGAATGAACTGGGCGTGAAGGGAGTAGGCGAAGCAGGCGTGTTGCCGATCACGGCCGCCGTCGCTTCCGCCGTCGATAACGCACTGGAGGGCACGGGCGTTCACATCACGCGCGTGCCGATATCGCCGGTGAATCTGCTGCAGGCGCTGGAAGCGCGCTAGGCCCCTCGCCATGACCGCCGGCGGCGCCGGCTAGGGTATTCCCACGTTCCGCGCCGTACCAAAATCGGGAAAAATCCCAACAGTAGAACTTCCGTCGATAAGCAGGCCGCGCCGAGCGGTCCGCTGCCGATAACCCTTCTCCTACTTCCGTCGGGAACATCCATGTCCGCCATGCCTCATCGCCGGCCCGCCGCCGGCGGCATTTCGTTGCAGTCCGGTATTGCCGCCGCGCGCCGGCTTGCCGGCCGCGCCCGCCGCGTGCTTACGCTGAGCTCGCTGGCATTGGCCGCGGCCGCCGCCGTGATGCCGGCCGTGCCCGCGCATGCCGCCTTTCCCGAACGGCCCATCACCATCGTCGTGCCATACCCCGTCGGCGGCGCGACCGATACGCTGGCGCGCAGCATAGGCCAGCGCATCTCCGAGACGATGAAGCAATCCGTCGTGGTGGAAAACCGCACGGGCGGCAGCGGGCTTATCGGCATGTCGGTCGTGGCGCATGCGCCGGCCGACGGCTACACCATTCTGTTTGGCTGCACCACCGACTCCGCCATCTTCAAGGCGGCGTCGAAGGCGCCGCCGTCGGTCAACCTGCGCGACGACTTCGCCGCCGTGGCCGGCGTGGCGCTGGCGCCGCACATCCTGGTGGTGCCCGCCAAGTCCGCCCCGCAGAACCTGCAACAGTTGATCGATCTGCTGAAGCGCGAACCGGGCAAGCACAACTTTGCCTCGATCGGGATCGGCACCCTGTCGCATTTGGAAGGCGAGCTGCTGATGCTCACCACCGGCGTGCAGATTACGCACGTGCCCTATCGCGGCGGTTCACAGGCCTTGATGGATCTGATCGCCGGCAACTCCAGCATGATGTTCCTGAGCGCGCCGGCGGCCGTGCCGCATATGAAGAGCGGCGCCGTGCGCGTCCTCGCGGTGGCCGGCGATCATCGCTTGCCCATGCTGCCCGATGTGCCCACCATCACCGAGGCCGGCGTGAAGAATTTCAGCGCGGAAAACCTGTTCGGTTTCTACGCGCCGAAGAACACGCCGCCGGATGTGGTCAATGCCCTGTCGAAAGCGATCGAGGCGGCGCTGCAGCGGCCCGATCTGAAGGCGCTGCTGGAATCGCAGGGACTGGAAGTGCAGTACACCACGCCCGCCGAATTCACCGACCGCACGGTGAAGAACTTCGCCAACTTCGACGCTATCGTGAAGAAGGCGAACGTTACGCTGGATTGAGGCGCCTGCCACGCCGCCTGCGTGGCGGCACGGCGCGCGCCGAGGCGGCTGGCGGCGACGTCCGCCGGCACCCGGCCTACATCGTCCCTTCAGGAAGGTTCAGGCAATGGTCGTAGATCGCGCCCGGCCGGGTGAACCAGACCTCGTTGCGGCGCGGATGTTCGGCGATGTACTTCAGGGCGCGCCGCATGGCGCGCAAGCGATAGGGCTGGCCGGTGACCATGGTGTGCAGGGCGATGCCAAAGACCAGCGGCTGCTTGGCGCTTTGGTCCAGCATCTCTTCGAACTGATCGATGATCATCTGGCTGAACTGGTCGGGGGTGTGATGCCGAACCAGCATTTGCGGGGAATCGTTGAGCTCCAGCGGATAAGGCACCGACATGATGCGGCCGCCGCGGGTCTTCATCCAGATGGGCTGGTCGTCGGCCGGCCAGTCCATCAGGAACTTGTAGCCGGCCTCCTGCAGCAGGTCGGGCGTATGGCGGCTGTGCGACATCCACGGCGCCATCCAGCCGCGCACTTCCTGGCCGGTGTGTTCGAGGATGGCGTCGCGCACTTCGGCCAGGAAGCGGGCCTCGTCCGGTTCCCACATCATGCCGTGGCGTTCGGCGTTGGTGCGGCCGTGGCCGATGAATTCATCGCCGCGCGCCTTGATGGGCGCGATCAGCTCGGGGCAGTACTTGAAGATTTCGGTATTGCAAAGATGCGAGGCAGGCAGTCCCAGTTCGTCGAGCATGTCCAGGATGCGCCAGACGCCGATGCGGTTGCCGTAATCGGTCCACGCGAAGGCGCGCTGGTCGGGCGCCGGCAGCGGTACGGTCAGGTTATGGCTGAGTCCGGTACCGAAAGCGAAGATCTCGATGTTCAAGCCGATATGCATCGCAATGCGCTTGCCTTCGGGCCAGCTGTAGTCTTTGCGCGCGCCAATGGCTCGATAGGGATAGCGATCGTGGGAAGGCAACAGCATGGCGTTTTCTCCGGTTCTACTCGGGCGGTCGACCTGGACCGTACCAAAAATAGATATAATCCCATAAATATAACACCGCGCGTCCTCAACCGGACACCAGGATCAGGGGTAAACCGGCCATGAAACCGAGCAGATTCGTGCACTACGAGCCCACTTCCGTGGATCAGGCAGTGATGATTCTTGCCGACGTCTGCGAACAGGACGGGCGCGTGCTGGCGGGCGGGCAGACACTGGTGCCGGCCATGGCGCTGCGCCTGGCCCGTCCGGCCTATCTGGTGGACATCAACCGCATAGAAGCGCTGCGCAGGCTCGACATACGCGACGGCCGGTTGCATATCGGCGCCTGTGTGCGCCATGCGGATTTCCATCTGGCGCCGGAGCCCGGTCCGCTGGGCCGGCTGCTGGCCACCGTCGTGCGCCACATCGCCCATCTGCCGATACGCACGCGCGGCACCTTCTGCGGCAGCCTCGCCAATGCCGATCCGGCGTCCGAATGGTGCCTGGTGGCGGCCACGCTGGATGCGGTGATGGAAGCCCGCAGCCTGCGCGGCACGCGGCACATCGACGCGAACGATTTCTTTCATGGCTATATGGCCACGGCGCTGGCGCCGGACGAATTGCTGGTCAGCGCCAGCCTGCCGGTATTGCCGGCGGAGACGCGTGTCGGTTTCCACGAATTCAGCCGGCGCGCCGGCGACTTCGCGCAGGCCATGGCGCTGGCGGCCTATGAAGTCCGCGATGGCGTAATGTGCAATGTACGCATCGGTCTGGGCGGCGTGGAAGACCGGCCGCGGCGCATGCCGGCGGCGCAGGCCTGCCTGGAAGGCGAGGCGCCGGATATGGAGACCTATGCGCGCGCCGCGGAAGCGGCGGCGATGGAAGCCGAGCCCACCGACAGCGGCGACGATGAACGGGCCTATCGGCGCGATCTGGTGCGCGCGGTCGTGCGTCGCGCGCTGGCGCAAACCCACGACGCCGGTCGCGCCGGCACCGCGGAACACGTACATGGCAGGGGATATCGATGAACGAACGGGACGCGACCGCGGACGTCGACCACGACGTCGTGCTGAAGATCAATGGCGTGGAATATCCCATCCGGGTGGAAGCGCGCAAAACCCTGGTGGATGCCATCCGCGACGACTGCGGCCAGACGGGCACGCATATCGGCTGCGAACATGGCGTGTGCGGCGCATGCACGGTACTGGTCGACGGCGAGCCCGTGCGATCCTGCCTGATGTTCGCCGTGCAGGCCGAAGGCAGCTGCATACGCACCGTGGAAGGACTGGCGCGAGGCGCGGATTTCCATCCCATGCAGCAGGCGTTCATGGATCATCATGCGCTGCAGTGCGGCTTCTGTACGCCCGGCTTCCTGATGCTGGCCACCGGCGCGCTGGAGCGCAATCCGGACATCAGCGACGAGGAGCTGCTGGACGTGCTGTCGTCGAATCTATGCCGCTGCACCGGCTACCAGAACATCCTGGCCGCCGTACGCGCCGCCCGGTCCGCCATGGCGGCAGCCAATGCTTCCGCGGGAGAGTGAAGCGATGAGCTCTCATGTATACGAGGAACCCCGCGTCGATGCGCCGGTGACCGGCGAACGCATCGTCGGCCGTTCGGTATCGCGCCTGGAGGACCCGCCGCTCGTGCGTGGCGAAGCCTGCTTCGCCGCCGACGTCAACTTCCCGCGCCAATTGCATATGCGCGTGGTGCGCGCGCAAACCGCGCACGGCCGCATCGTCGCCATCGACACCACGCGCGCCCTGGCGCTGCGCGGCGTGGTCGCCGCCTGGACCGGCGCCGACGTCGCGGACATCCCGCCGATCCCGTTCCGCGCCACCAAGGTCACCGGCCTGGAGCCTTACTGCCAGCCCATCCTCGCCCAGCAGCGCGTCCGCTACGTCGGCGAACCCGTCGCCGTTGTGTTCGCCGACAGCCCCTATGTCGCGGAAGACGCCGCGGACCTGGTCGACGTCCAGATCGACCCCTTGCCGCCCATCCTGTCGGCGCACGACGAGCCCGGCGAGTTCCTGCCCGGCCTGAACACGGAGCCCACGGTCATCCGCAAAGGCTATGGCGACGTCGCCGCCGCCTTCGCGGCCGCCCACGCCGTCGTCGCGCTGGACCTGTCGGTGGGCCGGCACTCCGGCGTGCCGCTGGAATGCCGTGGCGCGGTGGCCCGCTACGACGCCGCCCGCGACGTGCTGGAGATGTACGGCGCCGCCAAGAAGTCGCACTGGAACCGCGATGAAATGGCGAAAATGCTGGGCCGCAGCCCCAGCAGCTTCCACCTGTACGAAGGCCACGTGGGCGGCGGTTTCGGCGTGCGCGGCGAAATCTATCCCGAGGACGTGCTGGTGTGCCTCGCGGCCCTGCGCCTGCGCCGGCCGGTGAAATGGATAGAAGACCGCCGCGAAAACCTGATGGCGACCAATCATTCCCGCGAACAGCGCCACCAGATCGAAGCCGCCATCGACGCGGACGGCCGCATCCTGGGCCTGCGCAATACCTTCTTCCACGCGCAGGGCGCCTACACGCGCACGCATGGGGCGCGTGTCGCCGACATGTCGGCCGGCCTGCTGCTGGGTCCCTATCGCGTCCCCGCGTACGAAGTCGCGGGCCACTATCGCCTGGTCAACAAAACGCCGGCCGCCACCTATCGATCGCCGGGCCGCTACGAAACCACCTTCGTGCGCGAACGGCTGATGGACGCCATCGCGCAGCGCGTCGGCATCGATCCCGTCGAAGCGCGTCGCCGCAATCTGATCAAGTCGCACGAAATGCCCTATGCCCGGCCGCTCGACGCGCTGGGTACCGACGTGGTGCTGGATTCGGGCGATTACGACGGCCTGATCGATAAGACGCTGGCGCGGCTCGACTGGCCGCGCCTGCAGGCCGACCTGGCGCGCCGCCGCGCGGACGGCGAATGCGTGGGGCTGGGCCTGGCGATGTTCGTCGAAAAATCCGGGCTGGGTCCCTCCGACATGGTGCGGCTGACAGTCGACGTCAGCGGCGCGATCGAACTGGTGACCGGCGCGGGCTCGGTGGGCCAGGGCATGGAAACCGCCCTGGCGCAGATTTGCGCGCAGGAATTGGGCGTGGACTACCGGCGCGTGCGCGTGATCCACGGACGCACCGATCTGATCGAGTTCGGCAATGGCGCGCATGCGTCGCGGGTAACGGTAATGTCCGGCTCGGCCACGCAGATCGCCGCGCGCAAGGTGCGCGCCAAGGCGCTGGACGTCGCCGCCAAGCTGCTGGACGCCACGCCCGCCGGCCTGACGATGGCCGACGGCCGCATCCGCCGCGCCGACGATACCGCCGGCCGGTCCATCGGGCTGGAAGAAGTCGCGCGCTATCTGCATCCCAGCGCGCGCACCAGCGATGGCCACGAACCGGGCTTGTCCGCCGAAGGCTGGTTCTACAGCGACCACATGAACTACCCCTACGGCGTGCATGCCGCGCAGGTCCGCATCGACGCGGACACGGGGCAGGTACGCCTCGAAAAATACCTGGTGGCGTACGACGTGGGCCGCGCGGTCAACCCCATGCTGATCGAAGGCCAGATCGTCGGCGGGCTGGCGCAAGGCATAGGCGGCGCGCTGTTCGAGGAATTCACCTATGACGCCGACGGCCAGCCCTTGTCGACCACCTTCGCGGACTACGTCATGGTCACGGCGCACGAAATGCCGCCGGTCGACGTGCTGATCACGGAAGACGCGCCCAGCCCGCTCAATCCCATGGGCTTGAAGGGCGCCGGAGAAGGCGGCACCAACGCGGCCGGCGCCGCTATCGCGGCGGCGGTGGACGACGCATTGGGCGCGCCGGGCTTCGTGACCCGCCTGCCGATCAAGCCGCTGGACGTGCGCCGGCACATCGCCGCGCGCGAGCTGGCACGCATGCAGTCCACGCCGCCGGCGTAAGGGAATACAGCAGCATGCGTGTGTGTATTATTTTTGGTACTTGTATTTAATTTGGCATAGACCTGCTACACTGCATCATGCCCCGGGGAGGACAACCGTCATGCAATTCACCAACAACTTCGAAGTATCGCTGCCTCCCGACCAGGCCTGGCCGGTCCTGATGGACATCGAAAGCATCGTGCCCTGCATGCCGGGCGCAGAGCTGGTGGAAATCGTCGACGACAAATCCTTCAAGGGCAAGGTCGCCGTCAAACTGGGACCGGTGGCGCTGTCCTTCCTGTGCAACGCGGTGTTCGAGGAAGTCGATAACACGGCCCATACCGCGCGCATCAAGGCCAGCGGCGCGGACGCCAAGGGCCGCGGCAACGCCAACACCACCATCCGCTTCGGGCTGCAGCCCAGCGCCAAGGGATCGAAGGTGATCATCGACACCGATCTGACGCTGTCCGGCGCGGTGGCCCAGTACGGCCGCGGCGTCGGCATGATCCAGACGGTCGCCAACCAGATCATCTCGCAGTTCTCCAAGAACCTGGAAGCGCAGATTTCGCATGGCCGCCAGGCTGGGGAGTCGATTGGCTCGGCCGCCAGTGCCGGTAATGTCGGCGCTGGCGTCGATGCTGGTGCTGCTGCCGGTGCTGGCACGGGCGCCACGCCGGCTCCGGCGGCAGGCGCGACCAACGGTATGGCGGGCGCAGCCGGCGCAACCGGGGGCCAGGCGCCCACCGGACCGCGCACGCCGCGGCCGCCGGTCCAGCCCGCCAAGCCCATCAGCGGCTTTTCGCTGATCCTCTCTTCCCTGTGGGCCATGATCCGCGGCTGGTTCGGCGGCTCTTCGCGCTGACCGCGCCTCGCGTAACGGCGCGGTGCGTAAGCCGCCGACGTCGCGCGCCCACTGAGTACAAAAAAAGAAACTTTTCCCGATTTTCACGTAGCGCGCGCCGACCGCACACAAGGGGCATGCGCTACACCGGAGCGACCCTTGACCAAGCCTTCCATCAACACCGTACTGACCCTGCTGAGCGCCGAGCGGATGGCGGCGTTCTACGAAGCGGGCCTCTGGCGGGACGAAACGATATACATGGCGGCCAGGCGCCACGCCCAGGCCGCGCCCGACGCCTATGCGGTGCGTGACCGGGGATTGCGCCTGACCTATGCGGAGCTGATCGCCGCGGCGGACCGCCTGGCGGCGACGCTGCAAGCGGCCGGCGTACGCGCCGGGCAGCGCGTCGGGGTGTGGATGTCCAGCCGCGTGGAAACCGCGATCGCGCTGCTGGCATGCTCGCGCAATGCCTACGCCTGCTGCCCGTCGCTGCATCGGGACCATACCGCGGCCGACGTCCTTGCCCTGATGGAAAGCGTCAGCGCCGCCGCCTTCATCGGCGAAAAGGGCTACGGCGCGGATGCCGGCCGCAACGACATCTTTCCCATGCTGGAACGCGTGCCCACCCTGCGGCACGTCATCGTCCTGCCGCCGCTCGCGGACAGGCCCGCGGGCGCCGCCCTGTTCGCCGCCGCGTCGGCCGACACCGATTCATCGCCTGGCAATATCTCCGCCATCCGGGACGCGGGCGCGGCGGCCGCCTGGTCCACCGAACCCAACCGGCTGGTCTATCTGGCCTTCACCTCCGGCACCACCGGCGCGCCCAAGGGCGTCATGCACAGCGACAACACGCTGCTGGCGAACGCGCGCGAAATCGCCAAGGACTGGTCTTTCGGCCCCGACTCCGTCATCTACACCATGAGTCCGCTCAGCCATAACCTGGGCCTGGGCGCCTTGATCAGCGCGCTGGCGACTGGCGGCGAACTGGTCGTGCACGACCTGCCGCGCGGCGCCAGCGTGCTCGACCGCCTCCTCGATACCGGCGCGACCTTCCTGTTCGGCGTACCGACGCATGCCGTCGATCTGCTCGCCGAACTGAAGTCCCGCGGACTGTCGCGCGTCGGCGCGCTGCAGGGCTTCCGTATCTCCGGCGCTTCCGCCCCCAAGGACGTGGTCGCCGAACTGCTGCGCTACGGCGTTATGCCGCAAAGCGGCTACGGCATGACCGAGGCCTGCTCCCACCACTACACGCTGCCGAACGACGACCCGCGCCGCATCATTGAAACTTCCGGCCGCGCCTGCGCCAGCTATGAAGTCAAAATCTGGTCGACCGACGATCCGGACACGGAAGTCCCCATCGGCGAAACCGGCCAGATCGGCGGCCGCGGCGCCAGCCTGATGCTGGGCTATTTCGACAACCAGAAAGCCACCGAAAGCGCCTTCAATTCGCATGGCTGGTTCATGACCGGCGACGTCGGCCGCCTGGACGCGGACGGCTATTTGGTGATCACCGGGCGCAAGAAAGACCTGATCATCCGCGGCGGCCACAACATCTACCCCGCCCGCATCGAGAACCTGGCCATGCAGCACGCCGCCGTGGCTCGCGCCGCCGTCCTGCCGGTGCCCGACGCGCGGCTGGGCGAAAAGGTCTGCCTGGCGGTCATGCTCAAGCCCGGCGCCAGCCTGACGGGCGAGGATATGCTGGCGCATCTGGACGCATCCGGGCTGTCCCGCTACGACATGCCCGAGTACTACATCGAACTTCCCGAGATTCCCCTGACCGCCAGCGGCAAGATCTTCAAGCGCGATCTGGTGGAAGACGTCAGGGGCGGCCGCCTGTCGCCGCAACCGGTGCGCTGGCAGGCCAGGGAAGGCGCCGCGGCGCCCGCGAAGTGAAAGCCATGGGCAATCCCGCGGAACCACGGCCTCCATACGCGCATCCGGCCGATGCCGCGCATCCGGCCGGCGCGGACCAGCGCCAGCCCGAGACCGTGCTGCAGCGGCTGCAACACGAACTGGCGCACCCGCCGTTCCACGCCCTGCTCAAGCCCGAGGCCGTGTCGGCGGACGCCGACACCGGCGTCGTGGTGATCCGCCTGCCGTACAGCCCCGCCCTGCGCCGCGCGGCGGGATCGGACAACATCCACGGCGGCGTCATCGCCGCGCTGATCGACATGGCCGCGCACGCGGCCGTGGCGGTGCAGATCAGCCGCATGGCGCCCACGGTGGATCTGCGCATCGACTACCTGAAGCCCGCTCCCGGCGCCGACCTGTACGCCACCGCCAAGGTCCTGCGCCTGGGCCGCGCCATCGCGCGCGCCGACGTAGAGATCGCCCATGCGCCCGGCGCCGCGCCTTGCGCCGTGGGCCGCGGCACCTTCAGCACCCTGGAACCGCGCGGCGGCGCGTAGGCACGCGGCGCACGCCCATCACCATAGGACCCGCACCATGCAGGCAGCTATCCTCAGGGAACACGGCGCGATCGAGCAATTGCGCATGGAAACCGTCGCCGATCCCGTCCCGGCCACCGGCCAGGTCGTCGTCGATATCCAGGCCATCGCGGCGAACTTTGTCGATACCCTGGTCGTGGCCGGCAAATACCAGTTCCTGCCGGAAAGGCCGTTTTCCCCCGGCAAGCTGCCCACCGGCATTGTCAGCGCCATCGGCCCCGGCGTTACCGGACTGCGCTCCGGCGATCGCGTGCTGACCTTGGCCGAGCACGGCGGCTATGCCGAGAAAATCGCCGTGCCGGCGACCAGTTGCTTCCGCCTGCCCGACAGCCTGTCCTTCGTCGACGCCGCCGCCATGTCGTTGGGCTTCGACACCGCCTGGTTCGCGCTATGCGAACGCGGCCGCGCCAAGCCCGGCGACACCGCGCTGATCCTGGGCGCCACCGGCGCCGTCGGCATGGCCGCGGTGCAGCTGGCCAAGGCCTATGGCGTGCGCGTCCTGGCCGCCGTCAGCCATCCCGGCAAAGCCGCTACCGTGCTGCGCGCGGGCGCCGATGCGGTGATCGACCTGTCGGTACCGGATCTGCGCGAAGGCCTGCGCGCCCAGGTCCATGCCGCGACCGGCGGCGCAGGCGCGGACATCGTGCTGGACCCGCTGGGGGGCGATATCTTCGACGCCGCCATCCGCGCGGTGGCATGGCGCGGTCGCTACGTGGTCATCGGCTTCGCCGCGGGCCGCATACCGACGCTGAAGGTCAACTACGTCATGCTGAAGAACATGGAAGTCAGCGGCGTGCAGGTCAGCGACTACCGCAAGAAAGCGCCCGACGAAATGCGCCACTGCATCCAGGAGATCTTCCGCCTGTACGAAGCCGGCCAGCTGACCGCGCCGCGCGCGACCGTGATGCCGCTGGATCAGGTTCAGGACGCATTGCGCCAACTGGAGGCGCGCACCGCGCAGGGCCGGCTGGTGCTGGTGCCCGCGACCGCGGCGCATTGACCCGGCGCCGCCGGGTCACGCCGCCACCGCGACGCGATCCTTTACGTGGCGGACATCGATCCCGGGAGCAACGCGCGGGCGCCGGGCGACTAGGCCAAATGCGGGACCGCAAGAGCGGGGCCGCACGCGAAATCATACGGAAGGCGCATATCACGACCGGCGACTAGTGGCGTAGATTTCGGCTTACGCGCCCCGCCGGCGCGACTCCCGGGAGGCCGCATGGATGTGCAGCCACAGCTCGATTATCGACAGGCTTTCATGCTGGCGCCGACCGGCCTGTGCGTCGCACGCTGGCGCATCATCCAGCAGGCCAACGCCCGGCTGGAGTCCATCTTTCGCTACCCTCCCGGCAGTCTGAACGAGACCGGCTTCGATGCGCTGTATCCGGCGCGGCGCGATGCGGCGCGGGCCGCCGACGGCGCGGGGACGGCGATGAACGCCCATGGCATATATGCCTGCGAACGCATCATGAAGCGCCTGGACGGCGATCTGTTCTGGTGCCGCCTGGTCGGCAGGTCGCTGACGCCGGCGGACCCTTTGGCGCTTTGCATCTGGACCTTCGAAGACTTGAGCAACCGGCACCCGATAACGCCGGACCTCAGCGACCGCGAGCGGGAAATCGCCCTGCTCATCGCCGAAGGCAAGACCAGCAAGATGGTGGCGCGGCATCTCAACCTGAGTCCCCGCACCGTGGAGATGTACCGATCCCGGTTGATGGCGAAATTCGCCGCGTCGACGTTCTCGGGCCTGGCCGGCAAGCTTATGCGGCCGAGCGAGGATTGATCGCCCTGCGCCGGCCACGCCGCCGATCCCCGCCGTGTCGGCTATGCCGGCAGGGCGACGACCACGTTCCCCACCACGCGCCCCGACTCCACCGCTTCATGCGCGCCCACGATATCGTCCAGGCTGAACGCCGGCGCCACCAGATGCGCAAGCTCGCCGCGCCGCAGCAGGTCGTCCAAGGCATCGACGGTTTCGCGCCGTACCCGCGCCAGCAGGTCGTAGACGAGATAAAAGTGCAAGCTCAGGGACCGCGGCAGGCATGCCGCGAAGTTCAGCGGAATATCGCCGCGCTGATTGGATCCGTACACCGCGATCACGCCATGCGCGGCGACCGCCCCCGCGGGTATCAGCGCCGCCGTCGTGGAAAAATCCATATCGATGACGGCATCGACGCCGCGCCCGGCCGTCATCTCCAGCAACCGGTCCGCCACGGATTCCTGCTTGTACAGGATGTTGTCCGTCACGCCCACCCGCTGCAGCAGGCTGGCCTTCTCCGCCGAGCCGACCGTCGTGATCACGCGCGCGCCACGCAGATGGGCCATCTGCGCGGCGTAATAGCCGACGCCTGAAGCACCGCCGGTCACCAGCACCGTCTTCCCCGCCAGGTCGCCCAGCAGCATGACCCCGCGCATCGCGGTCAGTCCGGGAATGCCCATGCAAGCGCCGGCCTCGAAGCTGACGCCGTCCGGCAGCGGTACCGCCTGGTCCGCCGGCAAGGCGATGTACTCGGCGGCGGTACCCATCGGCCGCTGCCATTGGCCATTCCAGACCCATACGCGTTCGCCGACACGGCTTGCCGCCACGCCGCTGCCCACGCGATCGATCACGCCGGCGCCGTCGCTATGCGGCACCACATAGCCCTGCGTCACCGGCCGGCCGCCGGCGCGGGATTTCACGTCCGAAGGATTCACCCCCGAAACGGCCAGCTTCACGCGCACTTCTCCCGGCCCGGGTTCCGGCGTCGGAAGATCGGTCACTTGCAGAACGTCCCGCGCCGGTCCGTTCCTGGAATACAGGGCTGCGCGCATGGTGGTCTCCGAAAAGCGAAAGCCGACAAGGAGTCCTATTGTGCCCGCACGAAGCGGTTCGTCAACGTACCGAGCCCGGTGATGGATACGTCGACCACATCGCCGTCGCGCAGATCGGGCGAGTGCCCGTCCGTGCCCATCCACAGGATGTCGCCGGGATACAAGGTCAGATAGCGGCTCATCGCGCTGATGAAACGGTCGATGCCGAACAGCATATCGTTGGTCCGGAACCGCGTGCTTTCCTCGCCATTCAGCCGCACCACGGTTTCCATCGCATCGACATCCGCCTGGGTCTCTATCCACGGCCCCATCGGCTTGAAGGTATCGCTGTTCTTGGCGCGCCAGAAGGTGCGATCGGATCCTTGCCAGACCCGTTCGCTGACGTCATTGCCGATGGTGTAGCCCAGCACGCAGCCGCGCGCTTCGGACTCGCTGACGTTGCGCGTCTTCTTGCCGATCACCACCACCAGCTCGCCTTCGTAATGCACCTTGGTGGCGTCGGCCGGCATGATCACGTCCTGTCCATGCGCCAGCAGGGCATTGTTGGCGCGATAGCCCACGTCCGGCTGCGTGGGGATCTTCAGGCCCTCCGTGCCGATGTGGGTTACGTAGTTCAGGCCCACGCAATAGAAGGTAGGCGGCACCACGGGCACTTCCAGGCGCACGTCTTCCAGGCGCGCCGTCTCGCCGGTCTTCTCGTGTCCGTGGAAGGGATCGCCGCGCACGGCGGTGATGTTGTCGCCTTCCAGAATGCCGTAGCCCGTGCGCCCGGCCTGCGTATAGCGTATCCATTTCATCGCCTGTTCCTTGTGATCGTCTATGCCTGCATGGCGAAGCTGGGGTCGTCATTGCGCATGCGGGCGATCAGCCACGCGCCGTCGACGCGGGCCAGTTCGATATGGGTCGTGCGGATGTTCTCGATGCCGGACAGCGGCGCGGGACCTTGTAGCGGGCGGCCGGCATCGTGCCGCACCACCAGCATATAGCCGCGCATGACGCACCGGCGCTCGTCCGCCTGGTCGGCGTACAGATTGCTGATCAAATGATGGATGCGCATCGTGGGCGACCGTGCCGACAGGGCCTGCAGCACGGCATCGCGGCCGTTCAGGATCTTGCCCTGGCGATGCCATACGCCGTCCGGCGTCATGCGGCCCACCAGGCTGTCGTAGGCATTGTCGTCCAGGTCGCGGAAGAAACCCATGACCTGATTGCGGCACAGGCTGATCGTGTCGTTCATTCCAGCTCCTTTGCATAACGATACGCGGCGGACGGCGCCGGCCGCGGCTCTTCCGCCCATGCGCGGGCGGACACCGACCGGGACGCGGCCACCCGTTCCGGCAGGCACAGGACATCGCTCGATATATCCGCCAGCGTGGGCGTGCCGCACAACTGCATGGTGCGCGCCAGTTCATCGGCCAGGATGGACAGCGCCCGCTGCACGCCGTCGTGGCCGCCGGCCAGCACGCCATACAGCGTCGCGCGTCCCGTCAGAACGCCCGCGGCGCCCAGCGCCAGGGCCTTGTAGACATCGCTGCCGCGTCGCACGCCGCCGTCCAGCAGCACCGGCACACGGCCGCGCGCCGCCGCCACGATGGCGGGCAGGGCGTCCAGCGTGGCGATGCCGGTATCCAGCTGGCGTCCGCCATGATTCGAAACCACCAATGCATCCGCGCCCAGCGCGACGATGGCTTCGACGTCGGCGGGATGCACGACGCCCTTCACGATGAGCTTGCGCGGCCAGCGGTCGCGGATGCGCGCCAGCGCCGCCAGGTCGAAGGCAGGATCGTAATTGCGGCCCGCCACCGACTGCATGGCCTTGCGATTGCTTTCGACCTTGTTCATGCCGACCAGGCTGGGCATGACGGGCGGCCGGCGTATCAGCATGTCCAGCGACCATGCCGGACGACGCGCGAACTGCCAGAAATTGCGCGGCGTGATCTTCATCGGAAAGCCCAGTCCGTTGGCCAGATCGCGCTCGCGCTTGCCGCCCACGGGCAAATCGACGGTGATCACCAATCCTTCATAGTCCGCCGCCAGCGCGCGGCCGATGAGCTCGTCCAGCCGGGTCTTGTCCCGCAGGATGTAGGCCTGGAACCAGAGCCGGCCCGGCGCCTGGTCGGCGATTTCCTCGATCGACGCTGTCGCTGAAGTGGATAGCGCATAAGGCAGCTCCAGGCGCGCCGCGGCGCGCGCCAGCGCAACGTCGCCGCCGCGCCAACCGAAGCCTACCGCGCCGGTGGGCCCTATGGCCAAGGGCAGCCGCGCGGCGCGGCCCAGCAGCGTCGCGGTCAGGTCCACACGCGACACGTCGCGCAGCACGCGCGGCAGCAGGCGGATGCGCCGGAACGCATCCACGTTGTCGCGCAGGGTGATCTCGTCTTCCGCGCCGCCTTCGAAGAAGTCGAAGACAGGCGCCGGCAGCCGCGCACGCGCGGCCGCCCGCAAGCGGTCGATGGAATAGCAATCGTCCAGGGCGACTCTGCTCATTCCCGGCGGCAAAAGGCGCATGCTCAATTGCCCGAATCGTCCGCGGTAACGTTGCCCTTCTTGATGACGTCGGCCCAACGCGCCTTGTCCTCGATCAGGAACTGGCGGAAGTGCGCCGGACTGTCGGCCACCACCACCGCGCCCAGCTGTGCCAGCTGCTCGCGCACGGCGGGCTTCGCCAGCGCATCCACCGCGGCCTTGTTCAGCTTGTCGACGATGGCCTTGGGCGTGCCGGCCGGCGCCAGCATGCCGACCCAGGGCGCGCCCTGTTCGAAGCCCTTGTAGCCCAGGCTGTCCATGGTGGGCACGCCGGGAAAGTCCTTCTCCGGCTTATCCGTGCCGACCGCCAGCACGCGCAGCTGCTTGGCGGCCACATAGTTGGCGATGCCCACGCTGGGGTAGAACATGAAGCTGATGCGTCCCGCCACCATCTCCTGCAGGGCCGGCCCGTTGCCCTTGAAGGGCACGTGGACCATCTTGATGCCGGCTTCCGTCGCCAGCATCTCCGCGGCCAGGTGCGCCGAACCGCCCACGCCCGAGGAGCCAAAGGTCAGCTTGCCGGGATGCGCCTTGGCATCGGCGATCAGGCTGGGCAGATCCTTGTAGGGCGAGTTGTAGTGGGTGACCAGCAACATCGGATTGTTGGCGAAGTTGGTGATGGGCTCGAAAGCCTTCACCGGATCGTAGTCATAGCGCTTGGGATACAGTAGCGGGTTCACGTTCAACGTCAGTGAAGTAACCAGCAGTTTGTAGCCGTCGGGCGGCGAACGCATCACGTCGGTCGCGGCGATGGACGCGCTGGCGCCCGGTTTGTTCTCCACCACGACAGAGGCACCCAGGCTTTCCGTCATCTCCTTCGCCATGACCCGCGCAATCACGTCGGTGGGACCGCCGGCGGCGTAGCCCACCACCATGCGTATCGGCCGCGACGGATAGTCGTCGGCGCGCGCGGGCGCAGGCATCGCGGCGATCACGCCGAGCGCGGCGATCGCCATCGCCGGCAACACGGCAATCGCCCCCTTTGCCAGTGCCCGGCCGGCCAGGTCTCGTAGCTTCATGTCTGTCTCCTCATTGCAGGCGGCATAGGCCGCTCATAGTGCGTCGCTCGTTCTCGCGAGCGCGTTGTCATCCCTGCGCGGCAAAGGCCTCGGGGAAGTATTTGTCCGCCATGACCTGGCAGCGCTTGATCAGGCGCGGCTCGTCGGGCCGATAGTCGGCCACCGCGTTATGGATGGTGCCCATGTTGTCCCACATCAGCACATCGCCTTCGGTCCAGTTATGGCGATAGCGGTACTTTTCCTGCAGCTGATGCCGGAACAGAAAGTCCAGCACCTCGGCGCTGCGCGCCTCCGTCATCTCGTTGATGCGCATGGAATAGCCGGGATTCGCATACAGCACCTTGCGGCCGGTGATAGGGTGCGTCAGGAATACGGGATGAGAAACGGGCGGCTTGCGGCGGCGCTGTTCCTCCGTCAGCGGCGGGCGCGTGCTGCCTTTCTCGCGCCGCATCATCTCCCAGAACTTGTTGAAGTCGTGGGTAATGGTCATGCCGTCCAATTCATCCTTCAAAGCCCGCGGCAAGCCCTCGTAGGCCGCATGCATATTGCAGAACTCCGTGTTGCCCAGCGACTTGCCGTCGCGCACGGGAATGCGTATGCCGTACAGCACGTTGCTGAACGCGATGGTACGGCTGTACGACATGTCCGTGTGCCAGTCCTGGCCGGCGTCGCTCAGCCCTATCGGCTTGCCGTTCTCCACGATGTTGGACAGGATCATGACCTCGGGAATGTCCGGCTCGTGATACAGGTTGGCGACGTTCACTTCCAGCGTGCCGAAGTTCTGCGCGAAGCGCTTCAGCGACGCGGCGTCCAGCTGCTGGCGCGGAAAGCACACCACGCCGTAGCGGCCCAGCGCCTGCTCTATCGAGCGGTAGTCCCGCGGCGACAGGGGTTGCGCCAGATCCATGCCTTCGATGCGCGCGCCCAGCGTGGCGCCGCTTTCCACGATATTCATGTTGTCTCCTACTGTATCTAGAACGCCTGCCGCAGGATCGCGAGCACCTCGCTCGCGGAGGCGACAGGACGGGGGTTCAGCGCCAGCCCGCGTTCCGTCATCACGTGCTCGGCGATGTCCGGCAGCGCCTCTTCCGGGACGCCCACATCGCGCAGGCGGCGCGGCAAGCGCAGCGCATCGGCGGTCTGTTCCAGCCAGCTCGACAGGCTGTCGTAGCGGCGCGCCGCGTCGCCGCCTGCCTGCCGCGCCACGCGTCGATTCACGCATTCGAGCGCGTCCGCCAGCAAAGGTGCCGCCGCCGCTTCGTTGAAGCGCACGGCATGCGGCAGAATGACCGTGTTCACCAGCCCGTGCGGCAGATCCAGCCGCGCGCCGACGACGTGGCAGATGGCGTGATGCAGGCAGCTGCGCGCCATCGCCAGCGCCATGCCGGATACGTGCGCGGCGGCCAGGATCAGGCGGCGTTGCGTCGCCTCTTCAGGCAAGGGTGGTCCCAGCGCCTGGCTGAACAGCGCCAGGCCCTGCATTGCCATGCCGTCCGACACGATGGACCGGCCTTTCGAATACAGGCTTTCCAGGCAATGCGCGATGCCGTTCATCGCCGTGTAGCGCATCGTGGCCAGCGGCACGTCCTGGCTCAGCAAGGGATCGATCAGGATGGCCGCGGCCGACACCTGGCGATTCCAGAACATGCGTTTGTCGCGCTCGCCATCCCGCACGCCGAAAGAAGAAGTGGTCTCCGCCCCGGATGCCGTGGTGGGAACCGCGATGATGGGCAACTTGGGCTTGATCCGGCGCGGAATCTCCACGGTCGCCGGCGGGCGGAACACGGTAACGTGATCTGCCAGGCAGCCGCCTTCGGCCAGCAACAAGGCCAGGGCCTTGGCCGTATCGGCCACGCTGCCGCCGCCGACCGCGATAAGGCAATCGGGGCGGAAAGCGGCCACTTCCGGCGCCATTGTTTCTATTAAACTGACACTGGAATGCGGCGGGATGCCGGCGCGCTGCAGCACCGCCATGCCGTCCAGGGAGCGCAGCAAGGCCGCATGGCGCGGCGCGCTCGCGATCCTGTCCTGGGTCAGGATCACCGGCCGTTGCAATCCCCGCGCGCGCAGCTCGTCTCCCACGGCATTCGCCACACCGTCGCCGAAGCGCACATGCGTGCCGAACAGGTGGTAATCGAAGTCGCCAGGAATCATGCCGGTGCGCGCCGATGCGGTACGGTTCACAAAAAAGATGGCCCAGTGTAGTGAGCACCCCGGCGCCGCAGAAGGCCCACGCCACGAAATCATTTTTTCCAAAACGGAAACAGTCGATGGACCTGATCGAATGCATGGAAGTCTTCCAGGAAGTCGGCAAGAGCCTCAGCTTTTCGAAGGCCGCCGAAAGCATGGCGTCCAGCCGTTCGTCGATAACCAAGAAGATCGCCTGGCTGGAAGGCTATTTCGGCGTGCAGCTGTTCAACCGCAATACCAAACACGTCAGCCTGACGGAAAGCGGCCGCCTGCTGCTGGAAAACGCCGATACCCTGGCGCTGGCGACACGCAACCTGAAGGAGCTGGTGCAGGGCCCGGTGCGCACGCCCAGCGGCCGGATCCGGCTGGGCACGCCACCGTCGTTCGGCGCGGTGCACCTGGCCCCCGCCATCGATGAATTCCTGCGCCGCCATCCCGCGATCAAGATATCGCTGCTGTTGGACGACGGCCGCAGCGACCTGATCGCGGAAAACATGGACCTGTCCGTGCGCATCGCCCCGCGCTTGAAGGACACCAACCAGATCGCCTACCTGATCACCGTCGTGCCGCAGGTCATCGTCGCCACGCGCGCCTATCTGCAGGCCCACGGCACGCCGGCCACGCCCAAGGACCTGGAGAACCACAACTGCCTGGTGCACAGCCTGAAGGCGCCGACGAATATGTGGACATTCACCGACGCGCGCAACAACACGCAGGTGGTGCATGTGTCGGGTACGTTCAATTCCAACCTGGGCGAGTCCATCATGCATCTGGCCAAACTGGGCCACGGGATTTCCATGCACCCGCGCTATATGGTGGAAAGCGCCTTACGCGCCGGCACCCTGCAGGTCGTCATGCCGGAATACCGTCCGGAAGGGCTGGACATCTATGCCATCGTGCAGAGCAAGCGACATCTGCCCTACAAAGTGCGGCTGTTCGTCGAACACTTGCGACGCTGGTTCAAGGACGCGGAGTGGAAGCAGTAAGAGCAGCCGCTGCGTAATCTATTCCAACACGATGCAACGGGACGGCGGCGTGCATTCATACCGCCCGAGGCCGCGCCACGCATATCCGGCCCGCGGGGCGTAACCGTCGACTGACGGCGCGGGGGCGCGAATGCTAGCGTTCGGCGATCGGGCCACCCAAGGAGGAAACATGAACGCACCGCCAATCCGCGCGTCGGCATCGCCGTTGCACAACTGGAACCTGGGCGAGTCCATACGCAGCATCCAATACGACGAGCAAGCGGACTGCCTGTACGCGCTTGGCGGGACCAGCCTGTACCGAAAGGACGCTCACGAACAGGACTTTCGCAAGGTACGGACCATTGCCGCGCCGGGCCGCAACCAGCAGCGCGCGTGCTATTCGTTCTGCAGCCATGGGGATATCGTATGCGTGACCTTGATAGGGCTGGACGCCGCCATCGTCAATGCCGCATGGATAGGCGACATCAATGCCACTGCCGGCGGGCACATCGAGACGCACTTCAGCGGACTGATGACGATGTTCGCGCAATCCGAGCACAACGCCTGCTTCGATGAACACGGCACGCTGTACGTGGCCAGCCCGGCCACCGTGTTGTACAGCACCGACCTGGGCAGGACGTGGCGGCCGCACGGCTACATCAACCAGGAATTGGCCTTCGCCCAATCCGCCTTCGGTGTGAAGGTGCAGAGCATCAAGGTCAATTATCCCGGCCGGACCGCCGCCTTCGTCGGCACGACTTCGGGCGCGCTCTGTCTCTACGAAGGCGACGACAGCTTCGATACCATCGCCTATGTCGATGCCACGGTGCAAAGCACGGTGAACTATTCGTATGACACCAAAGGCGATTATCTGGTCAGCTGGCTCTACGACCCCACGGCGCAGCCGCAGACCCTGTACACCGTCAACATGCGGATGTTCCAGGCCAAGAATGACGACCCGGAATTCAAGCTCGGCCCGGGGCCGCGGGTGAATGCGCCGCAGTACGCGATAGACCCCCGCGTGACGGCATTGGCGGTGTCATCGACGACGAGCTACACCGGGCCGAATTTTTATCTGGCCGTGCCGGCGCCCGCCGGTATGGTGTCATCGGACGGCCCGGCGGGCACGGACCTGCGACAGGTATTGTTCTTCATCGGCCAGGCGAACCAGGACCCGGGTATCGAAACGGGCGACGGGTTTCCCGCATATATCGCGCCCTTGGCGCTGAACTGCATGCACCAGCACCAGGAACGGCTCTATATCGGTACCGGTACGGGCATCCTGGAGTATCTGGAAAGCGACATCATGCCCGCGACGCCGGCGTCGTGATGTTCATGCGCGCCGCAGGGAAGATAGGGTGGGCGCTTCGCCGGCCGCCGGGTCGCCGGCCGCCGGATCGCCGGCCGCCACGTCCGTCATCAGCCTTTCCACCAGGGTGCGCGCGAATGGCGGCAGCTCGGCCAGCGCGCGCACGCAGATCTTCAGCTTGCGCTCCGCCCAGGGATCGTTCAAGGGAATGATGGCGATGGCCATGGACCGCGCATGGCGTCGCGCCACCGATTGCGGCACCACGCCTATGCCCACGCCGGCCTCTATCATGCGGCACGCCGCCTCGAAGTTGCCCACCTGGATGCGCAGCTTGATGCGACCGCCGAGCGCCTGCGCCGCGCTGTCGATGAACATATGGATCGCGCTGGACGTAGGCAGGCTGACGTAGTTGTCGCGCAGCGTGCGCGCGAAATCGACCGAGTCCTCGCGCGCCAGCGGATGCTGCATGGCCGTCACCAGCACCAGGCGATCGTCGCGATAGGGCAGCATCTCCAGCGGCCCTCCATGCACATTGCCCGCGACTATGCCGATATCCGTCGCCCCGTCGGCCACGCCCTTGACGATCTCGACGCTGAGCACCTCCTTGAGATCGACATTCACATCGGGATAATCGCGCAGGAAAGTGCTGAGCGCGCCGGGCAGGAACTCGCTGATGGCGGTGGTGTTGGCCCAGATGCGGACGTGCCCCTTGATCCCTTCCCCGTACTCCTGCATATCGCCGGCAAGATGCTGGACGCGCTCCAGCACCAGGCGGGCGTGATGTACGAAGGATTGTCCCGCCGGCGTCGGGGTCATGCCCTGGCTGCTGCGATACAGCAGCGGAAATCCCAGGTCGCGCTCCAGGTTGCGGATGCGCGCGCTGGCCGCGGGCGCCGACAGATGCAATCGTTCGGCCGCGCGCGCCAGGTTATGGGTATCGGCAAGATGTACGAGTAGACGCAGGTCGACGAAATCGAAATGCATATCCGCGCGGCCGGGCAGTGTGAATATCCCCATGGTAACCGAGCGGTTTGCCGCGCGTGGCGGAGTCCGGGTCCGGTCCATGGACAGGCGCCACGCGCCCTGCCTGGCCGGCCGGACCCGCTGCCGGCCTCACGCGGTCTGCATGGCGGCGAAGACGCTGCCGACGACAGGCTGTTCCGCGATCCGCCACGCCCGCTCCAGTATCGCGCGCGCTTCGTCCACGCCGACTGCCGGGGAGCCGGCCGCGGCGCCGGCCGCACCCGGGAACATCGCCAGCCGGATGAACTTCGCGGAAATCTCTTCCCGCGATAGGGTATTGCCCGGATCGCCCTTGGGCTCGTCGACCCGTCCATGCAGCTCGCGTCCATCCGCCGTTTCGACGGTGACTTTCCCTATCCAGCGCGCCGGGTAGGCACGATCCACTTCCGCGTCCAGCTCCATCCGCACCCTGTCGCGGAAAGCGGCGATTTCCGTGGCGTCGTAGTCTTCTTCGAACTCCGTCACGCCCGCATAGCCACGGTGCGCCACGATGCCCAGCACGGTGCCCATATTGAACTTGGCCTGATGCACCGTGCGCGGGATGACGACATTGCCAAGCACATCGAGCGCGCCTTGATGAACGCGCGCGGTAACACGACCGATGTCGGCCGGCCGCAGTCCGTGTTCGGCGATGACCGCCAGTAAGGCATCGGCGGCCGGATGGGTGTGGCGGCAGGCCGCGTGGTACTTGAAGGATGTCTCCATGGTGGCCCAGCGCTGTCCCAGGCGGTCCAGCAGGCGCGCGGGGTCGGCGTCGCTGGACATGCCGGCGGCCATGCCCTGCGCGCCTTCCAGGATGCGGGCGGCGCCACGAAAGCCATCGGCCGCCAGCCGCGCCGCCATCAGGCCATTGGCGGCCGCCATCGCGGTGTGCAACTGCTTGGAATCCGCCGCGTCGCGCAGGAACTCCCACAAGCCGCTGGCCTGCGTGCCGGCCGATCCGAAGGCATGCACCATGCGTTCGGCATCCAGGCCGAGCATGCGGCCCGCCGCGGCGGCCGCCGCCAGCGTCCCTACGGTGCCCGTGGTGTGGAACACTTTGTAGTGGCTGCGGCCCATGTATTCGCCGACGCGGATGCCCACCTCATAGCCCGCCACGGCCGCGGTGATCAGGTCGGCGCCGGAGGCGCCGAGCTCCTGCGCCAGTGCCAGCACCACCGGGAACACCACTGTCGCCGGGTGCAGCACGGACCCGTTGTGCACGTCGTCCTGCTCGACGAAGTGCGACGCGGCGCCGTTCATCATCGCGGCGAAGTACGACGACGCCCGGCCGCGATCGATCACCACTTCCGCCGGTCCCTCGCGGCCGCCGGCCGCCCGCGCGAACCGCGCGATGATCTCCACCGGCCGCGCGCCCTTGCCGGCGAGCGCGGAGCCCAGCCAATCCACATACAGGTTCACGGCGCGTTCGGCGACCTCCGCCGGAATGGCCTCGAAGCGCAGCCCCGCCGCGAAAGCGGCCAGGTCGCGCGTGGGATGACTGCTGGCGTCGTGCATATGCATGCGTGTCTCCTGTGTTCGAAAGCGGCTGTCGCGGTCGATACGCCGCGTGGCCGTGGAAGGCGCCGCGTGGCCGCGCGGCAAGGGTGCGCGCGCGTGAACATGGCTGGCCGGTGCGACGGCGCCGTCACGGCGCCTGCCCCTGCGGCCGCGCCACCACCTTTTCAAACGACCCTGGCGGCGCGCAAGCGCGCGATGGCCGCCGCGTCGTAGCCCAGCTCGTTCAAGATCGCATCGGTGTGCTGGCCCAGCGCCGGCACGGCGTCCATGCGCGCGGGCATGCCCGGCGGCAGCAATGCGTCTATGGCCCCGCCCGGGGCCTCCACCTGGCGCCAGCGATCACGCGCCCGCAACTGCGGATGCGCCCACACATCGTGCATGGTGTTCATCCTGGCATTCGCGATGCCGGCCGCGTCCAGCCGTTCCACCACCTGTTCCGCCGTCAATTCACCGAAAGCGGCCACGATCAGCGCGCGCAAGGCATCGCGCGCGGCCGAACGGGCGGAATTGGTGGCGAAGCGCGTGTCGTCCGCCAGCAATGGCTGCCGCAACACCTCGTCGCAGAACACCTTCCATTCCCGTTCATTCTGCAGCCCCAGCATGACGGCCTTGCCGTCGCCCGTGGGAAAGGGCCCATAGGGATAGATGGTCGCATGCGACGCACCGGCGCGCGGCGGCGCGGGCTGCCCGTCCATGGCGTAGTACAGGGGATATCCCATCCACTCCACCATGCTCTCCAGCATGGACACATCGATGCGGCAACCCCGCCCGGTGCGACCGCGCAGCAGGAGCGCGTTCAGGATGTTGCTGTAGGCGTACATGCCGGCCGCAATATCGGCAATGGAGCATCCCGCCTTGGCCGGCTCATCAGGCGTACCGGTCACGGACAGAAAGCCCGATTCGCTTTGTATCAACAGATCGTAGGCCTTGCGATCGCGATAGGGTCCGTCCGCGCCATAGCCCGATATATCGCAGACGATCAGGCGCGGGTGGCTTTGCGACAAGGCCGCGTAGCTCATGCCCATGCGCTCCGCCGCGCCCGGCGCGAGGTTCTGCACCAGCACATCCGCGTCCGCCACCAGGGCGCGCAGGATGCGCTGCGCCTCTTCCTGTTTCAAGTCCAGCGTCAGGCTTTCCTTCGAGCGATTGGTCCACACGAAGTGCGAGGCCTGCCCATGCACGCGCTCGTCGTAGCGCCGCGCGAAGTCGCCCACGCCCGGACGTTCGATCTTGATGACGCGCGCGCCCTGGTCGGCCAGCTGGCGCGTGCAGAACGGCGCGGCGATGGCATGCTCGAGCGCGATTACCTTGATGCCATCGAGCGGTCTGATGATCGGTTCCATATGACTGGCGGGAAGGCTAGAAAGACCGCGGCAGACCAAGCACGTGCTCGGCCACGTACGACAGGATCAGGTTGGTCGATATCGGCGCCACCTGGTACAGCCGCGTCTCGCGAAACTTGCGTTCGACGTCGTACTCGCTGGCGAAGCCGAATCCGCCATGGAATTGCAGGCAGGCATTGGCCGCTTCCCAGGAAGCGTCGGCGGCCAGCAGCTTGGCCATATTCGCCTGAGCCCCGCACGGCTCGTGCGCATCGAAACGCCGCGCCGCGTCGAAACGCATCAGGCTGGCCGCCTCGACGTTGATAAAGGCGCGGGCGATCGGAAATTGCACGCCCTGGTTCTGCCCGATGGGCCGGCCGAACACCACCCGCTCCTTGGCATAGGCGCTGACCTTGTCGACGAACCAGTAGCCGTCGCCTATGCATTCCGCCGCGATCAAGGTGCGCTCCGCGTTCAATCCGTCCAGGATGTATTTGAAGCCCTGGCCTTCTTCGCCGATGCGGTTCTCGACGGGGATCTCCAGGTTCTCGAAGAACAGCTCGTTGGTTTCGTGGTTGACCATATTGCGGATGGGCCGCACCGTCAGGCCCTTGCCCACCGCATCGCGCAGGTCGACCAGGAAGATGGACATGCCTTCCGACTTGCGCGCCACGTCGGCCAGCGGCGTCGTGCGCGCCAGCAGGATCATCAGGTCGGAATGCTGCACGCGCGATATCCAGACCTTCTGTCCGTTGACCACATAGCGGTCGCCGCGGCGCTCCGCGGTCGTCTTGATCCTGGTGGTATCGGTACCGGTGGTGGGTTCGGTCACGCCCATCGACTGCAGGCGCAGCTCGCCGCTGGCGATTTTCGGCAGATAGGCGCGCTTCTGCTCGACCGAACCGTGGCGCAGCAGCGTGCCCATGTTGTACATCTGGCCATGGCATACCCCGGCATTGCCGCCGGAGCGGTTGATTTCCTCCATGATGACCGATGCTTCGGTCAGGCCCAGGCCCGAGCCACCGTACTCCTGCGGGATCAGGGCCGCCAGCCAGCCGGCCTTCGTCAGGGCGTCGACGAAGGCCTCCGGATAGCCGCGCGCCTCATCGATTTCACGGAAATACTCTGGCGGGAACTGGGCGCAGAGATCGCGCACCGCTTCGCGTATGTCCTGGAAAGATTCCCGCGGATTCATGGCTGGCATCGATGGTCCCATCCGTCCTGTCCGTCGCGTCAGGCTATCGTGGCCGTGGCCAGCATGCCCAGACTGCCCTCGTGGTCCTTGGTCCACAAGGTCACTTCGCTATTGCCTTGTCGTTTGCCGCACACGGTCAAGGCATTCCCCGCGAAGCACGGCCGCATGGCGCGGAACGCGAAGCTGCGCAGCGCCGCATCGGGCAGCTCGCGCTGCAGCAGGTCCACCAGCAGGGTGGCGATCAGCGGACCATGCACGATCAAACCGGGATAGCCTTCCTCGCCGGTGACGTAGGGATGGTCGTAGTGGATGCGGTGGCTGTTGAAGGTCAAGGCCGAATAGCGGAACAGCAGCACGGGATCCGGATGCAGGGTACGCGACCAGGCCTCGTCGGCTGGCGCGGCGGCGGCCGGCGGCCCGCCGGCCGGACGCGATGCCGCGCCGCCGGGCGCGGGCGACGCGTCGCGATAAACGATGTCGTGCTCTTCCTCGACACGCAGCTCATCGTCCACTGAATAACGATGCTGCACGGTGACGAACACCAGCCTTCCGCTTCGGCCCGTCTTGTCCTCGATATGCGTGATCGTCGACTCCCGGGCCGCTCGTTCGCCTTCACGCAAGGGCGCATGGAAAGTCAGCCGTCCACCCGCCCACATCCGCCGCGGCAGCGGCACCGGCGGCAGGAATCCGCCGCGCCTGGCGTGCCCGTCCGGACCCACTTCGTCCATGGGCGTGACCGGCAGGAAATACAGCCAATGCCACAGCGGCGGCACGACGCCGCCGGGATCGGCCCGTCCCAGCGTGGCGGCCAGCGCGGCCAGCGGGAAAGGGGTAATCAGATCCTGGACCGTCTCGGTCTTGTCCAGCCAGTCTTCGAGCGGAGCATGGTCGTCCGGCATGCGCGGGTCTCCTCGCTTTGCAACGCCCTCAACTATGCGCCCGTAGGACATTTTCGCGAAGTCGCTTTTGCTTAAGGTCGCATTCGAGCGTGGTTAACCACGGCGCCACCCGCCGACAAAAAAATCGGCCCCCTATGAAGGGGGCCGATCGTACTACGCACCACACCGAGAGGACTGCCACTACAGCATCCCCGCCTCTCGCCGGGGAAACCGTTCATCCATGCTGGCATGAACGGCAGGACTTCCTGGCGGCCCGATCACGCGGATCTGGCTGCTCGAACCGCCGGTAGCCTTTGATCAGCCTTGGAAAGGCTGGTTGTCGATGTCGCCGAACGCGAGGTCGCCGTGCACGCCGCCGCTTTGCGCAACCGCGGGGACGGAGGGGGTATCCGCTTGCGCGGTAAACGGCGCGTTGTCGTTGTCGGCGTTGCCGGTCAGGCCGGCGGCGCGCGCTTGCTCCAGTTGCGCAACGACCTGGTCGCGGCTGGCGCTGCTGGCTTGCTGGCCGTAGACGCCCTGGAACGGCGTGTTGTCCGAATCGCCACGGGGCGTAGCGGCTTGCGCGGCGCCGATGGCGGCGAAGGAAAGAATCAGAGCGGAAACGATGGTCTTGGCTTTCATGGCAGTACTCCTAGTCCTGGTTAAGTGATCCGGGACGTCCATCGCGATTTGCTGTTGAGAACGTCGCGATGTCCGTTGCTGTTCCCGATGAAACGTATTCTGTGCTTCCAGAGACTAGGGATAAACCCGCATATCCGAAAATCATCTTTCCATTTTCGAGACCAATCGCTTTCGATTCTAAGCCGCAGCCTATCGAATCGATAAGCAGGGCCTATTGCCGCCCTCATGCCCGCATGTCGAGCAGCAGCGCCTCGGCGTCATCCAGGCAGGTGATCCGCACACTGGACTCATCGCGAATGACGGCGTCCGCCCCGGGATGGATGGGCAAGTCGTCGATCCGGAGCCGCCCGCTGGATGCGACCAGAAAGCCGCGCCGCGAGCCGGGCGCGAACCGGTATACCGCCACCTCGCCGGCCTTCAGCGCCACGCCGACCACGCGCGCGTCGCTGCGTATCGGCAGCGCATCCCGGTCGCCATCGATGCCGCTGGCGAGCGTCACGAAGCCATCCCTGGTGGTGCCGCGGGGGAAAGACTTCCTGCCCCAGCTGGGAAAGGATACGCGCCGGTCCGGCTCGATCCAGATGCGCTGCACCCGCGCCGGCTCGTCCTCCATATTGAACTCGGCGTAGGTCAGGCCACTGCCCGCGCTCATCACCTGCACGTCGCCGGCCGCGGCGCGGCCGCGGTTTCCCATATCGTCCTCGTGCGTGAGGACGCCTTCCCGGACGCAGGTGATGATCTCCATATCCCTGTGCACGACGGCGGGATATCCCGCGCCCGGCGCCAGCGTTTCATCACGCCATGCGCGCAACGCGCCCCAGGCGGGGCGCGCGCGCGGCGAGCCGCCGGCCGGCCAAAGGCCATATCCGGCGCCGGGCCGCCCGCATCCCGCGGTGGCCAGGCTTGCGAGGGCTCGGCGCTCGATCATGATGGCTATTGCGTGAGGAAGCGTGCCCGCTTTACTTGGCGGGATTGGGGCCGATACGCTGGCCGTGCGCGACCCGCTCGGCCAGCTTGTGCACATGCGTCACGGCATAGTCGATGCCCATGCCATAGGCGCCCGAGTGCTCCTTCGCGATCGACGTCACCGCGTCATAGGTTTCCTGGCGGGCCCAATCGCGCTGCCACTCCAGCATCACCTGCTGCCAGGTCACCGGCACGACACCCGCCTGCACCATGCGATCCATCGCATACTTGTGCGCGTCCGCCGTCGTGCCGCCGGAGGCATCGGCCACCATATAGATCTCGTAGTTCCCTTCCAGCATCGCGCACAGCGCGAAGGTGGTATTGCACACTTCCGTCCACAGGCCCGCGACCACGACCTTCTTGCGGCCGTTGGCGGCCAGGGAATCGCGCACGTTCTGATCGTCCCAGGAGTTCATCGACGTGCGCTCCAGGATCTTGTTTTCCGGGAAAACGGCCAGCAGTTCCGGATAGGTGTTACCCGAAAACCCGTCGGTCTCCACCGTCGTGATGGTGGTCGGAATGTTGAAGGTACGCGCGGCCTTGGCCAGGCCCACGACGTTGTTCTTGAGCGTCTGGCGATCGATGGACTGCACACCGAAAGCCATCTGCGGCTGCTGGTCGATGAAGATGATCTGGCTGTTCTGCGGGGTCAGGACTTCGAGGTATTTGTTCGACATGGCTAGGCTCTCTTTCAAGGGTGTGGTGAAGGATGAATTCGACAGGTCGCAAGCGTCCCGGCTTGCGCTGATCAGTCATACGCGAGGTGCTGTTTCGTGGTGCCGTTCGCGTCGTCTGTCAGTGCAGGCATCTTAGGGAAGGGCGTCCGCCCTGAGAATCCAAGGAAGCGAATTCCATCCTTTCCGTTTTGTGCATGATCGGCCGGACCGCGCTTGTCCGCGCCAGGGCCGGCCGCTATCATCGACCGCAAATTTCGCGGGAATAACGAATGCAGAAACTGCCGGACCTGGAAGGCTGGGCGATCTTCGCCAAGGTCGCCGAAACGGGCTCGTTCGCCAAGGCGGCGGCCGAGTTTTCCTTGTCGCAAGCCACGATTTCCAAGACCATCACGCGGCTGGAAACGCGCATGAAGACCACCTTGTTCCACCGCACCTCGCGCAGCATGTCGCTGACCGACGCGGGCTATGCGGCACTGGAGCGCGCCGCGCGCATCCTGGAAGAAGGCGAGGCCGTGGAAGCGGAGGTCACCGAAAAATCGAGCAGCCTGCACGGGAAAATCCGGCTGACCTGCCCCATGTCGTTCGGCATCACGCATCTGGCGCCCATGCTGCCGCCCTTCATGCAGGCCCATCCCGACGTCGGCCTGGAAATCGAGTTCAACGACAAGCAAGTAGACCTGGTCTCCGAACGTTTCGACCTGGCGCTGCGTATCTCCAACCTGGTGGATTCGACTTTGCTGGCGCGGCGGCTATGTTCCGTGCGCATCCTGCTGGTGGGCGCGCCCGAATACTTCAAACGCGCGGGGCGGCCCACGCATCCGCGCGATCTGGCGCAGCACACCGGCTTGCAGTACATGTATGCGCGTAATGGCGCCAGCTGGCGATTCCGGCATGACGCGCATGGCGAGTTCTCCCAGGCCCTGCCCGTGCTCCTGAACGTGAACAACGCCGAAGCATTGACGCCCGCGTTGCGGGCCGGCCTGGGCCTCGCGCTGCAGCCGGAGTTCCTGGTGTGGGAGGATCTGCGGTCTGGCGCGCTGGAAACGGCCATGGACGATTGGCAGGTGGACAGCATCGCCCTGCACATCGTCACGCCGCCCGGCCGCCGGCGGCCCGCGCGGGTGCAGGCGCTTATCGATTACCTGGCCGAACGCTTGAATGCGGAGCCCTGGGCAAACAACGTGCAGGGATAAGCCACCGCGAGGCGGTCTCAGCTGGCCAGGAATCCGCCATCCGCGGCCAGGATATGGCCCACCACATAGCTCGCCTCCGCCGACATGAGCCAGACCACGGCGGCGGCGACCTCTTCCGGATGACCCATGCGCCGCAAGGGCAGCCCGGCCTTCACGGCGTTCATATCGGCAATGCCCGAGCCGAGCATCATGTCCGTCACCACCCGCCCCGGCGCGACGCCATTGACGCGTATGCCTTGCGGCGCATACTCCATGGCCGCCGCGCGCGTCAGCGCGTTCGCCGCGGCCTTGGAAGCGCTATAGAGCGCCAGCCCGGGATTGGGATTGCGTATCCCGCTGACGCTCGTATTGTTGACGATGCTGCCGCCGCCGGAGGCCAGCAGCGCGGGAACCTCATGGCGCATGGCATTGAAGACGGCGCGGACGTTGGTGTCGAACACCCGGGTGTAGACGCCGTCGGTCTGCTCGGCCAGCGGCGCCCGGCGCTCCTGGTAGCCGGCGTTGTTGAATACCGCGTCCAGGCGGCCGAAGCGCTGCACCACTTGCGCTATCGCGGCGGCGAGCTCGGCCTCCACCGTTGCATCGGCGGCGATGAAGATGCCTTCCGTCCCCGTCTGGTGGATGTCGGCGGCCAGTTCCCGCCCAAGCGTCTCGCGCCGGCCGGTGACGATCACCGCCGCCGCGCCTTCGTGGGCCATCCGCAAAGCCGTAGCGCGTCCGATACCGCTGGTGCCCCCTACAACCAGGCAAACCCGGCCCTGCAGACGCCGCCCGGAAGACGGCGCCGGAGCCGGCCCCGCGAGCTCGTATATGGATGGAATCGTAGCCATGTCAGAGCCTCCGGTCCGCGGCACACGCGCTGGCTGCAGGATAACGCCAAAAGGTTGCGATACGCAACCACATCGTGGATCAAAGCTGTCGAGTCCTGAAGAAAGCGGCAGGCAAATCGCTCTTTGGCACTGCATGCCGCGGCGTTTGCCGCTTTGTCGACCGTCCCTGGGATCGAGTCCGCTCCGGCTCGACATTGGGTCCGACGTACACCGCACGGGGCCTGATCGGATCGGGCTGCGCGCGCTGTTCCAGTCCGTGTGCGATCCATCCAATCGAGCGGCCAAGCGCGAACAGACCGAAAGCGGCACCGAGGGGAAGCCGTAGATGCCTGCGCAACGCCACGAGTGCGAGATCCATGGAAGGCTTCTGGCCCACCAGCGCCGTCCCGGCATCGATCATGCGTGTCCATTGAGGATGGCGCGGTAGAACGCGCGCCAACAGATACGCCGCGCGCGCATCGCCGTCGGGATAAAGCGAATGTCCGAAGCCTGGCAGATCGTCTCCCCTGGAAAGCCGGTCTCGCACTTTTCGTTCGATATCCCGCGCACCGAGCTCATCCCACCACGCCTCGACGCGCGCAGTGGTTGCCCCGTGCCGTCTGCCGGACAGGCCGGCCAGGCCGCCGATCACGACAGCCCGCAGACTCGCGTTGGTCGAGGCCACGCATCGAGCCGTAAAGCTCGATGCGTTGAGTTCGTGATCCGCGCATAGCACAAGTGCCATCCTGATGAGTTCCGCTCCCGAAGGATCCACGCCCCATGCGCGCGCGCATTGCTCGTGGATCGGCGCCGTATCGGGACGTATGCCCAGCAGGCATGCGGCCAGAATCCGGACCAGATTTCCGCAGCCTTGGGCCTGCCGCGCGGCCGCTTGCTGCCAGATAGCAGTCGGCGCGTCTTCGCTCGCGACGGCGAAAAGCGGCAGGAGCGCTTCCTCCGCGCGTTGATCCCGATAGTGCTTGAAGAGCGGTCGCAAGACCGCGGGCGCGGGCGCAGCGCGAGGGCCGAAAGCAATCTGCCTGTCGCATTGCCAGAGTATTGCGGCGACGTCCTCGAGGCTCGCATGGCCGGCGAGTCCTAGCGCGTCCACGCCACGATAGTAGAAGCGTCCGCCATCGATCAACGTAATGCTCGACTCCAGTACGGGCGAGCCCCAGTTCAGCGCGGCCTTCGCCACTTCTTTCGGCTTGCGGCCGCGTGCGCGCTGTGACGCCAGTCTGTCGACATCGGCCGCGAAATAACGGCTCTCGCGTTGATTGCCGCCGGGCTCGGCATGCAGCAGACCGCGGCTGACATACGCGTAGAGCGTTTGCCGCGACACCCCGAGCCTTGCCGCGGCTTCGGTCGAATTAAGGTAGTTCGACATTGTGGGAGAGGGAATCGTTCGATCGGTTGATCAGGATAATCAACGTTGACAATAAATGCGAGCCAGCCGATCTTTATCGCCTCTGGACCATTCGAGGCGAACATGCGTGTCGACAAGGTGTCACAAGGCACAGTCATTAAGGATGAGAACCCGGCATCGGGACATTTGCGGGAACTCTGGACGGCGCTGGGTGGAGCCTCCCGGTTTCTCGATGCGTGCGGCTTTGGCGGATCGGGAGATCTGATTTCCGCGTTTCGCGTGACCGATCTGGCGACGGCGGCCATCGGCGCGGCGGGAATCGCGGCCGCCGAGTTGCTGCAGGCCTCGACCGGCAGCTTGCCGGCGGTTCACGTCGACCGACGTATGGCGTCGTTATGGTTCGGCACATCGCTGCGTCCGCTCGGATGGACGATGCCGCCGCAATGGGACCCGATAGCCGGCAATTATCGGGCGCGCGATCGCTGGATCAGGTTGCACACCAATGCGCCGCATCATCGCCAGGCCGCGCTGTCTGTTCTCGATTGCGCCGCTGATGCAAAATCCGTCGCGCACGCGGTAAGCCGCTGGGAGGCCCATGCACTCGAAGACGCCGTGGTCGCGCGCGGCGGCTGCGCAGCCGTCATGTACTCGCGGCGGGAATGGGCCGAACATCCGCAAGGCCAAGCCGTCGCATCCGAGCCCTTGTTGCACGTCCACACGGAGCGCCGTGTCGCGACGCGCGAATGGCAGCCCTCGCGCGAGCGTCCGTTGCGCGGCATTCGCGTGCTCGATTTGACGCGTATCCTCGCGGGTCCCGTCGCGACGCGCTTCCTTGCGGGACTGGGCGCGGAAGTGTTGCGCATCGACCCCTACGGCTGGGAAGAGCCGGGCACGGTGCCCGAGGTCGTCCTGGGCAAGCGCTGTGCGCGGCTGAACCTGAAAGATGCCGCGGATCTCGACACGCTCCGACAACTGTTGCGCGGCGCGGACATCGTTGTCCACGGCTACCGGTCCGATGCGCTCGCCCGTCTCGGTCTCGACGCCGCTGAGCGGCGCGGGCTGAATCCCGCGTTGATCGACGTATCGCTCGACGCGTATGGCTGGTCCGGCGCGTGGCGTTGCCGGCGCGGTTTCGACAGCCTTATTCAGATGAGCACGGGCATCGCCGAGGCAGGCATGCGCGCAATGCGCAGCGACGAACCGGTCAGCCTGCCGGTCCAGGCGATCGACCATGCGACCGGCTACCTGATGGCGGCGGCGGCGCTGCGCGGATTGACGAAGCGAATGACCCAAGGGGCTGGAACCGAGTTTCGTGCGTCGCTGGCGCGTACCGCGGCGGTTCTGCAAGTGCGCCCGGAGCGAATGAGCGAGGTGCTTGAGATCGCGGCGGATACGCCACGCGACCGCGCCGGGGACGTCGAGCAAACGTCCTGGGGGCCCGCGGCCCGGCTGCTTCCTCCATTGGCGATCGAGGGGGCGCCGCTCGCATGGCGTTACCCGGCGCGCGCACTGGGCGAGTATGAGCCTGAATGGTTATCTTCGAATGAAGAACTTTGAGTTTGGGCAGGAACGATGATTGAGACCACTCAGCCGTAGCACCTCCAGCCAAGGCCTTCCAAACGCGAGCAGGCTCCTCTGTCCAGCCTAGGCTCTCAGGTTCGGCGTCAAGACCGTCTTCCTCAAACCCATCTTGCGTCGCAATAAAAAGTCACGCGGTTCGGCAAGAAAAGGGGCTGCCATCAGGCAGCCCCATTCAACACATCTACTCTCGGTAGGAAATACGCCAGCTTTTGACGAGATCCTACACCCTCAGATATCGATATTGCTCGCCGACAAGGCATGCGTTTCGATGAACGCCCGGCGCGGCTCGACCTCATCGCCCATCAAGGTGGTGAACACCTCGTCGGCCGCGATGGCGTCTTCGATCTGCACGCGCAGCAGGCGGCGCACCTTGGGATCCATGGTGGTTTCCCAAAGCTGCTCGGGGTTCATTTCGCCCAGGCCCTTGTAGCGCTGCTTGGAAACGCTGCGTTCGGCTTCGGCGCGCAGCCAGCGCATGGCTTCGCGGAAGTCGGAAACCGGCGCTTCCTTGCGCTTGTCGCCTTCGCCGCGCGCGATCACCGCGCCGGCGCCGATCAGGCCCAGGAAGGTCCTGGCCGCGGTCGACAGCACGCCGTAGTCGGCGCCTTCGACGAAGGTGGCGTCGATCAGGCTGTTGCGCGCATTGCCGTGGCGCATGCGCTGCACCACCACCCGCTGTTTTTCGGTCGCGGGGTCGACTTCCGCGTAGACCTTCACCGCATGCGGGTGCAGCGGATCGAACAGCGCTTTCTCCAGGCGCTGGGCCGAAGCGGTGGCGGCTTCCGCCGTGTCCAGGTTGATCTCCACGCCCTCGGCCATGGCCGACAGCGCGGCTTCATCGATCATACGCGACGCACGCGCGATGACGGCATCGGCCAGCGTGTACTGCCGCGCCAGCGCGGCCAGCGCATCGCCCGTGATGGGTTCGGCGCCTTCCGCCGGGATCAGCACGGCGTCCTTCAGGGCCAGCTGCAGCATGAAGATGGCTTCTTCCGCGTCGTCCTTCAGGTAGCGCTCGTCGCGGCCCACCTTGACCTTGTACAGCGGCGGCTGCGCGATATACACGTAGCCGCGCGACACCAGCTCCGGCATCTGGCGGTACAGCAGCGTCAGCAGCAGGGTACGGATGTGCGCGCCGTCCACGTCGGCATCGGTCATGATGATCAGCCGGTGGTAGCGCAGCTTGTCGACATTGAAATCGGGACCGATGCTGGTGCCCAGGGCGGTGATCAGCGTAGCAATCTGCTCGCTGGCGATCAGGCGGTCGAAGCGCGCCTTCTCCACGTTCAGCACCTTGCCGCGCAGCGGCAGCACCGCCTGGAACTTGCGGTCGCGGCCCTGCTTGGCGGAGCCGCCGGCCGAGTCCCCTTCCACGATGTACAGCTCGCACAGCGCCGGATCCTTTTCCTGGCAATCCGCCAGCTTGCCGGGCAGGCCCGCGCCTTCCAGCACGCTCTTGCGACGCGTCATTTCACGCGCCTTGCGGGCGGCTTCGCGCGCGCGGGCGGCCTCGACAATCTTGCCGCACAGCGCCTTGGCGTCGGCCGGATGTTCCAGCAGCCAGCTTTCCAGCGTACGGCCCACGGCATCTTCCACCGCCGGACGCACTTCGCTGGATACCAGCTTGTCCTTGGTCTGGCTGCTGAACTTCGGTTCGGGCACCTTGACCGACAGCACGCAGGTCAGGCCTTCGCGCATATCGTCGCCGGACGTTTCGACCTTGGCCTTCTTGGCCAGTTCGTTGTCCGCGATGTACTTGTTGATCACCCGCGTCATCGCCGCGCGCAGGCCCGTCATGTGGGTACCGCCATCGCGCTGCGGGATGTTGTTGGTGAAGCACAGCACGCTTTCGGAATAGCTGTCGTTCCACTGCATGGCGACATCCACCGTCACCGGCACGCCGCCCGCGCTGGATTCCGCGCTGACCGAAAACACGTTCGGATGCAGCACCGTCTTGCTGCGATTGATGTATTCGACAAAGCCCTTCACGCCGCCGGAGAAGGCGAAGTTTTCTTCCTTGCCCTGGCGCTGGTCGATCAGGCGGATCTTGACGCCATTGTTCAGGAACGACAGCTCGCGCAGCCGCTTGGACAGAATATCGTAGTGGTATTCGATGTGATTAAAGATGAGGGGGTCGGCCAGGAAGCGCACTTCAGTGCCGCGCTTTTCGGTCTTGCCCGTCACCGTCAGGGGATTCACGCGCTGGCCCTGGCGGAACTCCATCTCGTGCACTTCGCCGTTGCGGCGGATGGTCAGCCGCAGCCATTCGGACAGCGCGTTCACGCAGGACACGCCCACGCCGTGCAGGCCGCCGGACACCTTGTACGAGTTCTGGTCGAACTTGCCGCCCGCGTGCAGTTCGGTCATGACGATTTCCGCCGCGCTGCGGCCGAATTCGTCGTCCTTGTGAATATCGGTAGGGATGCCGCGCCCGTTATCCGAAACCGAGATCGAATTATCGGTGTGGATGGTGACGACGATGTCGTCGCAATAGCCCGCCAGCGCTTCATCGATGGCGTTGTCCACGACTTCGAACACCATATGATGCAGACCCGTGCCATCGGAGGTATCGCCGATGTACATGCCGGGGCGCTTGCGCACGGCCTCCAGCCCCTTGAGCATCTTGATCGAATCGGCACCGTAGCCGGAATTCTCGGGATTGGTATTCGGAGTATCGGACATAAATCTCTGTGATTGCACGAATAAAGAGCTGGCTTGCGGCCTGGCCGCGCGGAATCGCGCCGCGGCCAGGATAGACGGACAGGTCGGGTCAGATGCGCATCGGCATCACGACGTACTTGAAGTTGTCGTCATCGGGTAGGGTGATCAGGGCGGACGCGTTCTGGTCCGGCATCACGGACCATTTGATTTCGTCCACCTTGACGTTGCTCAGGACATCGAGCAGGTAGCTCACGTTGAAGCCGACATCCAGCGGCTCGTGGCCGTAGTCGATATCGAGTTCTTCCTGCGCCTCTTCCTGTTCGGCGTTCGAAGAAGAGATCTTCATCACGTTCTGCGCCAGTTGCAGGCGCACGCCCTTGAACTTGTCGGTGGTCAGGATGGCGGCGCGCTGCAGGCTGCCCTGCAGGGCTTCGCGGCTGACCACGAAATGCCGCGTGTAGCTGGTGGGAATCACGCGGGTGAAATCGGGGAATTTGCCTTCGACCAGCTTGGAGACCAGCTCGACCTCGCCGAAGCGGAAACGGATCTGGCCGGGCGCCACGTCCACCGACACGGGCGCATCCGAGTCTTCCAGCAGACGCTGCATTTCCAGCACGGTCTTGCGCGGCACGATGACTTCATGCTTTTCGGTGATACCTTCGGCCTCGGTGGCGCAATGCGCCAGGCGATGGCCGTCGGTGGCCACGGCGCGCACGCGGCCCGGCTCGAACACCATCAGCATGCCGTTCAGGTAATAGCGGATGTCCTGCTGCGCCATGGCGAAATACACCATGTTCAACAGATGCCGCAGATTCTTTTGCGTCAACGTCAGCGACACGTCCCATTGTTCGGGCTGCGCCACGGTGGGGAATTCGCTGGCCGCCAGCGTCTGCAGCGCGAAGCGGCTCTTGCCTGTCTGCACGGACAGCTTGTTGCTGGCCAGCGCCAGCTTGACGTCGCCCGTATCCGGGAGCGCGCGCAGGATGTCCAGCAGCTTGCGCGCGGCGACGGTGGTCGATTCGTTGTCGGAACCCACGCCGAAATCGGCATGCGTGGTGATCTGCACTTCGAGGTCGGTCGCGATGAACGACACCTTGTTGGCCTCTTTGCGCATCAGGATGTTCGCCAGGATGGGCAGGGTATGGCGTCTTTCGACGATGCCCGCCACAGTCGATAGCGGTTTCAGCAATGCATCGCGTGTGGTTTGTACGAGTTGCATGTTCATCCTTTTAGAGTTTGTTCCAACACGTGCAGGGTATGGTTGAGCTCGGCGAGCTTGCCGCGCGCGTCCGAAATCTTGCGAACGGCATGAAGAACGGTGGTGTGGTCGCGGCCACCGAACAGATCGCCGATTTCAGGCAGGCTTTTCTGGGTGAGCTCCTTGGCCAGGTACATGGCCACTTGGCGAGGCAGGGCGATATTGGCGGGACGCCGTTTCGAATACATGTCGGCGACCTTGATCTTGTAGAAATCGGCCACCGTCTTCTGGATGTTTTCGACCGTGATCTGCCCGTTGGACACCGACAGCAAATCCTTCAAGGCGTCCTTGCAGACGTCCACGGTCACCACGTCGCGGCCATGGAAGCGCGCATAGGCCAGCACCTTGCGCAGGGCGCCTTCCAGTTCGCGCACGTTGCTGCGCAGATGCTTGGCGATGAAGAACGCGACCTCTTCCGGCATGGGCACGCCTTCCGATTCCGCCTTGCGCAGCAGGATCGCCACGCGCATTTCCAGTTCCGGCGGCTCGATCGCCACCGTCAGGCCGGAATCGAAGCGGGAGATCAGGCGGCTGTCGATGCCGGCCAGTTCCTTCGGATAGGTGTCGCTGGTGATGATGATCTGCTTGCGCTGCGCGACCATCGCTTCGAACGCGTAGAAGAATTCTTCCTGCGTGCGGTTTTTGCCGGAGAAGAACTGGATGTCATCGATCAGCAGCAGGTCCAGCGAATGGTAGTAGCGCTTGAAGTCGTCGAAGGCCTTGCGCTGATATGCCTTCACGACGTCGGACACGTACTGGTCGGCATGCACGTAGCGCACGCGCACGCCGGTGCCGGCGGCGACCATGGCATTGCCGATGGCATGGATCAGGTGCGTCTTGCCCAGGCCCACGCCGCCATAAAGGAACAGCGGGTTGTAGGAAATGCCGGGGTTTTCGGCGACCTGCAGCGCCGCGGCGCGAGCCAGCTGGTTGGCCTTGCCGGTGACGAAGTTTTCAAACGTCAGATCCGTATTCAGCCGCGAGCGTTCGTAGACGACATTGGCGGCATCGGCATTGACGGCGGCGGCCACCGCGGCGGCTGCGGCGGCCGTGGTCGCCGGGGCCGCGGGTGCCAGCGTTTCAGCCGCTGGCGCCGATGCGCTGTAACCCACAGGCGCCGCGCCCGCGCCGGGGACCGCCATGGCGGCGCCGGCGCCGCCCGCGGGCATCCCGCCGGGAATGCCGGCCATGCCGGCGGCGGGCGAGCCCGCCCGCGGCGCGACCGGCATGCGGGGCGCGCTGACGCCCGCCGGCAGTTCGAATTGGACCTGCACCGGCCGCTGAAACCATTCGGCGGCCAGCGCCTCTATCTGGTGGGCAAAGTTCTTGCGCACCCAATCCAGCTTGAAGCGATTGGGCGCGGAAATGCGCAGCACCGCTTGCGCCTCGTCGAAGGAGAGAGGCACCAGCGGACGGATCCACGCACTGATCTGCTGAGGGGGGAGCTCCTGCTCAAGACGACTGACGCAGGTCTGCCAGAATTCTTTCATGTCGGTCTTGTCTAAACCTCGATTCTACCTTGCCTGGGCTGTGGTTATCCACAGGCTGGAGGTGCCGGCCGTGGCACCCCCGGCGCTAACTGTTTGACAACAGAGAAGAAACTTGCTGAAATGGCGGGCTCGGCTGAGGTCGGGGTGACCTCGTTCGCCCCAGGCAAACCGCCTCGCGCAAACCACTCGGCCCGAGATAGCTAAGAGATATAGCTAAAGATTGATACCCCGGTAGCAAGACCGCCGAGAAGACCGCCGACCCGCATGGGCGCGCGGGCGATTTTGTCCGCGTCCGTGCCCATCCGTATTTTTTAATTGTTCTTTTTGTGGACCGCCCATGAAACGCACCTTCCAACCCTCCGTTACCCGCCGCAAGCGCACCCATGGCTTTCGCGTGCGCATGAAGACCCGTGGCGGCCGCGCCGTGCTGAACGCGCGCCGCGCCAAGGGCCGCAAGCGTCTGGCGGTCTGAGCGCCGCGCCACGAGGCGTTGCGCCCGCCGCGGCCGATATAAAGGCCGCCGGCACGGCCGCGCAGTTGCCCGCCATGCCGCGCACCACGCTTCCACCGGAGGCGCGGATGCATCGCCCCTCGGAATTCGCCGCCGCGCTGAAAGGCCGCCGGCTGGCGCGAGGGGCGTTTTTCATGATCACGTCCACCGCCACACCCGCGGACGTCCGGCCGGCTCAAGCCCGGTTGGGGATGGTCATCGCCAAGCGGCATGCCGCGCGTGCCGCGACCCGCAACGCCCTGAAACGCGTCATACGGGAAGCATTCCGGGCCCGCCGCCTCGCGCTGCCGCCGGCCGACTATGTCGTCAGGCTGCACACGCGCGTCCCCGAGCTGTCGTTGACAGCCCTGAAACACGCGGCCCGCGCCGAAGTAGACACTCACTTCGTGCGATTGGTACGCTGTTCCTCCTGAAGGTGCCCGCGTGAGCGCGTCCATGATCAAGACCCTGCTGATCGCGCCGATCCGGTTCTACCGGTTCTTCCTGAGCCCCTGGATGGGGCGGCAATGCCGTTTCACGCCCACCTGCTCGGCCTACGCCATCGAAGCCATTGAAACTCACGGGCCTTTGCGCGGTCTGTGGCTGGCGGCGCGGCGCATTGGCCGATGCCACCCCTGGAGCCCGGGCGGTCTCGACCCGGTTCCCCCCGCGCCGCGGTCCGGCGACCCTTGCTCCTGCCGCCACGGCCACCGCGCCCGGCAGGATTGACGCTAAACTGGCGGGCTTTGCCGGTCCCGCTTTTACCTTGTAGGCACCATGGATATCCGACGAACCATCCTCTGGATGATCTTCTCTTTCTCGCTGTTGCTCCTCTGGAACAACTGGCAAGTCCATAACGGAAAGCCGTCGCTGTTCGGCGTGCCGCCGGCGACCACGCCGGCCCAGCAAGCGGCCAAGCCGGCTGCCGGCGATGCGGCACAGCCCGCCGGCAACACGACCGTTCCCAGCGTGCCCGCGGCCGGCCAGCCTGCCACGGCCGCGCCCGGCGCCGTGCCGGCTTCGGCCGCCAAGGCCCAGGCGGATTCGCAGAAAATCGTCGTCACCACCGACGTGCTGCGCCTGACCTTCGACACCACCGGCGCGCAGCTGGTGCAGGCGGTGCTGCTGAAGTACCCGGACGCCAATCGCGGCGACCAGCCGACGGTGCTGCTGGACGATACGCCCGACCTGCAGTACATCGTGCAATCCGGCGTGGTCGGCGCCGCGGGCCAGCCCGGTTTCCCGACCCACCAGACGCCGTTCCGCATGGTGTCGTCCGAACGCAATATGACCGGCGATACGCTGAGCGTGGTGTTCGAGGCCGAGTCGGGGGGAATGAAGGTCACCAAGACCTACACCCTGCATCGCGGCCGCTATGACATCGATGTCCGTCACGACATGACGAACACCAGCGCCAATCCGGAACGTCCGTCGCTGTACCTGCAGCTGCAGCGCGACGGCAACAACCCGCCGGATACGTCCAGCTTCTATCACACCTTCACCGGCATGGCCGTGTATTCGGACCAGGACAAGTTCCAGAAGGCCACGTTCTCGGATATCGAAAAGAAGAAGGCCAGCTACATCAAGCAGGCCGACAACGGCTGGATTGCCGTGGTGCAGCATTACTTCGCCACCGCCTGGATTCCGCCGCAGGGCAAGGCGCGCACCAATGAGCTGCTGCAGGTGCGCGACAACCTCTATGCCGCGCGCACCATCGAAGGCGTGGGCGACATCGCCCCCGGCGCCTCGGCCAGCGTCGACGCCCATCTGTGGGTCGGCCCGCAGGACCAGAAGGCCATGGCCGCGCTGGCGCCCGGGCTGGAGCTCGTGGTCGACTACGGCTGGCTGACCATCATCGCCAAGCCGCTGTTCTCGCTGATGACGTGGCTGCACTCCATCCTGGGCAACTGGGGCTGGACCATCGTCGCGCTGACCGTGCTGATCAAGCTGCTGTTCTACCCGCTGGCGGCCACCAGCTACCGCTCCATGGCGCGCATGAAGCAGGTCACCCCGCGGCTGCAGGCGCTGAAGGAAAAGTACGGCGACGACAAGCAGAAGCTGAACGCCGCCATGATGGAGATGTATCGCACCGAAAAGATCAATCCGCTGGGCGGCTGCCTGCCGATGGTGGTGCAGATCCCGGTGTTCATCTCGCTGTACTGGGTGCTGCTGGCCAGCGTGGAAATGCGCGGCGCGCCCTGGCTGGGCTGGGTGCACGATCTTTCCGTGCATGATCCGTACTTCATCCTGCCCGCCATCATGATGGCCACCATGTTCCTGCAGATCAAGCTGAACCCCACGCCGCCCGATCCCGTGCAGGCCAAGGTCATGATGATCATGCCCCTGGTGTTCGGCGGCATGATGTTCATGTTCCCCGCCGGCCTGGTGCTGTACTGGTGCGTCAACAACACGCTGTCCATCCTGCAGCAGTGGTACATCACGCGCAAGCTGCGCGTCGAGACCGAAGCCGCCAAGCGCTGATGGCGGCGCAAGGCGGCCTGCCGTGAAGAAACTCGACGTCCCGGCGCTGGAAATCTTCGTCGCCGCCGTCGAGGAAAAAAGCCTTACCCGGGCCGCCGAACGGGAAAATGTCGTGGCGTCCGCCGCCAGCCGGCGGATCGCCGATCTGGAACGCCACCTGGATCGCACGCTGCTGCATCGCCATGGCCGCGGTGTGGAACCCACCCCCGCCGGCGTGCTGCTCTACCAGCGCGCCAAGGCCATCCTGCGCAGCGTCCAGCTGGCGGAACAGGCCATCGACAGCTATTCGGCCGACGGCCAGGCCAAGATCCGGCTGGCGGCCAATCCTTCCACCCTGCTGCAGTTCCTGCCCGCGCCCATGGCGCGCTTTCTGGCGGGGCGCGACAACGTCGCGGTCGACCTGCTGGAAGCCCACAGCTACGACATCCCGCGCATGGTGGCCGATGGCACGGTGGACATGGGCATCTATCACGCCGAGCGCGCCGCCGCCGGCGTATCGTCGTTTCCCTTTCGCAGCGATCGCGTGGGCCTGGTGGTGCCGCGCGGACATCCGCTGGCGGGCCGCGCCTCGCTGCGCCTCGAAGAAGCCCTGGACTACGAACTGCTGGGCTATTTTCCGCGCCATTCGCTGGACCAATTCCTGGACTACATCGGCCAGACGGTATCGCGGCCGCCCAAGGTCAAGCTGCAGGTCTCCAACTTCGAAACACGCTGCCGCATGATCCGCGAAGGGCTGGGGATCGCCGTGGTGCCCGAAGGCATCGCGCGCAATTACCTGGCGGATATGGGCTTGGTCCTGCTGGCCCTGGAAGACGCCTGGGCGGAGCGGCAGTTCTTCGTCTGCGTGCGGGATGCGGCGGCCATGAGTCCGCTGACGGCGGATCTGCTGGCGGCGCTGCGTCCCTGAAACCTCATCGGCCGCGCGGGGCCGCGGCGCCGCCGTCATCGGCGCGTGCCCCGCGGCGGCCTGCAGAATCAGTGATCGGTCGCTTGCCATTTTTTCAAACCGGGCCGGCGTCCCACGGGCTAGAGTGGCGGATACACCATAGCGGCGCGCCAACGCGCCGCGACATCGGAGACGCCCATGCTGCTCGAATCCCTGTCCGCCTATGGAGCGCGCGATACCGTCGCGCGCCTGCCTGACGAGGTCCTGCACTACGCCAAGCGCGCGGTCCTGGACTGGCTGTCCGCCCTCTATCCCGGCACCCGCATATCGCCCTGCCGCGAACTGGTGGCCGCGCACGCGGAAGAACTGGGCATCGGGCGCTCCAGCCTGCCTGGCAACGGCACCACGGCGTTTCCGGCCACGGCGGCCTGGATCAACGGCAGCGCATCGCACGCGCCGGAATTCGACGACATCTTCCGTGACGGCGCCTACCACCCAGGCTGCCCGGTGATCGCGGCGGCCCTGGCCATGGCGGAACACCAGCGCGCCAGCGGCCGCGAGCTGCTCAACGCGGTCGTAGTCGGCTATGAGATATCCACCCGCATCGCCGCGGCGATGCAGCCTTCCCACTACCGGTATTTCCACACCACCGGCACGGTGGGCACGCTGGGCGCCGCCGCGGCGGCCGCGGCACTGGCCGCGCCCGGTCGCGCCGACGTCATGGGGCACGCCATCGCGACCTCCGCCACCATGGCCGCCGCGCTGCAGCAAGCCTTCCGCTCCGACGCCATGAGCAAGGCCCTGCATGCCGGCCACGCGGCGGAAGCCGGCGTGCGCGCGGGACAGGGCGCGGCGCACGGCGTGACCGGCGTGGCCGACATCCTGGAAGGCGAGGTCGGCTTCGGCGCCGCGCTGGCCGAGAACGTACGCTGGGACACCGTACTCGACGGCCTGGGCGAGCACTACAACATTACGCGCATGACCCAGAAGAATCATGGCTGCTGCGGCCATACCTTCGCGGCCATCGACGCCGCGCTGGCGCTGCGCGACAAAGGCGTGCAAGCCGACCGTGTGCGCGCCATCGAGGTAAGGGCCTATCGCGCAACGCTGGACGTCGCCGGCAATGCCGAGCCCACGACCGCTTTCGAGGCGCGCTTCAGCCTTCCCTATGTGCTTGCACACGCGATGCGGCAAGGTTCCGTGCGGCTCGCCGCCTTCGAGCCGGACGCGCTGAACGACGGCGACACGCGCGCGCTGATGCGCAAGATCACGGTCGTCGAGGATCCGGAGCTGACCGCCGGTTTTCCAAAAATGCGCGCCGCGCGCGTGGCCATCATCACCGACGATGGCATGCGGCACGAACAGTACGCGCCGTATCGCAAGGGCGATCCGGAAGCGCCTTTGTCGGACGCCGAACTGAACGACAAGTTCGACGAGCTGGCCGGACCGGTGCTGGGCGTGGCGCGCACGCGCCAACTGCGCGCGGCCGTCTGGAAACTGGACAGCGGCAAGGTAAGCGATCTGGCCTTGGCGGCGGACCGTCCCATAGCCTGAAGAAACGAGCACATCATGTCAGCGAAGTCATCCACGTCCTTGGGGCAGGCGCTGCTCGCGCCCCGCGCCATCGCGCTGGTCGGCGCGTCCGGCGACGAGCGCAAGAACACCGCGCGGCCGCTGCGCTTCATGCGCAAGCATCGCTACGCCGGCCGCGTCCATCCCATCAATGCCGGACGCGCGGAGATCATGGGCGAACGCGCCTATCCTTCGCTGGCGGACCTGCCCGAACCGGTGGACCACGTTTTCGTCATGATCCCCGGCGAACAGGTGCTGTCCGTGCTCGAACAATGTCCCGCCGCGGGCGCGCGCGTGCTGACCGTTTATTCCGACGGCTTCGCGGAAGCCGGACCGGAAGGCGTGGCGCGCCAGCAGGCGCTGGTGGCGCGCGCGCGTGAACTGGGCGTGCGCATACTCGGTCCCAACAGCATAGGCAGCGCCAACCTGCACACGGGCGGCGTCATATCGGTGAACGCGGCCTTCGAGGCCGACGATCTGGTCGCGGGCGATATCAGCATGGTGTCGCAGAGCGGCTCCATGATGGGTTCGCTGCTGTCGCGCGCGGCGGCGCGCGGCTTCGGCTTCGCGAGCTCCGTTTCGGTGGGCAATGAAAGCGACATCACCGTCGGCGAAGTGGTCGATGCGTTGGTGGACGATCCGAACACGCGCGTCATCCTGCTGTTCCTGGAAACCTTGCGCGAAGCGCCCGTGCTGGCCGCCGCGCTGGCGCGCGCGCGCCAGGCCGGCAAGCCCGTCGTGGCCTACAAGCTGGGACGCTCCGAGCAAGGCGACGCACTGGCGCAATCGCATACCGGCGCGATGGCCGGCAACGATGCGGCCGTGGATGCGTTCTTCCGCGCGCACGGCGTGCTGCGCGTGCATCAACTGGAGACGCTGTTCGAGATCGTGCCGCTGGCGGCGCGCTATGGCGATGCGTGCCTGCGCGGCGATACGCCGCGTGTCGCCGTAATCACCACCACCGGCGGCGGCGCCGCCACGGTGGTCGACAACCTGGGCATGCGCGGCCTGGTGGCCGCCGCGCCGCCCGCGGCCTTCGTCGAACACATGGCGAAGCGCGGTTTGCGCATACGCGAAACGCCCGTCATCGACCTGACGCTCGCCGCCACGCCCGCGCAATACAAGGACCTGCTCGAACAACTGCTGCTGGCGGACTGGTGCGATGCCGTGCTCAGCGTGATCGGTTCATCGGCGCAATTCCATCCCGACTTCGCCGTCAACCCGCTGGTACAGGCCGGCAAGCCGGACAACAAACCGATGGCGGCATTTCTCGCGCCCGAGGCGCCGGCATCGCTGGCCTTGCTCAGGAAGCACGGCATCGCCGCTTTCCGCACGCCCGAATCCTGCGCCGACGCACTGGCGGTGCTGTTCCAACGCAAGCCGGCGCCCATGCCGCAACCTGCGCGGTTCCCATGGCCCGCCGGCCTGCCGCGCACGGGCGCGCTGACCGAATACGAAGCCGGCGGCCTGTTCCAGGCCTTGGGCGTGCCGGTCGCCCCGTCGCGCCTGGTGCCCGCCGACGATCTCGCGCACGGCTTGCCCTATCCCGTCGTCGCCAAGGTGTCGTCGCGCGAGGTGCCGCACAAGACCGATGCGGGCGCCGTGCGGGTCGGCATTGCCGATGACGCGCAACTGCGCGCCGCGGTCGACGCCATGCTGGACAGCGTGCGCGCCCATGCGCCCCGCGCCGCCATCGACGGCATCCTGGTGCAGGCGATGGAAGGGCGGCTGCTGGAGCTGATCCTGGGCTATCGCCTGGACCCGCTGGTCGGCCCGACGGTGGTGCTGGGCGCCGGCGGCATCGCGGCCGAGCTGAATCCCGACTTCGCCATCCGCCTGGCGCCGGTCGGCGTACAGGAAGCGCAGGCGATGATCGAAGAGGTGCGCGCGACGCGCCTGGTGCGCGGCTTCCGCGGCCTGCCGCGCGCGGATTGCGCGGCGCTGGCCCAAGCCATTGCCGCCTTCTCGCGACTGGCGGTGGTGGACGGCGTCCGGGTCGAGGAGGCGGAGATCAACCCACTGTTCGTGCGCGCCGATGGCGTCGTGGCGGTGGATGGCTTGCTGCGCCTTGCTTGACGCGCGCAGGGAAGACGATGCGACAACGATAACGAGGACCCATCACTATGGATTTCAATCTCACACCGGAACAGCGCGACTTCCAGGATGCCGTGCGCCGCTATGCGGAAAACGAGTTGCGCGCCGGCGCGCGGGACCGCGCGCATTCCAGGGAATATCCCTGGGACGTGGCCCGCTCCATGGCGCGGCAAGGCCTGCTGGGCATCACCATCAGCGAAGCCAACGGCGGTATCGGCGGCTCGCTGATGGATGCCGTCATCGCCATCCAGACCATCGCGTCCGTCTGCCCGCGCAGCGCGGACGTCGTGCAGGCCGGCAACTTCGGCCCCATCCGTGTGCTGGGTGAATACGGCAACGCCATGCAGAAGGAGAAATACCTGCGCCCGCTGTTGGCCGGCGACATGCTGATCTCTGTCGGCATGACCGAACCCGAAGCAGGCTCGGCCGTCACCGAATTGAAGACCAGCGCCACCCGCGACGGCAATGGCTGGCGCATCAACGGTTCGAAGATCTTCACCACGCACGGGCCCCACGCCACCGTCATCCTGGCCTATGTACGTTTCGGCCCGGGTACGCATGGCATCGGCTCCGTGCTGATCGACACGAAGAGCGAAGGCGTCAGGCTGGGCAAGCGTTCGGCCTTCATGTCCGACGAAGAATGGGCCGAGATCTACTTCGACAATGTGTACGTGCCGGACGACATGGTGGTGCTGGGCGAAGGCGGCTTCAAGAAGCAGATCGCCGGCTTCAATGTCGAACGCATCGGCAATACCTCGCGCTCGCTGGCCTTGGGCCGCTATGCGTACGAAGAAGCCCGCGAGTGGGCCCTGCAGCGCAAGCAGTTCGGCCGCCTGCTCTGCGAGTTCCAAGGCCTGCAGTGGAAGTTCGCCGACATGCGCATCAAGCTGGACGCCGGCCAGCTGCTGCTGTACCGGGCGGCGTCCAACGCGGATACCGGATTCCCGTCGGCAACCGAAACCGCCATCGCCAAGGCCTATTGCAACCAGGCCGGCTTCGAGGTGGCCAATGAAGCGCTGCAAGTGCTGGGCGGCATGGGCTATAGCCGCGAGTCGCTGGTCGAGTATTGCGTGCGGCGCTGCCGCGGCTGGATGATCGCGGGCGGCTCGATCGAGATCCTGAAGAACCGCATCGCCGAAGGCGTATTCGAACGCACGTTTCCGCAACGCGCCCCGCGCGCCGAATAGCGCCGGCGTACGCTCAGGCCAGGGCCTGGGCGATCACCGTCGACAACGGCGTCGTCGGACGGCCGATCAGCCGCGACAACACGCCGCTGTCGTCGAACAGCGCGCCATTCGCGGCAAGGGCGTCCCAACTGGCCACGGCTTGCGCGATCGGTGGCGGCAGGCCGGCGCCTTCCAGGGCTTTTGCATACTCGGCCTGCGACAGGTTCTGGTAGACCACCGGCTTGCCGGCCTGGCGCGCGACTTCGGCCGCGAACTGCGCGCGCGTATAGGATTCATCGCCGGCGAGTTCATAGGTTTTGCCCTCATGCCCGTCGCCCGTCAGCACGGTGGCCGCGGCCAGCGCATAGTCGGCGCGCGCCGCGGCGGAGAACCGGCCTTCGCCGGAGGCCCCGGCCAGGACGCCGGTGGACAAAGCCGGCGGGATGGCGCCGGTGTGATTTTCGATGTACCAGCCATTGCGCAGCAGCGTGTAGGCCAGCCCGGACGCCTTGATGGCGTTTTCCGTCTCCAGGTGCTCGGGCGCCAGGCTCAGGGGCGACGTGTCCGCATGCAGCAGGCTGGTATAGACGATGCGACCCACGCCGGCACGCTGCGCGGCCTCCACCACATTGCGGTGCTGCGCGATGCGCTGTCCCACTTCATTGCCCGAGATCAGCAACAGCGTGTCGACGCCCGCCAGCGCGGGCGGCAGGGTTTCCGGCCTGGTGTAGTCGGCCGGGCGCGCGGCAACGCCCAGATCGGCGGCCTTGGCGGGCGTGCGGACCAGCGCAAGCACATCCGCCGCGGGCACCGTACGCAGCAATTGCCGGACGACCAGGCGGCCGAGCTGGCCGGTGGCACCGGTGATGGCGATAGTCATGAGGAAACTCCGTTCGGATTGACGACGGAGGCAATCTAGCAGTATTACTTACGATTAGTAAGTACGTACATAAAGGTAAGTATGACTTCCCGGGATATGCCGTCCGGGCGGACTGCGCCGTCCGCCGCCCCCAAAGCTCCGAAATCACCCGCGCCATCCACATCGGCGCAGTCCTCCGCCTCGCTGTCCGAACGCCTGCTGCGCGGCGATCTGCTGGCGGCGGACTGTCCCTCCCGTGACGTGCTGAAGCACGTCACCAGTCGTTGGGGCGTCCTGGTGTTGATCAGCCTGGAGCAGCGCATGCATCGCTTCAGCGAACTGAAGCGCACCATCGGCGGCGTCAGCGAAAGAATGCTGGCGCAGACCTTGCAATGGCTGGAAGCCGACGGGTTGGTCGACCGCAAGGCATATCAGGTGGTACCGCCGCGCGTCGAATACCGGCTTACGCCCCTGGGCCGCGAGTGCGCGGAGAAAGTGCGCCTGCTGGCGGATTGGATAGAGCTCAATCTGCCGCGGATACAGGCGGCCGGCGAGGCCGCCCGTATGGCCGGCGGCCCGGCCGGCGCCCGCATCGAAGCCAGGTAGCCGCTACGCTACGCCTGCTTCAGGAAGGTCTCCACCATCTTGACCCAATACGTCGCGCCCACCGGCAGCAGGGCGTCGTTGAAGTCGTAATTGGGATTGTGCAGCGTGCACGGACCCATGCCGTGGTACGACTCCAGCCTATGCTCGCCTTCGCCATTGCCCAGGAAGATGTAGCAGCCGGGCACCTTCTGCAGGAAGAAAGAGAAATCCTCCGCGCCCATGAAAGGCGGCACGGCGCGGTTGACGCTTTCCTTGCCGAACGCGGCTTCCGCGACCTGCGCGGCGAACTCGGTTTCCTTTTCCCAGTTCACCAGCGGCGGATAGGCCCGCACGAAATCCAGTTCGCCGCTGCCGCCGTACACCTGCGGCAGCGTCGTGACGATGCGGCGCATGGTGTCCTCGATCAGGTCCAGGACCTCGGTGGTATAGGTGCGCACCGTACCGCGGATGATGGCTTCCGCCGGAATCACGTTGAAGGAATCGCCCGCATGGATCTGCGTCACCGTCAGCACCGCGGTATCCAGCGGGTTCTTGGTGCGCGATACCACGCTCTGCAGCACGCCGACCATCTCCGATGCGATAACGATGGTATCCACCGTCTTGTGCGGCTGCGCGGCATGGCCGCCCACGCCCTTGATGGTGATGGTGAAGCGATTGCTGGACGCCATCGTCGGACCGGGACGGATGCCGAACTCGTTGACTGGCATGCCCGGCATATTGTGGATGCCGAACACCGCGTCGCAGGGGAACTTGTCGAACAGGCCGTCCTGCATCATCGCCCGCGCGCCGGCATTGCCGTTTTCTTCCGCGGGCTGGAAGATGAACACTACGCGGCCGGCGAAATCGCGATGGCCCGACAGGTATTGCGCGGCGCCCAGCAGCATGGCGGTATGGCCGTCATGGCCGCAGCCGTGCATGCGCCCGCTGATGGTGGACTTATGGGCGAAGCGGTTGTTCTCCGGCATGGGCAAGGCGTCCATATCGGCGCGCAGGCCGATGGTCCTGCCCTTGCCGCCGTTGCCTTGCAGCACGCCGACCACGCCGGTCTTGCCGAAGCCGGTATGCACTTCGATGCCCCAGCTACGCAGTTTTTCCGCGACCAGCGATGACGTGCGGGTTTCCTCGAAAGCCAATTCGGGATGGGCATGGATATCGCGGCGTATCGCCGTGAGCTCGCCATGCGCGCGCTCGATTTCGTCCAGGGTTTTCATAATTGCCTTTGAATGTATTGCGCGACGTCCTGCGCCGCCTTGGTCAGTGCGGCCTGCATGGCCGGAAATTTCTCGTTCTTTTCGAACGTCTGTTCATTCATGTATTGCCCGCGATGGATCTCGATCTGCAGACTGTGGCGCCGCTGCGCGGGCTTGCCCAGGCGGGCGATCAGCGCGACGCCCTTGAACGGATCGTTGCGAGCCACCGTATAGCCGCTTTCACGCAGCGACTGCTCCACCACGTCCACCAGCGCCGGCTCGCAGGTGGTGCCGTCGCGGTCGCCCAGCACGAAATCGGCCAGCTGACGATCGCCCGCTACCTGCAGCACATCGTACGAATCCGACGGCATGGAATGAAGGTTCAGATGCCACACCGCGCCGAACTGCTTGTAGGCCGCCTCGATATCCCGGTTGAGCGCCGCGTGATAGGGCTGATGATAGGCCTGGATGCGATGCCGCACTTCCTCCACCGCCAGCTTGCGATCGTAGATGGGCCGGCCGCCGGCCTTGCTCCAGATCAGTCCATGGCCGATGCGGCTCTTCTCCGATGGGCGGATGGCATCCGGCCAAGGCCCGGCGAGCAGCGTTGGATCAATATCGTCGGGCTCACGATTGGGATCGATATAGGTACGTGGAAACTGGGCCAGAATCAGGGTGCCGCCCACGTCGGGGATGCTGCGCCACAACTCGTCGACGTGCGTGTCTTCGCCGGTGCGCAGTACCCTGGCATCGACGGCATAACCGAAATCCGCGGGATACGTCACACCGCTATGCGGCGAATCGCACACCAGCGGCAAGGGCGCCGCGCGCGGCTCGATGCGGATATAGGGCGCGAAAGGCATATCGGTGGTGCGCATGGGGTTCAGCTCTGCATGGCGACGGGGCCGGCGTGAAAATCGACCGGCCGCGCGGCGGTGGCGGACAGGTCGTTCAGATGGCAGGCGCTCAGCTGTCCGGGCGCGATCTCGCGCAGCGCGGGCCGTTCCCGGCGGCAACGGTCCATCGCCTGCGGACAACGCGGATGGAAGGTGCAGCCCGGCGGCGGCGCCAGCGGCGAAGGCAGTTCGCCCTGGATGGGCTTGAAGCTGCGCCGCTCGGGATTCAGCGTGGGCAATTCCTTCAGCAGCGCCTGCGTGTAGGGATGATTGGCCCGCTTGAACACCTGATCGGTAGAGGCCAGTTCGACGATGCGGCCCAGGTACATGATGGCCACACGGTCGGATATATGTCCCACCACGCCCAGGTTGTGGCTGATGAACAGGTACGTCAGGTCCAGCTCGCGTCGCAGCTGCGCGAACAGATTCAGCACCTGGGCCTGGATGGATACGTCCAGCGCGGCCACGGCTTCATCGCAGACGATCACCTTGGGCTTGAGCGCCAGCGCTCGCGCGATACCGATACGCTGCCGCTGGCCGCCGGAAAACTGGTGCGGATAGCGTTGCGCGTAGGCGGGATCCAGACCCACCTGGCGCATCAACTCGGCGACGTAGGCCTTGCGGTCGCGGCGGCCGACCAGGCCGTGCACCATGGGGGCCTCGCCGATGATCTCTTCCACGCGCATGCGTGGATTCAGCGACGCATAGGGGTCCTGGAAGATCATCTGCACGCCAAGCTCGTACGCGCGACGCTGCTTGTCGTCCATCGACGCCACCGGCTTGCCGGCATAGGCGATGCTGCCCGACGTGGGCGGCAGGATGCCGCTGATCATGCGGCCCAGCGTCGACTTGCCGCAACCGGATTCGCCGACCACGCCGATCACTTCACCCGGCATCACGTCCAGGTCGACGCCGGCCACGGCGTGCACCACGGTCTTGCGCAGGCCCGCGCCGAACAGATTGGCGATGCGGCCGGCCAGATCGACTGGCTGCACGAAACGCATCTCGGCGTCGCGCAGCGAAAGGATGGGTGTGGATTGATTACTCATCGCGCCTCCGCTTCGCCGGCATGCCAGCAGCGCACCCAATGCGCGGGCCGCCATTCCACGGACTGCGGCTCCTGCAGACAAATATCGGTGGCGCGCGGACAGCGCGTGCGAAAGGCACAGCCTTGCGGCAGTTTAAGCAGCGACGGCGTCATGCCGGGTATGGACGCCAGATCATGCCCGCGGGTTTCCGGCGTCGGGATGGACATCATCAAGCCGTGGGTATAAGGATGCAGCGGACGGCCGATGACGTCGGCCGTGGAGCCTGTTTCCACCACACGGCCCGCGTACATGACCGCGATGCGGTCCGCCAGGCCGGAGACCACGGCCAGGTCATGCGTGATCCACAGCAGCGCCGTGCCGGTCTCGCGGCAGAGCTTCTGTACCTCATACAGGATCTGCCCCTGTATGGTCACGTCCAGCGCGGTGGTGGGTTCGTCGGCGATGATCACGCGCGGCGCGTTGAGCAACGCGATGGCGATGGCCACGCGCTGACGCATGCCGCCCGATAGCTGGTGCGGATAGGCGCGCAGCCGTTCTTCCGGCGAGGGTATGCCGACCATGGCAAGAACGTCGCGCGCACGCGTGCGCGCCGCCGCGCGATCCATTTTGCGATGCGCCTGGATAGCCTCGATCATCTGCGTGTCGACGCGCAGGACCGGGTTCAGCGTCATCATCGGATCCTGAAAGATCATCGCGATATCGTTGCCGCGCAGCGCACGCATCTGCGCGGGCGGCGCGCCGCGCAGTTCGCGGCCGTCGAAGCGTATCGATCCATCCACAATGCGCCCCGGCTCATCGATCAGGCCGATCAATGAAAAGCCGGTAATGCTCTTGCCCGAGCCCGATTCGCCGACCAGGCCCAGGATCTCGCCCTGGCCCAACCGCAGGTCCACACCGTCGACCGCCTTGACCACGCCGGCGCGGGTGTAGAAGTACGTGCGCAGTCCCGCGACGTCCAGCACCGGCGCCGAAGCATCGCGTGCGCCGTCGATAGCCGCCAGCGGGCGCTCGTTCATCGTCGTCGTCATCGATGCTCCCTAGTTCGCGTTGCGCGGGTTCAGCACGTCGCGCAGATGATCGCCGACCAGATTGATGGCGATGATCGCGATGGCCAGCGCCACGCCTGGGAAAAACGATATCCAGTAGCGGCCGGACATCAGGAACTCGAAGCCATTGGAGATCAGCATGCCCAGCGACGGCTCGGTCACCGGCACGCCCACGCCCAGGAAGGACAAGGTGGCTTCCAGCGCGATGGCGTGGGCCAGGTCGATGGTGGCGACCACGATCAGCGGCGGCATGCAGTTCGGCAGCAGATGCCGCCGCAGGATGCGCCACGACCCCAGCGACATGCAGCGCGCGGCCTCCACGTATTCCTTGCCGCGTTCGACCAGGGCCGCGCCGCGCGCCGTACGCGCGAAGTAGGCCCATTGCACGACGATCAGCGCGATGATGACCTTGTCCACGCCCGTGCCCAATATGGACAGCAGGATCAGCGCCACCAGGATGGACGGAAAGGACAGCTGGATATCGGCGATGCGCATCAGCAGCGCATCGACGCGGCCGCCGAAATACGCCGCCACCAGCCCCACCGTGGCGCCGATGACAAAGGCGAAGAACACCGAGATACAGCCCACCATCAAACTGGTGCGCAGGCCGTACAGGATGGCCGACAACATATCGCGCGCCTGGCCGTCGGTGCCCATCCAATACCGCATATCGCCGGCGCCGTTTTCGCTCAGCGGCGGCAGCTTGGAATCCATGATGTCCAGGTTGCCAATATCGTAGGGGTTCTGCGGCGCGATCCACGGCGCCAGCACGACCGCCAATATCAGGGCCACCAGGATCACCAGGCCCAGCGTGGCCAGTTTGCTGGCGAAAAAGTCTTCCGCGAAGCGGCGCCAGGGTCCGGCTTCCTTGGCGGCCGGCGTCGCGGGCGCGCCGGTGCCTTGAGGGGTCGTCGTTGTCGTCATCGTCTTCCGTCCAATCGTACGCGCGGGTCCAGAACGGTGTAGATGATGTCCACTACCAGGTTCAGCATGACCAGGAAAAACACGATAAGCAGCAAATAGGCCACCACTACGGGGCGGTCCAGGTTGATGATGGAATCGATCAGCAGCTTGCCCATGCCGGGCCAGGAGAACACCGATTCGGTCACCACCGCGAAGGCCACCACCTGGCCGAATTCCAGTCCCGCGACCGTCACGATGGGGATCAGGATGTTCTTCAGCAGATGCACGCGCATGACGCGCGATTCCGACAGGCCCTTGGCGCGCGCGAACTTGATGTAGTCCATGGGCAGCGCTTCGCGCGTGGCGGCCCGCGTGATCCGTATGATGGTCGCGCACTTGGCCAGCGCAATGGTCGCGGCCGGCAGGATCAGGTTGGCCCAGCCGCCCGGCGTCAACACACTCAGGCGCAATCCGCCCAATGACACCGTAGGACCACGTCCACTGGCCGGCAGCCATCCCAGCGTCACCGCGAAGATCATGATCAGCATCAGGCCGACCCAGAAATTGGGCAGGGAAAAGCCCAGCACCGACCCCGTCATGATGGCGCGCGAGCCGGCCGCATTGGGCTTGAGCCCGGCGCGTATGCCCAGCGGTATGCCGATCAGCAGCGACATCAGCATCGCCACTACCGCCAGCTCCATGGTGGCCGGCATGCGGTCCAGGATCAGCCGCATGGCGGGTTCGCCGGTCAGAAAGCTATTGCCGAAATCGCCGTGGATCGCCTTGCCGACGAAGATCAGATACTGATGCCACAGCGGCTGGTCCAGCCCCAGCGATTGGCGTATGGCCGCGCGTTCGATTTCGGTGGCATCCGGACTGGCCATCATGGATACCGGATCGCCGACCAGATAAATGCCGCCGAATACCAGCGCCGACATGACGAGCATGACGACGACGGTCTGCAGCAGCCTGCGGATGATGGTCGCTAACAAACAATTCTCCTGCCGCTATGCCATGCCTCCCCAAAAGTAGGGCCGCGCGCCCGCGCCGCGGACGCGCTTGCCGGCTGCTATTGCTTCAGCGTGACATCCTGTGCTTCGGTCATCTGGTCGGAACGCCCCGCGTAGCGTATGTCCTTCTTCATCGCCCACACGGACAGCTCGAAATGGATGGGCAGCAGACCGTAGTCGGCCATCACCAGGTCGGCGGCCTTGGACAGCAATTGGGCGCGCTTGGCGTCGTCCATGGTGGTCGCGGCTTCCATGTAGAGCTTGTCCATCTCGGGGTTCGAATAGCGGCCCCGGTTGGTCGTGCCCAGGCCCTTGGACGGATCCGACGTCACCGCCAGCGAACCCAGCGCGTTGGACATCTCGCCGCTGGTCACCGACCAGCCCGCCAGATAGGCGCTGTACTTGTACGAGTCGCGGTTCTTGAAGAACACCGGCGGCGCCGAGGCTTCCACATTGGTCTTGACGCCGATGCGGCTCCACATGGATGCAATGGCTTGCGCTACCTTGGAGTCGTTGATATAGCGGCCCGACGGCGCGCCCAGCGTGATGTTGAAACCCTGCGCGTAGCCGGCGTCCGCCAGCAGCTTCTTGGCCTTGTTGACATCGGCCTTGGGTGCCTCGGCATAGGTCTTGGACGCACCGAACATCGGATAAGGCAGCAGGTTGCCCGCCGGCTTGGCGACGCCGCCCATCACGCGGTCTTCGATGGCCTTGCGGTCGATGGCCAGCGACAGTGCTTCACGCACGCGCTTGTCCTTCAGCGGGTTCTTGGCCAGCGGCTTGCCTTCGGCATCCGTGATGCCGGGACTGACTTCATTGAACTGATCCATGGCGATGTACATCACGCGCACCGACGGCGTTTGCTGTACGTACAGGTTCTTGTCCGACTTCAGCTTGGGCAGGTCGTCGGTGGGAGGATCCTCGATCATGTCCACGTCGCCCGCCAGCAGCGCCGCCACGCGGCTGGCCGCGTTGGTCATGGGCTTGTAGACGACCTTGTCCCACACCGGCTTCTTGCCCCAATAGTTATCGTTGCGAGCCAGCACAAGCTCCGCGCCGCGTTTCCACGACACGAATTTGTAGGGACCCGTGCCGATCAGGCCGTCGCCTGAATTCAGTTCGGTGGTCGTCTTGCCTTCCGGCGCGGCACCCGATGCGGCCTTCTTCGACAGGATGGGCAGCTGGCCCAGGTTGGGTAGCAGCAGCGGCGAAGGGCCCTTGGTGGTGATGCGCACCGTCAGGGGATCGACGGCTTCGGTCTTGGCGACATCCTTCAAATACAGCGTGAAGGGCGAGGGACTGTTCGGCACCTTGGGCACGCGATCGAAGGTGAACACCACATCGTCCGCGGTGAACGGCGTGCCGTCGGAGAACTTCACATTGGGACGCAGCTTGAACGTCCATACATTGCCATCCACCGTCCACGATTCGGCCAGCGCCGGGCGCGGCTTGAGCTGATTGTCGGCCGCCACCAGCGGATCGAAAATGGTCAACGCGATCTGCGTGTTCGGCGTCAACGAGTGATATTGAGGGTCGAGTGAGCTGGGTTCGGTCTTCAGACCGATCACCAGGTCCCTGGCCACGGCGCTGCCGTGCGCGCCGAGTGCGATCGCCATGGCGGTAAAACCTCCGGCGACGGCGCGGGTAAACCAACGAGACATAAATAGCTCCTGATCATTTGTACTTGAACTCCACGGCGCAACATACCCAGCAAAGATGCCTCGCGCAACGGTTATATTCCCTTATTGCCTAGCCGATCCGCGTATATGTCCCTCATACCTTCAGTGCCCATAGCGGCGATCGCCACGGCACCCGGCAGAGGTGGCGTGGGCATCGTGCGCATTTCCGGTGCATCGCTCGCCGACTTGGTGCGTCGCCTTTTTCAGCGCGAATTGACGCCCCGCCATGCGCACCTGCTGCCCTTCAAGAACGCGGCGGGCGAGACGCTGGATGAAGGCATCGCGCTGTTCTTTCCGGCGCCGCATTCCTATACGGGCGAAGACGTCCTGGAACTGCAAGGACACGGCGGCCCCGCCGTGCTGCGGCGCGTGCTGCAGCTGTGCCTGGACAGCGGCCGCGATATGGGCTTGCGCATCGCCGAGCCCGGCGAGTTCACTCAGCGGGCCTTTCTGAATGGCCGTATCGATCTGGCGCAGGCGGAGGCCGTGGCGGACCTGATCGAAGCCACCTCCGACGCCGCGGCGCGCGGCGCGATGGCTTCGCTGTCCGGCGTGTTTTCCGAAAAGGTAAACGCCTTGGCGGACCGCATCGTCCACCTGCGCATGCTGGTGGAAGCCACGCTGGATTTTCCCGAAGAAGAAATCGACTTCCTGGAAAAGTATCAGGCCAGGCCCATGCTGGACGCCCTGTCCGCCGACCTGCGCGCCATCATCGCGCAGACGCGCCAGGGCGTGATCCTGCGCGAAGGCTTGCACGTGGTGTTGGCCGGCCGGCCCAATGTGGGCAAATCCAGTCTATTGAACGCACTCGCCGGCGATGAAGTCGCCATCGTCACACCCATCGCCGGCACCACGCGCGACAAAGTGGTGCAGGAAATCCATCTGGACGGCGTGCCGCTTCACATCGTGGACACTGCCGGTCTGCGCGAAACGGACGATCCGGTGGAAAGCATAGGCATCCAGCGCACATGGAAGGAGATCGAACGCGCCGATGTCATCCTGCATCTGCTGGATGCAACAGCGGGCGCTGAAGAAGCCTTGGATGCGGGAATCGCGGCAAGGCTGCCGGCGGGAACGCCGGTGCTGAAGGTCGTGAACAAGATCGATCTGATCGAAGCGGCGCCGGTCAGCGGTACCGCGCTACACATCTCGGCCCGCACCGGCGCGGGCCTGGACACACTGCGCCAGGCGTTGCTCGACATCGCGGGCTGGAACCCCGGCGCCGAATCACCCTGGCTCGCGCGCGAACGCCATCTGCGCGCGCTGAACCAGGCCGAAGAACATCTATCCATCGCGGCGTCGCACGCCGCGATGGACGACCGGGTATTGGATTTGTTCGCGGAAGAACTGAGGCTGGCGCACGAGAGCCTGTCATCCATCACCGGCGAATTCACCAGCGACGATCTGCTGGGCGAAATCTTTTCGCGCTTCTGCATCGGCAAGTGATGCGAGCCTGCCCCGAACCAGGCGAATCAGCACTTCCTGGCCGGATCCGTATATTGCTTGAAGTCCTGCCACTGCGTCAGAACAATGTTTTTCGCCTGCGCGTGATCTGTGCCGAGTACTTGATCGGCGCTGGGCATGCGCAGCAACACGCCGGTCTTCAGGTCGTTCATATTGCCGTTGCGCAAGGCATCCGGATTGGCATTGGCGATGGCCACCAGCTTTTGATGCAGCGTTGCATCCGCGACATCGAGACGATTGGCGATCTGCCCCAAGGTATCGCGGAAGTACACCAGTTCGACATCGCCTGCTTGCAACTTGCGTTGATCTTCGAAGCTTTCCCGGATGGCCATACCGACGGTACCGTGGCGCCGCTGCTGCTGGGGATCGATGTGGGCGGCGCATATTTCCGCCGCTTCCAGTGCGGGAATCGCGCGTATGGTGTCGGCATCGGGCAGTTGGACATGCACGCCTTCCTTCAGGCGGTTCATATCGTTCTGGTGAAACGCATGCGGATTCTGCCGCCACACGGCCGCGGCGATCTGGCAGATGCCCGCGCCCAGCGTGTCGCGGTAGCGTTGCGCCAAACCGAACACCGTATCGCCGGCGGCGACCGTGATCCGCAGCGGCGACGTCGAAGCGATATGCGTCGCCACCGTGGCGTCGGTCGTTCTTGCCACACGATTCGATTGTTCGCCCGAGGGAACGGGCTGCATGGGTGCCAAGGCGGCCTGGGTCTGGTTCGGGGAGATATTCATGGCGACGGCTCCATTAAAGGTCGTTGGAAATGCGGTGCATCAGTACCGCATCCGTAGCGCGGGTTGCGTGGCATCCGTCCGCCTATGACATCAATTCCGACAGCGCCCGACCCCATTGACCATTCATCCCGCGCCGCGCGCCGCACCGGGCGTATGGCCGACGATGCGCTTGAACGCGCGGCTGAATGCCGCCTGTGAGCCGTAGCCCAGCTCATACGCCGCCCCTTCGATGGACATGCGGCCATCGCGCAGCCATTGCGCGGCCAGCCGCATGCGCAGCTCGGTCAGGTAGCGCAGCGGCGTCATACCGGTGACCGCCAGAAAACGTTCGGCGAACACCGACCGCGAACTCCCCATGCGTTGCGCCAGCTCCGCCACCGTCCAATCGCGGCCGGGCTCGCGATGCATGGCCACGATCGCGCGGCCCAGCCGCGGATCGCGCAACGCTTCCACCCAGCCCTTGGCGTCGCCGCAGCCGCATTCGACCCAGCCACGCACGATAAAGGCCGCGACCACATCCGCCAGCCGCGCCAGGATGCCCGCATAGCCCGCGCGTTCCTCGCACGATTCGCGCGCCATCGCTTCCAGCATGGGCAGGATTTCAGGATAGCGGTCCAGCAGCGTATCGACGCGCATGATCTCCGGCATCGAAGCCACCAGCGTATGCATGCCTCCCAGGTCGAAGGCCATGCAGCCGCTGAAGACCAGCGCATCGTTGGCGTGATCGCAGGTCTCGCCATTGGCCAGGACCGCGCATACGGTTTCGCACAGCTTCAGGGTATCGAAGCTGGCAATGTCGCGCGTGGCGCGCGCCGGCTCGGATAGCAGTTCATGGGTGCGCCCGTGCGGCAACAGCACGGCATCACCCGCCTTCAGGCGATGCAGCATCCCGCTATCGGTGCGCAGGTAAGCGGAACCGCGGGCGATAAAGTGGAATTGAGCGCGCCCCGCGGCGGCCGCGAACTGGACGCCAAAAGGCGGCGTGAACTGCATGCGACGATACTGGACGCCATACAGGCGCATGCCCAGCAGCAGTTCGCTGACGACATCGCCCGGGCTGGCGGACTCGGTGCGCGGTTGCGCGGCCGTCTCGGATTCTTGATCAAACATTCCGGATTCCATGACATGGATCGTCCGGAAACTCTAGCTTATTCTGCATACCGTTGAAAAGTACGTGGGAAACCGACATGCATGCAGGTGAAGTAAGGACCCTGGGAACAGACAGCGCGCCGGCCAAGCCGGCATGGCAGGCCTTGTTCTCCATGACCCTGGGGGTATTCGGCCTGGTCACGGCGGAGTTCCTGCCCGCCAGCCTGCTGACCCCCATGGCCGCGGACCTGCGCGTCACCGAAGGCATGGCCGGCCAGGCAGTCACCGCGACGGCCGCGGTGGCGCTGGTCACCAGCCTGCTCATCGCCACCGTCACGCGCCGCATCGATCGCCGCTACGTACTCCTGGCATTTTCGGTGCTGCTGATCGTCTCCAACCTGTTCGTGGCCTGCGCGTCTAGCTTGACCACCCTGCTGTTCGGGCGGGTGCTGCTGGGTGTCGCCATCGGCGGCTTCTGGACCATGTCGGCGGCAACGGCGATGCGCCTGGTCCCGGTGGCCTTGATCCCGCGCGCGCTGTCCGTGATGTTCAGCGGCGTATCGGCCGCCACCGTGGCCGCCGCGCCGGTCGGCAGCTACCTGGGCGGCCTCATCGGCTGGCGCAACGTATTCCTGGTCGCCACCGCGCTCGGCGTACTGGCGCTGGTGTGGCAGGTGGCGACGCTGCCGCGCATGGCGCCGTCGGGGCACACCCGGCTGGGCACACTGGTCGAGGTACTGAAGCGACCCGGCATCGGTATGGGTATGCTGGCCGTTATTCTGGTGTTCACGGGGCATTTCGCCTTCTTTACCTACTTGCGGCCGTTCCTGGAAACCGTCACCGGAGTCGGCGTCAATGGCCTGTCGGCGATTCTGCTCGGCTTTGGCGTGGCCAACTTCGTCGGCACCTCGGCGGCGGGCTTCATGCTGGAGCGCAATCTGCGACTGACGCTGGCGCTTATGCCGCTGCTGATGGGCGGGCTGGGCCTCGCCCTGGCGGCCCTGGGCAGCTCGCCTTTCCTGGATTCCGCCATGGTGGCGCTCTGGGGCTTCGCCTTCGGCACGGTGCCGGTGGGCTGGTCCACCTGGATCACGCAGCGCGTGCCCGACGAAGCTGAAAGCGCCGGCGGATTGATCGTGGCGGCCGTGCAGTTGGCGATCACGCTGGGCGCGGCGGCGGGCGGCGCCGTCTTCGATATGACGGGCGCGCTGGGCGTCTTTACCAGTAGCGGCCTGGCCCTGCTATCGGCCACACTGCTCGTGCTCCTGGGACTGCGACCGCGCACGGTCGCCGCCGCCGCTTGACGGCGAGCGGCCCAGGCTAGCGAAACCAGGTACGCGCGGCCACCGACCAGACCACCACCAGTCCATAGGTCACCATGGCAGTGGCACCCAGGATGTAAAAGGCCGTCAGCGACCGGGTCAGCGCGAGCACCGCGCCGCCCACGCCCACATACAGGACCAGACGCAGCCCGCCCGCGGTCAACGGCCATTTCAGTTTGCCCGCGCCCTGCGACGCGAAATACAGCGAAAATCCCAGCGCGAAGAAACCGTAGAAGGGCCCTACCAGTCGCAGGTAGGCCGCGCCCGCCTCCAGCAAACGGGCGTCAGTGCCGAACAGGCGCAGCCACGCATAGGGGAAGGCAGCGGCCAGCAAGCCGACAATCTCCGCCAGCGCGAACGCCATGGCGCCGCCGGCCAGCGCGATATGTCTGGCCCTTTCCTTTTGCCCCGCGCCGATATTCGAGCCGACCATGGCCACCATCGGCGCGCCCAATCCGAAAGCAAGTGGCATCAACAGATATTCCAGACGCGCGGCGGTTGCATAGCCCGCCAATGCCGCCGTGCCGCCGTAGGCGCCAACCAGCGCGCCGGTTATCGCGATAATGGCGTTAGTCAGTACGGGATTCAGGCAGGCGTAGCCGCCGACCGCAAGAATGCCGCGCATCATGCGCCAATGCAGGGCGCCGCGGACCAGTCTTGCGGCGTTGCGGCCGCTCACACAATAAGCGCCCAGGATCAGCATGCCCGCGGCATAGTACGCCACCAGCGCCCATGCGCCGCCGACCACGCCCAGCGGGGGCAGGGGACCGAGGCCGAATATCAAACACGGTGAAAGTGGGATCAGCAGGACCGCGCCGCCACAGATCACGGCACCCGGCACCAGCATATTGCCCGTGCCCCGTATCGCGCTTGCCAGTGCGTTCATCATCCACATCAAGGGCAGGCCCGCGAACACCACATGGCCGTATGCGGTGGCGGCGTCCAGCGCGGGCCCTTCCGCGCCGAGCAGGTGATACAGCTGCCTGCCGAATACCAGCAGCAGCAATGTAAACACCAGGCCGATGCCCCCGTTCAGCGCCAGGGCGTGCCGCACCAGGTGATTGGCATCGTCCCGCCGACCCGCTCCCAGTGCGCGGGCGATCGCGGAAGATATCCCGCCGCCCATCGCGCCCTGCGACATGTTCTGCATCAGCATTAGCACCGGCACGACCACGGCGACGCCTGCCAGCACGTTGGTTCCCAGCTTTGCCAGGAACCAGGTTTCTATCAAGCCGGTCGACGACTGGGCCAGCATCATCAACATATTCGGCCAGCTCAGGCGTATCAGCGTCGCGGCGACCGGCGCGTGCAACATGGCCTGCAGGCGAGGATTCGCGGCTGGAATGGTCGTGCTGGAAGTAGCGGATGTCATGTGTGCACGGCGACGGCGATGGTGAACCTATACTGGCATATGCAACTACTTCCGCAATTTACTTGCATATGCCGATAAGGTCAAAGAGACCGTGCCGGTGCTTCCGCTATCGCGATAAAGCGGGAATAGAATAGACGTACGCGTAGCCACCGGCGCGGTCGTCGCAACGCGGCGCGTTCCGTTTATTACCGTTATGCCTAAACCAGATTCCAAAGATCCTGGCGTTTGCAACGGCGCCGCCTTGCGCAAGGCGACGCGTCGGGTGACGCAGCTCTATGACAGCGTGCTCGCGCCCTGCGGGCTGAAAGTGTCCCAGCGATCGATCCTGCTTCATGTGGATCGCGCCGGCACGCCCACCATGACGGAGTTGGCGCATGCGATGGTGCTGGATCGTTCGGCCCTGGCCCATAACCTGAAGCCGCTGGAACGCGACGGTTATCTGGTGCAGATCCGCGACGAACGTGACGGCCGCAGCCGTCGCGTGCGGTTGACCACGGAAGGGCGACGTAAATTGGCCGAATCCACGCGGCTTTGGCGCCAGGCGCAGAACCGGTTCGAAACCGCTTACGGCGCGGAACGCGCCGCGGCGCTGCGGGTTGCGCTCGCCGATATTTTCTCGGACGAGTTCGCCGACGCATTCAACCGAGCCTGATCGCCAGGCTAGGCGGGACGCCGTAGTTCAGGTCAGGCAAATTGGATGGGCTGATCGTCGGATCCATCGCCGCCGGCGAGCGAGGTTTGCGCAGGGGTGCTGGAATCGTCGCCCGCGGCGAGCATCGTCTGCCCCGCGTCGTTGGAACCATCACCGTCCGCCAGCAGGATTTGTCCTGGCTCGGCGCCTGAATCGCCGCCGTCCGCCTGCGCCACGCCGCCCGCCAACGCCAGGGCGACAAAGAGCGAAAACGCAAAGATCTTCTTCATGACATTCTCCGAAGGAAGCTCCCTGAGGAGCCGCGGCCCATGGCCGCTGGGATGTGAAGATTCTTGCGCAATGGCTGACTAGGGTAAACCCTTAAATCAGGAAACTCTATCCCATAGCCATTATTAATGGCGCTGGCCCCTCCCGTTTCCTCGTCGAAGAGGGGCCGTCGGCTTTCTTTTGTCCCTAATAAATGGGGATGGTCAGGCCACGTTGCCGCCCTTGTGGATAGCCTCTATGGAGAACGCGTGTGCAAACGATGTGGATCATTTGGGCACAAGCAGCGGCTGGGGACGCATCCAGAAAGTTGCTCATGTTTTCCCCTGCCGCCAAACAGAACTCCTGCACAGAAAAAAAACGCTGTAAGTCTTTGCCGGCGCAAGGTTTTCCATGGGTTGTGCAGTTATCCACAGACACCCATCATTATTAGTCTTTATATATAGAACAAAAGATATGAAAACATTCTTCCTTCTCCAGCGCGGTACGCGGCGCTTCGCTTCCGCCCTGGACGGAACCTTTGCAACCCGCGTGTGTGTCGCCCGATTGAGGTCCGACACGAAACCAGGCCCTGGAGCCCTACAGACGGCTCCCAACGCGTTCACGTCGCGACGGCGTGGCCCCGACCCTGGTCCTACACCCGCGCAGCCTTGGCGAGCTTCCTTTCCCGGCTCGGGTGCCCAAGATGGCGTGTGGCAACGGCTGGTGAGGGACGCGGTCCTGCCCGTGCTAGCCGCGATGTATCGGCGCCCCTCGCGCTCACGGACGCGCCCGGCTGTGCATAACAGCTATGAAGCCGCCCTGTGTACACGGTGTGGATGGCCTACGAACAAAGGCACTATTTATTGGCGACGTCAAAGTTGTTCAACTTTGGCCTTGTCACAGAACATCGTTACCGCACACCGTAAAACGCGCGTAAATGCCTGATGGCGTTCAGGAATCGGAAGTTGTCCAGTTATCCACAGACACCCATCACCACCATTCTTTTTATATAAAAGAAAAGAAGAGAAAAAGAGATGGCGCCCATACTCACATCAGAACCGCGGCTCCCGCTATAGCCCCATGGAAGGACCCTCACGGTCCACCAGGACAAAGGTCGGGCAGCGGAAATAAAAAAGGCAGCCCTACGGGCTGCCTGGTTTGTACGACGCGTACGCTATTCACCCGAAAGGGGTGGGTCAGACCGTCTGCAATCGCTCCAGCGCCTGGTCGAGCGTTTCATCGCGCTTGGCAAAGCAGAATCGAATCAGCTTGTGATTCGATTCCGGCGCGTCAGGGCTTTGGTAGAAGGCCGAGATGGGAATTACCGCCACGCCGTGCTCGGTAGTCAGCCAGCGGGCGAATTCAGCCTCGGGGAGATCCGATATCGCGCTGTAGTCGGCCATCATGAAGAAGGTGCCCGGACTGGGCAGCGGCCGGAAACGCGTCCGCGCCAGCCCGGCACGCAGGCGATCCCGCTTGGCTTGGTAGAAGGCCGGCAACTGAAGATAGGGTTGCGGGTCCCGCATGTATTCCGCATAGGCGAATTGCATGGGCGAGGGGACCGTGAACACCATGAATTGGTGGACTTTGCGCAGCTCCGCGGTCAGGTGACGCGGCGCGCAACAGTAGCCCAGTTTCCAGCCAGTCGTGTGATACGTCTTGCCGAACGAAGAGATCACGAAGGCATGTTCGGCAAGTAAAGGTCGCCGCGACAGGCTGGCGTGTTCGTGGCCATCGAACACGATGTGTTCATAGACCTCGTCGGACACCAGCAGCACACCGGTTTCACGCACAATGGCTTCCAGCGCGTCCAGGTCGGTGTCCTGGAGGACCGCGCCGGTGGGGTTGTGCGGAAAGTTCAACATGAGCAGACGGGTCTTGGGCGTGATGGCGTCGCGCACCCGCTGCCAATCGATGCGGTAGTAGGGGTCATCTGATGTCGGAGCACGTAGCGGCACCGGCACGGCAGTACCGCCGGCCAGCCGGATCCCCGGCAAATAGGAGTCGTAGCACGGCTCTATCACCACCACTTCGTCGCCGGTGTTCACCGCGGCCAGTATGGTGGCCATCAAGGCCTCCGTGGCCCCGCTGGTGACCGTGATTTCGGTCTCTGGATCATAGGCATGGCCGTAGAGGTTTTGGGTCTTTTCGGCGATCGCCTGGCGCAGAGGCGCGACCCCGGGCATATAGGGGTATTGGTTGTGCCCGTCGGCCATGGCCTTGGACACCAGGTCCAGCAGGGCAGGGTCGGGGTTGAAATCCGGGAACCCCTGTCCCAGGTTGATCGCCTTGTGCTCTATCGCCAGACGGCTCATCACGGTGAATATGGTGGTGCCAATGTCGGGCAGCTTCGAACGGATCATGGTGGGTGCGGCTGTAAGAAGTTGGGAGGGTACGCAAGGTGTGGAAGTATCCCACCAGCCACCGCCGGCGGCATAGGGTGGTGCGGCCCCGGTCAGCGGGCCGCGTGTTACATGGGCGCCAAACTCAGAAACTTGTGAGCCAAGTTAAAAAAAAACGACATAGGGGTAAACAACTATTTGTCCCTGTCGTAACGGCTGAGTATGCTCGACTCGCCGTTGTATTCAAGTCGAGTGTCTGTCTCGTTTCGCTGCAGCCCGGCCCGTCATGGACGGGTTCTGCGCGACCCCGATGGTCGTAACACGTTCGCGTCAGCGTCCTTGAATCACATCTGCGCACAGCATTGTGTTTTTATAGGACGTTATAGAAATGGTTCAGAAGGGCAAAGTGAAGTGGTTCAACGCTGACAAGGGCTATGGGTTCATCACCCCCGACGCCGGCGGCGTCGACGTCTTCGCGCATTTTTCGGCAATCCAGGGACGCGGCTATCGCAGCTTGAACGAAGGCCAGGACGTGGAGTTCGAAGTCAAGGACGGCCCCAAAGGTCCTCAAGCCGCCGACATCCGTCCGCTGTAGTAGTACCCATTTTTATTAGACCTGCTTTGCGGTGCCGGCCTCGCCGGCCTTTTATCGCCCTGGTAGCCCACCGGCTTCTGGGGCGTTATGTTTTTGTGCCGTGAATAACCCTGTGGATAAATTGAGGATAGGTTCTCCGTGGAGGCGCGGGCGGCGCCTCCTGGGCCTGAAGAGCGCCCCCGTTTATCCAGTCAGGAGATAAGTTATACACAGGGAGCGGCTCCCTGGCGGGGATAAGTGTGAGCGCCTTCTTGCGGCCAAATTCGCCGGCTCCTGGTAGTTTTTATATCGCGTTGTAGATACGCGCCCCTTTTTTCGGCCCTTTTTGTAGTTTTGGCGCGTCTTTTGCCGAGTGCGCTGGTCGCGCCGCGCGACCATCGAGCCATCCGTCAGTTGTTGTTCACAAAACTATCCCCAGTTCCGCTATTTCGCCCCGACGAGTCGCCGCCTTGTGGGTACATCTGTGGATAGCTCGTAAGCCGAGGGATGTGGCCCCGCCTTTTCAATTCGCGAGGGTCACTGCTCTGGCGGCCGAGTTTCCTGGTTGGAGCGGGGGGGGACGGCCGCCGGATTCGGCCGTGGCGCTACAGCGCATGCACTGCTCCTCGGTATGTTCCGGTTGGATAGACCCTGCTTCTGATGGCCTAGGAATTCCGGCCTACGTTTCACGTGGAACATCTACGCCGATCCGTCTCGTGCAATAGAAATCCGGTGCGGTGAACCGCTGGCGGGTTCATCGGCTAAACGTTCCAGGTTCCCCAGGTCGCCAAACGGGGCGTGGCTGGCGAAGGCGTACGTGTTGCCGTGCCGGTCCAACATTGCAGCTGGACGATATTCTTGGTTCGCGCACTGCTTTAGCTCGCAATGGACCGAGCCGCAAGGTAGCGGGATTGTAGTCGCCGTGATCCAGGTTCGCCGGTCGACATCTCCAAGTACCTACACTAATACAAAGATGCCCGGACGGAGCGTCAACGTTGCTACCGTGTGGAACTGCCTGGATCACGGGCATGCATCGCCTCGATGTTCCACGTGGAACATCGGTTTCGGGTTTGCTATACCTTTTGGCTATCCCAACGGCCAAGTACGCCGCCCGCTTGGTCGGGAATCCATTCATTGGCGCCGCGCCCCGGGGCGCGGCGCGTTCGGTGTGAAGGGAGCGCGCTCTCATACGCGCGAGAGGGAGTCCTCGCCAAGCGATTATGCCCGGGCCTATAACGGCCGGCTCCGGCAGGTCGGCGGCTGACCGGCAACATCCGCGGGCGTCTCTACATTGGTCGCGCGCTCCGGAGTTGTTTGCTGTGCGCCCAGCAACGGGAAGGCCGAGGGGCTTGTTTCACGTGAAACATGGCGGTTCTCACTCGATGACTATGATTGCCCTGGAGGTTTCACGTGAAACACTCGCAGCATCGTCAGCCTCTATAATTGCGCCTTAAAAGCTCTTTCTCCTGATCAGTACCATGGATTATCCCCGCGAGTTCGACGTCATAGTGGTGGGTGGTGGGCACGCCGGCACGGAAGCTGCATTGGCATCGGCCCGCATCGGCGCTAAGACGCTCCTGCTGACCCACAATATCGAGACCCTGGGCCAGATGTCCTGCAATCCGTCGATCGGCGGCATCGGCAAGGGGCACTTGGTAAAGGAAATCGACGCCCTGGGCGGTGCCATGGCCTTGGCCACGGACGAAGCGGGGATCCAGTTCCGTATTCTCAATGGTTCCAAAGGTCCGGCAGTCCGGGCGACACGGGCCCAGGCGGATCGTGTCCTCTATCGCAGGGCTATCCGCTCGCGGCTGGAAAATCAGCCCAACCTCTGGCTGTTCCAGCAGGCCGTCGATGACCTGATGGTGGAAGGCGACCGCGTGGTTGGCGCCGTGACGCAGATCGGCCTGAGGTTTCGCGCGCGCAAGGTGGTCCTGACTGCCGGGACGTTCCTGAACGGGCTGATCCATGTCGGGTTGCAGAACTACACGGCCGGCCGTGCGGGTGATCCGCCGGCGACTACCCTGGGCCAACGCCTGAAAGAACTGAAGCTGCCCCAAGGCCGTTTGAAGACCGGTACGCCTCCCCGTATCGACGGGCGATCCATCGACTACAGCATCCTGGAGGAACAGCCGGGAGACCTCGACCCCATCCCGGTGTTTTCCTTCATGGGTTCGGCGGCGATGCATCCACGGCAGCTGCCTTGCTGGATTACCCATACCAATGCGCGGACACACGACATCATTCGCGGCGGATTGGACCGGTCGCCCATGTACAGCGGCGTGATCGAAGGCATCGGGCCTCGTTACTGCCCGTCGATCGAAGACAAGATTCATCGTTTTGCCGACAAGGCGTCGCACCAGGTCTTCCTGGAGCCCGAAGGCCTGGATACCCACGAGGTTTACCCGAACGGTGTGTCCACCAGCTTGCCTTTCGATGTGCAGCTGGAATTGATCCATTCCCTGCCCGGGTTGGAGAACGCGCATATTCTGCGGCCCGGCTATGCGATCGAATATGACTACTTCGATCCCCGGGGATTGAAGTCGACTCTGGAAACCCGGGCGATCGCGGGCCTTTACTTCGCCGGCCAGATCAACGGCACCACGGGATATGAAGAGGCGGCCGCCCAAGGCCTGTTGGCCGGGCTGAACGCCGCACTGGCGGCACAGGATAAGGAAGGATGGACGCCCCGCCGCGACGAGGCATATCTCGGCGTGCTGGTCGATGACTTGATCACCCGAGGCGTCACGGAACCCTATCGCATGTTCACCTCGCGCGCCGAGTATCGGCTCAGCTTGCGCGAGGACAATGCGGACATGCGTTTGACCGAAACAGGCCGCAGGCTTGGCCTGGTGGATGATGCTCGCTGGGACGCTTTCCAGCGGAAACGCGGCGCGGTGGAAGCGGAGGTTCAACGGCTGCGCTCGACCTGGGTAACGCCGAGAAGTTTGCCGCCTGAAGTGGCCGAGCCTCTCCTGGGACAACAGATCGAACGTGAGTACTCACTATCAGACCTGCTCAAGCGTCCGACCGTGAACTATCGAAGTCTCATGACGGCCACGCTGCCCGATGGATCGCCGGTGGCGGGACCGGGACTCGCGGATGAGGACGCTGCCCAGCAGGTAGAGATCCAGGTGAAGTATGCCGGCTACATCGCCCGCCAGCAGGACGAGGTGCAGAAGCACATGGCGCACGAAGCGCAGCGCTTGCCGGACGATCTCGACTATGACGCCGTGCTGAGCCTGTCGTTCGAGGTACGGCAGAAGCTCAAGACGCACCGGCCGGAAACCATAGGGCAGGCCGCACGGATCTCCGGTGTCACGCCCGCCGCCATTTCCCTGCTGCTTATCCATCTGAAGCGCCTGCACTACGGCTCGCGCAAACGCGCCGCATGACGCCGGCGCAGGTATCGACGCAGGCAGCGTACGACGCCAGGCTTCGGCAGGCCTGCGCGGCGCTAGGCCTTGCGATCACGGACGAGCAGGCGGCCAAGCTGCTGGGCTATCTGCAATTGCTGCAGCGGTGGAATCGCACCTACAACCTGACCGCGGTCAGAGACCCCGGGCAGATGCTGGTGCAGCATATCTTCGACAGCCTTGCGGTGGTCGCGCCGCTGGACAGCGCGATGCCGGCGGACGGCAAGCTGTACGACGTAGGCTCGGGCGCCGGCCTGCCCGGCGTGGTCCTGGCCATTATGCGGCCTGACTGGCGGATCACCTGCATCGACGCGGTTGAGAAAAAGACCGCCTTCGTCCGGCAGGTGTCCGGAGCGCTGGCGCTGCCCAACCTGGCCACCCTGCACCAAAGGGTGGAACAGTTGCCGCCAGGGGCCTGCGATGTCGTCACGTCGCGCGCTTTTGCCTCGCTGCAGGACTTCGCACGCCTTGCGGGACAGCATGTCGCCACCGGTGGTACCCTGCTGGCCCTGAAAGGGAAAGTCCCGGATGAGGAAATCGACCGGTTGCAGGCCGAGCAGGAATGGCGTGTCACTCGTATCGACCCGGTTTCTGTTCCCGAACTCGACGCGCAACGATGCCTGATATGGATGCGCCGCGCTGGCGCAGGTAGTCAAGGAAATCCATGAACCAAACTGAGCCCAGTAAAACCGCCCGAGTCTTCTGCATCGCGAACCAGAAGGGCGGTGTCGGCAAGACGACCACGGCCATCAATCTGGCGGCGGGCCTGGCCACGCATGGCAAGCGCGTATTGCTGGTCGACCTGGATCCGCAGGGCAACGCTACCATGGGCAGCGGCATCGACAAGGCGGGACTGCAATCGAATCTGTACGAGGTGCTGATCGGCGACACGACCATCGCCGACGCGCGCGTGCGGTCCGAAGTAGGCGGCTATGACGTACTTCCCGCCAATCGCGAACTGGCCGGCGCCGAGATCGACCTGGTGCAAATGGAAGAACGCGAACGCCAGCTCAGGAACGCGCTGGACACGGTGGCCCTGGAATACGACTTCATCCTGATCGACTGCCCGCCCACCTTATCGCTGCTTACGTTGAACGGCCTTGCCGCCGCGCACGGCGTCATCATTCCGATGCAGTGCGAGTACTTCGCCCTGGAAGGGCTGTCCGATCTGGTGAACACGATCAAGCGCGTACACCGCAACATCAACCCGCAGCTGCGCGTTATCGGCTTGCTGCGCGTGATGTTCGATCCGCGCATGACACTGCAGCAGCAGGTTTCCGCGCAGCTTGAGGCGCACTTCGGCGACAAGGTCTTCACGACGGTGGTGCCGCGTAACGTGCGGCTTGCCGAAGCGCCCAGTTATGGCATGCCCGGTGTCGTGTACGACCGGACCTCGCGGGGCGCGCAGGCTTATATATCCTTCGGCGCGGAGATGATCGAGCGCGTGCAGGCCTTGGTGGATTGAAGCCGTGCGCGATGCTGCCGCCATTCCGTTATCCGAATCCAGCACAAAGGCGCGCGACACCCTCGATGCCTTGGCGCTGCGCATAGAGGAAGCGGCGCTGAACGCCACGGCCGTGCGCGAGCAAATGCTCTACGATGGCTGGCTGGTGCGATGGGCGCCTTCGGCCGCCAAGCGCGCGCGCAGCATCAACGTCATCGCCGCGCCGCATCGCGACCTGGAAGAGAAGCTTGCGTACTGCGCCGATCTGTACCGGCGCGCGTCGCTGCCGCTGATATTCCGGCTGACGTCCGCCAGCCTCGACCCCACCCTGGATGAGCAGCTGGGCGCGCGGGGATTGCACCGATACGGCGAGAACGTCGTCATGGTTGCCACCCTGCGCGGGAAGCGGTTCCCCGCCGCGCCGGGCACGCTACGATACGAGCAGGCCGACCCTTTCCAATTCGGGGAGCTCGCCGGGACGTTGCGCGGTTCCGCGCCGGAACATGTGGCGGAACACCAGCGTCGTCTGGCCACCATCGCGGTGCCTTGCATCAGGCTGGTGGCGCGCGACGATGCCGGCCATTGCGTGGCGACCGGCATGGCGGTCATTGACGGCGACCTGGCGGGAATCTTCGACGTGGCCGTGGATGAAGGAATGCGGCGCCGCGGCTATGCACGCCAGGTCATGCATCGCCTGTTCGACGTTGCTCGCGACGCGGGCGCCGCCTGCGCCTATCTGCAGGTCGAGCAAAGTAACTTTGCCGCGCGGCGGCTTTATGCATCGCTGGATTTCTCCGACCGGTACACGTATTGGTACCGCACGCATCAACACGCATGAGCGGCCCCACCGGCACGCTGGGAATATTTTGTTATGGCCACCAAAAAACCAAAGGGACTCGGGCGCGGACTTGACGCCTTGCTGGGCGCCGACATGCCCGCCATAGAAACGCTGGGCAAGAACGCGCCGAAAGCGGAGGGACCGCCCAACGTGCTGCCGGTAACGGTGATGCGTGCCGGCAAGTACCAGCCGCGCACGCGCATGGATGAAGGCGCGCTGAACGAGCTGGCGGAATCGATACGTACGCAAGGCATCATGCAGCCCATCCTGGTCCGTCCGCTCACCGACGGCGCCATGGGCCAGTATGAAATCATCGCCGGTGAACGGCGCTTTCGCGCGGCCCAACTGGCGGGGCTGAAGGAAGTTCCGGTGCTGGTGCGCGAGGTGCCAGACGAGAACGCCGCGGTCATGGCGCTGATCGAGAACATCCAGCGCGAAGACCTGAACCCCCTGGAAGAAGCGCAGGGCGTGCGGCGCCTGCTCGATGAGTTCGGCCTGACGCATGAGCAGGCCGCGCAGTCCATCGGCCGCTCCCGTTCCGCCACCAGCAACCTGCTGCGGCTGCTGAACCTGGCGCCGGCGGTGCAAACCATGCTGCTGGCGGGCGATATCGACATGGGCCACGCGCGCGCGCTGCTGGCCGTCGACGGCGCGACCCAGATACAGCTCGCCAACCAGGTCATCGCCAAGCGGTTGTCCGTGCGCGACGCGGAGAAGCTCGTTGCCAAGGCGGCAAAGGAATCCGAGCCCGTCTCGCGCAAAAAGAACGTAGGCAATTCACGCGACGTCGCCCGCCTGGAAGAAGCGATATCGGACTTCCTGGGTACCCGCGTCAGCCTGAAGATAGGCGCGCGTGAGCGGGGCCAGATCGTCATCGATTTCCACGGTTGGGATCATCTCAACGCCCTGCTGGAAAAGCAGGGCCTGGCGGGGGTCCTGGACAATGCCTGATCGCGGGCGGCTACCGGTCATCGCGGTGCTGGCCACGGGCGGGACCATCGCCGGCGCGCAAACGCCGCAGCAGGGCGTGGGTTACGTTGCCGGGGCTTACGACATCGCTACCTTATTGGCGGCCGTGCCCGCCCTGGCCGGGATCGCCGACCTGCGCGCCGAGCAGATCGCCAACGTGGGCAGCCAGGATATGAATCACGCCGTCTGGCACGCGCTCGCGGTGCGCATAGCCGCGCTGGGCGCCGATCCTGAGGTCGACGGCATCGTGGTCACGCATGGCACCGACACACTTGAAGAAACCGCGTATTTTCTGGATCTCGTCATTCCTCCGGGCAAACCGCTCGTGCTGACCGGCGCCATGCGTCCGGCGACCGCGCTGGGCGCCGATGGCCCGGCCAATCTGTACGCCGCGGTGACCCTGGCCGGGCACGAGCAGGCGCGCGGACGCGGCGCGCTGGTGGTGATGAATGAAGACATCCATGAAGCGCGCGGCGTGCAGAAAGTCGCGGCCGCCGGCCTGGCCGCGTTCGCGTCGCCGGATCGCGGGCCCGCCGGGGTCATGCAGGCGGGCCGCCCCTGGTTCCATCGTGATCTCGCGGCGTCTCCGCAGGAAATGACGTCCCTGCGGGATACAACCCCGCCGCAAGAACACGCGCCTTGGCGCGCCGCGGATTTGCCCGCACCGGCACTATGGCCGCGCGTGGGCATCGTCTACGCGCATGCCGATATGCAGGCGGACCTGATCGACTTCATGGCCGAGCGCTACCAGGGTCTGGTGCTGGCCGGCGTGGGCGACGGCAATGCCAACGCACCGGCACTGCAGGCGCTGGCCAAGGCCGCCGCGCGTGGTGTCGCGGTCGTACGCGCGTCTCGTACGCGGCGTGGCCGCGTGGCCCGCAATGTCGAAGTCAACGACGACGCCTCGGGCTTCATTGCCGCGGGCGACCTGAATCCCGAGAAAGCCCGCGTCCTGCTGACGCTGGCGCTGATGTCCGGCATGGACCGCGCGGCATTGTGCCGCTGCTTCGAAACCGCCTGACGGCCGAACAGCGTCACGCCAGCACAACGCTGCCGACAGCGCCTGCAAGCATGTCGTAGCCTTCCTTGGCCTCGGATTTCCGATTCGTGATCAGGACGGCCACGCGATCCGCCGCGCAATAGGACGCCCGCGCGTTGACCGCGATGCTGGCGTCGTCCGCAATCACCATGATGCGGCTGGCGTTGGCCGCCATCGCGCGTCCGAGTTCGGCGTGCGCCAGGTCGGCATGGGTGGCGCCATGGCGGGCATCGAAACCGGTAGGGAAGAGCAGGGCGGCGTCGGCCGTGTAACGGTGGATTTCCGCGATAGCGCGATCCCCCTGCGTCCCCGCCAGTGGCGCGCGTACCGCGCCGCCCAGCACGAATACGCGGTTGCCATGCGCCGCGTGCTCGTCGCTGGTGGCGACGCGCGTGGCCGCCTCGAAGGAATTGGTGATCAGCGTAATGCCGTGCAGGGCGCTCAGCGCGTCGGCCAGATGCGTCGCCATGAGGCCTGCCTCCATATATACCGTCAGGTCGTTGGACAGCCTGGCGACCGCCGCGCGGGCGATATTGCGCGCATGGCGGCCGTCCGGTGGACGCGTACCCATGGCCGCCGGCCCGGCTTCCGGAAGTACCGCGCCGCCATGCGAACGGCGCAGCGCGCCCAGGGCCTCCAGCGCGATCAGATCGCGCCGCACGGTTTCGCGCGATACGCCCAGTTCGTCGACGATGCGGTCCGTCGACACACTGCGCATGGCTTCAAGCATTTTGCGTATACGCTGATACCGTTCTTCCTGCCACATGATGACCCGCTTCATTGCGCCGCGGCTATGTTTGCAAACTTGCGCCAAGGTGTCTAGACTCGATTGCAAGACGCGCGCGAGCCGCAGGCCGCTCACAGGCACGGACAAGGCCACACACAAAGCTTCACACAAGGCCACACAAGTACCACGCCGGCGCCGCGACGCTTACGGTTTTGACTCAGCCAAGGATGGTCGCACCATGCAGGCAGAAGGGGTAAGAACCGCGGACGATGCCGCGCGGCTGATCCAGTCCAGCGCTCTGACGCACATCAAAGTAGGCCTGTCCGACATCGACGGCGTCATGCTCGGCAAGTATCTGCGCAAGGAAAAATTCCTGTCGGCGCTGAACTCCGGCCTGGCGTTCTGCGATGTCGTGTTCGGCTGGGACGTCGACGACCAGCTTTACGACAATGGCCGCTACACCGGGTGGCATACCGCCTATCCCGATGCCCAGATGCGCATCGATCCGGCAAGCTGCCGACGGGTGCCATTGGAAAAGGGTCCCGCCGGACAGGACATGCTGCTGTTTCTGGCGGACTTCACCGGATCCGCCGCGGAAGTCTGTCCACGCCAACTGCTGCAGCGGGTCATCCAGCGCGCCGAAGACATGGGCTATGAGCCCTATGCGGCGCTGGAATACGAGTTCTTCATGTTCCGGGAAACGCCGCAGTCCGCGCGTGAAAAAGGTTATCGCGACCTGCAGACCTGGACGCCGGGCAACTTCGGCTATTCCATGCTCCGCAGCACGGTCAACAGCGATTTCTATCGCCAGTTGCTCGATCTGTCCGAACGCATGGACATGCCCATCGAAGGCCTGCATACGGAAACAGGACCGGGGGTGCTGGAAGCCGCCCTCGCCGTGGATCGTGCGGCGGCCGCGGCGGACAAGGGCTTTCTGTTCAAGACCTTCACCAAGGCGCTGGCCCAGCAGAACGGGCTGATGGCGACGTTCATGGCCAAGTGGTCGCATCATCATTCGGGGCAGAGCGGACATATCCATCTTTCGCTGCGTGACCGTGTCACCGGCAAGTCGGCGTTCCACGATGGCACGCATCCGCATGGCATGAGCGCCACGCAAAGCGCCTTTGTCGCGGGCCTGCAGCGCTATCTGCCGGAGTTCATGGCGATGTATGCGCCGACCATCAACAGCTACTCGCGCTTGGTACCGGGATTCTGGGCGCCGCTGGACGCGACCTGGGGCATCGAAAACCGCACGACGGCATTGCGCGTGATTCCGGGCAGCGACAAATCGCAGCGCGTGGAAGTACGTATCGGCGCGGCCGACGCCAATCCGTATCTGGCCCTGGCCGCGGCGCTCGCATCCGGCTTGCGCGGCGTCGAACTGCAATTGCAGGCCGAGGCGCCCGTAACGGGCAATGCTTATGAACGGCAGTTTCCCGACGCGCTGAAGCTGCCCACGACGCTGTGGGAAGCCGCGCAACGGCTGAAGCAATCCGAGGCGGCGCGCGCCTGCTTCGGCGATGCCTTCGTCGAGCACTACGCGGCCACGCGCGAATGGGAAGAACGCATGTTCCGGCGTCATGTCACGGACTGGGAGCTTGCCCGGTATTTCGAAATCATCTAGGCCCATGGAGCCGCAGGCATGTCCAGCGAACTTATCACCATCAGCCCCATCGACGGCCGCGAAGTGGTATGCAGGCCTTATGCCACGGAATCCCAGATACAGCGCACCCTGCAAGATGCGCAGGCAGCGCAAAGACGATGGCGCGATACGGATCTGGCGGAACGGGCGCGCCTGCTGAGCGCCGCCGTCGACCACGTCCTTGTCGCCAGGCAGGACATCGCGCAGGCGATTACCTTGCAAATGGGCCGGCCCGCGCGACATGCGCCGTCGGAAGTGGACGGCTTCGCGCAGCGCGCCCGCCATATGATCGCCATCGCGGCGGACGCCCTGCAACCCATCGCCGCGGAGGCGGGCACCGAACACGATCGCTTCATCCGCCGTGAGCCTTTGGGCGTGACCCTGACCATCGCGCCCTGGAACTATCCCTTGCTCACGGCCGTCAACAGCATCGTTCCCGCCCTTATGGCGGGCAATGCGGTGGTGCTGAAGCACTCCGACCAGACGCCGCTGTGCGCGGAGCTGTTGCAGCAGGCCTTTGCGCATGCGGACCTGCCTGAAGGCCTCTTCGCGTATGTGCATGCCGACCACGACACCACGCAGCGGCTGGTGCGCGCGCCGGCCGTCCGCTTCGTGTCCTTCACGGGATCGGTGCGCGGCGGCCGGGCGGTGGAAGAGAGCGCCTGTGGCCGCTTCATCGGCGTGGGCCTGGAGCTCGGCGGCAATGACGCCGCTTATGTGCGCGGCGATGCCGACATCGAAGCCGCCGTGGAATCGCTGGTCGATGGCGCTTTCTTCAATGCCGGGCAATCGTGTTGCGGCATACAGCGCGTCTACGTCGCGCGGCGCTTGTACCAGGCTTTTGTCGAGCAGGCGGCCGATCTGACGAACCGCTATGTACTGGGCGATCCGCGCATGGCGGAAACCACGCTGGGTCCGGTCGTGCGCCGGTCCGCCGCGGCGTCGGTGCGCGAAGTGATCGCCGAAGCGCTGGCCATGGGCGCACGCAATGTGGCCGATCCGGCCTACTTCCCTGCCGCGCGCGAGGACACCGCTTATGTCGCGCCCGCTGTGCTGACCGACGTCGACCATACGATGCGCGTGATGCGCGAAGAATGCTTCGGCCCCGTCGTCGGCGTCATGCCGGTGGACAGCGACGAAGACGCCGTAGCGTTGATGAATGACAGCGATTACGGGCTGACCGCCGCGATATACACGCGCGATCGCGATGCCGCGGTGGCCATCGGCCGGCAGGTGCAGGCGGGCACCATCTTCATGAATCGCTGCGATTACCTGGACCCCGGCCTGGCCTGGACCGGCGTCAAGGACAGCGGCCGCGGCGTGTCGCTGTCGCGGCTGGGCTATGAGCAATTGACGCAACCCAAATCGTTTCACCTGCGCGCGCTTTGAAGCGCGCCAACTCCCCGCGCCATATGCCGATGCCCGCATGAGCGCGCCATCGGCACGAGAGGTCAACCATGGATCTGCCCCACGTGAACTGGAATTACCCGACGGCGATCAAGGCCGGCCCGGGACGTATCGCCGAGTTGCCCCAGCTGTGTTCCGGGCTGGGCATGCGCAGCCCGCTGATCGTCACCGATCCTGGCATCGCCGCGTTGCCCATGCTGGAGCGCGTGCGCGCGGCCTGTGCGGATGCGGGCCTGCGGTGCGGCGTGTTCCACGACATCAAAGGCAACCCCACCGGACGCAATGTCGACGCCGGGGTGAAGGCGTTCCGTAGCGGCGGCCATGACGGGGTCATCGCTTTCGGTGGCGGCTCGGCGCTGGATGCGGGCAAGGCCGTCGCGCTGATGGCCGGACAGGACCGCCCGCTATGGGATTTCGAGGATGAAGGCGACAACTACCAGCGCGTCAAGGTGGATGGCATGGTGCCCGTCGTGGCCGTGCCCACGACCGCGGGCACGGGTTCCGAAGTAGGCCGCGTCGCCGTCATCACGGACGAGGAAGCCCGGCTCAAACGCCTGATATTTCATCCCCGCATGATGCCCGGCGCGGTCATCCTCGACGCCGAGCTCACGACCGGGCTGCCTGCCAAGGTGACCGCGGCGACCGGCATGGACGCCTTGTCCCATTGCCTGGAGGCCTACTGTTCGCCGATGTACCACCCGATGGCCGCCGGCATCGCGCTGGAGGGTATGCGCCTGATCCATCATCATCTGCCGCGCGCGGTCGCCGATGGTGAAGATCTCGCCGCGCGCCACCACATGCTGGTGGCTTCCTGCATGGGCGCCACCGCATTCCAGCGCGGCCTGGGCGCCATGCATGCCCTGGCCCATCCCCTGGGCGCGCTGTACGACGCGCATCATGGGCTGCTCAACGCGATCCTGATGCCGTACGTCGTCCAGGCCAACGCCCATGCCATCCGCGCGCCGCTGGCCGCCCTGGCGCGCTATCTGGCACTGCCGGCGGCATCGGCCGAAGGCGTGCAGGCCTGGATCCTTTCGCTGCGGGAGCGCCTCGGCATCCCGCACGCACTGTCCGAAATCGGGCTGGACGACCACGAGGCGGAGCGGGTGGGGCGCATGGCCGCGGCGGATCCTTCGGCCGCTACCAATCCGGTTCGCCTGGACGCGGGCCAGTACGCCGCCCTGTTTCGAGCGGCGGTCGCCGGCCGCCTGGATGAGAAGGGCGCCCCCATGGCGGCATGAGGGCCCGCCTTCCGCATCCTGGCCCGTTTCTTGCCGCGAGCGATTTGACACCCGCGCCGAAAGTCACCATAATTTCAAGTTCTCCGCTGGAGGGGTGCCCGAGTGGTTAAAGGGGGCAGACTGTAAATCTGTTGGCCTTGCGCCTACATTGGTTCGAATCCAATCCCCTCCACCAGAGACCGCGCGATCAAGGATCGGCAAATCGCCTGTGATAGTCAGTCGGGCGTTGTCAGCCCGGCGCGTGTAACGCGATTCTCATGTGCCTGGCCCAGAGCCGATGTCGGCTCCGGCGATACAGGCGGCTCCGGAAAATCCAGGCGAAGTCTGCCTGGATTTGCAGTGTCTGGGGGGCGTCGTTACACATCGGCTGGCAGGTGCGCGCAAGTCGCGGCGGTCTGGTGTTTCAGCGGGGAGCAGGTTGGGAAACGGTACGCCGCGGGTGTAGCTCAATGGTAGAGCAGAAGCCTTCCAAGCTTACGACGAGGGTTCGATTCCCTTCACCCGCTCCAGGTTTTTTACGGTGCGCGGTTCTTGCAGTTCGGCCGCGCATTTGCAGGACCAGTTTTTATCGCCCATGTGGCTCAGTGGTAGAGCACTCCCTTGGTAAGGGAGAGGTCACGCGTTCGATCCGCGTCATGGGCACCACGCATTTGTCTTCACTTTAGTCAGATCCGCACATCCAGTCAGGAGTCAGCCATGGCAAAAGGCAAGTTTGAACGTACCAAGCCGCACGTGAACGTGGGTACGATCGGTCACGTGGACCACGGCAAAACGACGTTGACGGCGGCGATCACGACGGTGCTGTCGAACAAGTTCGGCGGCGAAGCGAAGGCGTACGACCAGATCGACGCGGCGCCGGAAGAGAAGGCGCGCGGTATCACGATCAACACGGCGCACGTGGAATACGAGACGGAATCGCGTCACTACGCGCACGTTGACTGCCCGGGCCACGCTGACTATGTGAAGAACATGATCACGGGCGCGGCGCAGATGGACGGTGCGATCCTGGTGGTGTCGGCCGCCGACGGCCCGATGCCGCAGACGCGCGAACACATTCTGCTGAGCCGCCAGGTGGGCGTGCCGTACATCATCGTGTTCCTGAACAAGGCGGACATGGTGGATGACGCCGAGCTGCTGGAGCTGGTGGAAATGGAAGTTCGGGAGCTGCTGTCGAAGTACGACTTCCCGGGCGACGATACGCCGATCGTGAAGGGTTCGGCCAAGCTGGCGCTGGAAGGCGACAAGGGCGAGCTGGGCGAGCAGGCGATTCTGAAGCTGGCCGAAGCGCTGGACACGTACATCCCGACGCCGGAGCGCGCGGTCGACGGTACGTTCCTGATGCCGGTGGAAGACGTGTTCTCGATCTCGGGTCGCGGCACGGTGGTGACCGGCCGTATCGAGCGTGGCGTGATCAAGGTTGGCGAGGAAATCGAAATCGTCGGTATCAAGCCGACGCTGAAGACGACCTGCACGGGCGTGGAAATGTTCCGCAAGCTGCTGGACCAGGGCCAGGCCGGTGACAACGTGGGTATTCTGCTGCGCGGCACCAAGCGTGAGGAAGTCGAGCGTGGCCAGGTGCTGGCCAAGCCGGGCTCGATCACGCCGCACACGGATTTCGACGCCGAGGTGTACATCCTGTCCAAGGAAGAAGGTGGCCGTCACACGCCGTTCTTCAACGGCTATCGTCCGCAGTTCTACTTCCGTACGACGGACGTGACGGGCACGATCGAGCTGCCCAAGGACAAGGAAATGGTCCTGCCGGGCGACAACGTGTCGATGAAGGTCGCGCTGCTGGCGCCGATCGCCATGGAAGAAGGCCTGCGCTTCGCGATCCGCGAAGGCGGCCGTACCGTGGGCGCCGGCGTGGTTGCCAAGATCATCAAGTAATTCTCGACGCCGCGGGGCCGGGAGCATCTCGTGTTCCCAGCCCCGAAAATTCGCTGGACACGCCAGCGAAAAAAGTAGTATTATGGATGGTTCCGCAAGGTTCCATCCTTCGTTTTTGGTTCGCCGGTCTGTTTTGGCTGAACAAGCCAAACCGAAGCCAAACCCGAGGTCGAAATCGAGAGATCGAATTCGGTAAAGCTAAACCGGTAAGCCAGACGGCGAAGTGAAGGTCAGGGTCTCTAGCTGGCTGTGTTGCAACCGTCACCATCGTGCGGATGTCTACAGTGGCGCGTGACTAGAGGGGTATAGCTCAATTGGCAGAGCGTCGGTCTCCAAAACCGAAGGTTGTAGGTTCGATTCCTACTGCCCCTGCCAGCCCGCCTTCCTCTCCCCAGCCTGCCGGAAATCTTTGCAAGCTGCGCATCTACGGCGGGCTTGCTGCGCAAAATGTCTAATACCAGCGTCGAAACCGTAACCAGTACCGCCGATCGGTTGAAGCTTGCCCTGGCGGTACTCGTCATCATTGCTGGAATCGTTGGGTTCTCGGTGTTGAGCGCGCAGCCCATGGCCGCTCGCATCGGGGTATTCGTCGGTGGCCTGATCCTGGCGGCCGTCATTGCCTGGTTCAGCGAGCCGGGGCGTCGCACCCTCAGCTTCGCCAGCGAGTCCTACAACGAAGTCAAGCGCGTCTCATGGCCCACGCGCAAGGAAACGACCCAGATGACGGGTATCGTTTTCGCCTTCGTGGCCATCATGGGCATCTTCATGTGGGTGCTCGACAAGGGCATCGAGTGGATCATTTACGGCCTGCTGCTGGGCTGGAAATAAGGGACGGCACATGAGCAAACGTTGGTACGTCGTCCATGTTTATTCCGGCATGGAAAAAAGCGTGCACAAGGCGCTGCTCGAACGCATCGAGCGGGCCGGCCTGCAGACCTCTTTCGGGCGCATTCTGGTGCCGTCCGAAGAAGTCGTCGAGATGAAAGGCGGCCAGAAGTCGATTTCGGAACGTCGGATTTTCCCGGGCTACGTCCTGGTGGAAATGGACCTGACGGACGAAACCTGGCATCTGGTCAAGAACACCAATCGCGTCACCGGCTTCCTGGGTGGCTCGGGCAATCGTCCTTCGCCCATCTCCGAGAAAGAAGTCGAAAAGATTCTTTCCCAGATGGAAGAAGGCGTCGAAAAGCCGCGGCCCAAGATTCTGTTCGAAGTGGGCGAGATGGTGCGCGTGAAGGAAGGCCCCTTCGCGGACTTCAACGGCAATGTCGAAGAAGTCAATTACGAAAAGAGCAAGGTGCGCGTGTCGGTGACCATTTTTGGCCGCGCCACGCCTGTCGAACTGGATTTCAGTCAGGTCGAAAAGACCTGACCTTTATTGTTTCAACCCTCAATCCCCCGGGGAGCCCGTGTTGACCGCGGGCGTTTGAACCCGCAAGGAGCAAAGCATGGCGAAGAAGATCGTCGGCTTTATCAAGCTGCAAGTGCCGGCTGGTAAGGCTAACCCGTCTCCCCCGATCGGTCCGGCGCTGGGTCAGCGCGGCCTGAACATCATGGAATTCTGCAAGGCGTTCAACGCCAAGACGCAGGGCATGGAGCCCGGTCTGCCGATTCCGGTGGTGATCACCGCCTTCGCGGACAAGAGCTTCACCTTCATCATGAAGACCCCGCCCGCGACGGTCCTCATCAAGAAGGCGGCCGGTGTGCAGAAGGGTTCGCCCAAGCCGCATACCGACAAGGTGGGCAAGCTGACGCGCGCCCAGGCCGAGGAAATCGCCAAGACCAAGGAACCCGACCTGACGGCGGGCGATCTGGAAGCCGCGGTGCGCACCATCGCCGGCAGCGCCCGCAGCATGGGCATCACGGTTGAGGGGATCTGATCATGGCAAAACTGTCCAAGCGTGCCGCCGCCCTGCGTGAAAAGATCGATCGTACCAAGCTGTACCCGGTCGACCAGGCGCTGAGCCTCATCAAGGAAACCGCCACCGCCAAGTTTGACGAATCCGTCGACGTGGCCGTGCAGCTGGGCATCGATCCCAAGAAGTCCGACCAACTGGTCCGTGGCTCCGTGGTCCTGCCCGCCGGTACCGGCAAGAGCGTGCGCGTCGCCGTGTTCGCCCAAGGCGACAAGGCCGAGGCCGCCAAGGCCGCCGGCGCCGACATCGTCGGCCTGGAAGACCTGGCCGAGCGCATCAAGGGTGGCCAGATGGATTTCGACGTGGTCATCGCCTCGCCCGACACCATGCGCGTCGTCGGCGCCCTGGGCCAGATCCTGGGTCCGCGTGGCCTGATGCCGAACCCCAAGGTCGGCACGGTGACGCCCGACGTCGTGACGGCGGTGAAGAACGCCAAGGCCGGCCAGGTGCAATACCGTACGGACAAGGCGGGTATCGTCCACGCCACCATCGGCCGCGCCTCTTTCGGCGTGGAACAGCTGCAAACCAACCTGGCTGCCCTGGTTGACGCCTTGAACAAGGCTCGTCCCGCTGCCGCCAAGGGCGTGTATCTGCGCAAGCTGGCCGTGTCGTCCACGATGGGCGGCGGCGCGCGCGTGGAAATCGCCTCGCTGACCACGCCGGCTGCCTGATAGCCGGCATCCGGACCCGGCCTTCATACAAGGCCGAGACCGGAAAGGCATTACAGAACTTTGGGCTGCGTCCGGATCCGTCCGGACGTTGCTGTCAAAGACCGCTGGAGCAAGCCGCCGTGCAATGGCGTACTGCGCAAGCAGAACCCCAACGCAGGCGACGAGCTTAATCCCGAAGCCCGCATGGTTCGGATCCAGCGTAGACGGCGTCCCATGGAAGATTTCTTTATAAGAACTCGACCAGGTCGCCGCATTCGGTTGACGTTCCGGGCCCCCCGCCTGAAGCGTCTTTTGATGGAGTGTTCAAACCGTGAGTCTCAATCGCCAAGAGAAAGCGGTGGTAATCGAGGAAGTCTCGGCGCAGGTCGCCAAGGCGCAATCGATTGTTATCGCCGAGTACCGTGGTCTGGACGTCGCCTCTGTCACCGTACTGCGCAAGACTGCGCGTCAATCGGGCGTGTACCTGCGTGTTCTGAAGAACACGCTGGCTCGTCGCGCTGTGAACGGCACGGCTTTCGAGCCGCTGTCCAAGCAGCTGACCGGTCCGCTGATCTACGGTATCAGCGCTGATCCGGTCGCGCCGGCCAAGGTGCTCTCCGACTTCGCAAAGACCAACGACAAGCTGGTCATCAAGGGCGGCTCGCTGCCCAACAACCTGTTGAACCAGGAAGGCGTCAAGGCTCTGGCCACGCTGCCTTCGCGCGACGAGTTGTTGTCGAAGTTGATGGGCACCATGCAAGCCCCGATTGCGCAATTTGCACGTACGCTCAACGAAGTTCCGACCAAGTTCGCTCGCGGCCTCGCCGCCGTGCGCGATCAGAAGGCCGCGGCCTAAAGCCTGCCCTTACGGAAAATCGTTGTCGACGAAGCGACACCGAACCTGGCATTACCAAAATCTGGAGTTCTTGAAAAATGGCACTTAGCAAAGCTGAAATCCTTGACGCCATCGCTGGCATGACCGTGCTCGAACTGTCCGAGCTGATCAAGGATATGGAAGAGAAGTTTGGCGTGTCGGCTGCCGCCGCCGCCGTGGCCGTGGCTGCCCCCGCCGCTGGTGGCGCCGGCGCCGCCGCTGCTGAAGAGCAGACCGAGTTCACCGTCATCCTGGCTGAAGCCGGTGCGAACAAGGTCAGCGTCATCAAGGCCGTTCGCGAACTGACGGGCCTGGGCCTGAAGGAAGCGAAGGACCTGGTCGACGGCGCGCCGAAGCCTGTGAAGGAAGGCATCGCCAAGGCTGACGCCGAAGCTGCGAAGAAGAAGCTGGAAGAAGCTGGCGCCAAGGTCGAAGTCAAGTAAGACCTTTTGCCAGTTGCCCGGGGACAGCGCAGTTTGCCGTCCCCGGGCTTTTGCGTTTCCAGGAAACCCTAGTTGGCAGTGGGGTTCAGCGGGATTTCCTGGAGTCGTATCAGCGTCGTATCACCCCGGGCCGTGGTTTACGGCCCAAGTAACCTCGAGTCGGAGTGCTCATGCCTTACTCGTACACCGAAAAAAAGCGCATCCGCAAAAGTTTCGCCAAGCGTGAGGACGTGCAAAACGTTCCTTTTCTGCTGGCGACACAGCTTCAATCCTACCTAACTTTTCTGCAGGCGGATACGCCTCCGTCGCAGCGGGCCAACGATGGTTTACAAGCGGCGTTTTCGTCGATCTTCCCCATCGTCAGCCATAACGGAATGGCGCGGCTGGAGTTCGTCAGCTATGTGCTGGGCGAACCGGTGTTCGATGTCAAGGAATGTCAGCAACGTGGCCTGACCTACGCGTCGCCCCTGCGCGCGAAGGTTCGTCTCGTCCTGCTCGATCGCGAAGTCAGCAAGCCCACGGTCAAGGAAGTGAAGGAACAGGAAGTCTACATGGGCGAGATTCCGCTCATGACGGGCACCGGTTCGTTCGTCATCAACGGTACCGAACGCGTCATCGTGTCCCAGCTGCACCGCTCGCCCGGCGTGTTCTTCGAACACGATCGCGGCAAGACGCACAGCTCGGGCAAGCTGCTGTTCTCGGCCCGTGTGATTCCCTACCGTGGTTCCTGGCTGGATTTCGAATTCGACCCCAAGGACGTGCTGTTCTTCCGCGTGGACCGTCGCCGCAAGATGCCGGTGACCATCCTGCTGAAGGCCATCGGCATGACGCCGGAAGGCATCCTCAGCGAGTTCTTCGACTTCGATCGCTTCGATCTGCAGCCCGAAGGCGCGATGATGGAATTCATTCCCGAGCGCTGGAAGGGCGAAATGGCCCGCTTCGACATCAATGACAAGTCGGGCAAGGTCATCGTCGAAAAGGACAAGCGCATCAACGCCAAGCACCTGCGCGACCTGGCCGCCGGCGGTATCGAACGCATCTCCGTGCCGGAAGAATTCCTGTATGGCCGCGTGCTGGCCAAGAACATCGTCGATGGCGACACCGGCGAGGTCGTCGCGCACGCCAATGACGAGATCACGGAAAGCGTGCTCAGCGCGCTGCGCGCCGCCAACATCAAGGAATTCCAGACGCTGTACACCAACGACCTGGATCGTGGCCCGTACATCTCGCAGACCCTGCGCACCGACGAAACCGCCGACCAGATGGCGGCGCGCGTGGCCATCTACCGCATGATGCGTCCCGGCGAACCGCCCACGGAAGAAGCCGTCGAAGCGCTGTTCCAGCGCCTGTTCTACAGCGAGGAAACCTACGATCTGTCGCGCGTGGGCCGCATGAAGGTCAACAGCCGCCTGGGTCGCGGCGACGACATCACCGGTCCGATGACGCTGACCAACGAGGACATCCTCGCCACCATCAAGGTGCTGGTCGAGCTGCGTAACGGCCGCGGCCAGATCGACGATATCGACCACCTGGGCAACCGCCGCGTGCGTTGCGTCGGCGAACTGGCGGAAAACCAGTTCCGCGCCGGCCTGGTGCGCGTGGAACGCGCGGTCAAGGAACGCCTGGGCCAGGCCGAGACCGAAAACCTGATGCCGCACGACCTGATCAACTCCAAGCCGATTTCCGCGGCCATCAAGGAGTTCTTCGGTTCGAGCCAGCTGTCGCAGTTCATGGACCAGACCAACCCGCTGTCGGAAATCACGCACAAGCGTCGTGTTTCCGCACTGGGCCCGGGCGGCCTGACGCGCGAGCGCGCCGGCTTCGAAGTGCGCGACGTGCATCCCACGCACTATGGCCGCGTCTGCCCGATCGAAACGCCGGAAGGCCCGAACATCGGCCTGATCAACTCCATGGCGCTGTATGCCCGCCTGAACGAATACGGCTTCCTGGAAACGCCGTATCGCAAGGTTATCGACGGCAAGGTCAGCGACCAGATCGACTACCTGTCGGCCATCGAGGAAAGCCACTACGTGATCGCGCAGGCGAACGCGGCGCTGGACGATGAAGGCCGTTTCGTCGACGACCTGGTGGCTTGCCGTGAAGCCGGCGAAACCATGCTGACGTCGCCGACCAACGTGCACTACATGGACGTCGCCCCGTCGCAGATCGTGTCGGTCGCCGCATCGCTGATTCCGTTCCTGGAGCACGATGACGCGAACCGCGCGCTGATGGGCGCCAACATGCAGCGCCAGGCCGTGCCTTGCCTGCGTCCGGAAAAGCCGCTGGTCGGCACCGGCATCGAACGCACCGTGGCCGTCGACTCCGGCACCACCGTGCAGGCGCTGCGTGGCGGCGTGGTCGATCACGTCGATGCGGACCGCATCGTGATCCGCGTCAATGATGAGGAAAACGTCGCCGGCGAAGTCGGCGTGGACATCTACAACCTGATCAAGTACACGCGTTCGAACCAGAACACGAACATCAACCAGCGTCCCATCGTGGCTCGCGGCGACAAGGTCGCCAAGGGCGACGTGCTGGCCGATGGCGCATCGACGGACCTGGGCGAACTCGCCCTGGGCCAGAACATGCTGATCGCGTTCATGCCCTGGAACGGCTACAACTTCGAAGACTCGATCCTGATCTCCGAAAAGGTCGTCGCCGATGATCGCTATACCTCGATCCACATCGAGGAACTGACGGTCGTCGCCCGCGATACCAAGCTGGGACCCGAGGAAATCACGCGCGACATCAGCAACCTGGCCGAAACGCAGCTGAACCGCCTGGACGACTCCGGCATCACCTACATCGGCGCCGAAGTCGGCCCCGACGACGTGCTGGTCGGCAAGGTCACGCCCAAGGGCGAAACCCAGCTGACGCCGGAAGAAAAGCTGCTGCGCGCCATCTTCGGCGAAAAAGCTTCGGACGTTAAGGACACCTCGCTGCGCGTGCCGTCCGGCATGACCGGCACGGTGATCGACGTGCAGGTGTTCACGCGTGAAGGCATCGTGCGCGACAAGCGCGCCCAGTCCATCATCGACGATGAACTGCGCCGCTATCGCCAGGACCTGAACGACCAGCTGCGCATCGTCGAGAACGACCAGTTCGACCGTATCGAAAAGATGCTGGTGAACAAGGCCGTCAACGGCGGCCCGCGCAAGCTGGCCAAGGGCGCGACCATCACCAAGGCCTATCTGTCCGATCTGGACCGCTGGCAGTGGTTCGATATCCGCCTGGCCGACGAACAGCATGCGCTGGTGCTGGAACAGGCCAAGGAATCGCTGGAGCAGAAGCGTCACCAGTTCGACCTGGCCTTCGAGGAAAAGCGCAAGAAGCTGACGCAGGGCGACGAACTGCCGCCGGGCGTGCTGAAGATGATCAAGGTGTACCTGGCCGTCAAGCGCCGCCTGCAGCCTGGCGACAAGATGGCCGGCCGTCACGGCAACAAGGGCGTGGTGTCGCGTATCACCCCGGTCGAGGACATGCCGCACATGGCCGACGGTACTCCCGTCGACATCGTGCTGAATCCGCTGGGCGTGCCTTCGCGGATGAACGTCGGGCAGGTGCTCGAAGTGCATCTGGGCTGGGCCGCCAAGGGCGTGGGCCAACGCATCGAAGAGCTGCTGCGCGACGAACGCACGGCGCAGGCCAAGTCGCTGCGCGGCTACCTGGAGAAGGTCTACAACACGACCGGCACCGGTGCCCGCATCACCGACCTGACGGACGACGAAGTCATCGAAATGGCGCGCAACCTCAAGCGTGGCGTGCCGTTCGCGACCCCGGTGTTCGACGGCGCGACCGAAGAGGAAATCGGCAAGATGCTGGAGCTGGCCTACCCCGATGAGGTGGCCCAGCGCATGCAGCTGACCGATATCCGCACGCAGGCCTGGCTGTTCGACGGCCGCACCGGCGAGAAATTCGAGCGTCCGGTCACCGTTGGCTATATGCATTACCTGAAGCTGCATCACCTTGTCGACGACAAGATGCATGCGCGTTCGACCGGTCCGTACTCGCTCGTTACCCAGCAGCCGCTGGGCGGCAAGGCGCAGTTCGGCGGCCAGCGTTTCGGGGAAATGGAAGTGTGGGCCCTCGAAGCCTACGGCGCTTCCTACACCCTGCAGGAAATGCTCACGGTCAAGTCCGACGACATCACGGGCCGTACCAAGGTATACGAGAACATCGTCAAGGGCGATCACGTCATCGACGCCGGTATGCCGGAATCCTTCAACGTGCTGGTGAAGGAAATCCGCTCGCTGGCCCTGGACATGGATTTGGAGCGTAACTAATGAAAGCGCTACTCGACCTTTTCAAGCAAGTCTCGCAAGACGAGCAGTTCGATGCCATCAAGATCGGCATCGCCTCGCCCGAGAAAATCCGTTCGTGGTCTTACGGCGAAGTCCGCAAGCCCGAAACCATCAACTACCGCACGTTCAAGCCGGAACGCGATGGCCTGTTCTGCTCGAAGATCTTCGGGCCGATCAAGGACTACGAGTGCCTGTGCGGCAAGTACAAGCGCCTGAAGCACCGTGGCGTGATCTGCGAAAAGTGCGGCGTTGAAGTCACCGTCGCCAAGGTGCGCCGCGAGCGCATGGGCCATATCGAACTGGCCAGCCCCGTCGCGCACATCTGGTTCCTGAAGAGCCTGCCGTCGCGCCTGGGCATGGTGCTGGACATGACGCTGCGCGATATCGAGCGTGTCCTGTACTTCGAAGCCTGGTGCGTGATCGAGCCGGGCATGACCCCGCTCAAGCGCGGCCAGATCATGTCGGACGACGACTTCCTGGCCAAGACCGAAGAGTACGGCGATGACTTCCGCGCGCTGATGGGCGCGGAAGCCGTGCGCGAACTGCTGCGCACCATCGACATCGACCGCGAAGTGGAAACGCTGCGCGGCGAGCTCAAGGCCACCGGTTCGGAAGCCAAGATCAAGAAGATCTCCAAGCGCCTGAAGGTGCTGGAAGGCTTCCAGAAGTCGGGCATCAAGCCCGAGTGGATGGTCATGGAAGTGCTGCCCGTGCTCCCGCCGGACCTGCGTCCGCTGGTGCCGCTGGACGGCGGCCGCTTCGCGACCTCCGATCTGAATGACCTGTATCGCCGCGTCATCAACCGGAACAACCGCCTGAAGCGCCTGCTCGAACTGAAGGCGCCCGAAATCATTCTGCGCAACGAAAAGCGCATGCTGCAGGAAGCCGTCGACTCGCTGCTCGACAACGGCCGCCGCGGCAAGGCCATGACGGGCGCCAACAAGCGCCAGCTGAAGTCCCTGGCCGACATGATCAAGGGCAAGAGCGGCCGCTTCCGTCAGAACCTGCTGGGCAAGCGCGTGGACTACTCGGGCCGTTCGGTCATCGTGGTGGGTCCGCAGCTCAAGCTGCATCAGTGCGGCCTGCCCAAGCTGATGGCGCTGGAGCTGTTCAAGCCCTTCATCTTCAACCGTCTGGAAATGATGGGTCTGGCCACGACCATCAAGGCGGCGAAGAAGCTGGTCGAAAGCCAGGAACCGGTGGTGTGGGATATCCTCGAAGAGGTCATCCGCGAACACCCGGTGATGCTGAACCGCGCGCCGACGCTGCACCGCCTGGGCATCCAGGCCTTCGAACCGGTGCTGATCGAAGGCAAGGCGATCCAGCTGCATCCGCTCGTCTGCGCGGCGTTCAACGCCGACTTCGACGGTGACCAGATGGCCGTGCACGTCCCGTTGTCGCTGGAAGCGCAGCTGGAAGCCCGCACCCTGATGCTGGCGTCCAACAATGTGCTGTTCCCGGCCAACGGCGAACCGTCCATCGTGCCGTCCCAGGATATCGTGCTGGGTCTGTACTACACGACGCGCGAGCGTATCAACGGCCGCGGCGAAGGCATCTTCTTCACCGACGTGGCCGAAGTGCAGCGCGCCTACGACAACGGCGAAGTCGAGCTGCAAAGCCGCATCACCGTGCGCCTGACGGAATTCGACAAGGACGAACAGGGCGAATGGCAGCCCGTGGTCCGTCGCTACGAAACCACCGTCGGCCGTGCGCTGCTGTCGGAAATCCTGCCGCGCGGCCTGCCCTTCACGGTCCTGAACAAGGCCCTGAAGAAGAAGGAAATCTCGCGCCTGATCAACCAGTCGTTCCGTCGCTGCGGCCTGCGCGACACGGTGATCTTCGCCGACAAGCTGATGCAGTCGGGCTTCCGCCTGGCCACGCGCGGCGGCATCTCGATCGCCATGAACGACATGCTGATCCCCTCCGCCAAGGAAAGCATCCTTGGCGAGGCGAGCCGTGAAGTCAAGGAAATCGACAAGCAGTACTCGTCGGGTCTGGTCACGTCCCAGGAGCGCTACAACAACGTTGTGGACATCTGGGGCAAGGCCGGCGACAAGGTCGGCAAGGCGATGATGGAGCAACTGGCCACCGAGCCCGTGATCAACCGTCACGGCGAAGAAGTGCGCCAGGAATCCTTCAACTCCATCTACATGATGGCCGACTCCGGCGCCCGCGGTTCGGCCGCCCAGATCCGCCAGCTGGCGGGCATGCGCGGCCTGATGGCCAAGCCGGACGGCTCGATCATTGAAACGCCCATCACGGCGAACTTCCGTGAAGGCCTGAACGTGCTGCAGTACTTCATCTCGACGCACGGCGCGCGTAAGGGTCTGGCGGATACGGCGCTGAAGACCGCGAACTCGGGTTACCTGACCCGTCGTCTGGTCGACGTGACGCAGGATCTGGTCATCATCGAAGACGATTGCGGCACCTCGCAGGGCTATTCGATGAAGGCGCTGGTCGAAGGCGGTGAAGTCATCGAACCGCTGCGCGACCGCATCCTGGGCCGTGTGGCGGCGATCGATATCGTCAATCCCGATACGCAGGAAACGGCGATCGAGGCTGGCACGCTGCTGGACGAAGACCTGGTCGACCTGATCGACCGCATCGGCGTGGACGAAGTCAAGGTCCGCACGCCGCTGACCTGCGAAACGCGTCACGGCCTGTGCGCGCATTGCTATGGCCGCGACCTGGGCCGCGGCTATATGGTCAACGTCGGCGAAGCGGTCGGTGTCATCGCCGCGCAGTCCATCGGCGAACCGGGCACGCAGCTTACGATGCGTACCTTCCACATCGGTGGCGCGGCTTCCCGTTCGGCCCTGGCCAGCGCGGTGGAGACCAAGTCCAACGGTACGGTGGGCTTCGCCAGCACGATGCGCTACGTCACCAACGCCAAGGGCGAACGCGTGGCGATCTCGCGCTCCGGTGAAATCGTCATCCATGACGACAACGGCCGTGAACGCGAACGCCACAAGATTCCCTACGGCGCCACGGTGCTGGTCGGCGACGGCGAAGCCGTCAAGGCCGGCGCCCGCCTGGCAAGCTGGGATCCGCTGACCCGTCCTATCGTGTCGGAGTATGCCGGCCAGGTGCGCTTCGAGAACATCGAGGAAGGCGTTACCGTCGCCAAGCAGGTGGACGAAGTCACCGGCCTGTCGACGCTGGTCGTCATCACGCCCAAGACGCGCGGCGGCAAGATCGTCATGCGTCCGCAGATCAAGCTGGTCAACGAGTCCGGCGAAGAGGTCAAGATTGCCGGCACCGATCACTCGGTGAACATCTCGTTCCCGGTGGGCGCGCTGATCACGGTGCGCGACGGCCAGCAGGTGACGGTCGGCGAGGTGCTCGCGCGTATTCCGCAGGAATCGCAAAAGACTCGCGACATTACCGGCGGTCTGCCGCGCGTGGCCGAGCTGTTCGAAGCCCGTTCGCCCAAGGATGCCGGCATGCTGGCCGACGTCACGGGTACGGTTTCGTTCGGCAAGGACACCAAGGGCAAGCAGCGTCTGGTCATCACCGACCTGGAAGGCGTCAGCCACGAGTTCCTGATTCCGAAGGAAAAGCAGGTACTTGTGCACGACGGCCAGGTGGTGAACAAGGGCGAAATGATCGTCGACGGTCCGGCGGATCCGCACGACATCCTGCGCCTGCAGGGCATCGAGAAGCTGGCTACCTACATCGTGGACGAAGTGCAGGACGTGTACCGTCTGCAGGGCGTGAAGATCAACGACAAGCACATCGAGGTGATCGTTCGCCAGATGCTGCGTCGTGTGAACATCGTCGATGCGGGCGATACGGCGTTCATCCCTGGCGAACAGGTCGAGCGTTCCGAGTTGTTGAACGAGAACGATCGCGTGGTTGCCGAGGATAAGCGTCCGGCCAGCTACGACAACGTCCTGCTGGGTATCACGAAGGCCTCGTTGTCCACGGATTCCTTCATTTCGGCTGCCTCGTTCCAGGAGACCACGCGTGTCCTGACCGAAGCCGCCATCATGGGCAAGCGCGACGACCTGCGCGGCCTGAAGGAAAACGTCATCGTGGGTCGCCTGATTCCCGCGGGTACCGGCCTGGCGTATCACCTTGCCCGCAAGGACAAGGAAGCGCTGGAAGCGGCGGAACGCGAAGCGGCCCGCCAGCTGGCGAATCCTTTCGAGGAAGCGCCCGTTACCGTCGGTTCGGACAGCGAAGGCGATGTGGCGCCGGAAGGCGGCCAGGAGCCGGCCAGCGAGTAAGGCCGCGGCGAGGCGGCAGCGAGGCGGCTCTTTCAGGGCCGTCTTCCAGGCCGCTTCAAAGCCGACTTTGCGCGCTGGCGCGACAAAGCCCCGGAGGAAAGGACATCCGTCCTGCCCTCCGGGGCTTTTTTTATGCCTCGCCGCGCCTGTCCGTGTCGCCTGGCCGTGTGCTCAGCGCGTCTGGCGGAACGAACCGTGCAACGGTTTGAAGTCCGGTGCGATGCGGCTTTTGTAGATCAGCGACACGGGATCGTCGCCGCGATGGGGCGTCAGGTTGGCCGTCACGGAAACCTCGTAGTCGCCATTGGTGCGGGCCGTGACGTCGAATGACATGCGGGTCAGTGCATCGGCGGACGGCGGCGGATCACGATCCGGCGCGACGCTGTCCGTCGCGGCCTGGCGGCGCAGGTCCAGCTGCACGCGGGCGAACAGCCGCGCCAGTATGGGCGTCGCCTGCATGCCGACGCGGCCCATGGTGCGGGAGAACAGATGCCCGGCGGATCTTTCGCCGGCGCGGTTGGCCGGATCGCCGTCGCCGCGCTGGCGGCGTTCGTGCTCGATGATCTGCAGCACGGCCTTGCGCCGTGGCGCCGGCAGGAACGGCAGGTGGCGTTCGAAGACGCGCAGGGTGGTATCCGACATCCCCGCCACATAGCGCTGGACATCCAGCCCGTCCGCGCCGACCAGGGCTTTCGCCAGCAGCGTGGTGACCTGCGCATCGCGCTGGCTGCGCGTCCATGGCGCGTCGCCATTCATCGCGGCCACGCCTTGCGACAGCATGTCGGACACGCCGCGCAGCGTGTCCGAGGCCGCGCGGTTTTCATCGGCGCCCAGCTTGAGCATGAGGCGCGCGCGGATGATTAGCCGCGCGCGCATGCATTGATCCAGCGCGTTCTTCAGGACGCGGGCGCAGGTTTTTACGCCGCCGTCGTAGGCGGATAGGGTCAGCCGGCCCTGCGTGCCGGGAATGGACGCCGTGTCGAATGCGACGCGCAACGGCGCCGAGGCCAGCGCCGCCGCGGCGTTCTCCAGTTCGGCGTTGCCACGGCTGTCGGCCAGGTCGCTCAGGAAGCGGATCGGACTTTCACCGCGCCGTTCCCGCATGCTCACGGCGGTCGCCAGGTTGCGCAGCGGCGTTTCCAGGTCTTCCGGGGATATGCCGTCCTGCGCCAGTACCCGCAACACCGCCGCGAAAGGCTGCTCGCGCGCGGAAATTTCCCGGTCGACGGCGCCGCAGCTACGCTCTATGGTCAGGCGGCCGCAGGGTCCGGGCGCTATCCGGTCAGGGCCGGACATGGCGACGCGCGGGAGATACTCGCGCAGAAGAAGCAGTTCGGTGAACGCGTAGGGCGCCAGCGGCGGCGTATATGGCGCGCTCGCCTGGTCCGCATGCGGACCAGGCATGGGATAGGCCGAATTGGGCATGGCCAGGCGGCCGCCCGCGGCGACGTAGGCCGCTTCCGTAGCGAGCGTTTCCGCCAGGGCGAAGGCCATGCGCGGACCATGCGGTTCCGCGCCGCTCAACAGCGTCTTCAAGAGGCATTCGTAGGCGGCATCCAAATTCAGGCGTGCATGCCGTAGCGGATTGCCGGCGCGCGGCAGAGAGCCGTGCATTGCCGTGCGCAGCAGCCGGCGAACGCCACCCAGGACGCTCTTGGCCTTGGCGCCCGTCAGCGCCGCGGTACGGTGTCCGGATTCGGGTTGGGCGGTAAAGCGTTTGTCGCCCACCTTGCCGATAGGGGCGGGCTGGCGTGTCGCTGGGGTACCGGCGCCACGACTCTTGGTTGGGACGTCTGTCATCGTCGGGATGCGCCGCGGCGCCATGCCGCCCGCATCCAGCCGGCGATACGCGTCGCCAGGATCGGCGGAAGGTTGCTGGGAACAGGCCGAGTCTATGTGGGCCCACCGCGCGGGTCTGTCGGCGCGGTGCGCTTCCAGCCCCGCCGCGCCTTCCGCCGGTACGTGGGAATATTCCGTGTGCGGATCGGCGCCGCGGTGTCGGCGAATCAGTTCCGTCCGCGCTCAAAGATCCATGGTGCGCGGAATCACGACAGCCTGTCCATGGACCTGACCGGCCTCATCGCGCAATTCCCAAAGCGTTGCCTGCTCGATCAGGAACCTTTTGCCGGTCTTGGTGATGCGGATGCCGCGATAGCCGCTTTCGAAGCCGGCGCGCCGCACCCGTTCCAGAAAGCGTTCACGCTCTTCGCGATTCGGCGCTTCGGCCGACAGCCGCGAAGGCAATCGGGTGAGTTCGTCCCAGCTGTACTCGAAGCGGCGCTGCGCCGCCTTGTTGCCGTAAATGAACCGCGGATCGGCATCGGTGTTGTGCGCCAGCACCGCGAACGGCGCTTCTTCGTATAGCCAGTGCGCCGCTTCCACGGCTTGCATGGGCTGGGGCAGCAAGGGCTGCCCCAGCAACCGTTCATGGCTTTCGCTCAATAGCTGGATAAAGGCCGGGTCCTTGTACAAAGGCAAATCCACTGCATATTCCTTCTGGTTTCAGCCGCCTTGCGCGGCCTTGGCTCGCTGGAAGGCGGGGCCCCAGAGAGGGTGCCCGATTTCCGCGGGACCGAGCGTGAAAGCCGGTTCCAGTTCCAGGATGCGCTTGAAGTCATCCTCGCACAGCGCGCGGTAGCCTGTCACGCAGTAGCTGAACGCCTGCAGTTTGAGCGATTCCACGCGCATATCGGCGGGCGCCGTCGCCAGTACGTCGGAGGTCGCCACGGTGCGGATGACGTCGCCGTAGGCGCCTGCCTGGTAGCGGTCGCGCACCTGCGCCAGGGCGTCGATGGCTGCCTGGCTCGGGGCGGGCGGCGGCGGGGGAGGCGCGGAAGGGGCGGCACACGCGGCAAGCGTTGCCGCCATGCCGGTCAACAATAAACGAACGAGGGTATGCATGTCGGAGCCTGATGCGGGTGGACTCGCGGCTCCCGATAGCCCGGGCGCCGCGCGCGGGATGTTTAAACCGCGACATATTGTGTCTTGAGGTCCGCCTAAAGAACAAGCAGGTGGACGAATGAATGGCATTTTTACCTCAGCCTTGAGGTGGGCGTTTCCGCCGCATTGCTGATCGCGCCCCGTGCGTCGGCGCCACGGATTGCTGCGGCAAAAGTAAAAGATGATATTGAATGTTAATGGGTCGCCCGGGAACGCCCGATGCGGCGGGCCAAATCGCGCGCGCCATGGTGCCAGCCTGGCTGCTTCATGATTCAATCCATTTCTTCCCTCATCCAAATGATGGCGCGCCCGACCAAAGGTTTAACGCGGGCGGCGGAGTTCGTGGGCGAGGTACGAGAGCAATGGAAGCGCGGCGCTCGGCGGGCCGCGGGGGATGCGGGAGATGGGTTTCGGAGTCAAAACGATGTCTGTATCGCCGGCCTTCATGCCCGGGGCGGAACATCCCGCGCCCGAGCCTTTCGGGTATAGACCCCTGGCGGCGATCGCGGCCGCCTCGGCGGGCGGCGTGCCGCAGAAGCGCATCGGCCGGGTGATTTCGGAAATTGCACCGGAACTCATGGCGGCACACCGGCAAGGCAAGGTGCATGGCGCCATCTCCGTCCATACCGTCGGGCTGGACGAATTCGGCTATGCCCATCTCATGGTTCCCGCGCTCTATCCGGATCACCCGGGATCGATGGAGCCGGCGTCCTGCTTTGCCGCGGTGGAGCAGTTCGACCCCGACCCCGTGCAGGCCTGCGGGCCTTGGACCGACGTTTATGCGCTGTGCGCGGTCATGTGCTCGCTGGTCAGCGGATCGCAGCCGCCCCACGCGCTGGCGCGCCGGTCCAGCGACCAATATGTTCCCCTTACCGAGCGCGCGCCGCGCGGCTACGACGCCGCCTTCCTGGCGGTGATCGACCAGGGCCTGTCGCTGACGCCGGCCCTGCGGCCGCAATCCGTCGCGGACCTGTGCGGAATGCTGGGCGTCTCCTGCGTGCCCGAAACCCAGGAAGACGCCTCCACGGACGCGCGCGGCGCGGGTGCCGGGCCGGCCGGCGGCGGCGCCGGCGCCGCGGGTCAGGGCAGCGCCCGGCGGCGCGGTGCGGGTGGTGTGGCCGCCATCCTGGCCGGCGCCCTGGTCGCCGCGGGCGTGTGGGCGTGGTTGAACCGGGATGAAGGGCCTGCCCCAGGGGCCGGCGATCGGGTGGCGGGGCCCGTGGTGCTGTCGTCGCGGTCGTCTTCCGCGACCCCGGCGCCATCGCCATTCGCGCAGGGATCGAGCGATGCCGCCAAGGGCGCGCCCGCGGGGAGCACCGGCCAGCAGGGCCCGGGCCGTCCGGGCAGCGACGAGGCGGGCCGCGCGGCTGGCGCGCAATCGGCGTCCGTGCCAACCGACGCCGCGGATGGCGGCGCGGGATCCTCGCTGCCTGCCGTTCCGGGCACGTCGGCAGCGTCCGCCGGCGCGACCAGTCCGGCGTCGCCCGAAGCCGGCACGCCGGCGGTCCGTCCGGCCAGGCCGCCGACGGTGGCGGTCAAGGTGGACATACAGCCCTGGGGCGAAATCTTCGTCGATGGCGTTTCGCGCGGCATCAGCCCGCCCGTCAAAACCTTGAACCTGCCTGCCGGACGGCATACGGTCGAGGTGCGCAATGCCGACCTGGCGCCTTACCGGTTGTCGCTCGATCTGAAGCCCGGCCAGCCCGCCGCGATCCGGCATGTTTTCCAGTAGGCGGCGGCGCGGCGCCCGGCCCTGGGGTTTTCCCTGGAAAGCTTTTGACAGGCGCCCGAAACTACGCTAAATTCATGGGCTCACTGATTTATCCGCGTACAAAAACCCGGCAAAACGAAAACCCCTAAGGCGAGACACGGGGGGTTGTTCCAGGTTTTGTGCGCTTTATTTGTCTGCAAGACCCGCTCTTTTACGTAATTGTTTGAGGCGGTTTTGCGCGAACTGCCTCCCCTGTGAACCGCTGCCCGCCGGGCTGCCGGGGCGGAGGGGGCGAGTACGAAAGTACTTACCAGTGGTACGTAAAAGGGAATTTCCAGGTCATGCCTACCATCAGCCAACTCGTGCGCAAGCCGCGCGAAGTCAGCATCGCCAAGAGCAAGAGCCCCGCGCTCGAAAATTGCCCTCAGCGACGCGGCGTGTGCACTCGCGTGTACACCACCACCCCCAAGAAGCCGAACTCCGCGCTGCGTAAGGTCGCCAAGGTGCGCCTGACCAATGGCTACGAAGTCATTTCGTACATTGGCGGCGAAGGCCACAACCTGCAGGAACACTCCGTCGTGCTGGTGCGCGGCGGCCGTGTGAAGGATCTGCCGGGCGTGCGCTACCACATCGTGCGCGGCTCGCTGGACCTGCAAGGCGTGAAGGATCGCAAGCAGGCCCGTTCGAAGTACGGCGCCAAGCGTCCGAAGAAGGCCTGATACCCGGCCTTCGGGCCTCAGGTTTATACGGTCGATACGCCTCACGGGCGGCCCCGAGCCGCCCGCCCCGTGCAGCCGCGCCCGGTTATAGCGCGGCACGTAAGTGGCCATCCCGCCTGGATGGCCGTGGCCATGGCCAACGCCGTGGTTCAACTGAACTGACACAAGGAAGCAAGAAATGCCCCGTCGTCGCGAAGTCCCCAAGCGCGAGATCCTGCCCGATCCCAAGTTCGGCAGCGTCGAGCTCGCCAAGTTCATGAACGTTGTGATGCTGGACGGCAAGAAGGCCGTCGCCGAGCGCATCGTCTACGGTGCCCTCGAGCAGGTGCAAAGCAAGAGCGGCAAAGATCCGCTGGAAGTCTTCAGCACCGCCATCAACAACGTCAAGCCCATCGTCGAAGTGAAGAGCCGCCGTGTTGGCGGCGCGAACTACCAGGTGCCGGTTGAAGTGCGCCCTGTGCGCCGCCTGGCCCTGGCCATGCGCTGGGTCCGCGAAGCCGCCAAGAAGCGCGGCGAAAAGTCGATGGACCTGCGTCTGGCTGGCGAGCTGCTCGATGCGTCGGAAGGTCGCGGCGCCGCGATGAAGAAGCGCGAAGACACGCACAAGATGGCCGAAGCCAACAAGGCTTTCAGCCATTTCCGCTGGTAATCAAAGGATTTATCAATCATGGCTCGCAAAACCCCCATCGAGCGCTATCGCAACATCGGCATCTCTGCGCACATCGATGCAGGGAAGACCACCACGACGGAACGCATCCTGTTCTACACCGGCGTCAATCACAAGATTGGCGAAGTCCACGACGGCGCTGCCACCATGGACTGGATGGAACAGGAGCAGGAGCGCGGCATCACGATCACGTCGGCCGCGACGACCGCTTTCTGGCGTGGCATGGCCGGCAACTATCCCGAGCACCGCATCAACATCATCGACACCCCGGGACACGTGGACTTCACCATTGAAGTCGAACGTTCCATGCGCGTGCTCGATGGCGCTTGCATGGTGTATTGCGCGGTGGGTGGTGTGCAGCCGCAGTCCGAAACCGTGTGGCGCCAGGCCAACAAGTACGGCGTGCCGCGCCTGGCCTTCGTCAACAAGATGGACCGCACCGGCGCCAACTTCTTCAAGGTCTATGACCAGCTGAAGACGCGCCTGCGCGCCAATCCCGTGCCCATCGTGATCCCCATCGGCGCCGAAGATGGATTCACGGGCGTGGTGGACCTGATCAAGATGAAGGCCATCATTTGGGACGAAGCGAGCCAGGGCACCAAGTTCGACTACGTCGACATTCCGGCCGAGCTGCAATCCGCCGCCGATGAGTGGCGCGAAAAGCTGGTCGAATCCGCGGCCGAATCGTCCGAAGAGCTGATGAACAAGTACCTGGAAACGGGTGAGCTCACGGAAGAGGAAATCAACCAGGGCATCCGCTCGCGCACCATCGCCGGCGAAATCCAGCCGATGCTGTGCGGCACGGCCTTCAAGAACAAGGGCGTGCAGCGCATGCTGGACGCGGTCATCGACTACCTGCCGTCGCCCGTGGACATTCCCCCGGTGGACGGCCAGGACGACGAAGGCAATGCGATCAACCGCAAGGCCGACGACGGCGAAAAGTTCTCCGCGCTGGCGTTCAAGCTGATGAGCGATCCTTTCGTCGGTCAGCTGACTTTCGTGCGCGTGTATTCCGGCGTGCTGAAGTCCGGCGATACCGTCTACAACCCCATCAAGGGCAAGAAGGAACGTATCGGCCGCATCCTGCAGATGCACGCGAACAACCGCGAGGAAATCAAGGAAGTTCTGGCTGGCGACATCGCCGCCGTGGTGGGCCTGAAGGACGTCACGACCGGCGAAACGCTGTGCGACATCGATTCGCACATCCTGCTCGAGCGCATGGAGTTCCCCGAGCCCGTGATCTCGCAGGCCGTGGAACCCAAGTCCAAGAGCGACCAGGAAAAGATGGGCCTGGCCCTGTCGCGCCTGGCGCAGGAAGATCCGTCGTTCCGCGTGCGCACCGATGAAGAATCGGGCCAGACCATCATTTCCGGCATGGGCGAACTGCACCTGGAGATCCTGGTCGACCGCATGAAGCGCGAATTCGGCGTGGAAGCCAACGTCGGCAAGCCGCAGGTGGCGTACCGCGAAACCATCCGCAAGACCTGCGACGAAGCCGAAGGCAAGTTCGTCAAGCAGTCCGGCGGTCGCGGCCAGTACGGCCACGTCGTTATCAAGCTGGAACCGCTGCCCCCGGGCGGCGCCGGCTTCGAGTTCGTCGACGCCATCAAGGGCGGCGTGGTTCCTCGCGAATACATCCCCGCGGTCGAAAAGGGTATCGTCGATACGCTGCCGTCCGGCATCCTGGCGGGCTATCCCGTCGTGGACGTCAAGGCGACGCTGTTCTTCGGTTCGTACCACGACGTGGACTCGAACGAAAACGCGTTCCGCATGGCGGCGTCCATGGCCTTCAAGGAAGGCATGCGCAGGGCCTCGCCGGTGCTGCTGGAACCGATGATGCACGTCGAAGTCGAAACCCCGGAAGACTACGCCGGCACGGTCATGGGCGACCTGTCGTCCCGCCGCGGCATGGTACAAGGGATGGACGACATCCCCGGCGGTGGCAAGATCATCAAGGCCGAGGTCCCGCTGGCCGAGATGTTCGGCTACTCCACCAGCCTGCGTTCGCAGACCCAAGGCCGCGCCACGTACACGATGGAATTCAAGCAGTACGCTGAAGCGCCGAAGAACGTGGCCGACGAAGTTATCGCAGCCCGTACCAAGTAAATCATCCGCGATACGTCCCGGCCGCGCCGGGACGCCGCAATTAACGAGTTTCCTTGAAAGTTCAAAGGATAAGAGATCATGGCAAAAGGCAAGTTTGAACGTACCAAGCCGCACGTGAACGTGGGTACGATCGGTCACGTGGACCACGGCAAAACGACGTTGACGGCGGCGATCACGACGGTGCTGTCGAACAAGTTCGGCGGCGAAGCGAAGGCGTACGACCAGATCGACGCGGCGCCGGAAGAGAAGGCGCGCGGTATCACGATCAACACGGCGCACGTGGAATACGAGACGGAATCGCGTCACTACGCGCACGTTGACTGCCCGGGCCACGCTGACTATGTGAAGAACATGATCACGGGCGCGGCGCAGATGGACGGTGCGATCCTGGTGGTGTCGGCCGCTGACGGCCCGATGCCGCAGACGCGCGAACACATTCTGCTGAGCCGCCAGGTGGGCGTGCCGTACATCATCGTGTTCCTGAACAAGGCGGACATGGTGGATGACGCCGAGCTGCTGGAGCTGGTGGAAATGGAAGTTCGGGAGCTGCTGTCGAAGTACGACTTCCCGGGCGACGATACGCCGATCGTGAAGGGTTCGGCCAAGCTGGCGCTGGAAGGCGACAAGGGCGAGCTGGGCGAGCAGGCGATTCTGAAGCTGGCCGAAGCGCTGGACACGTACATCCCGACGCCGGAGCGCGCGGTCGACGGTACGTTCCTGATGCCGGTGGAAGACGTGTTCTCGATCTCGGGTCGCGGCACGGTGGTGACCGGTCGTATCGAGCGTGGCGTGATCAAGGTTGGCGAGGAAATCGAAATCGTCGGTATCAAGCCGACGCTGAAGACGACCTGCACGGGCGTGGAAATGTTCCGCAAGCTGCTGGACCAGGGCCAGGCCGGTGACAACGTGGGTATTCTGCTGCGCGGCACCAAGCGTGAGGAAGTCGAGCGTGGCCAGGTGCTGGCCAAGCCGGGTTCGATCACGCCGCACACGGATTTCGACGCCGAGGTGTACATCCTGTCCAAGGAAGAAGGTGGTCGTCACACGCCGTTCTTCAACGGCTATCGTCCGCAGTTTTACTTCCGTACGACGGACGTGACGGGCACGATCGAGCTGCCCAAGGACAAGGAAATGGTCCTGCCGGGCGACAACGTGTCGATGAAGGTCGCGCTGCTGGCGCCGATCGCCATGGAAGAAGGCCTGCGCTTCGCGATCCGCGAAGGCGGCCGTACCGTGGGCGCCGGCGTGGTTGCCAAGATCATCAAGTAATTCGCGACGCCGCAAGGGGCGGCACTGAATTGGGTCGCCCCCTCTCGTTCTTTAGGAAACGCCATGAAAAACCAGAAAATCCGCATCCGCCTGAAAGCGTTCGATTACAAGCTGATCGATCAGTCGGCTGCTGAAATCGTCGACACGGCCAAGCGCACCGGCGCCGTCGTGCGCGGTCCCGTACCGCTGCCCACGCGCATCCGCCGCTACGACGTGCTGCGTTCGCCGCACGTCAACAAGACGTCGCGCGACCAGTTCGAGATCCGTACCCACCAGCGCCTGATGGACATCGTCGATCCCACCGACAAGACCGTCGACGCGCTGATGCGCCTGGACCTGGCTGCCGGCGTGGACGTCGAAATCGCGCTGGAGTAATTCTTCTTGAAGAGATCCTGCGTATCCCATGGGTGCGCAGGTAGCAAGCGCAGGTAGCAAAAAGCAAGGCCGCCGATGAAGTATCGGCGGCCTTGCTTTTTTATCCAGCGGTTTCCTTAGTGGCAGCCTGTCGTGCCCAGCGCCAGGTAAAGACGTGCCCGGTTCAGCAAGCGCTGGAAATGGTTGTCGTCATACGCCGACGACACGTTGCGCCACTTTTCCTGCGCGTCCAGCCACTGCTGCAGATAAGCGGCGCCCTTTTCGTAGCGGACATGCATCAGGTCGGCGGCCTGCCGCGCGGCTTGGCGCGCGCGGTACAACGCCTCGTGGCTCCTGCGCAGCCGCGTCTCGGCGGAGAGAAGATCTTCCACTTCGGCGAGCGCCTTGTAGAGCGTGTCGCGGAATTGCACGACGCGTTCTTCGTAGTCGGTTTCGGAGATACCCACTTTCAGCCGACGCTCCCGCCACTCCAGAAACGGCAGCGTCATTGCGGCGGCGAGGGATCTCGCCGGGTTGCCGATCACGTCGGCCAGCGCGCGGCTGGCACCGCCCAGTGCGCCGGTCAGCGTGATGGACGGATACAGCGCCGCGCGGGCCGCGTCGGCGTCCGCCAACGCGGCCCGCAGTCGTGCTTCTCGGGCCCGTACGTCAGGCCGTGTGGCCAGCACCTCCACCGGCAAGCCAGCGCGAATGCCGGGCGGCGGCACCGCGGGCAGGGTCGTGGGCTCGTCGTAAATGGAGGCGGGCGCGGCGCCACGCAGCACTGCCAGCCTGTCACGCGCTTCCACGCGTTGCTGCAGCAGATCCGAGAGGGCGGCTTCCTGCTGCTGCCAGGTCTGTTCGGACTGCACGACGTCCAGATAAACGCTTGCACCGGCTGCGTGGCGCGCGGCGACCAGGTCGCGGACCTGGCGCGCGGATGCCACGTTATCCGTCTCTCGATCGATGCGCTGGTTCAGATACCCCAGCTCCCAATACAAGCGCGCCGCCAGATATGACTGGGATCGCGCCACGTCCGCATGGTCTTCCGCCTTGGCGAGCGCGCGCCAGTGCGCCGCTTCCGCGTCGTGTTCGAGCCTGCCCCAGAGATCGAGGTCATAGCTGACGGAGAGGCGCGCGCCGGCGGACTTTCTTTCGTGACCGCGGCGACCGGCGCCGCCGGATATTGATCGCTCAAGACGGGCCTCCACGCCGGGAAGGCGTTGGCCGTCCGCCACGCCGGCCTGCAATTGTTCGCGCCTGGCCTGAAGCGCGGCCAGTGCCAGGTCGCCATTCCCTTCCAACACGGCCTCCACCCATTTGTCCAATGCTTCGTCGCCGAAGTTTTGCCACCAGGCGTCGCCGTGCGGAGCGGCGTGGGCCACCGGCGTGGCGACGGCTTGGGACGCGGCCGTAGCGGCCGCCGGCTGCGTGGTGAAGGCACCCGTGTTCCGGCCGGCTTTCGCGTTGCCATTCGCCGCGGCAGGGCGATCCGCATCATGCAGCCAAGCGGCAGGCATTTCGATCGCCGGCGCCTGATACGGCGTTCGCGTTCCGCCGCAGGCCGCCAGCAAAGCGGGCGTGCTTATCGCGGCTACGCGACAGATTGTTCGCAGACACATGAGCTACTCCCTGGCGAGCGCCTGTACCGGCTGCAGCCGCGCTGCTTTGCGCGCGGGCAGGTATCCCGCCGCGAGGCCCACGGCCAGCGATGTGGCGAATGCGATGGCCATCGATGATGGCGAGTAGATCAAGCGGAATATCCCCCCGGTCGCCCATGACACCAGTGGTCCCAGGCAGAGGGCGAGTGCCATGCCCAGCAGGCCGCCGGCCAGGCAAACCACCATGGCTTCGATAAGGAACTGCCGCATGATGTCGACACGGCGGGCGCCGATCGCCATGCGCACGCCGATCTCGGATGTCCTTTCGTGCACCGATACCAGCATGATGTTCATGACCCCCGCCCCGCCCACCACCAGCGAGATGGCGGCGATGGCCGACATGACCATCGTCAGCGTGCCGGCGATACTGTCCAGCGTTCGCTGCACTTCGTCGTTGTTGAAGGTGAAGAAGTCCTTGATGCCGTGGCGTTGTTTGATGACCTTCTCGATTACGGCTTCCGCGGCGTGGACGGGCACGCCATCGCTTACGCGGACGGAAATGCTGTCCAGGTGCGACTGCCCGAGCAGACGATGCATGACCGTCGTATAGGGCACATAGGCGTACAGCAGGCCTGGTTGCATCAGGAAGGATTGCACCCCTTGCAGCACGCCGATGACACGCACCGGCATATCGCCGACCAGGATGACCTTGCCTATGGCCGAAGCGTCGTCGCCGAACAATACCTTGCTGGTATTCGGGTCGATGACGGCTTCCTGCGCGAGGCGGCTTACCGCATCACGATCGAAGAAGTGTCCCTGCGCCAACTGGAAGTTGCGTATCGTGGGGTGCTGGTCGCCCACGCCGACCACCTGCACGCTCGCCTGCTTGTTGCGATACCGTGCCATGAGTTCGGCGCGGACCTGCGGCGATACGTTGGCGATGAAATGCTGGCGGGCGAGCAATTCCGCATCACGCGGCAGTAAGGATCGTATAGAGGCGGCGCGCTCGTCGCCGAAGTCCTTGCCGCGCGACACTTCCAGCGTGTTCGCGCCCAGGAAGCTGACCTGGCGGAGTATCAGTTCACGTGACCCCGCGCCCAGTGCCACCACCGCCACCACCGCCGCGATACCGACAATGATGCCCAGCATGGTCAGGAAAGCCCGCAGGCGGTGGGCGCGTAGCGCCAGCAAGGCCATGCCGAAGGCCGCGCGATACGGCTCGGCCCAGGACGCCGAAGTGTGTGATGGCGCGGCGCGGGTTGGCGCGGCGTTCGACGATGGGGCGCTCACCCGCTCGACGCAAGGAGACGCGGCTTCCAATGAGGCGACGTTGGAAAGCGTCGCGGCGATATCCTCGCCTGGCGTCTGCACCGGCTCGCGTGCGTGGTCGCGGCCCCGGTCCTCGACGATACGGCCATCCTGGATCTCGACGATACGGTTCGCATGGCGGGCGACGCCGGGGTCGTGCGTCACCATGATCACCGTATGGCCGGCGGCGTTGAGCTGACGCAGCATGCGCAGCACGGTGTGGCCGCTTCGGGTATCGAGCGCGCCGGTCGGCTCATCCGCCAGGATCACGTTGCCGCCGTTCATCAGGGCGCGGGCGATGCTGACGCGCTGCTGCTGGCCGCCGGACAATTGCGCGGGCCGGTGGTCGGCACGGTCGCGCAGCCCCAGGCTTTGCAGCAACTGGTGGGCTCGTGCGCGGCGTCGTGCGCGCGGCATGCCGGCGTAAATGGCGGGAATTTCCACGTTCTGCCAGGCAGTCAGGCCGGCCAGTAGCTGATAACGCTGGAACACGAAACCGAAGTGCTCGCGGCGCAGCGTCGCGAGTTCATCGGCGCTCAGCGTGTGGACTTCCCGGCCGCGCATGCGATACGTGCCGCGTGTCGGGCGGTCCAGGCAACCCAGGATATTCATCAGCGTGGATTTGCCCGATCCCGACGTCCCCATGATGGCGACCATCTCGCCGCGATGGATCGTCAGGTCGATCTGCTTCAACACGGTAATGGCAAGGTCGCCGGCGATGAAGTCGCGCTCCACGCCGCGGAGTTCGATCAGCGCATGCGTCACGGCTGTCCTTGCGCGCCGGCGGCGGGGCTGGCCGCACCCCCGCCGGTGATGACGACTTCACCTTCGCGCAGCCCATCGATGACCTGCGCGTGCGCGTTGTCATTGATGCCGATGGTGACGTGGCGAATATCGCCGCGGCCCTTCGCGTCCATGACGCGCACTTCGTAGCGTCCCTGCTCGTCGCGGGCGCCGAGCGCGGATGAGGGGATCAGCGGCACGCCCTTGGCCTCGGACAGCACGATGTGGACTTGCGCGGTCATGGAGATCCGCAGCGTGCCGTCGGGGTTTTCGATGTCCAGCAGGCCGTTGTAGTAAATGGCGGCTTTCTCGGGCTGGGCGCTCGCCGTCTGGCCGTTGTCTTCCCGCTCGAAGGAATCCGGCGCGGGCTCCACCGCGCGCAGTGTCGTGTTGTAGCGGCGATCAGGCTGGCCCAGCACGGTGAAGTACGTCGGCATGCCGGGACGCACCCGCACGACATCCGCTTCCGATATACGGGTTTTGACGGTCATCATGTCGAACTGCGCGACCTTGACGATGATGGGCGCGGTCTGGGCGGCATTCACCGTCTGGCCTTCACGCGTCACGATGGCCGCGACGACCCCGTCGATGGGCGTATGGATGCGGGTGTAGCCCAGGGCGACCCGGGCCGCGTCGACCTGGATGGTGGCGCTGGCGATCTCGGCGTCGGCCGCGGCAAGGGCGGCGCGGGCCTGCTTGAGTTCGGCCTCCGCCGCATCCGCATCCTGTCGGGAACCCGCCGCCTGCGCCAGCATCTGGCGTTCGCGCCGGTAGACGCGTTCCGCCTTTTCCAGGCGCGCCGCCGCGACGCGGCGTTCCGCTTGCCGCAGGTCCAGCCGCGCCTGGGCGTCGCGCAAGCTGTTCTGCTGGGCCATGTCGTCGATTTCGGCGATCAGCTGGCCGGCGCTTACCCGGTCGCCCGCCGCCACCTTGAGGGACTTCAGTTGCCCGGACACCTGGGCGCCGACGCTGACCTGCTTGCGGGGCGCCACTGTGCCGGTGGCCAGGACCAGGTTCTCGATGTCGCCGATGACGACCGGCGCCGTGATGTGTACCGGTCCGGCGGGCCGTCGCCAGTACCAGATACCGGCGGCGACCGCGAGGGAAAGGATACAGATGAGTATGAGCCAGCGAAAACGCCTGGGGAAAAGCCGTGTCATTGAAGCCTGCTGCTGCGTGAAGCGTGCTTCTGTAGGCGGGGCGTCCTACGCGGTTCCGGCGGATGGCCTTCTGTTGTTCCGATACAGTCCACGCGTGGTGGTACTTGCGGACCGCTTCGGAAAGCTGCTAAACTCGCAAACTTGCCATTTTTGGCAGAGATGCATGCGTGCGCCGTCCGGACAGGTTCCTGGAAGGGTGGCCTGGAGGGGAAACCCGAAAGGGAACCCGAAGGGCTTTCTGAAAGGCCGGCGCCGACAACTGTAGGGCAAACCGTTACTTTGCCTGATTAGCCCCGACCAATCGCAGTCGGGAATGGAGAAAACGATGTCGAATTCGACACCCACGCCCGCCGCGTTCCGGCTCGGGCTGGTGGGTCGCAAGGTCGGCATGACCCGCATTTTCACCGAGGAAGGCGAATCCATCCCGGTGACCGTGCTGGACGTGTCGAACAACCGTGTGACCCAGGTGAAGTCTCTGGAAGCCGACGGCTATGCCGCCGTCCAGGTGACTTACGGCACGCGCCGTTCCTCGCGCGTGACGAAGGCCCAGACGGGCCACTACGCCAAGGCCGGCGTTGAAGCCGGCAGCATCCTGAAGGAATTCCGCCTCGATCCCGCCCGCGCCGCCGAATTCGCGGCTGGTGCAGTGATCGCCGTGGAAAGCGTGTTCGAAGCCGGCCAGCAGGTCGACGTCACGGGCACCACCATCGGTAAGGGTTTCGCCGGTACGATCAAGCGCCACAACTTCGGTTCGCAGCGCGCGTCGCACGGTAACTCGCGTTCGCACCGCGTGCCCGGCTCCATCGGCCAGGCGCAGGATCCCGGCCGTATCTTCCCCGGCAAGCGCATGTCCGGCCATCTGGGCGATGTGACCCGTACCGTCCAGAACCTGGACGTGGTGCGCGTCGACGCCGAGCGCGGCCTGCTGCTGGTCAAGGGCGCCGTCCCGGGCCACAAGGGCGCGGACATCGTCGTGCGTCCGGCCATCAAGGCCCCGGCCAAGAAGGGAGCGTAAGCACCATGGAACTCAAGCTCCTGAATGAACAAGGTCAGGCCGCCACGTTCAGCGCGCCCGACACCGTTTTCGGTCGCGACTACAACGAAGCGCTGATCCACCAGATCGTCGTCGCTTTCCAGGCCAATGCCCGCAGCGGCAACCGTGCCCAGAAGGACCGTTCGGAAGTCAAGCACACCACCAAGAAGCCCTGGCGCCAGAAGGGTACCGGCCGCGCTCGCGCCGGTATGACCTCGTCGCCGCTGTGGCGTGGGGGCGGCCGGATTTTCCCGAACTCGCCCGACGAGAACTTCAGCCAGAAGGTCAACAAGAAGATGTACCGCGCCGGGATCCGCTCGATCCTGTCGCAGCTGGCTCGCGAAGACCGCATCGCCGTCGTCGATACGTTCACGCTGGATACGCCCAAGACCAAGCAGGCCGCGGCCAAGCTGAAGGGTCTGGGCCTGGATTCGGTGCTGATCATCACCGACAGCGTCGATGAAAATGTTTACCTCGCCACCCGCAACCTGCCGCACGTTGCCGTGGTTGAACCGCGTTATGCCGATCCGCTGTCGCTGATCCACTATCGGAAAGTGCTGATCACCAAGCCGGCCATCGCTCAACTCGAGGAGATGCTGGGATGAACACCGAACGCTTGATGCAGGTGCTCCTGGCTCCGATCGTGACCGAAAAGGCCACCTTCGTCGCCGAGAAAAATCAGCAAGTCGCTTTCCGCGTGGTCGACACCGCCACCAAGCCGGAAATCAAGGCTGCCGTCGAACTGCTCTTCAAGGTGCAGGTCGAGTCCGTGCAGGTCCTCAATCGCAAGGGCAAAGTCAAGCGCTTTGGCCGATTCGTGGGTCGCCGCCGCAATGAGCGCAAGGCCTATGTGTCGCTCAAGGAAGGCCAGGAAATCGACTTTGCGGAGGTGAAGTAAATGGCCCTCGTGAAAATGAAACCGACCTCCGCCGGCCGTCGCGGCATGGTGAAGGTCGTCAGCCCGAACCTGCACAAGGGCGCGCCGGTCGCTTCTTTGCTGGAAAAGAAGAAGCGCGGCTCGGGCCGTAACAACAACGGCCACATCACCGTCCGCCATCGTGGCGGCGGTCACAAGCAGCATTACCGTATCGTCGACTTCCGTCGCGACAAGGACGGCATCCCCGCCAAGGTCGAGCGCCTGGAGTACGACCCCAACCGTACGGCGCACCTGGCACTGCTGTGCTATGCCGACGGCGAGCGTCGCTACATCATCGCGCCGCGTGGCCTGGAAGTCGGCGCGACGCTGGTGTCGGGTATCGAAGCCCCGATCCGTGCCGGCAACACGCTGCCCATCCGCAACATCCCGGTCGGTACCACGATCCACTGCGTCGAGATGCTGCCGGGCAAGGGTGCCCAGATGGTCCGTTCGGCCGGCGCTTCCGCCGTGCTGCTGGCCCGCGAAGGCACGTACGCCCAGGTCCGCCTGCGCTCCGGCGAAGTGCGCCGCGTGCACATCGAGTGCCGCGCCACCATCGGCGAAGTCGGTAATGAAGAACACAGCCTGCGCCAGATCGGCAAGGCCGGTGCGATGCGTTGGCGCGGTGTGCGTCCGACGGTTCGTGGCGTCGCCATGAACCCGGTGGATCACCCGCACGGTGGCGGCGAAGGCCGTACCGGCGAGGCCCGCGAACCGGTCAGCCCGTGGGGTACTCCGGCTAAGGGTTACAAGACCCGTAGCAACAAGCGGACGAACAACATGATCGTCCAACGGCGCAAGCGCAAGTAAGAGGCGAACACTATGTCACGTTCGATCAAGAAAGGCCCGTTTGTCGATGCTCACCTGATCAAGAAGGTGGATACGGCTACCGCGGCCAAAGACAAGAAGCCGATCAAGACCTGGTCGCGCCGTTCCACGATCCTGCCCGAATTCATCGGGCTGACGATCGCTGTGCACAACGGCAAGCAGCACGTTCCCGTGTACATCAACGAGAACATGGTCGGTCACAAACTGGGCGAGTTCGCGCTGACCCGTACGTTCAAGGGCCACGCCGCGGACAAGAAGGCCAAGAGGTAAGCGATGGAAACGACTGCCATTATCCGTGGTGTTCACATCTCGGCGCAGAAGACCCGTCTGGTCGCGGACATGATCCGTGGCAAGTCGGTCGCGCAAGCGTTGAACATCCTTACCTTCTCCCCCAAGAAGGCTGCCGGCATCCTGAAGAAGGCTGTCGAGTCCGCCATCGCCAATGCAGAGCACAACGACGGTGCCGACATCGACGAGCTGAAAGTCACCACGATTTATGTGGACAAGGCTCAGTCGCTGAAGCGCTTCTCGGCTCGCGCCAAAGGCCGCGGCAATCGTATCGAGAAGCAGACCTGCCACATCACGGTCAAGGTCGGCGCCTAAGGAGTCACGATGGGTCAGAAAATTCACCCCACTGGGTTCCGCCTCGCGGTTACCCGTAACTGGTCCTCGCGTTGGTACGCCGACGACAAGGCTTTCGGCGGCATGCTGGCCGAAGACATCCGCGTTCGCGAGTACCTGAAGAAGAAGCTCAAGAGCGCTTCGGTTGGTCGCGTGGTCATCGAGCGTCCGGCCAAGAACGCCCGCATCACGGTGTACTCGGCTCGCCCCGGTGTCGTCATCGGCAAGCGCGGCGAGGACATCGAAGGCCTGAAGGCCGATCTGCAGCGTCTGATGGGCGTGCCCGTGCACGTCAACATCGAGGAAATCCGCAAGCCGGAAACCGACGCCCAGCTGATCGCCGATTCGATCTCGCAGCAGCTGGAAAAGCGGATCATGTTCCGCCGTGCCATGAAGCGCGCCATGCAGAACGCCATGCGTCTGGGTGCCCAGGGCATCAAGATCATGAGCTCGGGCCGTCTGAACGGCATCGAAATCGCGCGCACCGAGTGGTACCGCGAAGGCCGTGTGCCGCTGCACACGCTGAAGGCGAACATCGACTACGGCACTTCGGAAGCCCACACGACCTATGGCGTGATCGGCATCAAGGTCTGGGTCTACAAGGGCGACATGCTGGCCAATGGCGAGCTGCCCCCCGAGACCGCGGCGCCTACCGAAGAAGAGCGTCGTCCCCGTCGCGCGCCGCGCGGCGACCGTCCTGACGGCGGTCGTCCCGGCCGTCCTGGCGGTCGTGGCCGTGGTCCCCGCAAGGCGGACTCCACGCCAGGCGCCTGAAGGAGAGAACAACCATGCTGCAACCCTCACGCAGAAAGTATCGTAAAGAGCAGAAGGGCCGTAACACCGGGCTGGCCACGCGCGGCACCAACGTGTCGTTCGGCGAATACGGCCTGAAGGCCACCGGCCGCGGCCGCCTGACCGCTCGCCAGATCGAGGCCGCTCGTCGTGCCATCAACCGTCACATCAAGCGTGGCGGCCGTATCTGGATCCGCATCTTCCCGGACAAGCCGATTTCGCAGAAGCCGGCGGAAGTCCGGATGGGTAACGGTAAGGGCAACCCGGAGTACTGGGTCGCCGAAATCCAGCCCGGCAAGGTGCTCTATGAAATGGAAGGGGTCAGCGAAGAGCTCGCACGCGAAGCTTTCCGCCTGGCCGCCGCGAAGCTGCCGATCTCGACGACGTTCGTCGCGCGTCATATCGGTGCTTAAGGAGTCCTAAATGAACGCCAAAGAACTCCGCTCGAAAGACGCCGACGAGCTGAAGAAAGAGCTCGAAAGCCTGCTCCGAGCCCAATTCGGTCTGCGTATGCAGAAGGCCACGCAGCAGCTGGCCAACACCAGCCAGCTGGGCAAAGTGCGCAAGGACATCGCGCGCGTGCGTACCGTGCTGACCGAGAAGGCAGGGAAATGATCATGAGCGAAACCCAAAACACCCAACAAGCCAAGCGCAAGCGTACGCTGGTCGGCAAGGTCGTCTCCAACAAGATGGACAAGACCGTTGTCGTGCTGGTCGAACGCCGCGTGAAGCACCCGATCTACGGCAAGATCGTCATGCGCTCCAATAAGTACAAGGCGCACGACGAAACCAACCAGATCAATGAAGGCGACACCGTGGAAATCGCGGAAGGCCGCCCGATCTCCCGCTCGAAGTCCTGGAGCGTGGTGCGTCTGGTCGAAGCCGCCCGCATCATTTAAGGGCGATTGCCGACGTCGGCGCCGTCGCGGCGAGCATGCTCGCCGCCGGCGCCACGGCCACTCGCAAGCGGTACATGAAAAGCCAAGGGTCTCCCTTGGCTTTTTTGTTCGCCCCTGAAACGCGCTGGGAGGACCGCTATCGCGTCGCGATAGCCGATGCAGGCGCTAGCTCCCGACCACCGTGAAGGTATTGATGATCTCCGGAGGCACGGCGTTCGGATTGGTCTGGCTTTGGCGATCGGGCATCTGGGTCGCATGTATTGCATAGGAGCCGACCGGCAGCAGCTTGTTGAATTTCACGTTCCACCGGCCGGAGCTGTCGGTCAAGGCCATCTGGGACTCGATGGTTTTGTCCTGGGACGTCACGGCGCAATATACCGGCGAGCCGCGGGCTGCCGTTCCTTCCGCCACATTGGAATTTGTTTGGGGGATAACCGCGAGGTTCGGCGGATATTGAATGGTCGTTGCCATGACTGCTCTCCGATAGGTTGAATAACCCTGCGTGCAATGGGATCCGAGGTCAGGGACATGCCTGGGATAACAACACCGCAACGCCGGGACGGCTTGTCAATATCCGAAAATCGTTTTGAAATGCCGCCGGACAACAACGGCCTGATCGCCCACCGTGCCGGATGGGCGCGTGCCGAGCCTGCTACTACGCCGGTCCGGACCCGAGTGCCAGCCCCGGTCCGTTTCCCCATGCCGCGGCGTCGCCGGTAGGGAACAGCGCATCCAGGTAGCGGTCCTGCAGGGCCACGTACTCGTTCACGCCACCCACACCGCCGGCCTGCTCCAGCGTGCGCGCCGGTTCGTAGGCCAAGGTCCCCGACGTGAAGTCCAGATGCGGTTCATCCGGGGCCATGCGCGTCAGCTTGACCTGCTTGCGAGGGAAGGGCAGCAGGGACACGATGGGAGCGTGATCGCGCCCCGTTTCCTTCAGCACCCGCTGCGCCAGCAGCTCCAGGCCGCCGCGTTCGCCCGCACCGTGGGTCAACAGGATCTCGGGCCGCAGGACGCCGTTCCGCGTCCAGGCCTGCACGGACGGATCGCTCGCGCCGGTGAACATCTGCAGCAGCCCGCGGACCGTCTCGTGCTGCACGTCGCGTGTCGCCACCGTGCCATCGGCGGTCAGGAAGTAGGAGCCGGTGCCTATCCTGCCGCCGAAGGGGTAGGGCACCGCGGCATGACGGGCCGCCGAATTGCCCGCCAGCTCGCCGGTGTAATGATCGACACCGCTGCGTATCGCGATCTGGTCGGGCAGGCGGATTTCCACCAGCCAGCGCGGTATCGCCACGCGCCAGCGCGGGTTGTCGGGGCCGGTAACGGGTCGCGCACGCACGGCGCCGTTCACGATACGCCGGAAGGTTTCCGAGCCGCGATAGAGCTGCTTGATGAAGTCGCGTATTTGTTCGGCCATGCGTGCCGTGAAATCCTGCCACGCGACGGGATGGCGCAATGCGGGGTCGTTCTTGATGAAAGCCGATTTCCGGCCGGCGCTCACCCCGATATCGAAGTAACGGTCGAAGTCGGCCAGGAGGTCGGCGTGCTCCGTCGGATCGGTGGCGCGCTCCAGCACCCGGCGCGCCGCCACCACGGTTTCGGTCTTTGAAACTTCCGCGCCCGGATGGTGCCTGACGCCGTCCAGAACATATGGGCGCCGTCCGGAAAGGATGCCGGCTGGTATGCGGTTCCGCACCACGACCCCGCGCAGGGTGATCGTCTCCGCGGCCGGCGCCGCGTGTGCCAGCTTCAAGGGGAACAGGCTTTCCAGATAATTGTTCTGCAGGGTCACGTAAAGGCGCATGGCATCGACGCCGCCCGCCTGCTGCAATAGCCTGCTCGCGCCTACGTTAAAGCGGATGTCCGGCAGCGTTTCCGTGCCGCGGGCCCCGATGGCGACGTGCTGGTCGCTGAACCGCGCGTCGCTAAGCAGGGACCACTGACCCAGCCGGGATTCGCGCGATATGCGGTCCATCAGGTAGAAGGTAGCGCCTCGTTCGCCCAGGCCGGTCCATTGCAGGCTATGCGGGGGCACTCCGTTTTGCGGCAGCCAATGGCGGGAAGTGGACCAGCTTCTTTGTCCCGTCAGCATGGCGACCACGTTGATCAGGATCTGCCGCGTGGCCGACATGGGCCGCAACCTGCCGTCGACGCCGATGTAATAGCGGTCCGCCATGTGGCCCGCGGCGGGATCCGGTATGTAGCTGGTGCGCGTGCCGGTGGAGAAGGATTCGGCATAGACCGCCATGCCGTGGCGCGTGCCGCGCGGCTCCGTCAGTATCAGGGTCCAGCGCGTATTGACGGCCGTGCCGAGCCGACCCTGCTCGATGGCGTGGTTGACCAGGCCGCGAAATGTCGGCGACGTGGTCTCCAGGCGGCGCAGCAGATTCGACAGCATGGCGACGGCGCTCTCCTGCCTGGCTGCCGTGGCGGGAGCCGCCGCAGCCGACCCGGCGGTGGCGCGAGGAAGCTGGACGTCGAAGTAGTCCGCGAAGTGTTGGTGCCAACCGATCTGCGTGGTGGTGTCCGTCATCTCCGCCAACAGCTGGCGCGACACGCGCACGGTCTCCGAATCCGCTATCCGGCCGGTGGGGCTGTGCCACTGGCCGAAATGATCGGTATAGGCGTCGCGCGAATACGGCAGGTCGTTTGGGATGCGGGCATTCAGGCGATCTTCCAGACCGCGATCTATCTTGCCGGCCGCGGGCGTCGGCGTGCGCGCGCCGGCACGCGAGGTGGATGCGCCTTCCTCGCCCACGCCCCCGCGCAGGCCGCCGGTAAGCGCGCGCCGCCAAAGGGACTTTTCCGCGTCGTAGACGAGCCGATGGAATACCAGATCGGGCCTTACGCCTTCGGGCGGCACCGCGCGCCAGACGGCGCGTTCCGCCGTCGATACGGCAGGATCCCAGGCCAGTTCGAGATAGTCCGCGCCGATGCGCGCATAGCGCCGCTGCTGATACATGATCGTGCCATCCGCGCCGGCGCGACGCGTGCCCAGCGCATGCAGCAGCTCGCCTGACTGGACGCGGTAGCGTTCCAGGGTGGCTACCGGCAGTGTTTCATAAAGCCAGCCGGCGCGGTCCGCCAGCATCACCGGCCCCACGCGTTTGTCCAGCGCGATGTCGTAGGGCGTGTAGCCGCCGCCTTCGCCGTAGGGCAGCACGGCCATGCGCGTGCCGTCCTTGCCCCGTGCCGCCACCGGAACCAGCGGCGTGATGGCGTCGGCGGCCACGCCAGCGGACCCGCCGTCCAGCCGCCACCAGCCGCTGCGGAACGTGGGTCCTTGCGCCTGTCGCAGCACGCGATCCAGCGCGGATGCCAGGCGCGTATGGGTCTCCTGCAACTCCGCCACCATGCGCTCGGAAACCACGGGGCGCAGGGAGGCCATGCTGCCGCGCATGGTGGGCGTGATGTTCTTCAAACCGGCACGCACCGTGTCGCGCAGGCCTATCATGCGCGCCGCGGTATGCGCGGCCGACGCGACGCCGGTGCGCGCGGTGGCGCCCGCCAGCCGCGCGAGCGGCAGCATCTTGACCGCCGGCGCCACGGCGGACGCCGCGAGCGTGAGCATATCCATCACGCTGATCAGGCATTGATGATAGGCAGCCCGCATGTCGCCTTTGCGGAAAGCGGTGACCATGCCGCGGAAGGGAATGAGGCAATCGATGAATGCGCTGGTCGCCGCCTCTCCATCCGTCTGGCCGTGCGCGGCTTCGCGCCCGCGGTCGATATCGGCGCGCAATTGTGGCGTCAGCCAGGCATCCATGAAGCCGTGGCGGCCGGCGCCCAGGCCTTCCAGGACCGGTGTCGCCGACATCCGATCATGCTGGCGCATGGCCGCGTCGACTTCCGGCGCGTTGAAGACGTCTTGGCGGTGCTCGGCTATCCACGCAAAAACCGGTACGCCGGCGGGCAGGGCCTCGGCCGTGCCGGTCTTCAAGGACAGGAAGAAGCGCTGTTGCGCGCTGCCCGACCCCAGCGTTACGAAGTAGCCCGCACCCGGGACTTCGGCGCGCGTCTTCTGGTACTCGACCGCGGTGACGTTGTTGACGTCGACTTCCGTGGTTTGGCATCGCAGTTTGACCCGCGACAGCGAGATGGGCGTTTTGGCCAGATCGATGCCATGTTGATCAGCGACGGCCGCTATCCATGCGCCGAGCAGCGTGCAAGCCTGCGCGGCCAACGCGGCCGCATAGGCGCCGAAGCGTGCGTCGAATTCCGCGGCGAGCGAGGGCGGCAGACCGCCCAGCCGCCGCCGGGCCTCGTCCGTCGTGATCGGACGCGCGGACATGTACCGGATGTCTTCCAGCGTAAGCGCGTCACGCCGCAGGTAGTAATCCAGGGCGCTCTGCGATTCGGGCGCCAGCGGATTTTCCGGATCGACAGGCATGGGGACGTCGACGCGGCGGTCCGGGTCCAAGCCAATGTCCAGCAGCAGCGCGCGCGCCAGCGCCTGCCGGGTGGGCGGCCCGAGATGCGGCAGCAACTCTTCCGCATGACCGGACAGCAGATGTTCGGTCAACTGCTGCCGTGCGAGTTCGGCGAGTTCAGCGACCGTGTAGCTGGCCGCGTCCAGCCCGAGGTCCTGTGCGACTTGCGATCCGTATCCGACCAGCGTGGGATCGGCGTCGCCGGCAGTCGTGTCGAAGGGCGTCGCGCTTTTAGCGCCGCCAGGAGATAGGTCTGGCGGCGGCCAGCGGGCCCATTGCGTCGCCTCGGAAGCGGACAGATCGGGATGGTCGGGGAGCGGTGCTTCTATCGGTAGCGGTTCAATGGCGGGGACGCTGGCGTTGACGCGGATCTGCATATGCTGGATCAGACTGCTCCGGATGGCACGCGCGCCTGGTGCATGGTGCTTGCGCACGAACCCCTGGCGCGCCAAATTCAAGGTGCCTCAGTCAACGCGGCCCGGGCGTCGTTCCGGCGCGCCAGCAGATTGGGCACAGTCCGACCGGACCCGCGCGGGCCTGGCCAAGGCTGGCGGTGCTTATGCTGGTTTGACGGAAAACTCTACGTAGGCGCCCACCGAAAGGACGTCGGGCCGGGTGCCTTCGTGCCCCTGTGGCAATTGGACCGCGTGCGCCACGTAAGTGCCGGATTGAAAGCCTTTGGTGGTAACGCCCCAGAGGCCCTTCCGGTCGGCCCTTATGCTGTGGGTTTCGATCGTGTTTTTGAGAAAGGTCACCGTGAAGTACACGGTGGAGTCGGGGTCGGCGTGGCCGCTTGCCTGCAGGGAATCGCCTTGCGCGATGGTCGTGTGCGGCGCGGGACTATCGATAGTCGCGGTCATCTTTTGCCTCCGTATCGGGAACAGCACCCATAGAGGCGGCGTCACGGCCGCGCCCGGGCGCGCCTGAATCACAACACGAGGCGGCCGGGAGGACTTGTAGATATCGGCAGATCTGTTTTGGATGGATGCCCGCCGTAGCGCGTACGGCGGGCCGGCGCGGTACGCCGATCAGATGTGCGTGATGAACTTGGTCACGAGGTAGCCGTCGAAGGTCTCGGTACCGCCCTCGCTGCCGATGCCGCTGTCCTTGACGCCGCCGAACGGGGTTTCCGCCAGCGCGCTACCGAAGTGATTGATGTTCACCATGCCGGCTTCCAGGGCGTTGGATACCTTGGTGGCGGTCTTCAGCGAATTGGTGAACACATACGACGACAGGCCGAAGGGCAGGCTGTTGGCGCGCTTGATGACTTCGTCCGTATCGGTGAAGGGCACCACGGGCGCCAGCGGTCCGAAGGGTTCTTCCGTCATCAGCATGGCGTCTTCGGGAAGGTCGGTGATGACCGTCGGCGCGAAGAAGTGGCCCGCGCGCTCGATCGGCGCGCCGCCCAGCACGACCTTGGCGCCTTTTGCCACGGCGTCCTCGACGAAGCGGCTCATGGTGGGCACGCGCCGTTCGTGCGCCAGCGGGCCCATTTCCGTGCCGGCTTCCAGGCCATTGCCGACCTTGATGTTCTTCAGCACGTCGGTGAAGCGCGCCAGGAATTTGTCGTAGGCGCCCTTCTGCACGTAGAAGCGGGTGGGCGACACGCAGACCTGGCCGGCGTTGCGGATCTTGAAGCGCGCCAGCATTTCGGCCGCGCGGTCGACGTCGGCGTCGTCGAACACCAGCACCGGCGAATGGCCGCCCAGCTCCATGGTGCTGCGCTTCATGTGCGCGCCGGCCAGCGCGGCCAGATGCTTGCCGACCGGCACCGACCCGGTGAACGAAATCTTGCGGACGATGGGCGAACGGATCAGGTACTCCGAGATCTTGGGCGGTTCCCCCCAGACGATGTTCAGGCACCCGGGCGGCAGGCCGGCGTCATGGAACATGCGGGCGATGGCCATCACGGCGCTGGGCGAATCTTCCGGGCCTTTCAGGATGACGGTGCAGCCGGCGCCCAGCGCGGCGGCGACCTTGCGGATGGCCTGGTTGTACGGGAAGTTCCAGGGCGTGAAGGCGGCGCAGACGCCGATGGGCTCGCGCACCACGAACTGCCGCACGTCGGGATTGCGCGGCGGAATCACGCGGCCATAGATGCGGCGGCATTCCTCGGCGTGCCATTCGCAGTGCTCCGAGCAGCTGGTGACTTCGAGGACCGCCTCGGCCAGCGGCTTGCCCTGGTCCAGCGTCATGTTGCGGCCGATTTCCTGGGCGCGCTCGCGCGACAGTTCGGCAACCTTGCGCAGAATGCGCGAGCGCTCCATGGGCGAGGTGCGGCGCCAGGATTCGAAGGCCCGCTGCGCCGCCTGCAGCGCGCGGTCCAGGTCCGCCTCGGTGGCGTGCGGTAGCTTGCCCAGGACCTCCAGCGTGGCCGGATTGGTCACGTCCTGGCTCTGGCGTCCATCGCCGGACAGGAATTCGCCATCGATATACAACGCCAACTGTTCGTACATGCTGTTATCCCTCGTTGGAAGATTGGATGCGGCGGCGCCGCGCCGGAACGTCAGTCTATACCGCACCGTGCGCTTGTCTCGCGGCGCCTATCGCCAGCTCCGGCCATCTGGCCAGGCGGCAACGGCAGCGGCCGGGGCGGCGCGCCGGAAGCGCAGGGGGGTGGGCTCGCGGTATTATCCCTCCGGGGATCAGATCAGCGAACGATATATAGCGCCCGAAACTGTGCAGCCACTAGACACCGCTCCGCCCAAATCACCTCCGTCCCTATATTCCCGTGTATTTTTCGCCGTCGTGGATGCCGTGCACAATGCGATCGCACGCGCGTCCATCGTCGGTGATCATCCGATTTTCGATAACGCGGCGTTTCCCTGGCTGGCTGGCCTGGAAGCCCGCGCGCCGGAGATCCGCGCGGAACTCCTGGAAGTCCTGCGCGACCGGGACAAGTTGCCCGCCTTTCATGAACTGTCGCCCGACGTGGCTACCATCACGACGGACCGGCAGTGGAAAACTTTCGTTTTCATGGCCTATGGACTGCGGTCCGAGCGCAACCTGGCGCGATGTCCGGCCACCGCGCGCGCGATTGCCGACATCCCCGGCATCCGCACCGCGTTTTTCTCCATACTGGAGCCGGGCAAGCGCATCCCGTTGCACCGCGGCCCCTATAACGGGGTGCTGCGCTTGCACCTGGGGCTGGTCGTGCCCGAGCCCCGGCAAAGCTGCTGGATCGAGGTGGATGGCCAGCGCTACGTCTGGGAAGAGGGCCGCGCGGTGGTTTTCGACGATCTCTACCCCCACCAGGTCCACAACGACACCGCGGGGCTGAGAGCGGTGCTCTTCATCGATTTCGACCGGCCCTGCCGGTGGCCGGTCAGCTGGCTGAACCGGCTGATCCTGGCCGCGGCGCCGATGACCTCGGAGATCCGCCAGTCCAAGGCGAACCACGACGTGTGGGAAAAAGGCTACTACGGCAAGGACAGTTGATTTCGCTTGCGTACCGGACGTTTATCGGGCTAGAATTGTTAGCTTTCCCGCAGAATCCGTTTGGCCATGAGCCCGTTTGGCTTTGGTAAGGCGGAGTCGGGTGGGGAATCCGCAGGATACCAACCCTGGTTAGTCAAGATTCGGGCAGCCGATTCAGCAGGCCGATTCGGGCGAACCGGGGTTATCAAACCCTTATGGGACTAAACCCTTACGGGACCAAAACTGACGGAAAGGGCGGTTTCGCCCGCGCCATCGCGGCGGCCAGTACATAAGTGCGGGCCGGCGCCACCGGGGCGGCAACGGCAATTTCCGTTAAGTTGGGAACAGGAAAAATCATGATCCAAATGCAGACCACGCTGGACGTGGCCGATAACACTGGTGCGCGCCGTGTGCGTTGCATCAAGGTGCTCGGCGGCTCCAAGCGCCGTTATGCCGGTATCGGCGACATCATCAAAGTCAGCGTCATCGACGCCGCCCCGCGTGGCCGCGTCAAGAAGGGCGAAATCTACAACGCCGTCGTGGTGCGTACGGCCAGCGGCGTGCGCCGCAAGGACGGTTCGCTGATCCGTTTTCCCGGCGTGAACGGCAATGCCGCCGTCCTGCTGAACGCCAAGAAAGAACCGATCGGCACCCGCATTTTCGGACCCGTGACCCGTGAGCTGCGTACCGAGCAGTTCATGAAGATCGTGTCGCTCGCGGCCGAAGTGCTGTAAGGAGCCCAGCGATGAACAATATCCGCAAAGGTGACGAAGTCATCGTCCTGACCGGCCGCGACAGGAAGCGTCGCGGCACGGTGCTGCAGGTCGTGAATGCCGACTACGTGCTGGTCGAAGGCGTGAACGTCGTCAAGAAGCACACCAAGCCGAACCCCATGGCCAACAACCCGGGCGGCATCGTCGAAAAGTCGATGCCTATCCATATTTCCAACGTCGCGCTGTTCAACCCGGCTACGGGCAAGGGCGACCGCGTGGGCGTCAAGGAAGTCGACGGCCGCCGGGTCCGCATCTTCCGTTCCAATGGTGCCGAAGTCGGCGCCAAGGCGTAAGGAGCGTAAGACATGACTCGTTTGCAAGACCTGTACCGCGACAAGATCGCCGGCGAGCTCAAGACCAAGTTCGGTTACAAGAGCTCGATGGAAGTGCCGCGCATCACCAAGATCACGCTGAATATGGGCGTGTCCGAGGCCGTGGCCGACAAGAAAGTGATCGAGCACGCTGTGTCGGATCTGACCAAGATCGCCGGCCAGAAGCCCGTGATCACCAAGACCCGCAAGGCTATCGCCGGTTTCAAGATCCGCGAAAACTATCCGATCGGCTGCATGGTGACGCTGCGCGGCGAACGGATGTACGACTTCCTGGATCGCCTGGTTACCGTGGCCTTCCCGCGCGTGCGTGACTTCCGTGGCGTGTCCGGCCGTGCTTTCGACGGTCGCGGCAATTACAACATCGGGGTGAAAGAGCAGATCATTTTCCCCGAAATCGAGTACGACAAGATCGACGCGCTGCGTGGGCTGAACATCAGCATCACCACCACTGCCAAGACCGACGAAGAAGCCAAGGCGCTGTTGACGGCGTTCAGCTTCCCGTTTCGTAATTAAGGGACGATGACGTGGCCAAACTCTCACTCATCAATCGCGATATCAAGCGTGCCAAGCTGGCTGACAAATTCGCCGCCAAGCGCGCCGCACTGAAGGCGATCATCGACGATCAGTCGAAGACCGACGAAGAACGTTACCAAGCTCGGCTCAAGCTGCAACAGCTGCCGCGCAACGCCAACCCCACCCGTCAGCGCAACCGCTGCACGGTCACGGGTCGTCCGCGTGGCGTGTTCAGCAAGTTCGGCCTCACGCGCCACAAACTTCGCGAAATGGCGATGAAGGGTGAAATCCCCGGCATCACCAAGGCCAGCTGGTAGGAGAACGAATATGAGCATGAGCGATCCGATCGCCGATATGCTGACCCGCATCCGCAATGCGCAGCAAGTTGACAAAGTCACGGTGACCATGCCGTCCTCGAAGCTGAAGGCCGCCATCGCCGCCGTGCTGAAGGACGAGGGCTATATCGATGGCTTCGAGGTCAAGGGCACGCAGGCCAAGCCTGAGCTTGAGATCGCCCTGAAGTACTACGCCGGCCGTCCGGTCATCGAGCGCATCGAACGCGTCTCGCGCCCCGGCCTGCGTATCTACAAGGGCCGCAGCAACATCCCCGAGGTCATGAACGGCCTGGGCGTTGCCATCGTGTCGACCTCGCGCGGCGTCATGACCGACCGCAAGGCTCGCGCCAACGGCGTGGGCGGCGAAGTCCTGTGCTACGTGGCTTAAGGAGACTCGCATGTCACGTATAGCCAAATACCCGGTCGAAGTGCCGAAGAACGTCGAAGTGACGTTGAAGGAAGACCAGATCACCGTCAAGGGCCCGCTGGGCACGCTGGAACAAGCGCTGACGGGCGACGTCGTCGTCAAGCTGGACGAAGGTAAGTTGACCTTCGTCGCCGCCAACGACAGCCGCCACGCCAACGCCATGTCCGGCACGGTGCGCGCCCTGGTCGCCAACATGGTTACCGGCGTCAGCAAGGGTTTCGAGCGCAAGCTGACCCTGGTTGGCGTGGGCTACCGCGCTCAAGTGCAAGGCGACGTCGTCAAGCTGCAACTTGGTTTCTCGCACGACATCGAGCATAAGCTGCCCAAGGGTGTTTCCGCGAAGTGCCCCACGCCGACGGAAATCATCGTCGCTGGTGCAAATCTGCAGGAAGTGGGTCAGCAGGCGGCCAAGATCCGCGGCTATCGCAAACCTGAACCCTACAAGGGCAAGGGCGTGCGTTATGCCGACGAGAAGGTCGTCATCAAGGAAACCAAGAAGAAGTAACGGCGGACGCAAGGACGAATCATGGACAAGAAAGTATCCCGTTTGCGTCGTGCGGTTCCGACTCGCCGGAAGATCACCGAACTGCGCGTTCATCGCCTGTCGATCTTCCGCTCGAATCTGCACATCTACGCGAACATCATTTCGCCGGAAGGCGACCGCGTGCTGGTCAGCGCTTCCACGTTGGAAGCCGAAGTGCGCAACCAGTTGGCCGGCCAGACGGGCCGCGGCGGCAACAAAGCCGCTGCCGAACTGGTGGGCAAGCGCGTGGCCGAGAAGGCCAAGGCCGCCGGTATCGAGCTGGTCGCCTTCGATCGCTCGGGCTTCCGTTACCATGGCCGCGTGAAGGCGCTGGCCGATGCCGCGCGTGAAGCCGGCCTCAAGTTCTAAGCGAGGATCAGTCAAATGGCTAAACCACAAGGCAAAGGCGCCGTGGAAAAAGAGAACGACGACGGCCTGCGCGAAAAGATGATCGCGGTGAACCGCGTCAGCAAAGTGGTCAAGGGCGGTCGCACGATGAGCTTCGCCGCGCTGACCGTGGTCGGTGACGGCGATGGCCGCATCGGCATGGGCAAGGGCAAGGCGCGTGAAGTGCCGGTGTCCGTCCAGAAGGCGATGGAACAGGCCCGTCGCGGCCTGTTCAAGGTCGCCCTGAAGAACGGCACCCTGTACCACACCGTGGTCGGCAAGCATGGCGCTTCCACCGTGCTGATTTCCCCGGCTCCCGAAGGTACCGGCGTGATCGCCGGCGGCCCGATGCGCGCGATTTTCGAAGTGATGGGCGTGCGCAACATCGTCGCCAAGAGCCTGGGTTCCAGCAATCCTTACAACATGGTCCGCGCCACGCTGAACGGCCTGCGCGCTTCCATGACGCCGTCGGAAGTTGCCGCCAAGCGCGGCAAGACCGTCGAAGAGATCCTGGGGTAAGTCATGGCTCAGAAGCAGATCAAAGTCACCCTGGTGCGCTCGGTTATCGGTACCAAGCAATCCCACCGCGACACCGTGCGCGGCCTGGGCCTGCGCCGTATCAATAGCTCGCGCGTCCTGCAAGATACGCCCGAGGTGCGCGGGATGATCCGTACAGTGGATTACCTGGTCACCGTCACGGAAGTCTAAGGAATCGCGATGTCTGAAATCCAACTCAACACGCTGAAGCCCGCCGAGGGCTCCAAGCATGCCAAGCGCCGTGTCGGCCGTGGCATCGGTTCCGGCCTGGGCAAGACCGCCGGCCGTGGCCACAAAGGTCAGAAATCGCGTTCGGGCGGCTTCCACAAGGTCGGCTTCGAAGGCGGTCAGATGCCGCTGCAGCGTCGCCTGCCCAAGCGTGGCTTTACGCCCCTGGGCCAGCACCTGTATGCCGAAGTGCGCCTGTCCGACCTGCAGAAAGTGCCCGTCGACGAAATCGACGTCCAGGTGCTGAAGCAGGCCGGCGTGGTTGGCCAGCAGGTCCGCTATGCCAAGGTCATCAAGTCTGGCGAACTGTCGCGCAAGGTCGTGCTCAAGGGCATTACCGCGACGGCCGGCGCTCGCGCCGCCATCGAAGCCGCGGGCGGCTCGCTCGCCTGAGAGGTGATCAGTGGCTAACGCACAGGCACTGGGCAAGACCGGACCGCGATACGGCGATCTGAAGCGCCGTTTCGTATTCCTCGTGCTCGCCCTGGTGGTCTATCGCCTGGGCACCCACATTCCCGTTCCGGGCATCAACCCGGACGCGCTGGCTGACCTGTTCCGGCAGAATCAGGGCGGGATCCTGGGCCTGTTCAACATGTTCTCCGGTGGGGCGCTGTCGCGGTTCTCCATCTTCGCGCTGGGGATCATGCCGTACATCTCGGCATCCATCATCATGCAGCTGATGTCGGTGGTCGTCCCATCGCTGGAAGCGCTGAAGAAGGAAGGCGAGGCTGGTCGCCGCAAGATCACGCAGTACACCCGCTACGGCACGGTCGTGCTGGCGCTGGTGCAGGCGGTGGGTATTTCGGTGGCGCTGGAGTCGCAGCCGGGTCTGGTGACGGATCCGGGCATGCTGTTCCGCTTCACGACGGTGGTCACCCTGCTGACCGGCACCATGTTCATCATGTGGCTGGGCGAGCAGATCACCGAACGCGGCTTGGGCAATGGGATTTCCATCCTGATCTTCGCGGGTATCGTGGCGGGGTTGCCGAACGCGCTGGCCGGCTTGCTGGACCTGGTGCGGACGAACTCGATGTCGGTGCTGTCGGCGCTGTTCATCGTGGCGCTGGTGATCGTGGTGACCGCTTTCGTGGTGTTCGTCGAACGTGGCCAGCGCAAGATCACGGTGAACTACGCCAAGCGTCAGGTAGGGAACAAGATCTACGGCGGCCAGAGCTCGCATCTGCCGCTGAAGTTGAACATGGCGGGCGTGATTCCGCCGATCTTCGCTTCGTCGATCATCCTGTTCCCGGCGACCATCACCAGCTGGTTCTCCAGCAGCCAGCACATGCGTTGGCTGGGTGACCTGGCCGCCGCGCTGTCGCCGCGTCAGCCGCTGTACATCACGCTGTATTCGGCCGCGATCATTTTCTTCTGCTTTTTCTATACGGCCCTGGTGTTCAACAGCCGCGAAACTGCAGACAACCTGAAGAAAAGCGGAGCCTTCGTCCCTGGCATCCGTCCCGGCGAACAGACCGCGCGCTATATCGACAAGATATTGATGCGCCTGACGCTGGCGGGAGCTCTGTACATCACCTTGGTGTGCCTGTTCCCCGAATTTCTGGTGATGCGTTGGAATGTGCCGTTCTACTTCGGCGGCACCTCGCTGTTGATTATTGTCGTGGTGACGATGGATTTCATGGCTCAGGTTCAGGCCTACATGATGTCCCACCAGTACGATTCATTGCTCAAGAAGGCCAACTTCAAGGGCTCGAACTCGAACCTGCCTATGCGTTAGCGAAGAGAATGGCAAAGGACGACGTCATACAGATGCAGGGCGAGGTTCTGGAAAACCTCCCCAACGCGACATTCCGCGTCAAGCTTGAAAACGGCCATGTGGTGCTGGGCCATATTTCCGGCAAGATGCGTATGCATTACATCCGGATCCTGCCGGGCGACAAGGTCACAGTGGAGCTCACGCCCTATGACCTGACGCGGGCCAGGATCGTGTTCCGCGCGAAGTAGGCGGACGGGTTTACGGAATAACAGGGAGTCACCCATGAAAGTATTGGCATCGGTTAAGCGGATCTGCCGCAACTGCAAAATCATCAAACGCCACGGCGTGGTGCGCGTCATCTGCACCGACCCGCGGCACAAGCAGCGTCAGGGCTGATCGCTCGGCCTCCACGCATAGAATATTCAAGGAACAGTCATGGCCCGTATTGCTGGCATCAACATTCCGCCGCATCAGCACGCCGAGATCGGCCTGACCGCCATTTTTGGCATTGGTCGTACGCGCGCCCGCAAGATTTGCGAAGCTGCTAATGTGCCGACGACCAAGAAGGTCAAGGATCTTACCGACGCCGAGCTGGAGCGCATCCGTGAACACGTCGGTGTGTTTACCGTCGAAGGCGACCTGCGCCGCGAAGTGCAACTGTCGATCAAGCGTTTGATCGACCTGGGCACCTACCGTGGCATGCGTCATAAGCGCGGTTTGCCCGTGCGCGGCCAGCGCACCCGCACCAACGCCCGTACCCGCAAGGGTCCGCGTCGTGCCGCGGCGTCCCTGAAGAAATAATCGAGGAACAGGATTATGGCGAAAGCTTCCACCAGCGGCGCCTCGCGCGTGCGCAAAAAGGTCAAGAAGAACGTTTCGGACGGCATCGCGCACGTCCACGCGTCCTTCAACAACACCATCATCACCATCACCGATCGCCAGGGCAACGCCTTGTCCTGGGCGACTTCGGGTGGCGCAGGCTTCAAGGGCTCGCGCAAGTCGACTCCGTTCGCGGCGCAGGTTGCCGCCGAAACGGCCGGCCGCGTGGCTCTGGAATACGGCATCAAGACGCTGGAAGTCCGCATCAAGGGCCCTGGCCCCGGTCGTGAGTCGTCGGTTCGTGCGCTGAACGCGCTGGGCATCAAGATCTCGAGCATCGCCGATATCACGCCCGTTCCGCACAACGGCTGCCGTCCGCCGAAGCGTCGTCGTATTTAAGGGGAATCCTAATGGCTCGTTATATTGGACCCAAATGCAAGCTCTCGCGGCGCGAGGGCACCGACCTGTTCCTGAAGAGCGCCCGCCGTTCGCTGGACTCCAAGTGCAAGCTGGATTCCAAGCCCGGTCAGCATGGCCGCACCTCGGGTGCCCGTACTTCGGACTACGGTCTGCAGCTGCGTGAAAAGCAAAAGCTGAAGCGCATGTACGGCGTGCTGGAAAAGCAGTTCCGCAAGTACTTCCAGGAAGCCGACCGCGTGCGCGGCAATACCGGCGAAAAGCTGATCCAGCTGCTGGAATCGCGCCTGGACAACGTCGTCTACCGCATGGGCTTCGGCTCGACGCGCGCCGAAGCGCGTCAGCTGGTCAGCCACCGCGCGATCGAGCTGAACGGCCATACCGCCGACATCGCCTCGATGCTGGTCAAGGCCGGCGACGTGATTTCCGTGCGTGAAAAGGCCAAGAAGCAAGGCCGTATCCGCGAATCCCTGGATCTGGCCACCAGCATCGGCCTGCCCCAGTGGGTCGAAGTCGACACCAGCAAGATGTCGGGTGTCTTCAAGCAGGCTCCGGACCGCGCTGACGTTGCTCGCGACGTCAACGAATCGATGGTCGTCGAACTGTATTCGCGTTGATCCGGCGCGCCGCGCAAGCGGTGCCCTTCGACGCGGCGCGCCGAGGTATGGCGCCATCGACGCAACAGTCGAGTTTTACCCCGCTTGCCAACCCGCATATGCCTTTCCGGGCATTGCGGGTTTGCGAGTTTTTGTACTTCCATCAGCCTTATCGGTGTAACGAGCCGAGGGTATTGAAAAGGAAACAAGTCAATGTCCACTCAAGGTTTTTTGAAACCGCGCTCCATCGAAGTCGAGCCCGTTGGGACTCACCATGCCAAGATCGTCATGGAGCCCTTCGAACGCGGTTACGGTCATACGCTGGGTAATGCCCTGCGCCGCATCCTGCTGTCGTCGATGACGGGCTATGCGCCGACGGAAGTCCAGATGACCGGTGTCGTGCACGAATACTCGACCATCGCGGGCGTGCGCGAAGATGTCGTGGACATCCTGCTGAACCTGAAGGGCGTCGTCTTCAAGCTGCACAATCGCGACGAAGTCACCCTGGTGCTGCGCAAGCAGGGCGAGGGCGCGGTGCTGGCCAGCGATATCGAGCTGCCGCACGACGTGGAAATCGTCAATCCGAACCACGTGCTGTGCCACTTGACCGAAGCCGGCAAGATCGAAATGCAGGTCAAGGTCGAAAAGGGCCGTGGCTATGTGCCGGGCAATGTGCGCGCGCTGTCGGAAGACCGCACCCACACCATCGGCCGTATTGTCCTGGACGCCTCGTTCAGCCCGGTGCGCCGCGTCAGCTATGCCGTGGAAAGCGCGCGTGTGGAACAGCGTACCGACCTGGATAAGCTGGTGCTGGACATCGAAACCAACGGCGTGATTTCGCCCGAGGAAGCGGTGCGCCAGGCGGCCCGCATCCTGATGGACCAGATTTCGGTGTTCGCGGCGCTGGAAGGCGCGGGCGACTCGTATGAAGCCCCGGTCCGCGGCACGCCGCAGATCGATCCGGTGCTGCTGCGTCCGGTGGACGACCTGGAGCTGACGGTGCGTTCGGCGAACTGCCTGAAGGCCGAAAACATCTACTACATCGGCGACCTGATCCAGCGTACGGAAAACGAGCTGCTGAAGACGCCGAACCTGGGCCGCAAGTCCCTGAACGAAATCAAGGAAGTGCTGGCCGCACGCGGCCTGACCCTGGGCATGAAGCTGGAAAACTGGCCTCCCCTGGGTCTCGAACGGCCGTAGTAGGTCCACCCCCGAAGCGCTAGCGCGCTTCCCCCTCAAGGGGGCGACGCTGGCGGACCGGCGGAGCCGGATCCGCGGCGTCCGCGGTCGTGCGGCACTGTCGAGGTGTTGGGCGTTCTCCCTTAAGGGGGCCACGCTGGCGGACCGGGAAACCGGATCCGCGGCGTCCCGGGTGGGGTGAGACCTGGTTCTTGCAGTTGGTTTTTTGTTTGATTTTTTCTCTACCGGACCGCGGCGTGGTTGCATGCCGATAGAAGATTCGGATAACCCGGCGGCCGCGAGGCTGTCATTAGATTCAAAAGGAAGTTGTCATGCGTCACGGTAATGGTTTGCGCAAGCTCAACCGCACCAGCAGTCACCGTCTTGCCATGTTCCGCAACATGGCCGTTTCGTTGATCACCCACGAAGCGATCAAGACCACGCTGCCCAAGGCGAAAGAACTGCGCCGCGTCATCGAGCCCCTGATCACGCTGGGCAAGGAGCCCACGCTGGCGAACAAGCGGCTGGCGTTTGCCCGTCTGCGCGATCGCGACGCCGTGGTCAAGCTGTTCGCCGAAATCGGTCCCCGCTATGCGGCCCGCAACGGCGGCTACACCCGCGTGCTGAAGATGGGCTTCCGCCAGGGCGACAATGCTCCCATGGCTTTCATGGAGCTGGTCGACCGTCCGGAAGTCGCGGAAACCGAAGAAGGCAGCGCTGAGTAACATCAGCGATATTTCGTCGGTGGAGAGCGAGCCTTTAGGGCTCGCTTTTTGTTTTTTGGGCGCCACGCCAGCGGCGCCGGGCCAGCGGCGCCCGGCCAGGGGCGCCTGGCAAGAGCGTCCGGTCCGTGGCCTTCCCGCGCCGTCACCTAAAATCGACGTCATACGCATCGATAGGCTGGAGGGCATGGTGGAGGCGAAGATGAATGACGAAGACCTGGTGCTGGTGATCAGCAACGCACCCGATCTCCTGCTGGCCAAGCGGATCGCCCACGTAGTGGTGGAGGAAAGCCTGGCGGCCTGCGTGAACCTGGGCGCGCCCATGCTGTCCATCTACACATGGGAAGGCGTGGTGGAAGGCGCCGAGGAGGTGCCCATGACGTTCAAGACCACGGCCGGACGGCTGGATGCCCTGATGCAGGCCATCGCGCGCATGCACCCGTATGAAGTGCCGGAGATCGTCGCGGTGCCGGTGACGGCCAGCGCCGAGCCTTATCGCAAATGGGTGCAAGCGCAGACCGCGCCGCGCGGCGGCGAGCGCGCGGCCGGTTGACTGGATACGAGATGCCGACATCCGACGTTTATTCCGCCGCACGGCCCGTGACCGGGACGCGGGCGCCGATCGCAATGCGGCGCCCGCTCGTGGCGCGGCCCGCGGCCATGGGGCGCCCGGGAGCGTTCCCGGTGCGCACGCCGCAGGCGTCTCGTGCACCGGCACTGCGGGTACTGCTCACCTTGTCGGCGCTATTGATCGCCTGGCTGGCGCTGGCCATGCCGCCCGCCCACGCGGCGGACGACTTCCTGGCGCCGGAGCAGGCGTTTCCCTTCGCCGCCGCCATGGACGGCCCCGCCACGCTACGCATCGACTACAAGGTGGCCAAGGGCTACTACATGTACCGCGAGCGCTTCGCCTTCGACGTGGCGCCCGCCGGCGCCGCGACGTTGGGCGATCCGGTGTTTCCCGCCGGCGAGGTGAAGTACGACCCGACCTTCGACAAGAATATGGAGGTCTATCACCGCCCCTTGTCGATACGCCTGCCGCTGCGCCCAGGCGGCGGCTCGTTCACCCTGAATGTGACCGGGCAGGGCTGCGCGGACAAGGGCGTGTGCTATCCGCCGATGACCCATACGGTATCGCTGCAGCCCGTACAGGGCGGCTATCGCATCACGGCGGTCGGCACGGCGGATCCGGGCGCGGCGGCCGCGGCCGCGCTGGCTACGGGGACATCGGTGTTTTCCGCCGCGCCGTCCACCGGCGCCGCCTTGGCGGGCCGCGCGCCCCCGACGGGGCAGGCCGCCACGAACCCGGAGGGCGCGGTGGCGGCCGCCGGAAATGCGACTACCGACGCGCCCGGCGCGCCGGGTACTGCCGCGGGTGCCGCGACATCGCCGCTTGCCGGGTCGCGGTCGTCCGCGGGCGGCGGCTTCACGGCGCTGGCGCGCAGCGACGACGTCGGGCTCGCCGGCGCCATCGCCGGGCTGGGCCTGTTGAAGACGGCCGGCGTTTTCTTTCTGCTGGGCGTATTGCTGTCCCTGACGCCCTGCGTGCTGCCCATGATTCCCATCCTGTCCTCCGTCGTCGTGGGCGCGCGCCGGGAACACAAACCGACGCGGGGGCGCGGGCTGGCCCTGGCCGCCGCCTATGTGCTGGGGATGTCCCTGGTGTACACGGCGCTGGGTGTGGGGGCGGGTCTCAGCGGCATCGGGCTGGCGGCGTGGCTGCAGACGCCCTGGATACTGAGCCTGTTCGCGGCCGTGCTGGCGGTGCTGGCGCTGGCGATGTTCGACGTATTCACCCTGCAGGTCCCCGGCGCCATGCAGACCGGGCTGAACAATCTATTGGCGCGCGTACCAGGCGGCCGCGGGACGGGCGCGTTCGTCATGGGGGCGGTGTCGGCCTTGATCGTCGGGCCCTGCGTCGCCGCGCCTTTGGCGGGGGCACTGCTTTATATCTCGCAGACCGGGGATGTCGCGCTGGGCGGCGCGGCGCTGTTCGCCATGGCCTGGGGGATGGGCGTGCCTTTGCTGATCTTCGGCGGGTCGGCAGGCAGCCTGCTGCCCAGGGCGGGCGCCTGGATGGAGGGCGTCAAGCGTTTCTTCGGCATGCTGCTGCTGGCGACCGCGTGGTGGATGCTGATCCCGCTGCTGCCGGTGTGGCTGCAGATGGTCGGCTGGGCGCTGCTGGGCCTGATCGGCGCCGTGATGCTGCGCGCTTTCGAACCGCTGCCACCGGCTGGCGGGGCGGGACGCATGTTCGCGAAAGGCGCTGGCCTGATGCTGGCGCTGCTGGCGGTCGTGATGCTGGTGGGCGCCGCCAGTGGCGGCCGGGATGTGCTGCGCCCGCTGGCGCAGCTGGCGGGTGGCGGTCGCGGCGCTACCGGCGCGGGCGCTTTTTCCGCCGCCGCGGACCTGTCGGGCGCCGCTGTGCCAGGCGCGCCCGCGGCGGGCATCGATGTACCCGGCGCTTCCGGGCCAGGCGGGCAAGGCGCTATGCCGGGCCCGGGTGCCGCCCGGGCCGCGCGCGCCGGCGCCGAAAGCCTGCATTTCGTCCCCATCCGGTCGCTGGCCGAACTGGACGCCGCGATTGCCGGCGCCAAACGGCCGGTGATGCTCGATTTCTATGCGGACTGGTGTGTGTCCTGCCGCGAGATGGAGCAATTCACCTTCAGCGATCCCGCCGTGGCGACGCGCATGGCGGGGATGCTGCTGCTGCGCGCGGACGTGACGGCCAACAATGCCGACGATCGCGCCTTGCTGAAGCGCTTCAAGCTGTTCGGGCCGCCGGGCATCATGTTCTTCGATGCCGCCGGCCAGGAACTGACCGACATCCGCGTGATCGGATTCCAGGACGCGGCCAGATTCACCGAATCGCTGGATCGCGTCGCGGCCCGTTGAGGTTCAGGGCGGTCAGCGCGCCTTCATCAAGCGGGCGGCATCGATGGCGAAATAAGTCAGGATGCCGTCGGCACCGGCGCGCTTGAAGGCCAGCAGCGCTTCCATCATCACCTTGTCATGGTCCAGCCATCCATTCGCGGCGGCGGCCTTGAGCATGGCGTATTCGCCGCTGACCTGGTAGGCGAAGGTCGGCACGCGGAAGGCGTCCTTGACCCGCCGGACGACGTCCAGATAAGGCATGCCGGGCTTGACCATCACCATGTCGGCCCCTTCGGCCAGGTCGGCCGCGACTTCGCGCAGGGCTTCGTCGAGGTTGCCCGGGTCCATCTGGTAGACGGCCTTATTGGACTTGCCCAGGTTGGCGGCGGAGCCGACCGCGTCGCGGAACGGGCCGTAGAAGGCGCTGGCGTACTTGGCCGAATACGCCATGATGCGGGTGTGGATGTGCTGCGCGTCTTCCAGCGCTTCGCGGATGGCGCCGATGCGGCCGTCCATCATGTCGCTGGGCGCGACGATGTCGACGCCCGCCTGCGATTGCACCAGCGCCTGCTTGACCAGGATCTCCACCGTGGGCTCGTTCAACACGTAGCCGGAATCGTCGATGAGACCGTCCTGGCCGTGGCTGGTGTAGGGATCCAGCGCCACGTCGGTCAGCAGACCCAGTTCCGGGAAGCGCTTCTTGAGCTCCGCCACCACGCGCGGCACCAGTCCATCCGGGTTGGCCGCTTCGATGCCGTCCGGCGTCTTCAGCGCGCTGTCGATGACCGGGAACAGGGCCATGACCGGAATCCCCAGTTCCATGCAGGTTTCGGCCACCGGCAGCAGGGTATCGATCGAATAGCGCGCCACGCCGGGCATGGACGGGACATCCTGGCGCAGGCCCTGGTCGTCGGCGACGAAGACCGGATAGATCAGGTCGTTGGGGGTGAGGACGTTTTCGCGAACCAGGCGGCGGGTGAAATCGTCGCGGCGCAGGCGGCGTGGTCGGGACGCGGGAAAGCCCGCCGATACGATGTGGTGGTTCATGGCACTACCTTGGGAGAAATCCAGTTTTCGATGTGTTCCGCCGCCTCTTCCAGGCCGATGCGGTCCGGCGCGGAGAACGGCACGGTGTGCAGTGCGCCGATGTCCGCCAGGTCCTTGCGTACGGCAAACACCGTGCGCATGCGCTGGCCGTACGGCAGCTTATCGGCCTTGGTGAGCAGGGCCAGCACCGGACGGCCGGTGGGTGCGATGAAATCGGCCAGCCGCCGGTCCAGGTCGGTCACGCCCCGGCGGATGTCGATCAGCAGCACGATGCCGACCAGCGAAGATCGCGTGGCCAGATAGCCGCCCAGCAGCTCCGCCCATTTATCGCGCTCGCTTTGGCTGATGGCGGCGTAGCCATAGCCCGGCAGGTCGACCAGGAAGCCCAGCGGATGATCCGGATCGTAGGGATCCGGCAGGCCGAACATATTGATCAGCCGCGTGCGGCCTGGGGTTTTGCTGGAAAACGCCAGGCGCCGCTGATTGGTCAGCACATTGATGGCCGTGGACTTGCCGGCGTTGGAGCGGCCGACGAAGCAGACTTCCGGCGCGCCGGGAGCCGGCAGCTGGTCCAGGCGGGCCGCCGAGATGAAAAACGAGGCGCGATGCAGAAGGGACACGGGCAGGGGTGCAAATAGAGGGGTACGAGCCCTATTGTATAATCCGGCGTTTGCAAGGGTGGGCGTCAGTCCGCTACCGGTGTCGCACGCCGCGTCGCATCACAGAACTCGGGGTACACCGGCAGGTCTGGGCAGGCGAATGGAAAACATAGGCAAATCATAAGCGGCGCGTATCAGCGCCGTGAGTCGATGCTGCGAACGTCGAGGTTTTCATGAAGCGTGTGCTGTCCCGGATGTTGGTTGTGGGCGGATTGGTTTTTGGTACGGCCGCCATTTCCCCTGTTTTCGCGGCCGACGCTTCGGCCCCGGCCGCCAAGCCGGATGCGGCCAAGGGCGAACAGCTCTACACCAACGGCGATCAGGCCCGCGGCATCATCGCCTGTGCCAGCTGTCATGGCGCTGCCGGCAACAGCACCATCCCCACCAATCCCAATCTGGCGGCCCAATCGCACGAGTACCTGGCCAAGCAGCTGGGCGATTTCCAGCTGAAGCAGGGCGCCAAGGTGCCGGTGCGCAACGGCGCGGGCGGCAATCCCACGCCCATGACCGCCATCGTGCAGTCGCTGACGCCGCAGGATATGCAGAACATTGCGCTGTACCTGTCGCAGCAGCAATTGAAGGAACCGGCCACCGCCGGACAGAAGTCCCTGATCGAGCGCGGCCAGACCATCTGGCGCGCCGGCCTGCCCGATCGCAATGTCCCGGCGTGCGCGTCCTGCCATTCGGCCAATGCCGCCGGCATTCCGGCGCAGTATCCGCGGCTTTCGGGGCAATTTCCCTCCTACATCGAGGCACAGCTGAAACTCTTTCAGGACGGCAGCCGCAATAACAGCGAACCCATGCATGAAATCGCCAGCCGCATGACGCCCGACGACATCAAGGCGGTGTCCGACTACGCGGCCGGCCTGCGCTGAGGCGTCCGCTGTCATCGGCGAACCATCGCGGGGCTGTATTGTCCATACCGCTGCATCCGTGTCAGGCCGGCGCGCCCGGCACGGTCCATGCGGCGCCCCGCCGGGCTGAGCGGCCCTAGCCTGGGGGGTGTCCGGCTCCTCAGCCACCGCGCCAGGCACCGCTCAGGCACCGCTCAGGCACCGATACGCCGGCCCTCTTTTCCCCATGCATCAGAATCCGCCTTCCCCCCGTCTCTCCCTGCGCACCCTGTCCGCCGATATGCTGGAGCTCCTGGGCTCCATGCGCTTCGCCGTCAGCCTGCTGATGTTCATCTGCGTCGCCAGCATTGTCGGGACGGTACTGGTCCAGAACCAGGCGTCGTCCGGCTATATCGACCAGTTCGGGCCCTTCTGGTACGCGGTGTTCGACAAGTTTTCACTCTGGCACGTCTACAACAGTTGGTGGTTTCTGCTGATCATGAGCTTCCTGGTGGTCTCCACCGGGATCTGCCTGACGCGCAATGCGCCCAAGATGCTGCGCGACGCGGTGTCGTTCCGCGAGTACATTCGCCTTTCCAGCCTGCGCGCGTTCCCGCAACGCGTCGAGTTCGACAGCGCCGCCGCCCTCGCGGATACGCTGGGCCGCACGCGCCAGCTGATGAAGTCGCTGGGCTATGCCGTCAAGGAACGCCAGGATGGCGACGGCGTGCTGCTGGCCGGCAAGAAGGGCAGCGCCAACCGGCTGGGCTATATCTTTGCCCACTCGGCGTTGATCGTGATCTGCGTGGGCGGCCTGCTGGACAGCGAGCTCGCCGTGCGCGCGCAGGTCTGGCTGGGGGGCAAGAAACCCATCGTCGAGAACATGCTGATCAGCGACGTGCCGCCCAGCGGCCGCCTGTCGATCAATAACCCCAGCTTCCGCTCCAGCATGATGGTGCCGGAAGGCGGGCGCGCCAATAATGCGGTGGTGATGGTGGGCGATGGCGCCTTGGTGCAGCCCATCCCGTTCACCTTGACGCTGAAGAAATTCATCGTCGATTACTACTCGACCGGCATGCCCAGCCGCTTCGCCAGCGAAGTCGAAGTGCGCGATCCGGATACCGGCAAGACCTTCGACAAGACCATCGAGGTCAACGAGCCGCTGCGCTTCAAGGGCGTGACGGTGTATCAGTCCAGCTTCGATGACGGCGGCAGCACGGTGGTGCTGCACGGCTATCCGCTGCGCGGCAGCGACGCGGCGTCCTTCGATATTTCCGGCACGGTGGGCAAGAGCACCGAGACCGGCAAGAATGCGCCGGCCGATGCGCGGGATCTGAAGGTGGACATTACCGCGCTGCGTCCGATCAATGTCGAAGATTTGTCGGGCGGCACCCCCAAGCCGGCCCGCGACTTCGTGCAGAACGTCGCCTCGGTGGCGGGCAGCGCCGCGGGCAAGGCCAACGAACATCTGCGCAACGTCGGGCCGGCGGTCGAGTACCGCCTGATCGACGCCAGCGGCCAGGCGCACGAATTCCGCAACTACATGCTGCCGGTGCAGCTGGACGGCTTTCCGGTCTTCCTGGCGGGCGTGCGCAACAACGCCAGCGAGAACTACCGCTATCTGCGCCTGCCTGCCGACGACGACAACTCGGTCGCCGAATTCATGCGCCTGCGCGCCCTGCTGGCCGATCCGCAGGCCCGCTTGGAAGCGGCGCGCCGCTTCGCCGAGAAAAACGCGCCGGCGGGCGCCGACCGCCAGCCGCTGCAGACGGCGGCGGAACGGGCCCTGCATACGTTTTCCGACGGCGGCCTGCAGGCCGTGGCGAATTTCCTGCAAAGCAATGCCCCGGCGTCGGAGCTGGAGCGGGCCGCCGACATTGTCGTGCGCCTGATCGGCGCCAGCGTGGCGGAATTGCGCGTCATGGAGCGCGAACGCGCCGGCCTGGCGCCGCTGCCCACCGAAGGCGAGGCCGGGGAGCGTGCCGCGGCCTGGTCGCGCGTTGCCGTGGCGGCGCTGTCCGACCTGGCGATGTATCCGGCGCCGGTGTTCTTTACGCTGGCGGATTTCAAGCAGGTGCAGGCCAGCGTGTTCCAGGTCAGCCGCACGCCCGGCAAGCAGGCCGTCTATGTGGGCTGCCTGTTGCTGATCCTGGGCGTCTTCAGCATGTTCTATATCCGCGATCGCCGCGTCTGGATATGGGTGGCGCCGGGCCCGGACGGCCACGGCAGCGCCGTGCACGCCGCCATGACGTCCCAGCGGCGTACACTCGACTTCCATCGCGAGTTCGAGCGGCTTAAAGAGGCGCTGCTGCGCCTGAAGCAGTGAGGTGCTAGTCATGTCCGATTCCGCAATTTCTTCCTCGCACGACAACCTCTGGCAGCAGGGCATGGCCGAAAGCGGCGATGCGCGCGTGCGGCGTGGACGTCCAGACTGGACCGACGCCGTATTTTTCCTGCTGCTGGCGGCCGGAGCCGGCTATGCGCTGACGCGCTTTGCCGGGTCCATGGATTACTACGAGAAAGTCATCCTGAGCGGCGCCGTGCTGGTGTTGACGTGGCTGGGCTGGCTATGGCGTCCGCTGCGCCGGCTGATGATCGCGGTGGCGCTGGCCAGCGGGCTGGCCGTCATGCTGTATGGACATGACCTGGGACGCGCCGAAGACGTCTTCTTCCTGAAGTACCTGCTGTCGTCGCAGTCGGCCATCCTGTGGATGTCGGCCTTGTTCGTGCTGGCGACGGCCTGTTATTGGCTGGGGCTGTTCAGCCCCACGGCGGCCTGGCTGGGCACGGCGCTGACCTGGGGCGCGGTATTCGCCGGCGTGACCGGCATGCTGGTGCGCTGGCGCGAGAGCCACCTGATGGGGCCGGACCTGGGGCACATTCCGGTCAGCAATCTGTACGAAGTGTTCGTGCTGTTTTCGCTGATCACCGCGCTGTTCTATCTGTACTACGAACGCCGCTATGCCACGCGGGCGTTGGGCGGCTTCGTGCTGCTGGTGATCTCGTCGGCCGTGATGTTCCTGCTGTGGTACGCGTTCACGCGCGACGCGGCGCAGATCCAGCCGCTGGTGCCGGCCTTGAAAAGCTGGTGGATGAAGCTGCACGTGCCGGCGAACTTCATCGGCTATGGCACCTTTTCCCTGTCGGCCATGGTCGGCTTCGCCTACTTGGTGAAGGAGCACGGGAATACCACATCGTGGCGCAAGCTGGCGCCCTTGTTCGTGCTGGGCGTGCTGCTGTGCGCCGAACCCATGGTGTTCCGCACCAAGGGGCTGTCGGCGGCCTGGATGGAGTATTTCGGCGTGGGCGCGGTCATTGTGGGCGCCATCCTGCTGGGCCGGCGGCGGGTGGCCGCCGCCCTGCCGCCGCTGGCGGTGCTGGATGACATCATGTACCGGGCCATCACCGTGGGCTTCGCCTTTTTTACGGTGGCGACCATATTGGGCGCGCTGTGGGCGGCGGATGCCTGGGGCGCCTATTGGCAGTGGGACCCCAAGGAAACCTGGGCGCTGATCGTCTGGCTGAACTATGCCGCCTGGCTGCACATGCGGCTGATCAAGGGCCTGCGCGGAGCGATGGCGGCGTATTGGGCGCTGGTGGGACTGCTGATTACCGGCTTTGCCTTCCTGGGCGTGAACATGTTCCTGTCCGGGCTGCATTCCTACGGGCAGCTGTAGGCCGGGGGGTTTCTAAAGCCGCGGGCCGGACATCAAGTCCGGACGCCGCGTTTGTTCACGGCAGCGTGCTTTCCCCGCGCATCAGGTCTTCCAGCGTCTCGCGCTGCCGGATCACATGGAATTGCGCGCCGTCGACCATGACTTCGGCGGGCCGCGGACGGGTGTTGTAGTTGCCCGCCATCACCATGCCATAAGCGCCCGTGGATTCGATGGCCAGGACGTCGCCCCGTTCCACCGCCAGCGCGCGCTGCTTGGCCAGCCAGTCGCCGCTTTCGCATACCGGCCCTACAACGTCGTATTCCTGCGCGGCGCCGGCGCGCGGCCGCACCGGCAGTACGCCATGCCAGGCGTCGTACAGCGTGGGCCGGATCAGATCGTTCATCGCCGCATCGACGATGGCGAAGTTGCGCGCCTCGGCGTGCTTCAGGAACTGCACCGTGGTCAACAGCACGCCCGCATTGCCGACCAGCGAGCGGCCCGGCTCCATGATCAGCTTCAAATGGCCCAGGCCGCGCGCCTCCAGGCGCTCGTATACGCGGCCTAGCAAGGCCGCCGGCCGCAGCGGTGTTTCATCCGTGTAGCGGATGCCCAGGCCGCCGCCCAGGTCCAGGTGTTCGATGCGGATGCCGGCCGCGGCCAGTCCGTCGATCAGATCGAGCAGCTTGTCCAGGGCGTCCAGGTAGGGCGAAACGTCGGTAATCTGCGAGCCGATGTGGCAATCGACACCCGTCACCGCCAGGCCGGGCAGGGAAGCCGCCGTCCGGTAGACCCGGGGCGCATCGGCGATGGCGATGCCGAATTTGTTTTCCTTCAGCCCGGTCGAAATATACGGGTGCGTGCCGGCATCCACGTCGGGATTCACGCGCAGCGAGACGCGGGCGGTTTTGCCCATGGACGTCGCGACATCCGACAGCAGGTGCAGCTCCGCTTCCGATTCCACGTTGAAGCATTTGACGTCCGCTTCAAGCGCCTTGCGCATCTCCCAGGCCTGCTTGCCGACGCCGGAAAACACGATTTTGGCCGGATCGGCGCCGACGGACAGCACACGTTGCAGCTCGCCACCCGACACGATGTCGAAGCCCGACCCCAAACGGGCGAATTCCTTCAGCACGGCCAGGTTGGAGTTCGCCTTCATGCCGTAGCACACAAGGACGTCGCGCTGGCCGATGGCCTCGCGGTAGGATTCCCAGGCGGCCCGCAGGGCCGCGCGCGAATAGACGTACAGCGGCGTGCCCAAGCGCTCGGCCAGCAGTTGCAGCGGCACGTCTTCTGCGTGCAGCGCGCCGTCCCGGTAATGGAAATGCGGGTAGCCGACCGGCTGCGCCGGCGCGGGGATGGGAGCGTTCATCGTTCGGTAGCGGACGGGGGGAAATCGGGAAGCGCGGTGCCCAGGCGAACGCCGGGGGCGGCGCTGAAGTCCAGGGGCGCGATGACCCTGGGAGGCGGCTTGAGCACGGGCGCCTGCGAAGGCGCGATGAGAGGGCCCTTGTAGCCGCAGGCCGTCAGCGACGCGGCTGCGCCCAGCGTAGCTACAATGCGCAGAGCGGTACGGCGGTATGCCGGGTGGGACACTGGGAACTCCGTAATTCTTGCAGACTGGATTATGAACGAAACCGAATTTCTTGCGTTGGCGGAGCAGGTACTCGACCGTATCGAAAGCCAGGCCGACGATTGGGCCGCGTCGCTCGACGTCGATGTGGAGGCCAACCGCAGCGGTAATGTGCTCACCCTGGTGTTCGAGGACGACACCCATGTGGTCGTCAACAGCCAGGCGGCCATGCAGGAGCTGTGGGTGGCGGCGCGTAGCGGGGGTTTCCATTATCGCTACGACGGCCAGCACTGGCTGGATACGCGCGGCGGTCCGCCGCTGCACGATGCCTTGTCGCAGATCTGTTCCGAGGCGGCCGGGGCGCCGATCACCGTCCAGGTCTAGCCTGAGGGCGGGCGGCGCCGGCGCGGGCGGGTGCCCGGCCTCGCCGGCCGCGCCTGGCCGGCTGCACCTCGCCGGCCGCACCTCGCCGGCCGCACCTGACCGGCTGCAGCCGGGGCGCGCCAGGTATCCGCATAGGCCGCCCGAACGCCGCGGCGGCACCTGTTACTGGCCCGGGACGGAGCCCTCGCCGAAGCTGGTCCCCAGGGGCCTGTTTTCGGCGTTGGCCGAACGCAGCGTATTCAACAGATCGCCCAGGCTGTCCGACCCCGGCGCCGGCAGGCCCAGACGGGCCACGGCCTGCCCCGGCGGGAATTCGGAGAAATAGAACTCGCCGTTTTCCACCAGCAAGCCATCCGGCCTGGGGCGCTGTTTCTGTTCCGGCACGCCTTTCAGCATTTCCTGCATGTAGCTCAGCCAGATCGGCAGGGCCGCGCCGCCGCCGGTTTCGCGCGAACCCAGCGACTTGGGCTGGTCGTAGCCCAACCAGGCGGTGGCCTCCAGGCTGGGGGTATAGCCGGAGAACCAGGCATCCACGGATTCGTTGGTCGTGCCGGTCTTGCCGGCGATATCGTTGCGTTTCAGGACCGCCCGCGCGCGCGCCGCGGTACCATAGGTGGCCACGCCGCGCAGCATGTCGTCCATGACGAAGGCCGTGCGCGGGTCGATGGCGCGGGCCGCCGAATCGCCGGCGACCAGCGGCTTGGACTGCATGATGACCTTGCCGCTGCCGTCCGTAACGCGGTCGATCAGATAGGGCGTGATGCGATAGCCGCCGTTGGCGAAGACCGAGTAGGCGCCGGCCAGCTGCAACGGGGTGACGGAACCCGCGCCCAGCGCCAGGGGCAGCACCGCCGGCTGGCGCGACTTGTCGAAGCCGAAGCGCGTCAGGTAATCCTGGCCGTACTGCGGGCCGATGGCCTGCAGAATCCGGATGGAAACCATGTTCTTGGATTTGTACAGGCCCTGGCGCATGGTCAGCATGGGCTCGTACTCATTGCCGTAGTTCTTCGGCGTCCAGGCCTTGGAGCCGGTCTGCGCCGCGCTCATGGCGAAGGGCTGGTCCGAAATCTGGGTGGCCGGCGTCAGGCCGCGCTCCAGGGCGGCGGAATAGATAAAGGGCTTGATGTTGGAGCCCGGCTGGCGCCACGCCTGCGTCACGCGGTTGAAATTGCCGCGGTAGAAGTCGAAACCGCCCACCATGGAGCGGATGCCGCCGTCCTGCGGCGACAGCGAGACGAAGGCGGCCTGCACCGACGGCATGTTCAGGACTTCCCAATCGTTCGGACCGATCTTGTGGATATAGACCACCGAGCCGCGGCGCAGGCGCTGGTCGTCCTTGGCCTTGGGATTCAATGCGCGGGCGACGACGCCCAACACCTTCTTGTCGGTAATGGTGATGATTTCGCGCGAGCTGCGCGCCACCTTGATTTCCGTGGGGCTGGCGGACAGCACCAGGGCGACCAGCAGATCGTCGCTGTCGGAGTACTTGTCCAGCACGCCGTCGAGCACGTCATCCAGGGCCTGCGGATCCTTTTCCACGCCGGCGGGCAGATCCAGCTGCGCTTCCGGCCCCGGGTAAGGCGCGCGGCGCGTGTAGTCGAGCACGCCCTCACGTACCGCGCGATAGGCGGCTTCCTGGTCCTTGGACTGCACCGTGGTGTAGATATTGATGCCGCGTGAATACACGTTGTCCTGGTACACCCCGTACAGCAGCTGGCGCGCCAGTTCGGCCACGTATTCGCCGTGGATGGAATAGCCGCCCGCCGGCGTGCCTTCGGCCGACTTGATGACGATGGGCTGGGCCATGGCTTCCTGGTATTCGGGATCGGTCAGGTAGCCCAGCGTGCGCATGCGCCCCAGTACGTAATGCTGGCGCAGCTCGGCGCGCGGCAGATTGGAAATCGGGTTGAAGCGCGACGGCGCCTTGGGGATGCCGGCCAGCATCGCGGCTTCGGCCGGCGTGATCTGCGACAGCGGTTTGCCGAAGTAGGTGCGCGAGGCGGCGGCGAAACCGTAGGCGCGATGACCCAGATAGATCTGGTTCATATACAGCTCGAGGATCTGGTCCTTGCTGAGGCTGGCCTCGATCTTGAACGTCAGCAGCAGTTCGTAGAACTTGCGGGTATAGGTCTTTTCCGACGACAGGTAGAAGTTACGCGCCACCTGCATGGTGATGGTGCTGGCGCCCTGGGACTTCGACATGTTGACCAGGTTGGTCAGGCCCGCGCGGACCACGCCGGTCCAGTCGATGCCGCCGTGCTGGTAGAAGCGGTCATCTTCGGCGGCCAGGACGGCCGACTTCATGACGTCGGGGATTTCATTGAAGCGCAATACGTTGCGCCGTTCTTCGCCGAATTCACCGATGAGCACCTTGTCGGCCGTAAACACCCGCAGCGGGATGCGCGGACGGTAATCCGTCATCGCGTGCAAGTCGGGCAGATTGGGCCAGGCCAGGGCCAGCGCCATGCCGCCCAGCAGCAAGCCGCAGCCGGCAAGGCCGGCGCAGAAAATGCCTAGCTTGAAGAAAAAACGGACAAAGGGGGAGCCGCTCGAATCGGGCTTTTCTTTCTTGGAAGAAGGAGTCTGGGGCTTGCTCATCGCCGCGATTTTACGGGGAAGCCGGCCGGTCATCTCCGCCGTGCGTGTGGTTTCTGTAACAGCGTGGTTCAGTGTGGCGCGCGGGCAACTGATCCGAATGGGATAATACGTCCCATGAACGCGTCCCAACCCGATTGCACGGTCGCCACGCCGGCCGTCGAATCCGAATCCGAGACTTGCGCCGCCGTGTGCGCGGCGCCGCGCGTCACCCTGCCTTACGACACGCCGATCTTCCTGGTCGGCATGATGGGCGCGGGCAAGACCACGATAGGCCGCTCGCTGGCGCGCGTGCTGGGTCGCGATTTCGTCGATCTGGACCATGAACTGGAATCCCGCTGCGGCGTGCGCGTTCCCGTCATATTCGAGATCGAAGGCGAAGCGGGCTTCCGCAAGCGCGAAGCCGCCGCGCTGGCGCAGTGCGCCACGCGCCGCGGCATCGTGCTGGCCACGGGCGGCGGCGCCATCCTGGCCGCGGAGAACCGCGCCGTGCTGCGCGAGCAGGGCATCGTCGTCTACCTGCGCGCCAGCGTGGACGAGCTGTATCGCCGCACCTGCCGCGACCGCAACCGGCCGCTGCTGGCGACCGCCGATCCGCGCGGCACCTTGCAGGACCTGCTGGCGCGCCGCGAGCCCCTGTACCGCGAGGTCGCGCATCTGATCATCGAAACCGGCTGCGTGCCCGTGAGCACGCTGGTCAAACAGCTGGTGCCCAAGCTGCAAGCCTACGAGAAGCAAGCATGAACGTTGTCGACGTTGCCGTTCCCGGCGCCCGCTATCCCATACGCATCGCGCCCGGCCGGCTCGACCACCTGGATGAAGCCATACCGGGCAACGCGACCGCGATCGCGCTGATCACCAATCCCACGGTGGCCGCGCTGTATGCGGAACGCGCGGAACGCGCGCTGGCCAGGACGGGGCGCAAAGTGGTGCGCATCGAGCTGCCGGACGGCGAGGAACACAAGGACTGGCGCACGCTGAACCAGATTTTCGACGCCTTGCTGTCCAACGGCTTCGATCGCCGCTCCGTGCTGGTCGCGTTGGGCGGCGGCGTGATCGGCGATATGACGGGCTTCGCGGCGGCGGTCTATATGCGCGGCATCCGTTTCGTGCAGGTGCCCACCACGCTGCTGGCGCAGGTGGATTCGTCCGTGGGCGGCAAGACCGGGGTGAACCATCCGCTGGGCAAGAATATGGTGGGGGCATTCCACCAGCCGGTCGCGGTCGAGATCGACACCGACGTGCTGTCGACGCTGCCCGCGCGCGAAGTGTCGGCCGGGCTGGCGGAAGTCATCAAATACGGCATGATCCTGGACGCCGACTTCTGGGCCTGGTGCGAAGCCAACGCCGCGCGGCTGCGTGCCCTGGACCGCGACGTCCTGGGACATGCCATCCAGGTCTCGTGCGAACTCAAGGCCAAGGTGGTGGGGCAGGACGAGCGCGAATCCGGCCTGCGGGCGATTCTGAACCTGGGCCACACCTTTGGCCATGCGATCGAATCCGGCCTGGGCTATGGCGCCTGGCTGCACGGCGAGGCCGTCGGCTGCGGCATGGTGCAGGCCGCGGAATTGTCCGCCGAGGTCGCCGGCCTGCCGCGGGCGGACGTGGCGCGGGTCAGGAAACTGGTGGAAGCCATCGGCTGTCCGACCACGGCGCCGGACCTGGGTACCGACCGCTGGCTGGAGCTGATGCGGGTGGACAAAAAGGCGGAAGGCGGCGAGATCCGCTTCGTCCTGACGCCACGTATCGGCCAGGCCATCATCCAGGGCGCGCCAAAAGATGCCGTGCTCCGGGTGTTGGAACGCACCGTCGCCTGATGCGTACCGGCGATGGTCCGATAGACAGGAATCAACGATCATTGCCCTATGGATACATACGCGGACACACTGGCCCCCTACGCCGCCGATCCCCTGCGCAGCCAAGGCCGCGCGCATGCCGAACCGCCGCCGCAGAATCGCACGGAATTCCAGCGCGATCGCGATCGCATCATCCATTGCACGGCCTTCCGCCGGCTGGAATACAAGACCCAGGTTTTCATCAATCATGAAGGCGATCTGTTCCGCACGCGGCTGACGCACAGCCTTGAAGTGGCGCAGATCGCCCGCACGCTGGCGCGCAGCCTGCGCGTCAACGAGGAGCTGACGGAAGCCATCTCGCTGGCGCATGACCTGGGCCATACGCCCTTCGGCCACGCCGGCCAGGATGAACTGAACGCCTGCATGCACGAGCTGGCGCCGGGCGCCGGGGGCTTCGAGCACAATCTGCAGAGTCTGCGCGTGGTCGACGAGCTGGAAGAACGCTATGCCGCGTTCAATGGCCTGAACCTGTGTTTCGAGACGCGCGAGGGCATACTCAAGCATTGTTCGCTGGCGCACGCGCGGCAGCTGGGCAAGGTGGGCGAGCGCTTTATCCGCCGGCGCCGGCCGTCGCTGGAGGCGCAATTGGCGAACCTGGCCGATGAGATCGCCTACAACAATCACGATATCGACGACGGACTGCGGTCCGGCCTGGTGACGGTCGAGCAGATGCGGCAGGTGCGTATCTTCGCGCGCCATTACGATGGCGTGGCGGCACAATTTGCCGACGTGCCGCAGCGCCGGCTGATCGCGGAAACCATACGCCGCATGATCAATACGCTGATCGTCGACCTGACCACCACGACGGCGGAGCGCATCGCCAGGCATCGTCCCGAAAGCGTGGACGACGTGCGCGAAGCGCCGGCACTGGTGGGGTTTTCGGAAGGCATACGCGCGGAGGCCGACGAACTCAAGCGTTTCCTGTTCGAGAACCTGTACCGGCATTTCCGTGTGATGCGCATGACGTCGAAGGCGCGGCGCATCGTGCGCGACCTCTTCACCGCTTTCCTGGCGGACCCGCGCCTGCTGCCGCCGGATTACCAGCGGCGCGAAGCCCAGCCGCGCGCCATTTCGGATTACATCGCCGGCATGACCGACCGCTACGCCATGCGTGAGCACAAGCGTTTGTTCGATATGTCGTATTGACGTCGCGGCGGGGCCCGGCGGCCCCGTGCCTGCGCGCCCCCGCGCATTCTTGCGCCGACGTCAGTGGGGCGGGGCCGGATTCTCCACGGTGGAGCGCGGGCCATGGCCCGCTTTGGCTGGCGCGGACGCCGCCGGATCCTCCTGCGACTGCAGGCGCGTGCGCAGCCAGCCTCCGCCCAGGATGGCGGCAACGAGCGCGAAGCCAGCGCCGCACAGAAAGGCCAGCTGATATCCCTGGTTCAGCGCGACGGCGGGCTCGGCGCCCGCGGCCGCCGCGGTATGGGCGCGCGCCGCCGCCAGGCTGGCCAGCACCGCCAGGCCTAGCGAACCGCCCATCATGAAGGATGTATTGACGATGCCGGACGCCAGCCCGGATTCACCGGGCCGGACATCGCTCATCGCCGCCAGCAGGACGGGGTTGAAGGCGATGCCGGCGCCCAGGCCCAGCAGCAGCATGCCGGGCAGCACGTGCAGCGCGAAGCTGCCGTGCACGGGCGCGTAGCCGAACAGCGCCAGGCCTATCGCGGCGATCAGCAGCCCGCCACCCAGCGGCAGGCGGATGCCGAAGCGCATGACCAGCCGGGCGGACAGGCCCAGCGAGAACGCCGCCATGATCAGATTGGCCGGCAGAAAGGCGAGACCGATCTCCATGGCGTCGTAGCCCAGCACCAGCTGCAGATACAGCGCCGAAATGAAGAACCAGGCAAACATCGCCGCCGCCCACAAAACCCCGACCACGTTGGACACGGCCAGATTGCGCAGGCGGAACAGGCGCAGCGGCACCAGCGGCGCTCGCACGCGCGCTTCGATGGCCAGGAACAGCGCCAGCAAAATGACCGCCGCCGCCAGCATGGCGACCGATTGGGTCGAGCCCCAACCCGCTTCGTTGCCATTGACCACCGCGTATACGGCCAGCATCAGGGCCGCCGTGATGGTGACCGCGCCGCCCACGTCGAGGGGACCTTCCATGGCCATGCCGCGGCCGCGCGGGATCAGGGCCAGGCATAGCGCATAGACCGCCACGCCTATCGGCAGGTTGACCAGGAAGATCCAGTGCCAGCTGAGCGTGGACGTCAGCAGCCCGCCCAGCAGGACGCCTATGCTGCCGCCGCCGGCGCACACGAAACCGTAGATTCCCATGGCCTTGGCGCGCTCGGCCGCTTCGGTGAACAGGTTCATCACCAGCGACAGGGACACCGCCGAAACGACGGCGCCGCCGAGGCCCTGTACGGCGCGGGCGGCGATCAGGAACTCGCGCGTGTGCGCCAGGCCGCAGGCCAGCGAGGCCACCGTGAACAGCGCCAGGCCCGCCAGGAACATGCGCCGGTGACCGTACAGATCGCCCAGGCGCCCGCCCAGCAGCAGGAAACCGCCGAAGGTCAGCATATAGGCGTTGACCACCCAGACCAGGGACGTTTCAGTGAAGCCCAGGTCGGCGCGGATGGATGGCAGCGCCACATTGACGATGGTGGTGTCCAGCACGATCATCAGCACCCCCAGGCATAGCACCGCCAGGGCGTACCAGCGTTTACGGCCTTCTATGCCGTGTGTCATGTGTCTTCTCCTGTGGTGCGGGTCGCGTCCCGGCCCGGCGGGGCGCTCGGTCGGCCGCACGCCTGCCACGACGATCGGCCCCGCCCGTTTTCGACACGAACGACCGGCGAGACTTTATCTTTGCGTGCGATACGGCTCGTCCGGCGGCAGGAATATGCCTTCCGCCTTGGCGTCGCGGATCCAGGCCTGCATGGCCGGCAGCGACAGGATCGCATCCATGTATTCGCGTACCGGGCCCGCCGCGGCGGTGACGCCGTAGGTGATGAAGCGCGATACCACCGGCGCGAAGAACGCATCGGCGATGGAAAACGCGCCGAACAGGAAGGGGCCGCCCTGGCCGTATTCCGCCCGCGTATCCTGCCAGATGGCCTGCACGCGCGAGATGTCCTGCTGTGCCGCGGGCGTGATGTCTATGCCCGGCAGCAGCGCTTCTATGTTCATCGGCAGGACGTTGCGCAGCGCGCCGAAGCCGCTATGCATCTGCGCCGTCAGCGAGCGCGCGCGGGCGCGGGCCCGCGGATCGGCGGGCCATAGCCGCGCCTGCGGATGGCGTTCGGCCACGTATTCGCAGATGGCCAGCGAATCCCACACGGCGAAATCGCCATCCAGCAGCACCGGGACCGTGCCGGCCGGCGTCAGCGGCGCCAGCCGCGCCGCGAACTCCGGCGTGAACAGCGTCAGTTTTTCTTCCTTGAAAGGAACGCCGCCCACGCTGAGCGCCAGCCAGGGCCGCAGCGACCAGGACGAGTAGTTCTTGTTGCCGATCAGAAGGGTATACATAGGCGCTCCAGGATAATCCGGCTTGTTTTCAGCGGCGTGTCCGCCCTCGCCCCGCGTGGCGATGTCGGCCGAAGTCTACTTGGCTTTCCTGCGCAGTGGCGTCGCGGCGGGCGGTCCCGCGGGGGCCTCGTGCGCCGGCCGCGCCTCCAGCACACGCCGCAGGTAGTGCCCGGTGTGGCTGTCCGCCGTTTGCGCGACGGCTTCCGGCGTGCCCTGCGCCACGACGCGGCCGCCGCCGTCGCCGCCTTCCGGCCCCATGTCGATGATCCAGTCGGCGGTCTTGATGACGTCCAGATTGTGCTCGATGACCAGCACCGTGTTGCCGGCATCGACCAACTGGTTCAAGACCTCCAGCAGCAATTCGATGTCGCGGAAGTGCAGCCCGGTGGTGGGTTCGTCCAGGATATACAGGGTACGCCCGGTACTGCGCCGCGACAGCTCCTGCGAGAGCTTGACGCGCTGCGCTTCGCCGCCCGACAGCGTGGTGGCGCTCTGGCCCAGGCGCAGATAGGACAGGCCCACGTCCATCAGCGTGTGCAGCTTGCGCGAGATGGCCGGCACCGAATCGAAATACTCCAGCGCCTGTTCCACCGTCAGGTCCAGGACTTCGCTGACGTTGCGGCCGCGGTAGCGGATTTCCAGCGTTTCGCGGTTGTAGCGCTTGCCCTGGCAGACGTCACAGGGCACGTACATGTCCGGCAGGAAATGCATTTCCACCTTGACCACGCCGTCGCCCTGGCAGGCCTCGCAGCGGCCGCCCTTGACGTTGAAGCTGAAGCGCCCGGGATCGTAGCCGCGCGCCCGCGCCTCGGGCACGCCGGCGAACAGTTCGCGGATAGGCGTGAACAGCCCCGTGTAGGTCGCCGGATTGCTGCGCGGCGTGCGGCCGATCGGGCTTTGGTCGACGCTGATGATCTTGTCGAAATGCTCTAGCCCTTCCAGCGATACGAAAGGCGCCGGTTCGGCCTGCGCGTGATGCAGCTGGCGCGACACGGCTAACGCCAGCGTGTCGTTGACCAGGGTGGACTTGCCCGAGCCGGACACGCCGGTCACGCACACCAGGCGGCCCGCCGGCACGCGCAAATCGACGTTCTTCAGGTTGTTGCCGCTGGCGCCGGCCACCACCAGCCATGGCAGCTCGTCGTTGACGGGGCGGCGCTCGGGCACCTGGATGGCGCGGCGGCCGCTCAGGTATTGGCCGGTGAGCGATTGCGGATCGTCCTGCACCTGCGCCGGCGTACCCTGCGCCACCACCTGGCCACCGTGCTCGCCGGCGCCGGGTCCCATATCCACCACCCAGTCGGCGGAGCGGATCATGTCTTCGTCGTGCTCGACGACGATGACGCTGTTGCCCAGGTCGCGCAGGTGCTGCAAGGTTCCGATCAGGCGGTCGTTGTCGCGCTGGTGCAGGCCGATGGACGGTTCGTCCAGCACGTACATCACGCCCGTCAGGCCCGAGCCTATCTGGCTGGCCAGCCGGATGCGCTGGGCCTCGCCGCCGGAGATCGTGTCGGCGCTGCGGTCCAGGGACAGGTAGTTCAAGCCCACGTTGTTCAGGAAACTCAGGCGTGCCTCGATTTCGCGCACGATGCGCTGGGCGATCTCCTGCTTGGCGCCGGTCAGCGCCAGCGCCTGGAACCAGTGCAGGCAGTCGGACAGCGGCATGCCTTCCACTTCGTAGATCGCCAGGCCGCGGCGCTCGCTGTCGTCGCGCTTTTCGCCGCCGATCAGCACATGGCGCGCTTCGGCGCGCAGGCGCGAGCCGTGGCATTCCGGGCATACCTTGATATTGCGGTACTTGCCCAGTTCTTCGCGCACGGTGGACGAGTCGGTTTCCTTCCAGCGCCGTTCCAGATTGGGGATGACGCCTTCGAATACATGCCGCTTGACGGTGCTGCGGCCTTTCTCGTTCAGATAGACGAAGGCGATTTCTTCCTCGCCCGAGCCGTACAGCACCTTTTCGCGCACCGGTTCCGGCAGCGCTTCGAAGGGCGCTTCGATGTCGAATTCATAGTGGGCGGCCAGGCTGGTCAGCAGCGAATGCGTGAAGGCATTGCGGCGATCCCAGCCGCGGATGGCGCCCGCCGCCAGGCTCAGCTCCGGAAAGGCCACCACCCGCTTGGGGTCGAAAAAGCCGACCTGGCCGATGCCGTCGCAACTGGGGCAGGCGCCCATGGGATTGTTGAAGCTGAACAGCCGCGGTTCGAGTTCGGGCAGGCTGTGGCTGCATACGGGACAGGCGTAGCGGCTGGAGAAGACGTGTTCGTGTTCGCCGTCCATGTCCAGCGCGACGACGCGGCCGTCGGCCAGCGCCAGCGCGGTCTCGAAGCTTTCCGCCAGGCGTTGCCCGCTTTCGGCGCGCACGCGCAGGCGGTCGATCACGACGTCGATATCGTGCTTTTCGGTTTTCTTCAGGGCCGGCATGCTGTCGATTTCGACCAGTTGCCCATCCACCCGCAGCCGCACATAGCCTTGCGCCTGTAGGCTGGCGATTTCGTCCTCGAACGTGCCCTTGCGGGCGCGCGCCACCGGCGCCAGGATGGCCAGGCGCGTGTCGGCCTGCCAGCCCAGCACCGTGTCGACCATCTGGCTGACGCTTTGCGCCTGCAACGGCAGCCCGTGGATGGGGCAATAGGGCGTGCCGACGCGGGCGAACAGCAGCCGCAGGTAGTCGTGGATTTCGGTGATGGTGCCGACGGTGGAGCGGGGATTATGTCCCGCCGCCTTCTGCTCGATCGAAATCGCGGGGGAGAGCCCCTCGATCAAATCGACATCCGGTTTGTCCATCAGTTGCAGAAACTGCCGTGCATAAGCCGAAAGGCTTTCAACGTATCGGCGCTGGCCTTCCGCGTATAGTGTGTCGAACGCGAGCGAAGACTTGCCCGAACCGGACAGACCCGTCATCACCACCAGTTTCTGCCGCGGCAGATCCAGCGAGACATTCTTCAGGTTGTGGGTGCGAGCACCCCGAATGCGTATCGCGTCCATCGGGTTTAAGCAGTTTCAAAGGCCAACTTGGTACTATAGCGCGCCGAATTCATCCGTGTTCGGGGTCGTGCAAGGCCGGGTTGTGCCAGCCCGCTTATCAAGCGCGTCGCAGCTACCCCGCCACTTCACAACAATCAGATCGCGCGCCAGCAGACCCAGCCCCCCGCATGCCGTCACGCCCCCGCCTTCAGCTGACCCCCATCGAAAGACGCACCAGCATTGCCCTGGCAGGACTGTTTGCCTGTCGTATGTTGGGACTGTTCCTGCTTTTGCCAGTGTTCGCGGTGGCCGCGCGCGGCCTGCCCGGCGGCAACGATCCCGCCAAGGTCGGGCTGGCGATGGGCATCTACGGGCTGACGCAGGCGGTGCTGCAGATACCCTTCGGGCTGGCCTCGGATCGCTGGGGCCGGCGGCCGGTCGTGCTGCTGGGGCTGGTGCTGTTCATCGCGGGCAGCGTGATCTGTGCCCTGTCCCCCAATGTCTTCTGGATCACCATCGGCCGCGCGGTGCAGGGCGCGGGCGCGATTTCCGCCGCCATTACCGCCTGGATCGCCGATGCGACCCGCGATGAGGTGCGCACGCGCGCCATGGCGATGGTGGGCGCGTCCATCGGGGTGTCCTTCGCCGTGTCGCTGGTGGCGGCGCCGCTGCTGACCGGCTGGTGGGGCTTGCCGGGCCTGTTCTGGACCATCGCCTGCCTGGGCGTGCTCAGCTTGGCCGTGGCGCGCTGGTGGGTGCCGGTCGTGCCGCTCAGCGGGAACCGCGCCATGCGCGGCGCCAGCCCGTCCCAGGTGCTGCTGCATGGCGATCTGCTGCGGCTGAACTTCGGCGTGTTCTGCCTGCACCTGATCCAGGTATCGCTGTTCGTGGTCGTGCCGGCCTTGATGGCGAGGCTGGATGGGCTGGACGTGCACGACCTGTGGGAGATCTATCTGCCGGTCATCGTGGCGTCCTTCGTGCTGATGGTGCCGGTGGTGTTCGTGGCCGAGAAATATCGCGCGCACCGCGGCGCGCTGATCGGCGCGGTGGCCGGATTGATCGTGGTGCTGGCGCTGATGCGCTGGGGGCAGGGCAGTTTCCACGCCATGCTGGTGCTGCTGACCTTGTTCTTCGTGATGTTCAATGTGCTGGAGGCGCTGCAGCCGTCGCTGGTGTCGCGCGTGGCGCCGCCCGCGTACAAGGGGTTGGCGCTGGGCTTCTACAACACGTCCCAGGCGGCCGGCCTGTTCTGCGGCGGCGCGCTGGGAGGGATTCTGGCTGCTCATGCGGGACCGGGCGCCGTGTTCCTGACGGTGGCCGGCCTGTCGGCGGTCTGGCTGGCGGCGACCTGGGGCTTGAAACCGCTGGGCTGATACCGGCGCCACCCGGCGCCGCCCGCCATTGCTCGGTGGCCTGCGGTGCGCGACCGTATGCGCGTACCGGTTGTCCGCTTGCGCCGGAGGGGGTGGGTCAGCCGGGCGAGTCGCTTTTGTCCGCCGGCCGTTAAACTACGGCCCGCAGTGCGGTAAGCTTGCCGTATCGTTGCCCAGGCCGGCCGGCGCATTACGGCGCTCCGGTTCGCCCGGCCAGGCACAGCGCGGGACCGCGTCATTCCGATCCGGCGCGACGCAAATTCAAATGAAGTTATTTGCCCATGCACCGTTCCGGGATGGGCAATCTAGGGAAATCAGCACATGGCATCTGTCAATAAAGTCATCCTCGTCGGCAACCTCGGGCGCGATCCCGAAGTGCGCTACAGCCCCGAAGGCAGCGCCATCTGCAATCTGTCCGTCGCCACGACGTCGCAATGGAAGGACAAGGCCTCCGGCGAGCGGCGCGAAGAAACCGAATGGCACCGCGTCGTCATGTACAACCGCCTGGCGGAAATCGCCGGCGAGTATCTCAAGAAAGGCCGCTCGGTCTATATCGAAGGGCGCCTGAAGACGCGCAAGTGGCAGGACAAGGACACCGGCGCCGATCGCTACAGCACCGAAATCGTCGCCGACCAGATGCAAATGCTGGGCGGCCGTGAAGGCGGCGAAGGCGGCGGTTATGGCGGCGGCGGTGGCGGTGGTTACGAGGATGCCCCGCAGCGTCCCCCGCGCCAGCAGGCCCAGCGTCCGGCGCCGCAGCGTCCCGCCGGCCAGCCCGCCGGCGGTGGCGGCGGCGCGGCGAACCTGACGGATATGGACGACGATATTCCGTTCTGAGCCTTGTCGCCTGTTTGCCGGAAAAGCCCCCGCCAGCCTGGCGCCGCGGGGGCTTTTCTTTTCTTTCGTTGCCGGCCTGCGGGACAATCACGGCGGCGCGCGGCCGGCGCCGCGCCGATGCATGCCTCCCGCGTCGTGGGCACCTTGAACCGTAAATCGCCGCGTCACCAGGACGCCGGTAGCATCATCAGCGTCGAATTTTTGTAAAGAAGTGGCCCGTGGAAGGGGTATTTTGACGTAAGTCACTGAACCATAACGATATTTTAGACCTCCACGTTGTCCTCGCGCGACGGCTTCTGAAATACCGTTGTCATGTTCTTTGAATCGCACCCAGAATCATGAAAAGCCTTTAACAAAAAACTTTTCATGAGCACACTTCTTCCCGAGTGGTCCTGCAGGACCACCGCAGGTCAGGACGTCGTGTTGGTTCTTGCCGAGAAGGTCGGCGCCGGCCATGATCGTGAAGTCTGGCGGCACCCCTTGAATCGCGCGCTGGGAGTCAAGGTGGCGAAGCCCGAACATGAGCGGGCACAGAACGACATCGACCTGCACTACAGCGCCCATCTGGAACGGCTGGGCGTGAGAGGCCCGCATCTGCCGCGCGTGCACGGCTGGGTGCAGACCAATCGCGGCCTCGGCCTGGTGGTGGATCTCGTGCAGCGACCGGACGGCACCCCCTGTCCCACCTTGTCGCAGGCATTGTGCAGCGGCATGATCAACGAGATGGAAGCCGTCGGCCTGGTCTATGAAGCCTGTGACTGGCTGACGCGCAATGGCGTGATCCTGGCCGACTATGGCGTCGACAACTTCCTGGTGCGTGAGTCATCGGCGGAGGGACGCACCTATCTGGTGTTCGTCGATGGCCTGGGCACGCGGCACTTCGATTTCAAATACTGGGCGCGCTGTACGTTCACGCCGCTGGAGCATTGGACCGCGCGGCACAAGGCCCGGACTTTCCGGGACAGGACGCTGGACATGCTGCGCGACCGTTCAAGCCGGCTCTGGGCCCCCCAGAAAAAGCAGTGCATGCCGGCTTGATTCTTCCAGGCTGACGCCGGTATGGCAGAAAAGGGTGGCGGCGAGCCGGCCGCGCCTGACCTGATCCAGATACATGTCGTACATGGACGCGATGGCCTCGCGCGACATTTCCTGTTTGCGCTGGTGGATGATTTCCGGCGGGCAGGATGCGATGACCAGCCGCTGGGGACGAGGCGCCAGCGCGCTGCACAAGGCGTAGGCCGCGATGCGCCGGAAGGGTTGCTGGCTGCCTACGCGGACGTTACGCACGAAGTAATCGTAGAAATAGCGGTCCAGGACCAATGGGCGGCGCCATCCGGTACACAGGCTCGTCAGTGAAAACGTGGCCCATGCCACCGGTAGAATCAGCCACAGCCGCTTTTCATCGCGTATGTTGCGCGGCTCGCTTCCCCAGTAGAACAGCGGCTTGCGGAACAGGCGCTTGAAGCGCTTGAAACTGAAGCGCGCGCCTTGAGGCGCCGATTGGATGCGTTCGATCAATGCGCTCTTGCCGCTGCCGTCCGGTCCGACCACGGCGGTGGTACCCCAGGAAGGCCAGTGCAGGGCACGGCGCAGGTGCCAGGCCAGGCGCTTGAGCGCGATCCTGGCCGGCGGTATGACGGCGATGTCGTGTTCGAGCAGATAGGCCGTTGCCGTATGGTGCGCCGCGTCCAGTTCCAACGTGCCCGCGAGCAAGCCGCGCATGGCGGTGCCGAGCCCCGGGATGTCCACGGTGCGCTCGGCGAAATAGGCCAGGCGGTCGCGTACCAGCGGCGTGTCCAGCTTCTTGCGCTTGTGATGTAGATGCAGCAGGAACAGGGCGGCCAGGAGTGCTCCGCGATCCTTATCGTCCAGTCGTGCGTAGGTGGCGTAGTCGACGCCGGCGCGGCTCAATGGGCCGACGTCGCCGCGGGTGCGCAATTCCGCATGGGGCCAGAATTCCAGGATGACGCGGCGCCCATCGTCGTGCAGGAGCTCGGCCTGTCGCTTGAACGGCGCCGACTGCCGCAGGATGAAGCTGACGCCGGTTTGCTGGCACAGGTGGAATAGCGCCGCGAGGATTTCGTCGAAGCGCGCGTCGTCGATCAGGAAATCGAAGTCGCCCTGGAATATTCCATCGCCGTCGATGTCGCGCGGCCGCAGCATGACGCAGGGGATGCGGCCGGTCCGGGCTAGTTCGATGAAGGCGCGCAGTGCCCGCGCGCACTGGGACGGCTCCGGAATGCGGGATGAATCCATGGATGTGCGCCCACCCCGCCGCGTCGTGTTGCACGCCGTGGATGTCGGTCGCGGAAGTGTTTTTATGCGCGCTAGTGTCGATTCCGGCGCGTCGAATTTTCATCAAATTCCGGTTTCACGCGGTGTCGTGCCGTCGATGCCGCGGCCCCTGGCGGCGCGGCGCGCGCCCACGCAGGCGGCGGTCGCCAGGGCGCCGCAGGCGACGACGGTGCCGGCCAGCGTCTGCGTCCAGCCGACCAGCAGCATGCCGGCGCCTATCATCAGGTAATACGCCAGGCCGAACCATGCGCCCGCCGCGCCCAGCCGGCCGCGGTAAGCATCCAGCGCCTGTCCCAGGACATTGGGTATCGCCATGCCGAAGGCCATTACGACGACCAGCATGGATGCCAGGAACCACGGTGTGTCCTGCGTGAACAGGAGCGATAACCCGGCGCCCAAGGTAAGGAGGGCCGCCCGCGCGGTCAGGCTGGCGCCCGGCACGCCTATCGTGAGCAGTCTCTTGTTCAACCATGCGCCCATGCAACTGCCCATGGCAAGGGCGATGCCGCTGTAGCCGTAAAGCGACGTGCTCATATGCTGCCGTTCGAAGATGAACGGACCCAGCGCGTAGTAGCTGTACAGCGCGACATTGAACGCCGCGACCAGCGTGGCGGACCGCCAGATCGCCGCGTCGAGCGCCATGGCCAGGCATAGCGGCCCGCGGGAGCCGGATGCCTGGGTCGACGTTCGCGCCGGTCGCGACCGCGCCGGAAAGGCGGAACGGGACCGGGTCTCCGGCAATGACACCGCCGTCCAGGCGAGCAGGGCCATGGAAAGTGCGAGCAGGGACAGTGTCGTGCCCTTGTAGCCGAACTGCCGCACGATCCAGGTCCCGACGTACAGTCCGATCGCGGGACTGACCGCCAACGCCATGCCGACCGTGGAGAAGATCCGTGCCAGTTCGGCGCCGCTGTAGCGGTCCCGCAATAGCGTCTGGGTGACGACCGAACCGACGGCCGCGCCCGAGGCAGCCAGCGCTTGCGCGACCAGCAGGCCGCTGAAGCTGGCCACCAGCGTGGCCATGACGCAAGCGGCCGCGTATAACGCCAGGCCGCACAGCATCGCGGGACGTCGGCCCATGCGGTCGCAGGCCCAGCCCCAGCCGGCGACGCCGAGCGCGAAGAATAGGAAGAACACCGTGAGGGCCTGCGAGGCGATTTCCGGCGCGACGGAGAAAGCGCGCGTGAAGTCGGCGATGGCGGGGCTGTAGAGCGTCTGGGCGAACTGGGGGAACATCAGCAGGCAGATGCTCAATGGCAAAAAGGCGGTATGCCGTGACGATGAGAGGGTGGGCCGCATGACGGGGAAAGCCTTGAAAACCGTCATTGTCCCGATGGCGCGCGTGTCCGGTCACAAGCAGTTGGACAGGAAACATCGGAAATCGGACAATCCCGTGCCATGGCATGGCTGCGCGCGACTCACGCTTTCGATCCCGACGCCTATCCGGCGGAGGTGCTCGGGCTCGCCGCTACGCTGGCGGAACACGATTCCGGCCGTCATGTCCATCAACGTGGGCAGCTGCTGTATGCGCGCCAGGGCTGCATACGCATCACGCTGGCGGACCGGCTGTGCCTGTTGCCGCCTTCACGCGCGGCATGGATACCCGGCGGCACGCCACACCGGGCGATGATGCGCACGGTGGTCGACTATCGGTCGCTGTATTTCCGCCCCGACCTGGCCGCGCGGTTGCCGGCCGAGATACGCATCATCGAGGTCAGTCCGCTGTTGCAGGCGGTGCTCGAACCCATCGCGGTGGCGAGCTTCAGGCAGATATGGACCAAAGGCCGTTATGTGCATCTGCTGGGTCTATGCATGGACGAGATCGTACGCGCGCGTACGGAGCCCATGTTGCTGCCGCTGCCCAGCGACCGCCGCTTGTCACGGCTGACCGCCCACCCCGAGCGCATGCCGCCGGAACTCGCGGTGCTGGAAGCCAGGGTCGGCGCGAGCGGGAAGACCATCACGCGGATCTTCCAGAAGCAGACCGGCATGGGGTATCAGCAATGGCGGCAGCAGTGGCGGCTGATGCGGGCGATAGAGTTGCTGGCGATAGGCCACGGCATCTCCTATGTCGCGGCGGAACTGCGGTTCTCCAGCGATAGCGCGTTCATCGCCTTCTTCAAAAAAATGCTGGGACAGACCCCGCGCGCGTATCTGCGCGACGCCGCGGCCCAGTCGCGGCCGACGTAAGCGGCCGCCGCCGCGATTGCCGCGGGCGAAGGGCCGTCGAATTTCACGCCGATACAAAAGGTTATGGCGGCAAGGCGATCCGTGCGGCGTTGCTTTTGCTAGCGTGACGATACGCCGCGGGTGTCGTCCTCACGTCGTCATCGCCCCAGTGCGGCCCATATAACGGAGATCAACATGGCCAACCCAGCCAGTACGGACTGCGATATCCATATCCGCATCCTTATCGATGACAACGAGATCCAGGACGGCTCGGTAGCCGGCGTCTATATCGTTGACAACCAGGTCTCCGAAGGGAGCGGCGCGCAGGGGAGCGCGAGCCTGAATACCGTGGCCGATACCAACGACAAGATCTGCTGGCGGGTGGAGCCTTTGAATCCGGCTTCCAAGTCGACATTCCAGATCCAGTCGATCAGCTCGATCCAGGCGTGGGGCTTCACGGGTACGCCCGCGATCGCGCCGGATTCCGACGCGGGGCCGGTGGTCTTTACGGGAATCGCGGAACAGGCGTGCAGCGCCCTAGGCTACACCGTGGACATCTTCGCCCAGCTCGAAAACGGCGACGTCATGACGCTGAGCCCGAAGCCCAGTATTGTGGTGCGGTGATGCGGCGCCACGGGGTTGTGTGCCATCCGCGTGCGGGGCGGCGCCTGGCCTAGCGTTTGGCTGATATCACATCGGAGTGAAATATGGACTCGAAAGCGACAGGCCAGAATTCCAAAGTGAATCCCCTTGCCGTGACGGGCAAAGGCTACGGTCCGGATAATCCGCAGACCGTGATCCGGATTCTCGTCGATACCGCCTATGTGGCATCGGTAGCGCCGGCGTCGAACGGGGTGGTTTCCAACGGCGTATACATGATGGACAACCGTGGCGCGAACGGCAGCAGCGGCGAGGGGGGCTATGAATTGCACACGGTGGCGCGGCTGGAGGATTTCATCGCCTGGACCATCGGGCCGGTCGATTCCACCACGCAGGACACCGTCAAGATCATCGGCTTCGAGGTCCTGGGCGGAAGCGATGTCTTCACCAGCGCCGGCGAGCCGAGAATGCGCGACACCGCTGGCCAGCTCTTCGTTGGACAGATATTGAACGCCAGCTCCTGCACCTACCGGATCAAGGCCTTATTGACGGTCAACGGCTTATCGCAGGAGAACGTGCCGTTCTTCTGGGACCCGTCCATTGCCGTCGATTGAGATGTGATCCTCGTCTATGTAGACCACACGAAACTCGGATGGGGAGAGGACCTTGGACCCGGACCAAAATCAAGATCAGCCGGCGGCCGGCGGCCCGGCTACCGATGCCGGCATCGGTCATTACGTCATAACCGGATTCCCGAAGTATTTCCAGCGTCAGCAGAAGTCCCAGTGGAGCTGGCTGGCGGTAGCAGCGATGATAGGTAACTACAACAACACCGGACCGCTGGGAAAGAATAACAAGGTCCTGCCATGGTCGCAGGGCGACATAATGATCCGTGCCAGAGGGCCCGGCTTCGAAACCGTCGATGTGTCCGGCGCCCCGGAACTGTCCATGCAAGTGACCATGGTCTACGCCAGCTTGAATACGCGGAACCTGAACGTCGCGCAAAGCCTGCCGACCATACGCCAGCAGATCCGGGTGAATGCGCCGGTCGTGGTGGGTTGGGGTGAGCAACGCGCCGGCGACATGTACCAGCCGCGTTATTTTGTCGTCTACGGATACGACGGGCCCAATTATTGGTACGTGGCCGATCCATCCCAAACGAAAGCGAGCCCGCGCGTCCCGCTGCCTATCCCCACAAAGCCAAGGAATGGGAATCCGATAATCACCAAGGTGGTGTATTCCAGGAGCCCGAAACTGCGTATGCAATGACGCGGCAGTGCTGCAGCGGCGCTATTGCACCATCTGGTTGATTTCGATGATGGGCATCATCACCGCCAGTACGATCACCAGCACCACGCCGCCCATGATCAGGATCATCAACGGTTCCAGCAGCGCGGTCATGGCCATGGCGCGACGTTCCAGGTCGGCGGACAGGGTGGCGGCGGCGCGGTCCAGCATGGGCGCGAGTTCGCCGGTGCGTTCGCCGCTGGCGATCAGGTGCACCAGCAGCGGCGGGAAAGTTTTCTGCGTCTGCAGCGAGGCCGCCAGGGCCGCGCCTTGCCGTACCCGATCGGTGGCGTCGGCCACCGCCGCGCGCAAACGGTCATTGGTCAGTGTTTGCGCCGCGGCTTGCAGGGCGCGCAATAGCGAAACGCCGCTGCCGGACAGGATGGCCAGCGTCGACGCGAACCGCGCGGCGTTCATTTCCAGCACGAAGCGGCCGGCCATGGGCAGCCGCAGCATGCGCGCGTGCCAGCGCAGGCGCGCCGGCGCGGCGCGCAGGCTCCAGCGCCATGCGGCGAAGGCGGCGATCGCCACGGTGACGCCGATGGCGCCCCAATCGCGCACGATGTCGCTCAGCGCCACCATGACGCGGGTGATCAGCGGCAACTGCTGATGCGTCTGGTTGAACGCGCCGATGACCTGCGGTACCACGAAGCCCAGCAGGAAGAAGATGATGCCGACCGATACGACGGCGACGATGGCGGGGTAGATGAAGGCGGTCAGCACCTTGCCGCGCAGGGCGTTGCGCTGCTCGACGTAGGTGGCCAGTCGTTCCATGACCAGCGAAAGGTCGCCGGATTCCTCTCCGGCGGCAACGAGCGCGCGATAGATCTCCGGGAAGTCGCGCGGCCGCGACGCCAGCGCGTCGGCCAGGCGATGGCCCGCGCGCACGTCGGCGCGCACGGCGGACAGCGCCTGGGCGACGTGGCGCTTTTCGGCCTGTTCCAGGGTGGCGGTCAATGCGGCGTCCAGCGGCAGCCGTGCGGCCAGCAGGCTGGCGATCTGGCGCGTCAGCCAGGCCAGTTCGACGTCGCTGAGATGCTTGCCCAGCCAGCGCGAAGATCCGGATCGATGGCGGCCGGAGGCGTCGCGCAGGTTCAGCGGCGTCAGCCCTCGCGCGCGCAGGGCGTTGCGCGCGCCGCGCGGCGAGTCGGCGTCTATCATGCCGCGTTCCAGGCGGCCCGTGGCATCGGCGGCTTCGAAGTTGTAGGAGGGCATGGGACGTGACGGTAAGGTGATTTGGGGCAGGCGCGGCGCGCCTCAATCGTCGCGCGTGACGCGCAGGATCTCTTCCGCGGAGGTCTCTCCGGCATCGACCCAGCGCTGGCCGTCCTGGCGCATCGTGCGCATGCCGGCGGCCTCGGCGGCGCGGCGCATGGCCGGTTCGCCGGCGCCGTCATGCATCAGCCGGCGTATTGCTTCGTCGATGACGAACAGCTCGTGGATGCCGGTGCGGCCGCTGTATCCGGTGTGTCCGCATTCGGGGCAGCCCCCGGCGCGCCAGGCCTGGCGGCCATCGGCGGCCGGTTGCCTGCAGTGCGGGCAAAGGCGCCGCACCAGCCGCTGCGCCAGCACGCCCAATAGCGACGAGGACAGCAGGAAAGGTTCGACGCCCATGTCGGTCAGGCGCGTGATCGCCGATATGGAATCGTTGGTGTGCAGCGTGGCCAGCACCAGGTGGCCCGTCAGCGACGCCTGCACGGCGATCTGCGCCGTTTCCAGGTCGCGGATTTCGCCGATCATGACCACGTCCGGGTCCTGGCGCAGGATGGCGCGCAGCGCGGTCGCGAAGCTCAGGTCTATGCGCGCGTTTACCTGCGTCTGCCCGACGCCGGGCAAGTCGTATTCGATGGGATCTTCGACCGTCAGGATGTTGGTGGTGGCGGCATCCAGGCGCGCCAGGGAGGCGTACAGCGTAGTGGTCTTGCCGCTGCCGGTCGGCCCGGTGACCAGCACGATGCCGTGCGGTTGGTGGATCAGCCTGTCCAGCCGTGCCAGCACGGTGGGCGCCATGCCCAGGCTTTCCAGGCGCAGACGGCCGGCTTCCTTGTCCAGCAGGCGCAGCACGGCCCGTTCGCCATGGCCGGTGGGCAGCGTGGACACGCGCACGTCGATGGGCCGCCCGCCGACGCGCAGGGCGATGCGGCCGTCCTGGGGCAGGCGTTTTTCGGCGATGTCCAGATTGGCCATGATCTTGATGCGCGAGATCAGCGCATGATGCAGCGCGCGCCGTGGACTGACGACGTCGCGCAGCGTGCCGTCGACGCGGTAGCGCACCATCGAGTGGGTTTCGAAGGCTTCGATATGGATATCGCTGGCGCCGTCGCGCGCGGCCTGGGTGAAGAGTGCGTTGATCATGCGGATGACGGGCGCGTCGTCCTGGGTGTCGAGCAGGTCCTCGATCTCGGGGATGTCCTGCATCAGGCGATCCAGGTCGATCTCGTTTTCCGAGGCGGCGACCACGCTGGCCGCATCGCCGGCCTGGGCGTAGGCGGCGGCCAGCAGCGTTTCCAGTTCGTCGTCGGCGATCTCGCGTACCTGCGCCAGCGGGTGGTGGCGACGTGCTTCGGCGCGCGCCCAGGCCGGCGTGCGCGGGCTGAACGTCAGTTGCGCGCCTTCCGGGCGTATCGTCAGCAGGGCGCGCTGCGCGCGGGCCCAGGCATAGGGCAGGGGTGTCATCGCGTGGTTTCCAGTGGCGTTACCGTACCGTCTCCGGCTGATAGCCCAGCTTGGTCAGCAGCTCCGCGGCCGCGCCGGCCGTTGCCGGATCGCGCGCGACGCGCGTGCGCACCAGCACGCTCGCGCCGCCGGGCGCCAGCTGGGTATAGGCCTGCAGGCCGGTGCTCGATACCCGTTGCACGATCTGCTGCGCCTGGGCTTGCGAGTCGGCGCGGGCGATCTGCAGTACCAGCGCCTGGCCGCCGTTATCGCCCTTGCCTTTGCCGGCGCCCAACTGGCTGGCGACGGCGGGCAGGCCTTCCATCGACGTCGGGGGCGCCGGCAGGCGCGGCGCCGGCGGATAGACCCGCGTATCGGTGACGGTGGGTGGCGGGTCCTGGCGCAAGGTCTGGTCGGCGCTGCTGGGGCGCAGGTCCAGCGGCCGCGACGACAGGGGCTGGCCGTCCGTGCCGAGCGTGGGAAGCTGCGGCGAATCGACGTCCGGCAGCGGCCAGCTGTGCGGCGTCCGCGCGTTGTCCTGCACCCGGCGCATATAGTCGTAGCGGTCCAGCGTCAGGCGGCGGCTGTCATTCGTGCCGCGCACGATGTGCGGACGCAGGAAAATCATCAGGTTGGTCTTGGTGCGATGCCGGTTGGTATAGCGGAACAGCGAGCCGATGACGGGCAGGTCGCCGAGTATGGGCACCGATTGCGTGCCATCGGAACCTGAGTCTTCCAGCAGACCCCCCAGCACGATGATCTGCCCGTCATCGACCAGCACGCTGGTATCGAGCGCGCGCTTGCGCGTGATGATGCCGGCGGTACTGGTGGTGGTGTTGTCGATGCTGCTGACTTCCTGATATAGGTCGAGCTTGACGGTGCCGCCTTCGGAAATCTGCGGACGCAGCTTCAAGGTCAGGCCGACGTCCTCGCGTTCGATGGTCTGGAAGGGATTGCCCGAGCCGTCGCCGGAGTTGGTCACGTACGAACCGGTCACGAAGGGCACGGTCTGGCCGACGATGATGCTGGCCTGTTCGTTGTCCAGCGTCAGCAGGTTGGGTGTCGACAGGATGTTCGTGCCTTGCTGGCCCTGCATGGCGCGCGCCAGCACGCCCAGATTGATGACCTGGTGCCCGAGGGCGTCCACCGTGCCCTTGACCAGGCCGACGTTCAGGCCGCTGCCCAGTGCGTCCAGCGTGGTCGCGGTGCCGGATGACAGGTTCAGGCCGCTGCCGTTCAGGTTGGTGCCGCCGAATACCGCGCTGCCGTTGCCGTTGAAGCCGTTGCCGCCGAACATCCACTGGATGCCGAACTGGGCGGCATCGTCGCTGGAGACCTCGACGATGAGGCTTTCGACCAGCACCTGGGCGCGGCGCTGGTCGAGCTCGTCGATGACTTCGCGCAGGCTGCGGTAGAGCGGTTCCGGCGCGGAGATGATCAGCGTATTGGTGGTCGGATCGGCGGTGATGGTGGCGCCGTTGACCGAGAACGCATTGCCCTGTGCGTCGCGGTCGCCGTTGTCGCCGTTCTGGCCGAAGCGTTGCGAGGCATTGGCGCCGGTCGCGCCGGTGCCCAGCGCGTTCTGCGTCTGGACCGATTGCGACGGGTTCATCACCGAGGTGCCGCCGCGGAAGGGGTTGCTGCCGTAATCGCTGCCCGATGCGCTGTTGGACGCGCCGGCCGCGCCGCCGCCGCGATTGTCGGACTGGCCGGTCAAGGCGCCACGCAGCACGCCGGCCAGTTTTACCGCCTGTGCGTTGCGCAGGTAGACCACGTGCAGATTGCCGGCGCGGGTTTGCGGATTGTCCAGGCGCATGACCAGTTCACGCGCCAGTTGCGCGCGCGCCGGGTTGGATGCGCGGACCAGGACGCTGTTGCTGCGCGGATCGGCGGCCACGGTGACTTGCTGGCTGGGATCGTTGCCGCCGCGCGTGTCCATCATCCCGCCCACCACCGGCGCGATGTCGGAAGCGATGCCATAGCGTACCGGGATGACGTCGGCCGACAGCGAATCCGGATTGTCGATCTCGGCGATCACCTTGGCGATGCGCGCCATGTTGTCGGCGTAGTCCGTGACGACCAGGGTGTTGTTGTTGGGATAGGCGTTGATCGGATTGTTCGGCGCGATCATCGGCCGCAGCACGGGCAGGAGATTGGTGGCGTTCTCGTACTGCAGGCGGAAGACCCGCGTCACCAGGCCGCCGGACGTCGCGGGCTGGCCGCTTTCGGCGACGGGCACGCCCTGCAGCTTGGCGTCGGCTTCCGGCACGACGCGGCTGACGCCGTTGACGTCGATGACGGCAACGCCCTGCATGCGCAGCGCGCCCAGCAGCATGTCGTAGGCGGTGTTGGGATCCACCGGGCGCTCGGAGACCAGCGTCAGCTGGCCCTTGACGCGCGGATCGACGACGAAGTTGCGGCCGGTGTAGCGGGCCATGGCGCGCACGACGTTGGGCAGGTCGGCATCGACGAAATTGAGCTGCACCGGCTCGGTGTTCTGGCTGCCGGCGCCGTCGGCGGCGATGGCGTTGCCGTCGACTTCCTTGCCGTTGACCTTGACGCGGACGTGCAGCGGCCCCAGGTCGCGCGGGGCCGGTGCGGTGGGCGTATCGGTGCGGCGCGTGCGCGAGGCGCCCATGTCGGGTTGGCTGGCCGCGGCGCTGATCAACGGGCTGTCGGGTACCGGAGGCGGAGCCGCCTGCTTGTCCGGCGCGGCACATCCGCCCAGCGCCAGCAGTGTCGCGAGCGCGGCGGGCGCCAGGCGCCGTGGCGGCCGGGCGGCTGCGTGGCGGATGCGGCGGACAAGGCCGGTGGCGGCGTGGCGCTTGCGGGATACATGAGGGGGATTCATCGAGCGGCTCGGTAATCAGGGAAATCGCAGTTGTGAAACGCCATTGCGGTAGCTGCCCAGCGCGCTCAACAGCGGCTCCAGCGCATCGCGCGTGGCGGTATCGGTGTCCGGCGCGGGGCCGGCCTGGCCAACGAAGCGCCAGCGGCCTGACTGGTCCTGGCCGTGGCCATCGAGGCGCAGGGCGCCGCGCAGGGTGCGGATGCGCAGGTCCGGGCGGCCCTGGGCGTCGGCCGACAGCGATGCCTGGTAGTCGCCCAACGGTTGCACGCGCACCCGCGCAGAGGACGCCTGGGTCCATGTCAGCTGCAGTGGCGATGCGGCGGGAGGCAGGGCGCCCAGTTCCAGGGCGGGCCAGGCCAGCGCAAGCTGGCCGCCGGGCTCCAGGGTGTTCAGCGGCGCGCCGATGGCGGTCAGCGCATCGGCGGGCAGGGTCAATCGTCCCTGGCCCATGCGGATGCCATGTGGTCCGGGCGCCATTTCGACGGGTGTCGCCAGCCAGGGATGGGCGAGCTGCGCGGCGGGGCCGATGCCGGAGACCCAGTGCCAGCGCCAGCTGAAGGGCTCGGGCAGCGTGCGGCGCAGACCGGGCGCGCCGATCGCGACTTGCGCCTGGCCGTTCCAGATGCTGCCCGCGGCGTCGACCACGGTGATGGGGCCATCCGTGGGGAACGCGCGCAGCAGCCAGCGCGCGGGCAGGACGGCCAGCGCCGCGACGAGCGCCACGCAGACCGCGGCGGCGGGCAGCAGCCAGCGGCGGGGCTTCATGAGCGCTCCTTTTTCATCAGCGGCCTTTGCACGGGCGGCCTGTTCATGAGCGGCCGCCATGGTCGGGAGCGCCGCCGTCGCGCAGTTGCAATGAACCGGACACGTGCGCGGGCACGGGCCGCCCGAGCGAGTCGCGCGGCCGCGCCAGCTTGACCTGCGCCAGGCGCAGATGCAGCTGCGCTGGCGCGTGCGCCAGCCAGTCGAACAGCGCCGCCGCCGACACGCCCTCGAAGGCGATACGCCAGCGCTTGCCGTCCTCCAGTCTGTCGACCTGGAGCGTGCCGCCCAGTCCGCCTCGCGCCAGGCTGGCGCGCAGCGCGTCTTCCATATCGTTCGCGGCGATGCGCTTGCCTTGCTCGCGTTTCAGGGCCTGGGCTTCCTGGACCAGCGCGTCGATGGCGGCGGCCTGGGTGCGCAGCCTCGGAAGCTCATCCTGCCATTGGGCGATATCGCGCAATGCCGGCCGCAACGCGATCGTGAACAGCAGCGCGGCGACGATGACGCCGGCCAGGGCACGTACCAGGCGTCGTTCGCGCGTGCTGAGTCGGGTCCAGTATGACGCTGCGTGCTGGCGCGCGGCCTGCCCGCGCGCCAGCAGCGCGGGCGGCAGCGTCGGGCGGGGCAGGGTCCGCACGCGTGCCTTCATGGCTGGCGCTCCGGTGCGATGCGGATGCCGTCGCCGTTGGCGCCGGCGCCGGTCAGGCGTGTGGGGGCCAGCTTCCAGCCTGTCTTGGTGGCTTCCAGCGTCAGGCCCATCGCGGTGGCCTGGCGCTGCGGCGCCCCGTTGGCGGCGGGCGGCGCGCGTCCGTTGTCGTCGACGTCGATGGCGAGCACGCCGTCCTGATACGACAGCGTGGCCAGTTGCAGCGTGCCGGCGGGCAGCAGTGTGGCCGCGGCCAGCGCCAGCGGCATGAAGTCGTCGTCGCTGGCCGCGCCGCGCGCCGCGCGCAGGGCGTCTACCCGCTGCTGCGCCTGTTTGAGCGGATCGATGATGACGGGAAGGTCCGGGAATGCGCTGGCCACGCGGCTATTCATTGCCTGCCGCAGCGCGGCGCCTTCGCCGGCCAGTTGCGCGGCATGGATGTTCAGGCCGCCCAGCCAGACGGCCAGCGCGCCGGCGGTCCACATCAACGGCACGCGCCAGCGCTGGCCGCCGCGCACGGCGGGACGCAGTTCGGGCAACGCGAGCGACCAGGCGGGCGACGGCTGGCGCCAGCGCGCGTCGGCGGGCAGGCACAGCGGAGCGGCGCTCACCGGCTCCGTGCCACGCGGTGTCGCCTCCCTCGCGGCCGCCGGGTCGCCTTGCGCCGCACGTGCACGCGACGGCGATACGTCGCCATGCGCGGTGGCTGCCGGGGAAGGCATGGGGGCGTCATCGGCCATAACCGCGGGCGCCACGACGTTCGTGGGATAAAGCGCCGCCACATCGAAGCCCGCTTCCGCCAGCACGGCCCAGCCGCGCGCCAGCGTCGCGCGGTCCGTCCAGGCCACCGGCGCCTGGCCCGCGCTATCGCGCGGACCGAAGGCGATCGCCAGGTCATCGGTCGGAGACAGCGTCAGCGGTTCGACTTGCGCGACCGCCGCGGCCCGCAGGCGATCGCCCCGCAGCGGCGGCAGCGCGATGCAGGTATCGACCGTATCGAGGGGGTGAAGCACCGCCTCGACACGTGCGGCTGGCGTAACGACGGCGATTTCGCGCAAGGGCAGTTCGCCTTCGCGCAGGATGCGGCGATCGCGGTCCAGCAGGACGAAGGCGACAGGCGTCTCGGCGTTCAGCGTGCGCAGCGGCGGCAGGGCCAGGCGCAGGGCGGTCTTCAATTCATTTCCCTTATCCAGACGACACGGGTGGCCTGGCTTTCATCGCGGCGCAGCAGCGCGCGCATCGCCACCGTGGCGCTGCCCAGGCGTACCACGCCGGTCACACCGAACCATTGGCTGCCGGTCTCCACGCTATCGTCGGCCAGCTTGATGTCGGGGTTCGCCAACCGGTTCACGAAGTCCGCTTCGTCGTTGAAGTAGCGGCCGCGCTCGCGGTCCGCCACCAAGGCCATGGCATGGCCCAGCGACAGCGGTCCGATCAGGGCATGCAGCACTTCCGGCGGCGCGGTATTGACGTTCACCGCGGTGCGGGCGGGCAGGATGGTGACGCAGCAGCGCAGGCGATCCACCGCCTGCTGATCCAGTCTGGCGATGCCGCGCAGGTCATCCACCGATTGCAGGCCGGGCGATCGCTGGGAGCCCGCGACGCCGGCCGCCGACGTGTTGCCCGCGCCGCCTCGATCATCGGTGCCGTTCCCGCCGTCGGGACCGTCCGTTCCGTCAGCGCCGCCCGGCAAGGCCTGGCTGAGCGCGATACGGCGAGCGATCAGGGGCGCGGCGGAAGCCTGCAGGTCGAGGGCCTGCAGCAGTCGTTCGAGCACCGCGACCTGGCGCGGGTCGACCCGTCCCGAGCGCGCCAGGTTCCACAGGTTGTACTTGCCCTGCTCGTCGTCGATGCGCCCGGAAAACAACGCGGCGTCCGCCTGGTCGTCCTGGCTGACCCGCAGGTCGACGATGGGAGTGGCCCACAGCTGGTCCGGGCGTGTGGTCGGACTGCGCTTGCCGTCGGTGTGCAGCGTGAGACGGGCCCAGTCCATGCCCCCCATCAACAGCCAGTGCGCCTGCGTGCGCGCTTTTTCGCTTTGCAGGATGCGCGTGTAGGTGGTCTGGCCGTCCAGCATGGTGGTGGCGATGACGGCGGCCGCGGCCACCACCAGCAGCGCCGCGATGACGGCCATGCCTTGCTGCCTGGCGCGTTGCATGCGCTTCATGGCAGGGCCACCACGCGGCGATACGTTTGCGTCGTGCCCGGCGCGGCGCCGGCCAGGCGCAGCACGAAGGCCAGTGCCGTGACCGCCGCCGTCGATTGCCTGGCGGGCAAGGCGGTCCAGCCACGTCCGGGGATCCAGGCTTCCAGGCCGAAGGCGACCACGCCGTCCAGTACGTCCGCGCCGGCGCCCGGACGGGGCAGCGGGAAGCTGTCGCCGCCGTTGCCGCTGGCGCGCCGCAGGGTGTCGCCGTCGCGCCACCAGCGCACGCGCTGCCATCGGCCGGCCGGCGCGGGTCCGCGCACGATCTCCACCTCCTGCGCGCCGGACGCCGTGTCGATGCTGATGGCGGCGGGCAGTGCCTGCCTGGCGGTGGCGTTAGCGATGCCGCCGTTCAATACCGCGTCGGGCGCGCGCATGCGCACGTCCTGTTGCAGCTGGCCGAGCACGCGCAGCAAGGCGTCGTCGCGGTCCGATTCGCGCTGCATGTGGTCGCGCGCGCGGACCACGCTGTCCAGGCCGCGCCACGACATCACGCTGACGATGGCCATCAGCGCCACGGCCACCAGCACCTCGATCAGCGTGAAGCCGCGTTGGCGCCGCGCGCGCGTTGCGCGCGTGCTCCGCGCTGTTCGTGTGGCGCGTCGTTCAAGAGGCCCCCGCGTCCGCGGCGATATTGCGCGCGTCCTCCACGCCTTCGACGCCATGTTCTTCATCATGGCTGCGCGACCGCCAACCCGCGTAGTTCCGACAACAGGTTTTTGTCGGCGCCCATCACGCGCACCGTGACCTGGCGAAAGCCGCGATTGGACGTCGCCTCGATGGAGATGTCGCAGGTCAGCGCCAGCGGGCCTTGCGGACAAGGCTCGCTGCTGCGGCCCAGCGGCGGATAGAGGCGCTGGGCGCGCAGTTGGGCCAGCGTGTTTTCCGCCGACACCAGCGCCAGCGCGCGCTCGCGCAGCGCCGCCTGGCTCGTCGCCATCTGTCCCGCGGCGCGTACGCAGGCGCCCAGCGCGATGGCGATGATGACCAGCGCCACCAGGACTTCCAGCAGCGAAAACCCTTGCTGTTGGCCGCGTTTGTTCATGGATGCGTCGCATAGCGCCCGGCGGCGTCGCGCACGATGTCGATGCGCCGGAAATCGTCGCCGAGCTCGACCCGCATGGGCGGCTCGATCCATTCGGGCGTGAAGACGGCGGCGGCGTGATCGCCCGCCGCGGCCGGATCTTCGGCGTCGGCGGCTACCCCGGCGGATGTACCGCCGCTATAGACCCGCACGCGTACGTGGCCGGCTTCCCATCGTCGCGGGCGCAACGATTCGTCCTGCTGGAATTCATCCAGCCGCGGCGATTCGGTTATGGAGGCGCGTGCAACGGCGGGCGTGGCGCCGCCCGCATCGCCAACCTGCCACACCGGGCCGCGCATGAAGCGGTAGCCGTTTTCATCGGCGCGCCAGGTGATGGCGCGGCCGCCCGCGCGGGCCTCGGCCTGCGCCTGGGCGAACAGCAACTCCAGCCGACGGGCGTCGCGCGCCAGCGGCTGGTCGCCACGGCGCGGCATGGCCAGGCTGATGCCGGCCGTCATGATGGCGATGATGGCCACCACCACCAGCATTTCAATCAGGCTGAAGCCGGCCTGGCGTTGACGTTGCCGGCGCGGCGAGCCGTCAAAGGCTCCAGGATCCGATGTCCGCATCGCTGTCTTCGCCGCCGGGTTTGTTATCGGCACCCAGGGAAAACACGTCGATCTCGCCTTTGACGCCGGGGTTCAGGTACTGATAGGGATGACCCCAGGGATCATTGGGCAAGCGGTCCAGATAGCTGTGCCAGCCTGACAGCTTTTCATCGGACGGCTGCCGGACGAGGGCCTGCAGGCCTTGCTGTGCGCTGGGGTAGTGGCCGTTGTCCAGTCGATACAGCTTGAGTGCCTGATAGAGGCTGGAGATGTCCTGCCGCGCGGCGACGACGCGCGCCTGGTCGGGACGCCGCAGCAGGTTCGGGACGACCAGGCCGGCCAGGATCCCCATGATGACGACGACGACCATGATCTCGATGAGCGAGAAGCCGTGCTGGCGGGACGGGTGGCCGCGGCGCATGGGACGGCGGGTCCGTGGCGCGGGGGGGCGGTGGGAGCAAGGTTTCATGGGCTTCATCGTCATTCGCCGACGCGCTGTGCGCTGGCCGGGACGCTGCTTACCTTGCGTCTGGCTGTCACGACAATTGAGGTGATCTGTCATATGCGGGAACCTATAATCTACGGTCCTAGTTACAGCTATATGTCGACGGACGGTCGGCCTTGTAAACGTTCCCATGCCGCAACGCTTCGATTCCGCTCGGTTGGCGCAAGGCGCCGCGATTCTGGCGCTGGCCGCGGGCGTGGGCACCTGGGGGGCGATCCTGCTGGCGCCGCGCGCGCCGAGCCTGCCGCCGCTGCTGGTGCCGCAGGCGCGGGCCGCGGGGGATACGACGGCGCTTGCGCGCTGGTTCGGGACGTCGGCGGCGCCGGTGAAGGTGACGGTGCTGGGCCTGATAGCGGCGGGCGATCGCGGTGCCGCCATCCTGGCCATCGATGGGGCGGCGCCGCGCGCCTATCGTGTGGGGCAGGTGATCGCCGATGGGGTGACGTTGGCGAAAGTCGAGTCCGCGGGCGTGGTGCTCGATCAGAGCGGGACGGCGATACGGGTCGGCGTGGCTGCGTTGCCGGAACTGAAGACATCGGGATTTGTGCCGGTTCGGTGATGGCGTGGCGGGGTGGGAGCGGGCCGCGTATTGGCCCGCGCGGCGGCCGGATTCAATCGCTGCCCGGCGTGGGATCCTCGCGTGTGGCGCGCAGCTTCTTCCACAGCGTTGTTCTGGATATGCCCAGCCGCTTCGCCGCCAGGCCCATGTGGCCGCCGGATTCCGACAACGCATGCTGGATGGCGCGCATTTCGGCACCGAGGCGAGCAGCCCCCAGGTCCGACGTATCGGAGAGCCGCCGTTCAGGGAACAGGTCGGCCGCGGAAAGCATGGTGCTTTCCGCCATGACGATCGCACGCGCAATCCTGTTTTTCAGCTCGCGGATATTGCCGGGCCAGTCGTATCCGCTCAGCGCCGGCATTGCGTCGGGCTGGAACTGGAAGTCCGGCGCGCCCTGTTCCTTCAGTATCTGGCGTGCCAGCAGCGGGATCGCGGCTCGCCGCTGCCTCAGCGCGGGCAGCTCGAGCGTGGTGACGGCCAGCCGGTAGAACAGATCGGCGCGGAAGCTTCCCTGCGCCAGTCCCGCGTCCAGGTCGTTGCAGGTGCTGGCGAGAATGCGGCAATCGGCGCGGCGGTTCGCTGAATCGCCCAAAGGGCGGTATTCCCCGGTTTCGAGTACGCGCAGCAGCATGGCCTGCGCTTTTGGCGTGAGATCCGCTACCTCGTCCAGGTAAAGCGTGCCGCCGGCGGCTTGCGAGAACAGGCCTTCCCTGGCGGCGCACGCGCCGCTGAACGCGCCTTTGACATGGCCGAACAACAGGCTTTCAAGCAGCTCCGTCGCCAGCGTGGCGCAGTTGACCGTGACGAAGGGACCCGCGGAAACCGGCGAGCGCGCATGGCTATACCTGGCGGCGCGGTCCTTGCCCGTGCCGGTCTCGCCCCGGAAGAGGATGGGCAGGGCGCTGGCGGCCAGCCGCTCCAACGCTTGCGCCAGCGGGTAGGTAGCCTCTTCCAGGGAGAATGGATTGTCCAGAATGTCGAAGATGCCGGCGGCGGGCGCGGCGTCCAGGACCGCCCGCACGCGCGCGATCAGGGCGTCGGTATCGTAGGGCTTCGTCAAATAGTCGTTCGCGCCGGCCGACACCAGGCGCACTGCCTGGGCAATATCGCCGTATGCGGTCGCGAACACAACCGTCGTGCGCGCGAGGTACGGGATAAGCCGTCGGTACAAGTCCTCGCCCGATCCGTCCGGAAGCCGGATGTCCGCAAGCAGGAAAGCGGGGCGTATGCGCGTCCGGCGAAACATCTCCACGGCCTGGGCGCAGCTCTCCACCCATTGCGCGGAGATGCCTTCAAGCCGCAGGCGTTGCAAGAGCGCGCCCCCGAGCAGCGTGTCGTCTTCAATGATCAGCACCTGGATGTCGTTCAAGACAAGTCTCCGGGCGGTGTAAATGGAAGGCGGATCGAGACGCGCGTGCCGTGGCCGTGGCGGGCCACGCGCAACCGGCCGTTCATGGTGGTGATAAGGTCCGCGACGACGCTCAGTCCCAGGCCATCGCCATCCGGCCGCGCGCCCGCCAGGGCCCTGCGCGCCTCGACCGGCAGGCCGCTTCCGGCGTCCGCCACGTGCAGCATCAATGCGTTGCCACGCGCGCGGGCGAAGATCGAGACCCGCGTGTCGGATGGCGATGCGTCGATGGCATTCAGCACGAGATTCAGCAGGAGCTGCCGGACATGGGCAGCATGCAGCCGCAGCGCTTGCGAGCCCATGCCATCGCAGTGCAATTCCACGTGGATACGGCGCTTGCCGGCCTGCGCGCTTACCATGAGGAGGATGTCGGAGATGTCGGTCTTATGCAGCAGCGCGGTGCCTGGCCGGAAGGTACGCAGGCTGGCGTCCACCAGGGCCTGCAGCGTATCGACGCCGCGTTCGATGAAGTCCAGCGACTCTTCCCTCGCATCGCGACGATCGCCGAACTGCCGCAGCGTTTGTACCGCGGTGCGAAGTCCGCCGAGCGGATTACGGACCTCGTGGGCCAGCGCGGCGGACATGCGGCCCAGGACAGCCTCGCGTTCAATGCGTGCGTGCCTTTCCGCCAGCGCTTCACGCTGGCTGGCGCTCTCCGCCATCCAGTTGTATGCCGCGATCAATTCGGCCAGTTCCGGGTCCGACGTGCGTGCGGTCATCGCGCGCGGACGCTCCGTCCGCGCCGCGCGCAGGGCCTGCGTCAGGGAAATAATCGGCTGCTGCAGCCGTTTCGCCATGCCGTAGCAGATGATCGCGCCAAGCACGCTTATCGCCATGCCGACCGAGGCCAGTTCGAGAGCCAGTCCGGCGCGTTGACGCAGGATGTCGCTGACATCGAGATTGGCGATCAACGTGCCGAGCTCAGGTCGTCCGGCATCCAGCAAGCGCCAGGTCCACACCCCTTCGGAATGGAAATCGACCAACATCCCCGATTCCTTCCGCACGGATGCCAGGGGAACCGCCTCGACTTCCGGATAGCGCGCGACGTGGGCGAGCAGGCGCTGGTCCGCGCCCACGACGGCGAGCGTCCTGTCCACGACGCCCAGATGGGTATCCAGCGCGCGATTCAGCACCTCGACCATTTGTTCGCCATCGTTGGCTCGCGCCGCCGGCAGGATCGCGGCGGACAGTCCGTCCAGGTAAACCTGGCCCAGTTTGTCGATCTGCCGGTCGAACTGATGCGACACGCCGTGCAGCGCGAGCGAAATGAGCGCGGCCGAAATGACGAAAAGGAGCAGAGAAACCGCAAGCGGAATCCGTGCGGTGAGGGACAGGCGGAACATGACGAACCGATGCGGCGGAGAAAGGGCGATTATGCCGTCCATGGCGGCCACGCCCTTGCAGCATTTGGCAAGCGCCGACCTGCGCGGAAAAACCCGTGCCAACCCTGCCATCCTTGATGCGCCGCCAGGAGAAATCAGCGCCGCGCGGCACGGGAGTTCACATTGTTGAACATCGCGGCGTTCGCGTTGTTCACTCCGCGCATCTGTACGACCTGGCCACGCACCGCGTTATGGCGCGGTATGGGTCGGAGCGGACTGCATCACGGCACCGGCGTGAATGCGATGATCGCGATATCGTGATCCAGGTAGATACGGTAGTTGCGCGACACGGCCACCGGCGGGTCCCGCGGGATATCCGGCGGCGTGGCCATTTCATGCTTGAGTTCGACGCCGAAGTTGCGTAGCTCATCATCGGCCCATCCCCAGCCCTGTGTCAGGTATACGGGAACCAGCGCGCCGATCAGGGGATACTTGCCAATAGTGCGCTGGAGCAGCACAGCGTGCCCCAGTCTGCCCTTCAGCATATAGCCCGTCAGGGCATGCTGCCCGGCGATCCGGTAGAGATCGTCGGAAATCTGGGCCGCGATGCGATTCTCGAAGTCCTTTTGCTGCTTGAGCGACTGTCCGTACACAAAGCAGAACAGGAACAAGCCGTATACGGATACCGCCAATGCGGCGACCTGCCACGCGGCGGCCAGGCGGACGCGTTGCAGGACGGTCCACAGCAGCAGCAGTCCCGCGGCGCCCAATGCGCCGAGTCCGACGGCGACGCGGGGCGCGAATACCGGCGCTTCCAGCGCCAGCATCGGTCCCCAGGGCGCGAGCACGAATGCCAGCGGCAGCAGTATCACGCTGGCGGACATGGCGATTCTGGCCGGTATCGATGCGCGGCTCCATCCCACTACGAGGTAGCGGACGCTCCAGCCTATCGCGGCCAGCATGCCGGCTCCGGCGCTCCACCACAGCGGTTTGGTCCAGAGGCCCGGCAGCAGGTTCAAGGCGTATCGCCAGAACGCGACCAGGTTGCTTTGCACCGTGCCGGGAAGCGCGCCCATTGTCGCGATCGCGCCGTGGGCGGTTGCATAGTGGCCCCTCACCGTGCCGGCGATCACGATCGTATAGGCCAGCAAGGCGGCCGCCAGCTGGGCGCCGCGGATGGCCAAGGTCCCGAACAATGCTCTGGGCGACGGCAGGTCGCGGTGGGCAAGCGCAAATTCGGCGAAGACGAAAACGAGGAATACGTTGAGCGTGGGCTGATAAAGGCATAGAGCGGCCAGCAAGGCCACCGACCCCAGTACGCGGCCCCAGCGGGTCATGGGTATGGTGGTGACCGCCATGCAGGACAGGGCGGTCGCCAGCGTCATCGGAAGCACGTCGAACTTGTACGACAGGTTTTCCAGAAAGAAAGGGTTGGCGACGAGAGGGGCCAGGATCAGCGGCGCCCGCCAGGTGCCGGGTATGTCGAACCTTTTGGCGACGGTCACCGCAAGGTAGGCCAGCAGCAAGGCAGCAAGCAGTTGAGGCAGCGGAGTAAGGTCGGAAATGGGGGTGCCCAGGTTCAGGGTTTCGACCAGCACATTGGCCAGCGGCCTGCCGTCCGTGGTCCAACCCAGATAGCCCGTCCTGGCGCGGCCCAGATCGTCGATGTAGAAGCGGTCGGCGTGCAGTATGGGGTAGAAGATGGCCAGGCCGTACAGCAGCAATGCCGCAATGAAGACCTTCTGGCGGGATGTAGGGGTGGCGTCGGGGTGCATGCTGCCTGCGAACGATGGATTGCGACATGTCGCGAAACGGCAGCAATTAAAGCAGGTCGGACGCCGGTCGGGCAGAGATATCCGACGCTTGCTTTCGATCCGCTTTCTTGGCGGCGTCGCCGGCTGCGTCGGCCGGTCCGGTCCCCGGGCAAAGGGTAGACCCGGAGCCGGCGGCCCATTGTGAAAACGAGAATGCAATAATACAATCATCGTCTAATACGATAAGTAAACGCCGGCAGCACCAAAGGCAATGGAGCGGACATGGGAAGACTTCAGGGCAAGGTTGCGGTTGTGACGGGGGCGGCGGGGGGCATAGGCCGGGCGATATCGCAGGCTTACGCGCGCGAAGGCGCCCGCGTCGGCATGCTGGACTACAACGCCGAACTATTGGCACAGGCCGTGGCGGAAACGCCGGGCGGCGAGGCGCTGGTCTGCAATGTGGCGGACCGCGCCGCCGTGCTAAGCGCCATCGGCGGATACGCGCAGCGCCAGGGCGGCCTGGATGTGCTGGTGAACAATGCCGCCTATTTTCATTACGGCCCCCTGGTCGACATGCCGGAGGACATCGTCGACAGGATGCTGGACGTAGGCCTGAAAGGGGCTTTCTGGAGCCTGCAGGCCGCGACGCCGCATCTGATCGCCCGCGGCGGCGGCGCCGTGATCAATCTGTCTTCGGTGGCGGTCTCCATCGCCATCAAGCATGCCGCCGTGTACAGCTCCATCAAGGGCGCCCTGGACACGCTCACGCGCCAGCAGGCGGTGGAACTGGGCGGCTACGGCATCCGCGTCAACGCCCTGGCCCCCGGGCCGGTCGTCACGCCCGGTGCCAGTTCCGTCATCGATGCGCAGGGCTGGGAAACCCGTCGGCAGAAGACGCCGCTGAAGCGCCTGCCCACCGGTCCGGAAATCGCCGCCGCCGCGGTATTCCTGGCGTCGGAGGAAAGCGCCACGGTGGCGGGCGTCACGCTGAAGGTGGATGGCGCGCTGACGATAAGCGGCTATTGACCGGGGCCGTCGGCCGGGCCAGTCCAGGCCGGACCCATCCAGGCCGGACCGATCCAGGCCGAACCGGTACAGCGTTACGAGGTTGCGGGACTTCGGCGCCACGATAAGAACGCGGAGGCACAACGACCGGCCGGCGAACCGGGCGTTGCTCCAAGGAGACGCGATGACGGAATTGCAGATACAGCTGGAGGCTTTCCTCCAGGCCCTGGCGGCCGGCGTGCTGGTGGGCGCGCTATACGGCTTGATGTGCGTAGGCCTGGCCATGATCTTCGGGATCATGCGCGTCATCAATTTCGCCCAGGGCGATTTCATGATGCTGGGCATGTATGTGGCCTACTTCTTTTTCATCGCACTGGGTTCCCATGTGCTGGCCGGGTCGCCGCTGGGGGCCTACGTCTCCATCCTGCTGACCGTTCCGGTCATGTTCGCGGTGGGCTACCTGGCGCATCGGCTGCTGATCTCGCGGGTGACAGGCGGGCGCACCGCCGCGCTGGACGGGGAAGGCCACTATGCCCAGCTGATCCTGACGCTGGGCATCGCGCTGATCCTGCAGAACGGCGCCATGATGCTGTTCGGACCGCAGCTGGTGTCGATACGCACGGCGGTGTCCAGCAGCGCTTGGGAAATCGGCCCGCTGTGGGGCGACTTCGTCAGTGTGTTCGTCAACAAGGGCCGCGGTTTCGCGGCGCTGATTTCGGTGGCCACCATCCTGCTGCTGATCGCGCTGGTCAACCGGACGCGGCTGGGCAAGTCGCTGCGCGCCGCGGCGGACAATCCGGTGGCGGCATCCTACATGGGCATCGACGTCAATCGCGCCTACCGCATTGCCTTCGCGCTGGGAACCTGCGTGACCGCATTGTCGGGCGGACTGCTCGCCACCAATTTTCCCTTTCATCCCTTCGTCGGACTGGAGTTCGTCATCATCATGTACGCCGGCGTGGTGCTGGGCGGCATGGGCAGCATTTCGGGGGCGTTCTGGGGCGGCATGGTGATCGGGCTGGTGCAGCAGCTGTCCGCGCTGGTGCTGCCGACACAGCTGCAGAACGCCGCGATATTCGTATTCTTCCTGCTGATCGTGACCCTGCGTCCGCAGGGCCTGTTCGGCCGCGTGGCGGAGCGGACATGAACGGGCGCCGCCATCTGTGGTTTCTGTGCGCGCTGGCCGTCGCGTATCCGGCGATCGCGCTGTGGGTGGACAACACCTACCACCAGCTGATTTTCACGCTGGTGCTGGTGTGGGCCTGCTTCGGCCTGTCCTGGAACATGCTCAGCGGCTATACCGGGCTGGTGTCCTTCGGACACGCGGCATTCTTCGGCCTGGGCGCGTATGCGGCGGTGCTGGGGCAGATCTATCTGAACCTGACGCCGTGGCTGATGATACCGGTGTCGGCCGCCATCGGCGCGGTCGCGGGCCTGCTGGTCGGCTTGCCGACCTTCCGCCTGCGCGGGCATTACTTCGCGCTGGCCATGCTGGCCTATCCCCTGGCGCTGCTGTATGTCTTCGAGTGGCTGGGGTACCAGGAAGTGACCTTCCCGATGAAGCGGGAGAACGCCGCCGCCTACATGCAGTTTTCCAATCCGGGCATGTACACCGTGGTGGCGATGGGCATGCTGGTGCTGTTCGTGGCGCTGACGCGCTACGTCGAACGCACGCGCTTCGGCATGGCGCTGATCGCCATCAAGCAGAACGAGGCGGCGGCCGAGGCCGCGGGCATCGATACGCTGCGATGGAAGCTGAAAGCCATTGCCCTGAGCGGCGCCATCGCCGGCGCCACCGGCGCTTTCTATGCCGTCGTGCTGCTGGTGGTTACCCCGGTATCGGTGTTCGGCATGCTGGTGTCGGCGCAGGCGCTGACGGTGGCGATGTTCGGCGGCGTGGGCAGCGTATGGGGGCCGATCATAGGCGCGGCCATCCTGGTGCCGCTGGGCGAGGTGCTGCATGCGGAGCTGGGCGCGCGCTATCCGGGCATACAGGGGGTGATCCTGGGCATCGCGATCATCGCGGTGATCCTGGCGGCGCCTGAAGGGGTGTTCTGGAAGGTGCGCGATTACCTGCGTCGCCGCGGCGCGGGCGCTGGTCCGGCGATGCCGGCGAGCTTGCCGGCGGATGGGAATGCCGGCCGTACCGACAACGACCGCGCAGCCGGTCATACGCGGGCCGCGCATTCCGCGGCGGTCGCACACGAGCCGCAAGCCGCGTCCTCCGCGGCGGCCCGGCATGAACCGCAGCCTGGCGCCGGTTATCCGGGCCAGTTCGCCGCGGGCGGCATGGCCAGCCAGGCCATGTCCTCCACCTTGCGCGGCATGGCCGACGGGGCGGCCGCCTTCGTGCCGATGGCGTTCGAAGCCGTGTCCGCGACCGAGGCCGCGGGCGTGGTAACGGGCGCCACGCCTGCCCGCGGCGCTGCCGCCACGTCTGGCGCCGATGCCGGGCCCCGCGGCAACGCCGTTCCCATCCTGGAAGTGCGCAACGTATCGCGCCGCTTCGGCGGCCTGCAAGCCGTGCGCGACGTCAGCTTCAGCGTGCGGCGCGGCATGATCCTGGGCATCATCGGCCCGAACGGCGCCGGCAAGACCACGCTGTTCAACCTGCTGAACGGTTTCCTGCGTCCGGACACCGGCATGGTGCTGGTCAATGGCGTCGACATGGCGGGCCGCAAGCCCCACGTCCTGTGCGCCGCCGGCATGGGTCGCACCTTCCAGGTAATGCGCCCCTTCATGCGGCTGACGGTGCTGCAGAACGTGCAGGTGGGTGCCTATGTGAAGGCGGACAGCGAAGCGCATGCGCGCGAGCTGGCCCGCCAGGCCGTTCAGCGTGTCGGCCTGGCCGACTGCGCCGACCAGGTCGCGTCGACCTTGACCACGCGGCAGCTGCGGCTGATGGAACTGGCGCGCGCGCTGGCGGGGCAACCCGATCTGCTGCTGCTGGACGAAACGCTGGCCGGCCTGGGCGCCGGCGAGGTCGACGACGTGCTGGCGGTGATCCGCTCGCTGTCGCGCGACGGCGTGACCATCGTCATCATCGAACACACCATGCAGGCCATGGTGCGGCTGGTCGACCAGTTCCTGGTCCTGGACCATGGCGAGGTGCTGGTCATGGGCGATCCCGCTTCCATCACCCGCGACCCGCGCGTGGTCGAGGCCTACCTGGGTAAAAAGTGGAGCGCCAAGGATGCTTGAGATCCAGAGTCTCGTGGCCGGCTATGCCGCGCTGCCCGTGCTGCACGATGTCTCCATCCAGGTCGGCGCCGGCGAGTTCGTCTCCATCGTCGGCCCCAATGGCGCGGGCAAGAGCACGTTGTTCAAGACCATCTCCGGCACGGTGCCGGCGATGTCGGGCGCGATCCGTTTCGACGGCAGGGACCTGCTGTCGGTGCCGCCGGCCCGGCGTCCCCATCTGGGCATTGCCCACGTGCCCGAAGGACGCCAGGTTTTTTCGTCGATGACGGTGCAGGAAAACCTGGAGATGGGCGCCTATACGGCAGCCGGCCGGCGCGATTGGCAGCGCAATCTGCGGCGCATCTACGAGTGGTTCCCGGTGTTGCCGCAACGCGCCAGGCAGCTGGCGGGCACGCTGTCCGGCGGCGAGCAGCAGATGCTGGCGATCGGCCGCGGGCTGGCCTCGTCGCCGCGCCTGCTGATGCTGGACGAGCCGTCGATGGGCCTGTCGCCGGCGATCGCGGACTTCATTTTCGAGCGTTTGATCGATATACGCCGCGATGCGGGCCTGACCATACTGCTGGTGGAGCAGCGGGTGGCCGAGGCGCTGCAGTTCGCCGATCACGCCTATGTGCTGGAAACCGGCCGCGTGGCGCTGGCGGGCACGCACGAAACCCTGCAGGCGGACGACCGTGTCCGCCGCGCATACCTGGGTATGTAAACGGACGCGCCATTCCCGCATCGGGAGGGCGTGTGCATGCGCAGAGAACCTTGAGACCCGTAGACCGGGCTAACAGGAGGAGACCATGAACACTTCGAAGAGACCGCGCCTGCTGGGCGCGGCGGCCCTGTGCGGGCTGTTGTTTGCGGCAGGCATGGCGGCGCCCGCGCGCGCGGCCGATCCCAAGCCGGTCAGCGTGGGCCTGATCGCGCCCATGTCCGGCCTGTATGCCAGGCCGGGCCAGGTGATGCGGATGGGCGCGGAGATGGCGGTTGCCGACATCAACGCGCAAGGCGGTATCAAAGCGCTGGGCGGCGCGCCGCTGAAACTGGTGGTGGTGGACTCGGGCGATTCGACGGAAAAGTCCAAGAGCGCGGCGCAACGGATGGTGGCCGACTATCCGGATCTGGTGGCGGCCACGGGCGCCTACCTGAGTTCCTTCACGCTGGCGGTGACGGAAGTGACGGAGCGCGCCAAGCTGCCGATGCTGACCTTGTCGTACTCCGACCAGATCACGGGGCGCGGCTTCAAGTACATCTTCCAGACCTCGGCGACGGCGGGACGGCAGGCGGACATCGCGCTGCCCATCATCCTGGAACTGGCGGAGAAGGCCTCCGGCAAGCGGCCGAAGACCGTCGCCATCCTGACCGACAATACGGCCGCCTCCCTGTCGTCGGTGAAGGCGATGAAGGACGGCCTGCTGCAGAAAAACAATCTTGAGCTGGTGGTGGACGAGACCTTCACGCCGCCGCTTTCCGATGCGTCATCGCTGATACAGCGCGTGCGGTCGCGACGGCCGGATCTGGTGTTCTTCCTGCCGACGGTGATCTCGGACGCGAAGCTGATCCTGGAGAAGATGAACGAAACCAATGTGCGCATCCCGGTGATCTCTTTCGGCATCGCGATCGCGGAGCCCGACGTGCTCAACACGGTCAGTCCGCAACTGCTGAATGGCGTGATGTCGGCGGTGGCGAACTGGGGCGCGAAGGGGCAGGAGAAGCTGATCCAGCGCATGAAGACCGAATACAAGGAGCCCTGGATGACCCAGAACGCCATCTCCACTTATGGCGATATGTGGATCATCAAGGCGGCGTTGGAGAAGGCCGGCAAGGCGGACCGCGAATCGGTGGCGCAGGCGATGCGCAGCCTGAACGAAGGGCCCACGCCTTATTTCCCCGGCGGGGAATTGAAGTTCGACGAGGCCGGACACCGCGTGGGGGCGTCGCTGACCATCATCCAATGGCAGAACGGCGTGCCCGTGACCGTGTATCCGGAGAACCTGGCGATCGCGCCGCCCATATGGCCCGGCAAGAAGTAATGCCCGGGGGCGGCGCGCGCCGCCCCTGCCGGGTTACCGCTGGCAGGGATCCGCACGTGCCGCCGCATGGATGCGATCAAACCAGGCGCAGCAGATGGGTCAGTGCCACCACATCGGACGCCCGGTCCATCGCGAGAACCGCGGCCAGGATGTCCTCCGCAAGGGCGGGCGCCAGGTCCGCGGTCAGCCGGCGGTACTTCCCGACCACCTTGTCGTGGCTGGGACGCTGATACTCCATCTCGATGCCGCGCATCGCGAAACAGCGTCCCGCCACCGTCACCTCTACGTGGACGTCATGGACTTCGGAGGACGGCTCGACGAGCTCGATGCGCTCCGCCAGGGCCAGCACATCGGCATCGTCGGTGCGGTCGTAATACGCGTAGGTGTCGATGGGCCGATCCAGCAGCGCCGCCGCCACCGTGAAACGGGCACTGATGCGCGCCTTCAGGGCGGTCGCGAAAGGCGCGGCGTTCAGGTAGCCCGGGTTCGTGTACGTCTCGATCGGCGCGGTTATGCGCACGTGTTCGATACGCGCGGGATCGAAGCCATGCTCGCGTGCCAGCCGGTGCGCGAGTTCTACCGGCGTTTGCACGAAGATGCAAACCGGGCGCTCTTTGTAGAGCGTTTCCTCGATCAGGAAATGTTCTCCCAGACCCTGCGCCGTGCGCGCCGCGCTACCGGCGCCATTGGAAAAAGCATGGAAGAAGCCGGACGTGCCCTCGAACACGGTGGGGGAGGCCGTCGCGCCGGCCCGCGCCAGCAGCGCCGCGGAAGCGCCGCTGCGGCTGGCCCACCCCACATTCAGCTTCACGTCCATCGTGCCGGAATGAAATCCTTCGCCGAAGCCGGAGGCGAACATGGCGCCCAGCCCTATCGCGTTGGCGGTGCGCGCCGCATCCAGCCGCAAGGCGCGCGCGGCGGCCGCGGCCGCCCCCACCGCGCCCGGCACGCCGGTCGCGCGAAAGCGCGGCAGCATGCCCGGCCCGCCCAGGTAGGCGCGCGCCGTGACTTCATAGCCGGCGACGATGGCGGCCAGCAGGTCGGCCCCGCTGCCGCCATGTTCTTCAGCCAAGGCCAGCGCGGCGGGCACGACGACGGCGCCCGCGTGCGACTTGGCCAGGAAGTCGTCGTGCGTGCTGCCGTTGACCAGGGTGGCGTTGACGAAGCTGGCATCGACCGCGGCGGCGCGCTCCCGCCGTCCAACGATGCTGGCGCCGCCCCGGCTGTCCGCGACGAAAGCGCCGGCCACCGCCGGCACGGGCAGCGTACGCGACGAAATGGCCGTGGCCAGGCAGTCGAGCAGGCGGCTCTTGGCGTGGTCGACCACGCGGGCGGGCAGACGGTCAGCGCGGACGTCGGCGACGAATCGCCCCAGCTGCACAGCGATGGGGACGTTGGGGGAAGCGTCCATGGGGGGCGCTGCGCCGGCGTTCGGCGCTTCCGCTACCGGGAGTGGGTTCATCGTCAGTGTTCCGATTAACGATACGGCGTTTCGTTAAAAGGTATTGTACGGGGTGCCGCCGGCCGCGCGCTACCGGCTTTTCTGGATGAGGCGGAATTTGCGCGCGTGATGGCGCAGCCCCGGGTCCTTGCGGAAGGGATGTGAGCTCGATGAAGCGGGACTGCGAAGCGAAGCTAAGCGGAGAAAGGCAGATGAAGCGAGGCGGACAAAGCCAGGCAGACAAAGCGGCCGGGTTGCGCGGCCACCTGCGGGCATCTGCGGGCGGCGCGCCCGATGTGCGCCGGGGCGGCGCTAAGTCGCGGCGGCGGATACCTCTTCGGCCGCCTCGTTGCCTTGCCGCAGGATCTCGATGGCGACCTTGGCCGCGTTGCGGACATGCAGGCTGCCTGCCCGCCGGGCCGCCTTGCCATCCCGCGCCACCACGGCATCGATCACGTCCGCCAGTTCGGCGAGACTTTTCTTCGACCGGCCGGGCGCCTGCATGGACGTCGAGCGCAGCAGCATCACACGGGAATTCAGCAGACGCAGCGTCGTGGTCAGCGCCTCGTTGCCGGCGCCGTCCAGCAGTTGCTGGTAGAAGAAATTCTTGGCGGTCAGCTTTTCCAGCGCGGTGCCATGCGTCATGGCGCGCTTCAAGGCCTGGAAAGCGTCCTGCAGCGCTTTGCGTTGCGCATCGTTGGCATGTTCCGCGAATAACTGGCAGGCCAGGCCTTCCAGCTCCTCGCGCACCTGGTAGATGCCTTCCGCCTGTTCGGGCGACAGGCGATCCACCACCGGCCCGCGATGCGGGATGACGTGGATCAAGCCTTCGGATTCCAGCTGCCGCAGCGCTTCGCGCACCAGGGTGCGGCTGACGCCGGTCATTTCGCAAAGCTCGCGTTCCGGCAGCCGTTCGCCCGGCCGGAAGCGCCCCACCAGGATGGCGTTGCGTATGCTTTCGGTCACGCTGTGCCGCAGTACGGATGCGGCGCGCGGCACTTTGAAATCGCCCTCAGGCGCGGCAACGGCGGCTTTCATGCGGTAGTTTGGCAAATGGCTGGCCGCTCGGCGGCAATGGCGGGCATTTTAACCCGGGGCGGCGGCCTGCCCCCACGTTCCCGCGTAGGGAACAGGCCGGTTCGGCCGCATCATGTTGCGCGGATGCCTAACGCATGACGAAGGGATTCGGCACATCGCCACCGGTGCTTATCCATATGCTTTTCTCCTGCAGGTATTCGCGGATGGCCGACAGCCCGCTTTCGCGGCCGATGCCCGAACGTTTGTAGCCGCCGAAGGGCGACAGGTAGCTGGTCGCGCGGTAGGTGTTGACCCATACGGTTCCCGCTTCCAGCCGCCGCGAGAGGTTCAGGGCGCGTCCCATGTCGCGCGTCCATAGTCCCGCGGCCAGGCCGTAGCGGGTGTCGTTGGCGATGTCGACGGCTTCGTCGTCGGTATCGAAGGGGATGACGCACAGCACGGGGCCGAAGACCTCCTCCTGCGCGATGCGCATGTCGGGGCGCACGTCGCAGAAGATGGTCGGTTCGACGAACCAGCCGCGGCCGCATTCGGGGCGGGTGCCCGGCGTGCCGCCGAGTACGCAGCGGGCGCCGCCGGCGCGGGCGATGTCGATGTAGTCCAGGATTTTCTTCAGCTGCATCCGCGTGGTGACCGGCCCGATCTGCGTGTCCGGCAGCGCGGGATCGCCCATGCGCGCGGTACGGGCGAAGGCGACCAGTTTTTCGACGAAGACGTCGTGGATGTCGCGATGCACGAGCACGCGCGAACCGGCGATGCAGGTCTGCCCCGTGGCGGCGAAAATGCCGGATACCGCGCCCTTGACGGCATTGTCCAGGTCGGCGTCGGCGCAGATGATGTTGGCGGACTTGCCGCCCAGCTCCAGCGTGACCGGCTTGATGCCGCGCGCGGCCATTTCATAGACGTGCTGGCCGGTCTGGTCGCCGCCGGTGAAGGCCACCTTGGCGACGTCCGGGTGCGTGACCAGGGCCTCGCCGATGTCGCTGCCCAGGCCGCTGACGATATTGACCACGCCCGGCGGGAAGCCCGCTTCTTCGAACAGGCGGCCGAACGCCAGCGCCGATGCGGTGGAGTGTTCGGAAGGCTTCCACACCACCGTGTTGCCGGCGGCCAGCGCGGGCGCGAGCTTCCAGGTCGCCAACAACAGCGGCGAGTTCCACGGCGTGATCGCCGCCACGACGCCCAGCGGTTCGTCACAGGTGAAGTTGAAGCAGTCGGGCTTGTCGATGGGTATGACGCGGCCTTCGATCTTGTCGGCCAGGCCGCCGAAGTAGTAGTACCACTGCGGCATGTAGCGCATCTGGCCGCGCATTTCCGAGATCAGCTTGCCGTTGTCGCGGGTTTCGATGGCGGCCAGTTCATCGGCATCGCGCGCGACCAGATCGCCCAGGCGGCGCAACAGGGCGCCGCGCGCGGTGGGCGTGAGGCCGCGCCACGCGGGATTCGTGAAAGCGCGACGCGCGGCCTGTACAGCGCGATCGACGTCTTCCACGCCGGCGCGCGGCACGCGCGCCCAGGCCTCGCCGGTATAGGGATTGAAGGTCTCCAGCCACTGGCCGTCCTGGGCATTGACCCAGCGGCCATCGCAAAGCATTTGCAGATCCTGCATGTCGACTCCTGCGTTACTGGACGGCGAGCCGGTTGTCGCGCACGACGCCGCCCCATTTGTCGGCTTCGGCCTGGATGTAGCCGGCGGCTTCGGCGGGTGTGTTCAGGATGGTGCCGATGCCGTTGCGGTCCATGAACTCGATCAGCGCGGGCTGCCGCATGGCGCGCTTGCTGGCGTCGTACAGCTTCTTGATGCGATCCGGCGGCGTGCCCGCGGGCGCGGCCAGGACGAACCAGTTGGCGGCATCGAAACCGGGCAGGGTTTCGGCGACGGTGGGCGCGTTGCCGGCCGCCGCCAGCCGTTGCTGCCCGGTAGTGGCGATCAGTTTGAGCCGGCCGGATTGGACGAAGGGCAGCGAGGACGCGGGGTTGTCGAACATCACGTCGACCTGTCCGCTGATCAGGTCCGGAAAAGCCGGGCCCGCGCCCTTGTAGGGCACGCTGGTCCATTTGACGCCGGCCACGCTGCCCATCAGCTCGCCGGCCAGGAAGTGGATGCCGCTGTTGCCCGGCGCGGCGAAGTTGACCGAACCGGACTTGGCGCGCGCCATCGCGATCATCTCCTGCACGGTGGATGGCTTGAAATGCGTGGACGCCACCAGGACCAGCGGATTGGAAGCCAGTATGGTCACCGGCGCATAGTCCTTGCGGATGTCGTAGGGCAGGTCCTGGTAGAAGGCGGGCGTGATGGCGTAGGCGGCCGAGCTCATGACGACCGTATAGCCGTCGGGCGCGGCGCGCGCGACCTCGGCCATGCCGATCTGGCCGTTGGTGCTGGGTTTGTTTTCGACAATGACGCTCTGGCCCAGTATCTGGCTCAGCTCCTTGGCCAGCGGCCGCGCCAGCGCGTCGACGCCGCCGCCCGCGCCGAAGGGCACGATCATGCGCAAGGGGCGGTCCGGGTAGTCGGCCTGGGCGGACGTGACGGACAGCAGGCTCAGTAGTGCGGCGGCAAGCATGGATGCGGTTTTCTTCATGACGTCACGGGCCGGCGGGCGCATGCCTTGCGCTCACGGCGCTGCGGCCATGGGCGACGGCGGGGCCTGCGGGCCTCCTCCTCCTCCGGGTTGCGTGATGGTGGCGGCGTCGTGCCGAGCCTGCTGGCGCCGGCCGGCGCGCTGCTTGAAATTTCTTATGATTGTATGACTGTATCATCGACATCTTGCACCCATGGCTAGTGATAACCCTAGCGGCAGGCGCAACATGCCCGGGCCGGCATTTACTATATGATTGCAGGATTGTATGATCGCAACTACCGCGGGCGGCGCTTAATGCCGCCGCGGCATGCGGCAGCCGCGGGCGCAGGCCGCGCCGACAAAAGGAACCAGCGATGGCAAACGACGAGCTCTTCCAGAAAGGCTTCCAGAATCGCAAGGACGTGCTGGGCGCGGCCCACGTGGAGAAATCCTGGAACGCCGCCGACGATTTCAACCGTCCCATGCAGAGGCTGGTCACGGAGTACTGCTGGGGCGAGATCTGGGGCGACGACACGCTGCCATTCAAGACCCGCAGCCTGATCAACCTGGCGATGTTGACCGCGATGAGCCAGCACCACGAGCTGGCATCGCATGTGAAGGGCGCGCTGCGCAACGGCTGCACCCGTGAAGAGATACGCGCCGTGCTGCTGCAGGCGGCCATCTATTGCGGCGTGCCGCTGGCGCTGGCGGCTTTCCGCGTGGCCAGCGAGGCCATCGCCGCCTACGAAGCGGAAGCGGCGCGCGCTTGAGGGCCGCTTCCGCTTCGGCATTGACGGTTTTCCACAGGAGACAGCAATGAAGGTATTTCACGGCAGGGCCAACGGCATTCCGTCGGAACAGCGCGGCCCGACGTTCACGGGCGTCGTCTGGGCGGACCCCGTCATGCCGACCATGGACAACGTAGGCATCAACAATGTGTTCTTCTCGCCGGGCGCGCGCACCCACTGGCACACGCACGAGTACGGGCAGGTGCTGCACGTAACGGCGGGATGCGGCTGGATCTGTCTGGACGGCCAGGAACCGCAGATGATCCGCCAGGGCGACGTGGTGTGGATCGGCCCCAATGAACGTCATTGGCACGGCGCCGCCACCGATACCTACATGATCCATATGGCGACGTCGCTGGGCAAGGCCGATTGGCAGGACGCGGTCACCGACGCGCAATATCCCACGCAGCGCGCCGCGGCCTGATCCGGCGCGGCTGCCGGTTTCTTCCATCAGGGCGGATAGCGCGATGGAAATTCGACAGCTGGAAACATTCATCGGCATCGCCGACGCGGGCGCTTATTCGCGGGCGGCGATGCGCCTGTCCATCAGCCAGCCCATACTGAGCCGGCGCGTCAAGGCGCTGGAAGAAGAACTGGGCGTGGCGCTGTTCCATCGCACGGGCCGCGGCGTGCTGCTGACGGAAGCCGGCGTGCTGCTGGCGCAGTACGCGCGCGGCATCGTCGAAAGCACGCGCACGGCGGTCACGGCCGTCAAGGCGTCCAGCGCGGCGCCGCAAGGGCCGGTCGTGATCGGCATGCCGGCGTCGATCTCCGCCGTATTGTCGGTGCCTTTGATCCAGGCCTTCCGCCGCGCCGTGCCGGGCATCTCGCTGAAGTTCATGGAAGGCTATAGCGGCCATGTGCTGGAGTGGCTGGGCAATGGCCTGACCGACATCGCCATCCTGTACGACGCGCCGCGGCTGAATATTCCGTCGCTGCGCGCGGAATCGCTGCTGACCGACGAACTGTTCCTGCTCGGACCCCGCGACGACCCGGCCGGCGTGGGCGCGGGGCCGGTGCAGCCGGCACGCTTGAGCTGCCTGCCCATGATCCTGCCCGGCCGCCCGCACGGCGTGCGGGTGCTGGTCGACGAAGCGCTGGCGGCGTTGGGACTGGAACCCAATGTCGAGATGGAAGTCGACGCCATGCATGCCATGCTGCAGCTGGTGGAAAGCGGCCTGGGCTATGCCGTGCTGTCCTATTCCTGCGTGGCCCCGCAGATCGCGCAGGGCCGCATGCGCATCTGGCGCATCGCCCGGCCGGGCATCACGCGATCCCTGCTGATCGCCGCGTCCACGCAGCGGCCCTCGACCAAGGCGGTGCGGATCCTGCGCACGATACTGCGGCGGCAGATCCAGGACATGATGGCCCGCGGGAGCTGGACGCCGGATCCCGCGGTGTTTTCCTGAGCGCCGGTGCGGTTTATGAGGACTTCGCGTCCCGCTGCCGGATGGCGACGCCCGCTATCGTCTCCACCGCCTTGGCGACGTGCGTGTAGTCGGCATTCTCGCCGCACATGGCCTGCGCCAGGACCAGCATTTCGCGCACCGCCGATCCGACCATCATGGGCACGCCCATGGATTCGGCTTCATCCACGCACAGGCGCACGTCCTTGTAGGCCAGCTTGGCGGCAAAGCCGATGTCGAAGGTGCCCGTCAATACGGCGCGCGGGAACTTGTCCGCGCTGGCGGTATTGCGGCCCGAGCCGACATTGATGACGTCCAGCATGGTCTTGGCATCGAGGCCGGCTTTCACGCCCATCGCCATGGCTTCCGACGTGATGGCGACGGCCGCCGCCGACATCAGGTTGTTGGCCAGTTTCATGCTTTGGCCCATGCCGGCCTTCTCGCCCAGGTAGAACACCGGGCCGAAGTGCTTGAGCACGGGCACCAATGCGTCGTACTCGTCGCGCGGGCAGGCCGCCATCACTGCCAGCGTGCCGTTGCGCGCGCCGCCGACGCCGCCGCTGACCGGCGCGTCGACGTACAGGATATTGCGCTTGGCCAGCGCGGCGCTGATCTCCCTGGCGGCGCGCGGGCCGATGGTGGACAGGTCCACCACGCGCTTGACGCGGCCGCCGGCGATCAGGCCGTCCGGATCCGTGGCGACGCGCTGCACGATCTCCGGCGTGGGCAGGCTCAGGAAAATCGTCTCGGCCTTGTCGGCGACTTCACGGCCGCCGGCGCAGGCGGCGGCTCCCTTGGCGGCCAGGCCTTGCACGGCCGTGGCGACGGTGTCGTACACCGCCAGGCCGTATCCCGCATCCAGCAGGCGTCCGGCCATGGGGCCGCCCATATTGCCCAGGCCGATGAATCCGTAAGTCTCCGATTGCATGTGTGCTCCTTCAGGGAAGATGAATTGCCATGTATGCCGGCCCGCACGCGGTGCCGCGTCACGCGGCTAGGCGCGCGCGGCCGGCGTTCACTGTTGCGGCGTCAGTCCGATCTGCTTGGCCAGCGACGCCACTTCCTTGACGTCCTTGGCCAGGGTCGCGGACATCGGCGCCGGGCCGCGCTGGGCCTGCGTCGGGATGGTGGCGGCGAGTTGATCGATGCGATCTTTGTACGCCGGGCTATCTATGACTTTCGACAATGCGGCCGCCAGCTTGTCGACCACGGGCTTGGGCGTATTCTTCGGCGCCACCACGCCGTTCCAGATCGCCAGATCGAAGGCCGACAGGCCGCCTTCGGCGAAGGTGGGCACGTCGGGCATCTGCGGCAGGCGTTGGGGCGAGGATACGGCGATGGCACGGATGCGCTTGTCCTTATGCAGCGGCATCATGGTCACGGTCTGGTCGATGACGGCGTCGATGGTGCCGGCCATCAGATCGGCGATGGCGGGACCCGAGCCGCGATACTGGATCAGCTCGCCCTGCGTCTTGGAGATGTGCAGGAACAGGCCCTCGGCCAGATGCGCCGTGGTGCCGGGGCCGCCGGAGCCGAAGTTCAGCTTGGGGCCGCCGGACCGCATGCGTTTCAGCATATCGGGCAGGCTGGTCAGGCCGCTGCGGTTGCTGACCGAAAGCACCATGGGCACGGTGCCCACCATGCCGATGGAACTGAGGTCGCGCACCGGGTCGACGTGGGCGGAAGGATAGAGCAGCGGAATGATGGCCAGCGACATATTGCTGAACATCAGGGTGTAGCCGTCCGGCTCCGACTTCATCAGGCGCTGGTAGCCGATCAGGCCGCCCGCGCCGGTGGTGTTTTCCACGACCACGGATTGGCCGAGTTCGGTCGTCAAGCCGCTGGCGATCTGGCGCGCCAGCGTGTCCAGCGTGCCGCCCGGCGCGACCGCCACCAGCATGACGATGGGGCGGGAAGGAAAGCTGTCGGCGGCGTTGGCCTGGGCGGCCAGCATCAGCGCAGCGACACAGCCAAATAGGAATCGCAACATGTCTGTCTCCTGGATGTTATCGGCAGGCTGGGGCCTGCGCTTGTGCACGGACAGCCGCGTACTGGCGCCTGTGCGTGTCAGGCAATACTAGTCATGCGACGCCGCGCGACACGCCACGTAATCGGCATAGCAGAATGCGCGTTTTCGGTATAACGGGGCCCCCCCCGAAGCGCTGCGCGCTTCCCCCCCAGGGGGGCGACGCTGGAGGACCGGCGGAGCCGGATCCTCGGCGTCCCCGATTGGGGGGCACCTGTGCGCTGCGCGTGCGGGGGCGATGCCGGGGGGCCGGCGGAGGTTCTATGGTTTTGGTTAATGATCGGATCCGTGGCGTCCCCGAGGTGCGACGGCGTCTGTTCGGACGTCATCGCAGCATGAGGCCGCGCGGCAGCAGCGCGACATCGTCCAGATGGTCCAGGTCGCGGATCAGCGACCAGGTATGCGCCACCTGGCCCGCGTCCAGGCCGGCGCGTGGCGCCAGCTGGCGGTATTTGTCTTCCACGTCGGCCCACTCGATGCCGCGGGCGCCGGCGCCGCGTGCGGCGCGGCAGGTGGCCTGGTGGACGCTGCCGTCGTCCATGTGGATGGCGACGCTGCCGCCGTGGCGGTGCGGAAAGCGGTCCGGCAGCGGCGGCGGTTCGCTGGCATAGCGCACCTTGTCCTGCAGCGCGGCGATGCGCGGATCGCGCATTTTCTCGGGACTCAGGTTGTCCCAGCCGAAGCCGCGGTCGACCACGGACGCCGCCACGAAATAGGCCACGCTGTGCGCGGCCTCCACCAGGTTGCGCGGGTGCGCCGCGCCGCCGAAGGTGGTGTGCTGCACCGCCGCGGACACGACGATGCTGTCGATCCGCGACGGATCGACATCGTGCTCGCGCGCCGCGGTGGCGGCGGCTTCCGCGACGGCATGGAAGGGATGGGCGCCCGGCATGAGCTTGATCGCCATGTCCGTCACGATGTCCCAGGATGCCCCCAGGCCCCGCACGATGTCGTCGGCGGCCTGTCCGCCCATGGCCTGCAGAAAGCCGCGCGGCGCTTCCAGGATTTGCGGATCGCCCTGGAAGCCGGCGCGTGCCGCCAGCGCGGCCTGGACGCCCGCCATGGCCGCCATGCCTGCATGGTATTCGCGCGAACAGCTGGTATCGGCCGCCAGCGCCATGCCGCCGATCGAAGTGGCGGCCAGCGCGATGGCATGCGTCATCGCCGGCTCGTCCAGGCCCAGCAGGCGGCCGGCGGACACCGCGGCGCCGAACACCGTCGACACCGATCCGTGGAAGCCGCGCTGCATGCGGCCCGGTGTCAGGGATTCGTCGATGCGGCCGGCGACTTCATAGCCCAGCACCATGGCGGCCAGTACCTCGCGGCCGGGGCGGCCCAGCCATTCGGCCAGCGCCAGCGCGCTCGTGCTGATGATGGTGCCGATATGGGCGATGCTGCGCAGATCGCTGTCGTCGGAAGCCGCGGCGTCGCTGGTCACGGCGTTGACGCGCGCCGCGCGCGCAACGGGCAGGCGCGTCCCGTCGAACCACAGCATGGCCTGCGGCGCGCCGGCGTCTTCGACTTCCAGGCGGCGGATGATTTCCGCCGATGGAATGCGATAGCCCATGGATGCGCTGGCGATGGTGCTGGCCAGGCTCATCTTGGCGTGCTCCAGCGCCAGCGGCTCGATATCCGCGATCCGCGTGCGCACCGAGAAGGCGGCCAGTGCCTGCGCGATCGTGGGACCTGCCACGCCAGGAGCCGTCGTACGCTGCTGCGTCATTGCGCGCCTCCCTTCATCGTCTTCAGGATGGGCAGCCATTTGTCCAGGTCGCGCTTGATCAGCGCCGTGAAATCCCCCGAGGGCGCCAGCGGCGTTCTGGCGACGTCATAGCCTTGTTCGGTCAGTTTGGTGCGCAGCGCCGGCTGGCTCATGACCGTGTTCAATTCCTTGTGCAGGCGCGCCACGCGGTCGGCCGGTACGCCGGCCGGCGCGATGATGCCGAACCACAGGGTGACCTCGTAGTCCTTCATCCCGCTCTCGTTCAGCGAGGGCACGTCGGGCAGCAGCGGCGAACGCGTCAGGCTGGTCACCGCCAGCGGCTTCAGCTTGCCGCCACGGATCAGGCCCAGCGCCGCGGGTATGTTGTACAGGCCCATGTCGACTTCCTTGCTCATGATCGCCACCATGCCCTGCGGCGCGCCGGTGTAGGCCACGTGCATGAGCGGTTTGCCCAGGTACTGGCCCAGCACCACGCCGGCGATGTGGTGGCTGGTGCCGACCCCGCTGGATGAAAAACTGAATTTGTTGGCCGGCTGCGCCTTGATGGCCTGGGCCAGCGCGGCGACCGACGTGTAGGGGGAATCGGGCGCGACCACCAGCACGTTGGCCACGTTCGCCAGCATCGCGATGGGGGTGAAGTCCTTCAGGGAGTCATAGCCGGGCTTGTCGTACAGCGCCTGGTTGGTGATCAGCGTGCCTTGCGCGGCCAGCCCTATGGTGTAGCCGTCGGGGGCGGCGCGGGCGATGTCCATGGTGCCTATGGTGCCACCCGCGCCCGCCTTGTTCTCCACGACGACGGCCTGGCCCAGCTGGGTTGCCAGCTGCGTGGCGACCGTGCGGGACAAGGTGTCCGCCGCGCTGCCGGCCGCAAAGGGGACGACCATTTTCAGCGGACGCGCGGGGTATTCGTCGCGTGCATGCGCCGGCGCGCCGCATAGCAGTGAGGCCGCGGCAATCGCTGTTGCGGCGCGGCGAAGAATGATGGCTTTCATGATGTCTCCTCCTGGATGTTCCCGATACGCCGATGAACGGTGTATGTTGAGAATTCTTGTTGTCGGCTCAAGTGGCCTGTGACGCGACTATAGGAGGCGGGCCGGCGCGCGTCATCCGAATTTCTTTGGCGAACGTTGAGAACCATTCACGCATCATGCATAAGCTGCGCAATATCCTGGGACCGCTGCGCGTACTGGACGCGGTCAATCGCACCGGCGGCGTCGCGCGCGCGGCGCAAAGCCTGCACGTCACGCCCGGCGCGGTCAGCCACCAGATCCGCGCGCTGGAGGCGGCGCTGGACACGCGCCTGTGCCGCAAGGAAGGCCGCGAGGCCGTCCTGACGCCCAGCGGCATGCAGCTGGCGACGCGCGTGGCCGAACTGTTCGACCGCGTCGAGGAAGCGGTGCACGAGGCCACGTCGCTGGGCAGGACGCGACGCGTCCGCCTGAAGGTCATTCCCAGCTTCGCCATCAAATGGCTGATGCCGCGCCTGGCCAGTTTCTATGCCTCGCATGCCGACATCGACCTGGAGGTCGCCACGGTCACGCGGGCCGACGACGTCAGCCTGGGCGACGCGGATTTCGTGGTGCGCCGCGGCCATGGCCAGTGGCCCGGCACGCACGCCGAGGCGCTGTTCGACGACGTGCTGACATTGGCCTGCGCGCCGTCGATGGCGGCCGCCATCCATCACCCGCGCGACGTGCTGGAACACAAGCTATTGCATTCGATGATCGCGCCCGTCAGCTGGGACGCCTGGCTCGCGCGGCAGGGATTGCCGGCGGCGGGCGCGCGGCTGGTGCCGCTGGCCAACGCGGCGCTTTGCCTGCAGGCCGCCGCCCAGGGCGCCGGTATCGCGCTCACGCAGCAAGCCTATATGCGCGAGGAACTGGCCCTGGGCGTGCTGGCGCGGCCGCTCGACGTGGCCATGCGCAGCGGCGAATCCTATTACCTGGTCAGCGCGCCCGGCACGCTTGACATACGGCCCTGCGCCGAATTCGCGGCGTGGGTACGGTCGGTGGCGTGAGGCAGGTTCGGCGGCCCGGCGCGTGGCTGCGAGGTTGCTCATATGCAACGCGTGTAGCGCAGTACCGCCGGCTTCGTCGATCAGAAGGCAGCGTTTTCCTGTTGCACCAGCTTATCGCGCTGCGCGCGCAACCCGGCGAAGATCGATTCCGCGACATGCGCTGGGAAATGCCGCGGCAGCATCGCGGCGGCCTGCTCGATGGCGGGGTCGGTCGCTTCGACGAGCTCGCGGATGACGGCGTCCACCGCGGCGGCGTCCAATCCGACTTCCCGCGCGTGCGTGTACCAGTGGCGTCGACGGATTTCGCCGATGCGGTAGTGCAATCCGCTTTCCCCCTTCACGCCCATCGCCAGTTTGGCGCGCTGCGGCGCCAGCTGCGCGCGTTTGGTGCCGATGATGGGATGCGCCGAAAGTATGTCGTACAACGGCGTCGCGCGGTATCTGCCGCCGGCCAGCAGGGCGATGCTGAAGTTCTTGGCATGGCCGTCGGTGGCGGCCAGCAGCCAGAAAAAGATCTGCGCTTTGTAGAAGTCGCGGATGTCCTGTTCGCGCTGCGAGGAGCTCAGCACGTTGTTGATGATGGCGGTGATCCCCGGCCCGCCGTCCGCCTGGTATTTGCGCAGCGGCGATACGGCCAACGCTTGGCACATGTCTTCCTGCGGCAGGCGGACGATGGCGCCGGCATCCGTAAAGCGGCGGTCGAAACGCTCGACGACCAGCGCTTTCTGGTCTTCGAAACGCGCGATCTCGCAGCGAGCGACCCGCAGGCCGTAGGCGGCGGCCAACTGCGCGCATAGCCATTCGTTCTCGACGGACTCATGCATGTCGGCCTGCATGGCGCCCACCAGGCCCAGGGGCAGCTTCAGGATATGCGTGGTGGGTGTGCTGCCGCGCGGCCGGAACCAGCGGCCCTGCTGGCGCAGCAGGGCCGTTTTCTCCTGCGCGCCGGCAATCGAAAGCCGCAGATCGCCGGTATGGTCGTCATGGCCCAGCGGCGTGCCGCTGACGGTCGATCGCAGGATCATCGCGATATCGGCGTCGGTCAGCGGGTCGGCATCGATACGGTCCAGGCCGGCCGGGACTTCATCCGGCGGCAGTAGCTGGATGGCGCCGACGCAGTCACGGCCCAGCACCGCCAGCAGGTCGAAGGGGGCGGCGCTGTCGGCGCGGTGATGCTGCGCCAGCCGGCGCCGGATGACGTCGCTGTCCGGCAGCAGGTTGTCGAAGAAATCATGGACCACCGCCCCTCTGTAGGGCGCGTTGTCCAGGCGGAACGGCAGCGACAGGGACAGCGGCCGGCCACCGGGTGCGTGGACCCAGGCCGGGTCGTAGGCCAGCGATGATTCCCCCGGTTCGCTCAGCCATGTGCCCACCGCCGCGCCGTTCATCCAGATGTTCAGTTGATGATGCCCGCGGGCCATGTCACCACTCCAGCTTGGACGCGGCTGGGGCTTCCTGGTCCATCGGGCGCAGCGCGACTTCCACGCGCAGCATCTGCAGAATGGTGAACAGGCGTTCGAAGCTGGCCTTTTCCGGGGCGGCCTCGAGCTTGGCATAGCTTTGCTGGCTGATGCCCAGCCGGGTAGCGAGCTGCGCCTGGGTCAGGCCTTTGGCTTTGCGGAATCCTTGCAGCACCGGGCGCAATTGCCGCAGGGTTCGCACGGGATAGTCCACGAGGTCTCCAGGACGGGAGGGAAAAAAATACAGTCTAGCGGCTGTATCTACAAAATACAACCTACAAGGCGTATTCCTAGAAAACAGCCTGGAGGTTGTAATGGCAAGAAACAACCTCAAGGTTGTAGGAAAGGGGCCGTTGCGTTATTCCCGGTTGCCGCGTCCCAGGAAGTGGCTGGGCCGCCGCAGCGCCGGATCAAAAGGATTGATCTGCGCGCCGATCAGCCGCGCTTCCTTGTGCAGCATCTCCACGATCAGCGGCAGGCGTTCGCCGCTCAGTCGCTCCTGCGGCGCGGCCACGCTCAGCGCCGCCACGGTGTCGCCGTTGCGGTCCTCGATGGGCACCGACAGCCCGGCGATGCCGGGATACAGGCCCGGGCCGTCGCTGTAGGCATAGCGCGACTCCAGGCACTGCTTGATGCGCACGCGCATGGAGATTTCGTCGATGAAGCCCAGATGATGCAGGCGCGGGATGTTGAAGCGGATGACTTCCTCGCGCTCGGCGGGCGGCAGGCTGGCCAGCAGGATCAGCGCGCCCTGGCCCAGGCCCAGCGGCACGCGGCCGCCGATGTCGCCGGTATGCGAGCGCACCGGAAAGGGGCCGTCGATGCGGTCCAGGCAGATGGCGTCGAACCCCTGGCGCACCAGGATGAAGATGGTGTCGCTGAGCATGCCGCACAGCCGCAGCATCGAAGGCCTATAGATCTCGCGCAGATTGGAGCGGTAGCGGCCCGCCGCCGAGCCCAGGGCGTAGAACGCCACGCTCAGCTGGTAGGCCTTGCCGCCGGCGGGCTGTTCCACCGCGTCTTCCTGGATCAAGGCCTGCAGCACCCGGTGCGCGGTGGCGGGGGCCAGGCCAGTGCGCTTGGCGATCTCGGTGAGCCGCAGCGGTTCGCCCTTGGCGTCGGCCAGGGCGCGCAACACCGTGAAGGCCCGTTGCAGGACGCCCTGCGCGTTGGAGTCGCCCTGCGGTGCCGCATCACCCTGCGCGCCGGCCTCGTCGCCCGGCAGGGTTTCGTTTTCCAGCGGTTCGGAAGAAGTCATCTTCGATTCCGTCTGTTCGGATAATATGGACAGGAAATAGCATACTAATTCTGCACAGCGGAAAAATACAGAGAAATAATCGGCTGTACGGAAAAACCCCATTGACCGGTCTCGCACGCCAAACCTAGACTGCCCTGGCATTGGACGGCGGCAGCCCCGGGGCGGGCTGCCTTTCACCACTAGAGGCGGGGCCTGGCATGTCATTTCTGCGCCTGGAAAAACTTTCCAAGGACTACGGCGATCTGCGCGTGGTACGGGACCTCGACCTGGCGGTGGAGCAGGGCGAGTTCGTGTCCCTGCTGGGCCCGTCGGGCTGCGGCAAGACCACCACCTTGCAGATGATCGCCGGGTTCGCGGACGTGACCCGCGGCCGGGTCGTCCTGGACGGCCGCGACATCACGCACGCGCCGCCGAACACGCGCGGGCTGGGCATCGTGTTCCAGACCTATGCGCTGTTTCCGCACCTGACGGTGGCGGACAACGTGGATTTCGGCCTGGCCATGCGCAAGGTGGCGCGCGCCGAGCGCCGCGAGCGCACCCGCGAGGCGCTGGCGCTGGTCAAGCTGGACCAGCATGGCGACCGCTATCCGCGCGAACTGTCCGGCGGGCAGCGGCAGCGGGTGGCCCTGGCGCGTGCACTGGTCATCCGTCCGCCGGTATTGCTGCTGGACGAGCCTTTGTCCAACCTGGACGCCAAGCTGCGCGAAGACATGCAGTTCGAGCTGCGCGCCATCCAGCGCAAGACCGGCACCACCACATTGATGGTCACGCACGATCAGGCGGAGGCACTGTCGATCAGCGACCGCGTGGTGGTCATGCAGGAAGGACGCGCCACGCAGATCGATCCGCCGTACCGCATGTACGAGCATCCGGGCAGCGAGTTCATCTCGCGCTTCGTCGGCAAGACGAATTTCCTGCCCGCCACGGTGACCCGCGCCGGCACGCGCGCCGAGGTGCGCAGCGGCGAGCTGTCCATGGACGTCGACGGGCAGGGACTGCGCCAGGGCGACGCCGTGCGCGTCTGTCTGCGGCCGGAGAAGCTGCTGCCCGTGGCCGCCGGCCAGGGCCGGCTGACCGGCACCGTCACCACCCGCTATTTCCTGGGCAGCCAGTGGATGTACGAGCTCGACACGCCGCTGGGCGTGCTGACCGTATTGACGCCCAACGACGGCCGCGCGCCGCATGGCGACGGCGACCGCGTCGGCGTGGACTGGCAGCCGGACGTCGTCCGCGTGCTGCCCGCGGCGGAGGTCGCGCAGCGACAGGAGGGCAATCAATGACCGTCGTTCCGCTCGCGCCGCGCCGCAGGGTGGACGGCCTGCCGGCGATGCTGGGCTCGCTGCCGATCGGCATCGTGTTCCTGGCGCTGGTCCTCACGCCCCTGGGCCTGACCTTCGTCCTGACCTTCCGCCCCTTCGACTACAACACCGGCATACAGCCCGGCCTGACGCTGCATCACTACGCCACGGTGCTCAGCGACCCGTACTTCCTGGGCATCTTCTGGCGCACCCTGTGGATCTCGGTGCTGACGACCGTGATCTGCGTCGCCATCGGCGTCCCGGAAGCCTACATCCTGAGCCGCATGCGCGCGCCATGGCGCTCGATCTTCCTGCTGGCGGTGCTGTCGCCCCTGCTCATATCCCTGGTGGTGCGCGCCTTCGGCTGGAGCATGCTGCTGGGACCGGCCGGCCTGCTGGGCCAGGCGGCGCGCGCGCTGGGACTCGGCCCGCTGCTGTACACCCCCACCGCCATCGTGATCGGCCTGGTGCACATCATGCTGCCCTTCATGATCATCCCGGTATGGACCTCGCTGCAGAAGCTGGACCCCTCGGTCGAGCACGCCGCCTATTCCCTCAACGCCTCGCGCCTGCAGACCATGCTGCGCGTGGTGTTGCCGCAATGCATGCCGGGCGTGCTGTCCGGCAGCCTGATCGTGTTCGGCCTGAGCGCCAGTTCCTTCGCCATTCCCGCGCTGCTGGGCGGCCGCCGCCTGAAGATGGTGGCCACCATCGTCTACGACGAATTCCTGACCGAGCTGAACTGGCCGCTGGGCGCCACGCTGGCGATCCTGCTGCTGGTGGCCAACATCATCATCATGATGGCCTACAACCGCGTCATCGAGCGGTCCTACCGCCGCAGCCTGGGGTAAGCACATGCTGAAGAACGGTCCCTTCGCGCTCGCTTTCAACGCCCTGGTCGTGGCCTTCGTCCTGGCGCCGCTGGTCGTCGTCTGCCTGGTCGCTTTTACACCGGCGTCGACGCTGAGCATCCCCATCCACGAGTTCTCGCTGCGCTGGTTCCGCGCGCTATTCGCGCACGCCGATTTCATGCAGTCATTCCGCAACAGCCTGCTGCTGGCGACGCTCTCCGCCACGCTGGCGGTCTGCCTGGCGCTGCCGGCCGCCAGCGCCATCACGCGCTACCGCTTTCCCGGACGCGATGCCTTGAACGGTCTGCTGCTATCGCCGCTGATGATTCCGCATCTGGTGCTGGGCGTGGCGCTGATGCGCTTCTTCGCCCTGATCGGCAGCGCCGGCAGCTTCGCCTGGCTGGTGGCCAGCCACGTCGTGATCGTCACGCCATACGTATTGCGCCTGCTGGTGGGATCGTTGACCAGTTTCGACCGCTCCATCGAACACGCCGCGCTGTCGCTCAACGCCAATCGCGCCACGGTGTTCTTCCGCATCACGCTGCCGCTGATCGTGCCCGGCGTCTTCGGCGGCTGGCTGCTGGCTTTCATCAACAGTTTCGACGAGTTGACCATGTCGGTGTTCATCACCGCGCCGGCCACCGTCACGCTGCCCGTGCGCATGTACATGTATGCCACCGAATCGATCGACCCCATGATGGCGGCCGTGTCGGCCAGCGTGATCGCGCTGACCGCCGTCGCCATGCTATTGCTGGACCGCGTCTACGGCCTGGACCGCGTCCTGGTGGGGCAACGATGAACGCGACGCCATCGCAATCGCTATTGACGCGGCTGGCCGAAGGCGACCGCCCGCCGGTGGACTTCGTGCTGGACGGCCGGCCGCTGCGGGCATTGGCCGGCGATACCGTGCTGACCGCCGTACTGACGCACACCGGCAGCCTGCGGGAAACCGAATTCAGCGGCGCCCCGCGGGCCGGCTTCTGCATGATGGGCGCCTGCCAGGACTGCTGGATGCGCCTGGAAGACGGCACGCGGCTGCGGGCCTGCACCACCTTCATCGCGCCGGGCATGCGCTTGTTGTCCACGACGCGGGGAGGGCAGCCATGAGACCGGCCGATCTCCCGCGCGGCGGCCGGTTGGAAGCGCAACCCGTCATCGTCGGCGCCGGACCGGCCGGCATACGCGCCGCCCAGGCGCTCGTCAGGGCGGGCCTGCGGCCCATCGTGCTGGACGAAGCGCAGCGCGCCGGCGGCCAGATCTATCGCCAGCCGCCCGCCGGTTTCCAGCGGTCCGGCCGTGAGCTGTACGGTTTCGAGCACCGCAAGGCGGCGCGACTGCACGGCACGATGCAAGCATTGCTGCCGTCTATCGACTACCGGCCCGGCGCGCTGGTATGGAATTGCGAAGACGGCGTGCTGGACGTGCTGCGCGACGGCAGCAACGAGACCATCGCCTACAGCCATTTGATCCTGGCGACCGGCGCCACGGATCGCGTGCTGCCCTTTCCCGGATGGACCCTGCCCGGCGTCTACACCCTGGGCGGCGCGCAGGTCGCGCTGAAATTCCAGGGCTGCGGCGTGGGCCGCAGGGTGGCTTTCATGGGCACCGGTCCCTTGCTGTACCTGGTGGCCTATCAATACGCCAAGGCCGGCGCCGACGTGGCCGCCGTGCTCGACACCGCGACCATGGCGGACCGTCTGGCCAGCATTCCCGGCATGCTGCTCGCGCCCGGCCTGGCGGCCAAGGGGCTCTACACCCTAGGCTGGCTGCGCCTGCGCGGCATTCCCATGTACAGCGGCGTGCGCCCCGACCACGCCATCGGCTACGAACGCATTTCCGGCCTGGTGTGCCGCCAGGGCGATGGCGGCGAGCCGCTGCGCATAGCCTGCGATGCGCTGGCGTATGGGCTGGGCCTGCGCGCGGAAACCCAGCTGGCCGCGGTCGCCGGGTGCCGCTTCGAATATCACGAACGTGATAGGGCATGGTTGCCGGTCAAGGATCCCGCGGGACGCTCTTCGGTCCCTGGCGTGTACCTGGCTGGCGACGGCGCGGGCATCGCCGGCGCCGATGCCGCCGAACTGGCGGGCGAACGGGCCGCGCTGGCGCTGCTGGCCGACCTGGGCATGCAGCCGGACGCGGCGCGCGCGGCGTCGTTGCAGCGCAAGCTGGCCCGGCAGCAGCGGGTGCGCGATACGCTGGAAAAAGCCTTCCCGTTCCCGGCGGATTGGGCGGCGGCGCTGGACGACGACGTCGTCCTGTGCCGCTGCGAGGAAATCACCGTCGGCGCGCTGCGCGCCACGGCGCAGCTCGACGGCACGCGCGAACTGAATCGCGGCAAGGCCTTGACGCGCGTCGGCATGGGCCGCTGTCAGGGTCGCATGTGCGGCGCCGCCGCGGCCGAAGTGCTGGCGCGCGCCGGCGGCGTGGCCCTGCCGCAGGTGGGCTGGCTGCGCGCGCAGCCGCCGATCAAGCCGATCCCGGTTCAGTTGTTTTCCATCGACGTGCAGGCGGAGGCGGCGGCGAGCCCGCCCGGCCCCGCGCCGGCCTTCTCCCTGGAGCAGCCGCTATCCGCCGGCGGGAGACGCTGATGGAGACCCTGGAAACCGAAGTCGCCATCATCGGCGGCGGCATTGTCGGCGCCAGCGCCGCCTTGTTCCTGCGCCGCCGCGGCGTGCCGGTGATCCTGCTGGATGCCGCCGCCTGCGGCGCCAAGGCCAGCGGCGTCAACTATGGCGGCGTGCGCCGCCAGGGCCGCCCCTTGGTCCAGATGCCGCTGACACAGCGCGCGCACGAGCTATGGAGCGACCTGCCCGGCCTGATCGGCACGGACGGCGAATACCAGCGCTGCGGCCATCTGAAGCTGGCCTATACCGATGCCGACATGGTCGAACTCGAACGCTACCGCGCCGCTACGCGCGGTTTCGGCATGCATCTGCGGATGCTGGACCGCGCCGCGCTGGAACGGCACTTCGGCTGGCTGGGCCGCAGCGTGGTCGGCGGCTCGTTCTGCCCGGAAGACGGCCACGCCAATCCGCGCCTGGTGTCGCCGGCCTTCGCCCAGGCCGCGCGCCGCGCCGGCGCCGACGTGCGCGAACAACTGCGCGTGGCCGGCGCTATCCATGATGGCCATTGTTTCGTTCTGCGCTGCATGCCCTCGGCCGCGGCCGCGGCGGCGCAGCCCGCCGCCAAGGGCGGCGGATCGCATACGCTGGAAATCCATGCCCGCATACTGCTGAACTGTGCCGGCGCCTGGGCCGGCCGCTTCGCCGCCGCCTTCGGCGAACCGGTGCCGGAAACCTCCATCCACCCGCTGATGATGGTCACCGAACCCTTGCCGCGCTTCATGACCGCCAGCCTGGGCGTGCAGGGCGGCGGCATCTATGCGCGCCAGGTCGATCGCGGCAATTGCGTGATCGGCGGCGGCCGCGGCGTGGCGACCGGCCCGGATCTCGCGCGCCCGGGCCGCGCGCAGATCGGCACGCTGCTGGCCAAGGCGGCCGACCTGCTGCCGTCCCTGCGCGGCGCCCACATCATCCGCTTCTGGTCGGGCGTGGAAGGCAATATGCCGGACCATAATCCGGTGCTGGGGCCCAGCGCTACCACGCCGGGCCTGTTCCATGCCTTTGGATTTTCCGGAGCCGGCTTCCAGGTCGGCCCCGCCGCCGGCGAAGTCCTGGCCGACCTGGCCGCCACCGGCCGCACCGACATTCCCCTCGATGCATTCCGCATCGACCGTTACGCTGCCGATGCTCATGCGGCCGCGGATCGTACGCATACAGGCCATGGGCAACCGCTGGAGTCGACATGAGCAACCGCAATCGAGACGGGCGCGCAGCCCGGAAATCCCGCGCCATGCGGCTGGCCGGCGCCGCCATCGCGGCCGCGCTGTCCATCGCCCCGCTGGGCGCCTGGGCGCAGCAGAAGACCTTGTACGTGGGCATGAACGGCGGCGATATGGAACGCGCCTTCACCCAGTACGTCTTTCCGGATTTCGAGAAAGCCAACAACGTCAAGATCGTGGTGGTGCCAGGCACCTCCACCGAGATCCTGGCCAAGGCCCAGGCCTACAAGGATGCCCCGCAAATGCACGTCATGTTTCTGGACGACGGCGTGATGGCGCGCGCGGCGTCCATGGGACTGTGCGAAAAACTGCGCGACGATCCCGTGCTGAAGGACCTCTACCCCACCGCGGTCATGAAGGACGGCATGGCGGCCGGTATCGACATGGGCATGACGGGACTGGGCTACAACACGCGCCTGTTCAAGAAAAACGGCTGGGCCCCGCCCACGTCATGGATGGATCTGGCCGATCCCAAGTACAAGGGCAAGGTGGTGTTCCAGTCGGCATCCAACAGCACCTTCGGCCTGCACGCCTTCCTGATGTTCAACCGCATCGAGGGCGGCGACGACCAGCGCACCGATCCCGGCTTCGCCAAGTGGGGCAGCACGATAGGCCCCAATGTGCTGGAGTACATCCCCAATTCCGCCAAGCTCGCGGAAATGATCCAGTCGGATGAGGCGGCCATTTTCCCGCTCACGCCCACCGCGATCGCGCGCCTGAAAAAGCGCGATATCCCTGTCGAGTATGCCCAGCCCAAGGAAGGCTCCGTCATCCTGATGGTGGGCGAATGCGTGATCGCCAAGAACAGCGAACCGGATCTGGCGCAGAAGCTGGCGCTGTATCTGCTGTCGCCGCAGGCCCAGGCCAATGCGCTGCGCTACGGCGGGCACTTTCCGTCCAATCGCAAGGTGCAGGCCGACCCCGCCAACCAGGATATGCTGAAGCAGTTCCAGACCTATATGGAAACCGCCAAGGTGCTGGACTGGGACAAGATCAATGCCACGCGCGCGGCGTTCAATGCGCGCTGGAACCGCACGGTCGAGCGTTGAGGAGACTTTCGCAGTGAGCGACACCACATTCGATTTCCACGGCAAGGTCGCCGTCGTGACCGGCGGCTCGCAGGGCATAGGCGAGGCTTGCGTGCGTCGCCTGGCGCGGGCCGGCGCGGCCGTCGCCATCTGGGACGTCGCCGACGAGCCCGGACAGGCTCTGGCCGACGCACTGGCCCGCGACGGCGCGCGCGTCGGCTACATCCGCTGCGACGTGGCCAGCAAGGCTTCCGTCGAGGCCGCCGTCGCCGCCACGCGCCAGGCTTACGGCCGCATCGACCAGCTGGTCAGCAACGCCGGCATCGTGCGTCCGTGCAACTTCCTGGACATCACGGAAGAAGAGTGGGACGCCGTGATCGATGTGAACCTGAAGGGCGCTTTCCTGGTTGGCCAGGCCGTGGCGCGGGTCATGGTGGAGCAGGGCGGCGGCGCCATCGTGCACATGAGCTCGGTGAACGCCGTCATGGCGATTCCGACGATCGCCTCCTACAACGTCAGCAAGGGCGGCCTGGCGCAGCTGACGCGCGTCATGGCGCTGGCGCTGGTCGATCAAGGCATACGCGTCAACGCCGTCGGCCCCGGCACCATCGCCACGGAACTGGCGCGCAAGGCCGTGCTGGCCGATGAAACCACGCGGACGCGGCTGATGAGCCGCACGCCGATGCGCCGCCTGGGCGAACCGGCCGAAGTCGCCGACGCGGTGGCCTATCTGCTGAGCGATGCGTCCAGCTATATCACCGGTGAGACGCTGTACATCGACGGGGGACGCCTGGCGCTGAACTACACCGTTTGATGATCAATACGAATGTTCCTGCGCCGGGAAGCTGCCGTCCTTGACGGCGCGCACATAAGCCTGCACGGCTTCCTGGATGCTGCCCGCGCCCGCCATGAAGTTGCGCACGAAGCGCGCCTTGCGGCCCGGAAAGACGTTCAGCATGTCGTGCAGCACCAGCACTTGTCCCGTGCATCCCGGCCCGGCGCCGATGCCGATGGTGGGGATGTTCACATCCGCGGTGATTTCGGCGGCAAGCCCGGCCGGCACCATTTCATACAGCAGCATGCTGGCGCCCGCATCGCGCATGACGCGCGCCTGCTGCTTCAGGTGCGCCGCGCCGGCCTCGTCCTTGCCTTGCACCCGGTAGCCGCCCAGCGCGTGCACGAACTGCGGCGTCAGGCCCATATGCGCGCAAACGGGTATGCCGCGTTCGGTCAGGAAGGCCACAATATCCGACATCCACGGCGTGCGGCCGTCCATGCCTTCGACTTTCACCATCTGCGCGCCGGCCGCCATCAAACGCGCCGCGCTGGCATAGGCCTGCGCGGGCGATTCGTGATAACTGCCCCAGGGCATGTCCGCCAACACCCACGCCGTCTTGTTGCCGCGCACGACGCATTCGGTGTGGTAGATCATGTGCTCCAGCGTTACGGGCAGCGTTGAACTCTGCCCCTGCATCACATTGCCCAGCGAATCGCCGATCAACAGGATATCCACGCCGCTCTGGTCCAGCAGTGCGGCGAAGCTGGCGTCGTAGCAGGTCAGCATCGCGATCTTCTCGCCGCGCTGGTGCATGGCCGACAGGGTGGCCAGGGTGATGGGTTTGCGAGGCGCTTGCGCGTCGCCGGCGACGGTGGGATACATAGGCGTGCCTGAGGGTGAATGGATATGTGGCGGCGCATTGCCCCGCGGCATGCACCAATAAGGCGCATTCTATCGGCTGCGGCCGCGAAATGCTGCGTCGTGGTCGCCGCGTCTACGCGCTCGCCCGCATTTCACCCGCGTTCCACGGCCGCCTCCAAGGCGACGCCACGATCATGGGCGCGCCCCCCGGCCCCGGCGCCGCTAGCGCGAAAAAACCGTGGTGTAGGTGTATCCCCCCGGCGCCGTGCCGGCCCCGCCACCGTTCTGCACGACCACGTCGACCGCGCCCGGCATGCCGTCCGACTCCGGCGGAGTGACCACGGTCAGTTCGCCGTTCGATATGACGTCCAGGTTGGTTCCGCGCGCGCCGCCAAAGGTGACGCCGGTGCTGTCGATCAGGTTCGACCCGGTGATGGTGACGCTGGTCCCGCCCAGGGTCGCGCCCGAAGAAGGCAGGATCTTGTCTATGACGGCCGCGGCCGCGCGCACCTGGACGATGGTGACGCTGTTCGAGCCGTTGTTCACCACATAGGCCAGGTCGCCCGCTTTTTCGGGGTTCGTGTCCGGGCGGAAGGCCAGGCCGTTCGGACGCAGCCCGCCGAAGTTGCCCATGTCCACCGTGCCCGACTGTACGTCGTGGGCAATGTCGATCACCGCGACCGAGTTCGAGCCGTAGTTCGTGACGTAGGCCACGGGACCGCCGGGCGAGGTGGCGACGACGGCCGGATAGGCGCCCTTGAAGGACTGGACCGTTCCCGTCTGCTTCGCGCCAGCCGCATCGATGATGGACACGCTGCCCGATCCCTGGTTGACGACATATAGCTTGGTGTTCGACACGAAAGCGAGATTCAGCGGCGTGGTCCCGCTGTAGCCCTGGACGTCCTGGGTTTTTTTACCTTGGGCGACGTCGATGACGACGACGGATTGCGCGGTCGCCGCGTACGCCTTGGTGCCGTCCGGTGAGAATGCCACCCCATGCACGCCCTGGTCGGCGGGATAGCCGGCGATGGTGCCGGTTTGTTTGTCGCCCGCCGTGTCGATGACGGACACCGACGCGGCGGCGTCATTGTTGGTCACGTAGGCCAGGTGCCGGGCCGGGTCGGGATGGAAGGCGATCCCGTAGGGGTTGGTGCCGCTGTACTGCTGCACCGTGGCGGGCCTGGCCAGTTGATCCTGCTGCGTATCGATGATGGAAATCGAATGCGATCCCAGGTTCAGGACATAGGCCTTGGCCCCATCGGGAGAAACCGCGATATTGGTCGGTGTGCTGCCGGCGGGCAAGGCGATGACCTGGGTCTGGGAGCCGTCCGCCGTCCGGATCACCGATACCGTGTTCGACAAGGCGTTGGTGACGTAGGCTTTCGACCCATCCGGCGTGAAGGCGACCCGGTTGGGTTCCTGGCCGTCGTAGGCGAATACCGTGGCGATCGCCTTGTTGCCCAGGGTGGCTTGCGCGGGTGTCGGCATGGCGGTCGCGCCCAGGATGGACAGGATGACCGCGGCGGGTGCCGCCAGCGTGTGCGGCAGCCTGGGCAAACCGGGCATATGGCGTAACGCATCCATGCTTCGCCTCCTGTTCTGTTGGCGCGGGCGCCGCCGCTTGCCGCGCGCCGCTCGCCCGCCGTCGTGCGCCTTTTCCGCCGCCGGCGGTGGCCCGCCAAGGCCGGCGCCGTGGTGATAGGTGTGAACAGTCTAGGTCGCCGGAATGGCGTGGCGTGGGTAATTTTGTGCAAGCGCGTTTGATCTCCGGGGCACGGCCGCCACGGTCGGGCAACCATCGCCGCGCCGGGCCGGTGAAGGCGGGCGGACTACGGCTTTATTCGCGCCTTTTGCGGATTCGAAAGGATGGCCGGGCGCCCTACGATGGAGGTTGGCGGGCTCGCGCGACGGCGGATCCTGCCGCGTACCCATGCGGGTCGGTATCGGAGCAGGTATGTCGCTACGGAAGTTGTTCCCGCTTCCTTCATGGGCGCGGTTCAAGCGCATCGCATGCGCCGCGATCCTGTGGGCCATGGCCCAGCTGGCCGCGAGCGTGGCGATGGCCGCGCCGCCGCTGGACGCCAACCAGGCGCGCGAGATCGCGGCGGATGCCTATGTCTACGCCTATCCCCTGGTGCTGATGGATGTCGCGCGCCGCGTGCAGACGAATGTACAGGCGCCCGACACGTCGCTGGGCGGCGGCGCGCCGGTCAACCGTTTCACGCATATGAGCCGCGCGGCGGAGCCGCTGCTGCACGGCCTGCCTTATCCCGACCTGGATACGCTGTGGTCCCAGCTGTGGTTCGATGTGTCGCGGGAACCGCTGTTGATCGAGGTGCCCGATGCGCGTGGACGCTATTACTCCATCACGCTATCGGATATGTGGGCCGACGCCTTCGCGGCGCCGGGCAGCCGTACCGTACAGGACGGCGCTCGCGTGTACGCCGTCGTCGCGCCCGATTGGCATGGCAAGCTGCCCAAGCCGGTGGAAATCATCCGCGCGCCGACCGCCGCCGGTCTGCTGCGCGTGCGCATCGCCTATGGCGGCGTGCGCGATCTGGGGGGCGCCCAGGGTTTCCAGATGGCGCTGGATGCCACGCCCCTGTCGCGCTGGGGCAAGAAGACCGTGCCGCCGGAAGGACATTTCGACGTGGCGTTGTCGCGGCGCGCGCCGGTCGACCAGGTCGCGGACATGAAGGCGCAGGCCTTTTTTGCGGCGTACGCCGAACTGGCCTCGCGCTATGCGCCGCATGCGGGCGATGGCCCCATGCTGCAACGCATGGCCCGGCTGGGCCTGGGCCCGGGCCAGCGCTTCGACCTGTCGAGCCTGCCGGCCAGCGTGCAGGCAGCCGTGGAGGCCGGCGTCCAGCACGGGCAGGCGATCGTGCGTTCCCCCGTCCAGCCACGGCCGCAAGGCGGCGATGCGTGGCGCATGCCCGATCGGCGCCTGGGCAGCTACGGCACCGACTACGCGCTGCGCGCGCGGGCCGCACGCGCGCTAGGCGCGGTTGCCTTGCCGGAAGACGAAATCGTTCTGCGCGCGCACGCGGACGCCGACGGCCGTCCGCTGGACGGCAGCTTCCGCTACGAAGTGCGCTTCGACCGCGGCCAGCTGCCGCCCGCCGATGTCCTGTGGTCGATGACGCTATACAACGACCGCCGCGAGCTGTTCGACAATCCGGTCAATCGGTACGCGGTGGGAACCCGGCATCCGCTGACGCCGGGGCAGGGCGGTACATCGACCGTATATGTGCAGTATGCGCAGCCCACCGGCGAGCAGATCCGCAACTGGTTGCCCGCGCCGCAGAGCGGCCGCTTTACCCTGGTGCTGCGCCTGTATCAGCCCGGGCAGGATGCCATCGAAGGATTATGGCGGCCGCCGGTGATACGGCGGATCCAGTAAAGGCGGATCAGCCCGCGAGACCGCCGAACACGGATGCCGCGACCAGCATCACGCCCACCCACAGATTGGCGCGGAACAATCCCAGCCCGAGTTCGGGCCGGTTCAGGTCCAGCTTGCGCAGCTGCCACGCCAGGTGTGCGCCGATCAGCACCATGCCGACCGCATAGGGCCAGCCCATGCCGATGGCGTAGCCGCCCCAGGCCCACAGCGCCAGCGTGGCGATGTAGAAGCCGGCGATCCAGGTCTTGCCCGCCGCGCCGAAGCGCAGCGCGGTGGAGTGCAGGCCCAGGCGCTTGTCGTCACGCACGTCGATGTATGCGTAGATGGTGTCGTAGCCGATCTGCCACAGGATGGTGCCGACGTATACCGCGATCGCGCCCAGCGGGACTTCATTGCGCGTGTCCGACCAGGCCATCAGCATGCCCCAGTTGAAGCACACGCCCAGCACCGCCTGGGGCCAATAGGTGATGCGCTTGCACAGCGGATAGATCACCACGATGGGCAGCAGCGCCACCGCCAGCCAGCGGCTCATGGGGTTGATGGCCAGCAGCAGCGATGCGCAGACCGCCAGCTGCGCGAACAGGAACCAGAGCGCCTGCCGCAACGTCAGCTGGCCGCTGGTCAGCGGGCGGTAGCGCGTGCGTTCGACGTGCTTGTCGATGTCGCGATCGAAGATATCGTTGATGGTGCAGCCGATGCCGCGCATCAGCAGCGCGCCCAGCGAAAACACCACCACGCGCCAGGGCTCCGGCCAGCCGCCGGCGGCCTGGGCCAGGGCGGCCAGCGCCGGCAGCAGCGTCAGCCAGGTGCCGATGGGCCGGTCCAGGCGGCACAGCCGCGCATACGGCCCCCACGAGCGGGGCAGCCAGTGGGCCACCCAGTCGTCGAACTCGATGTCGTTCAGGTCGATGCGACCACCGGGGTGCTGCTGCGTGGACATGCCGCCGACCTCAGCCCAATTGCGCCTTGATCAGGCGGCCCAGCGTGGCCACGCCGCTGCGGATTTTCTCTTCGGGCACGGTAACGAAGCTGAGCCGCAGCGTATTGCGCGGCGCCGGCGCGCTGGCGTAGAAGGGCTGGCCCGGCACGAAGGCGACTTTCTCGGCGATGGCCTGCTGCAGCAGTTGCGTCGTGTCGATGCCCTCGGGCAGCGTGACCCAGATGAACATGCCGCCTTCGGGGCGCGTCCACGTCGCCGCCGCGGGGAACTCGCGCTGCAGGGCGTCCAGCATGTAGCCGCACTGCTGGCGATAGAGTTCGCGCACCGTCGGCAGATGCTGCGCCAGGAAGCCGTCCTTGACGATCTCGTACACCGCCATCTGCGTCAGCGTGGAGGTGTGCAGGTCGGTGGCCTGCTTGGCCTGCACCATCTTATCGATCAACGCGCGCGACGCGGCGATATAGCCCAGGCGCAGGCCCGGCGCCAGCACCTTGGAAAACGAGCCCATGCGGATGACGTGCGCGCCGACTTCGCCGCCCAGGGACAGCAGGCTGGGCTGCGGTTCGCCGGCGTAGCGCAGTTCGCCGTAGGGATCGTCTTCGACCACCGGCAGGTTCAGGCGGGCGGCCTGCTGCACCAGGGCTTCGCGGCGATGACGCGTCAGCGTGCGGCCGGTGGGATTCTGGAAGTTGGGGAGCGCATACAGAAAGCGCGCGCCCTTGGCGTTTTCCGGTGTCAGCGCCTCCGGAATCAGGCCGCCTTCGTCCGAGGGCACGGACTCATAGCGCGGCTGGTACAGGCTGAAGGATTGCAGCGCGCCCAGGTAGCTGGGCGTTTCCACCATGACCTTGCTGTCCTTGTCGATGAGGACCTTGCCCAGCAGATCCAGCGCCTGCTGCGAACCCGACACGATCAGGATCTGCTCCGGCGTGACGTGGGCGCCGTTGCGGTTCAGGTCGTCCGCGACCCAGGCGCGCAGCGGGCTGTAGCCTTCGGTGGGGCCGTATTGCAGGGCCGACCGGCCGTTCGAAACCAGTACCTTGTCGAACGCGGCGCGTACGACTTCCACCGGGAAGCCGCTGGGGGCCGGCAGGCCGCCCGCGAAAGAGATGACGTCCGGCCGCTCGGTGACTTTGAGAATCTCGCGGATGGCCGAGCTGGTCAGCTGCAGGGCGCGTTCAGAAAAGGTGCATTCGGGTTCGAAAGGCTTGTCCATGGAAGGTGGCATCAAAGAACGGGTGGAAAACGGCCGGGAGTCGGGCCGCGGGGAAGGCCGAGCCGCGCCCGAGGCCGGAAAGGCATCCGGGCGCGAAACCAGGACGGGGATCAGGCGGCGGGTAGGAGGGACGGCAAAGCGGTATTCTCCCACTTTTTGCGAGCATCCCCGGATCCCGCCCGCCGGACTGTGCCCAAAGGCGCGCGGCCAGGCAGTGTCCCCGTTTCCCGGGGGCGATGCGAACCGGGGATCCCGGAGCCACCGACATGTTCACCGCCGCACCTTCCACCGCCGCCAGCAAATCCGAACGCTATGCCGAACTGACCGGGCAGGCGCGCGGGCTGTTGGCCGGCGAGCGCGACCGCATCGCCAACGCCGCCAATTTTTCCGCGCTGGTGTACCAGTCGTTGCCGGAGCTGAACTGGGCCGGCTTCTATTTCTACGACGGCACCGAGCTGGTAGTGGGCCCCTTCCAGGGCAAGCCCGCCTGCGTGCGCATCGCGCTGGACCGCGGCGTCTGCGGGGCGGCCGCCAGCCAGCGGCGCACCCAGGTCGTGCCCGACGTGCATGCCTTTCCCGGCCATATTGCCTGCGACGCGGCTTCGCGGTCGGAGATCGTCGTGCCGCTGATGCGCGACGGTCAGCTGATCGGCGTGTTCGACGTCGACAGCCCCGTGCCCGGCCGCTTCGACGACGAGGACCGCGCCGGCATGGAGGCGCTGTGCCAGGTATTCCTGGATAGCCTGGCAAAGTAGGGCGATGCCCGGGCCGGCCGTGCGCGCCGGCGCGGCGCCGGGTATGATGCCGCCCATGGCCACGCGCACGCTCCTTACCCCGCACATCGCTGCCCATGCCCCCGGCATGGCGCCAGCCCGCGCGCGCGTCGCCAAAGCCAAAAAACAGCCGCTCATCTGACCGGAGCAGCTGTTCCGTCAGAAGAGCGACGGAACAGCGGCAGGGCGGGGCCTTCTTCACTCCATACCGATCCATACGCGTCCGGCGCGCTTCCAGCGGACCGCCGACGGTCGTCTATTGGAGTCGATATGGAAATGCCCGCCCTCGCTACTGAACACGCGCCCACGTTCGCGCCCGCGTCCGCGTCCGAACCGGCGCCGTCTCCCGCGGCCACCCGCGCGTCCGCGTTCCGCGGCATCTGGATCCCGCTGATCACGCCCTTCCGCCACGGCGAAGTCGACCGGGCCGCGCTGCGCCGCCTGGTGCGCCATTACCGCGCATCCGGCGTGCACGGCCTGGTGGCCGGCGGCAGTACCGGCGAGGCCGCCGCGCTGGACGCGCGCGAACAGCTGCTGGTGCTGGATACCATCCTGGAAGAAGCCGCCGGCCTCCCCGTGGCCATGGGCCTGTCGGGCAACCATCTGCGCCATGCCATCGCCCGCATCCGGGCGTTTTCCGAACGGCCGCTGGCAGGCGTGCTGGCATCCGCGCCCGCCTACGTCAGGCCGGCGCAGGACGGCCTGCGGCTGTGGTTCGAGACGCTGGCCGACGCCTCGCGCGCGCCCCTGGTGCTGTACGACATCCCCTACCGCACCGGCGCGACGCTGGAAACCGCCACGCTGCTGGCGCTCGCCGCGCATCCCAATATCGTCGCCATCAAGGACTGCGGCGGCTCCCTGGACAAGACCATCGCCTTGATCGCCGACGGGCGGCTGGCCGTGATGGCGGGCGAAGACCTGCAGGCGCTGACCACCCTGAGCCTGGGCGGCGCGGGCGCCATCATCGCGTCGGCCCACGTACGGCCGGATATCCACGTCGCGATGTTCGAGGCCGCCGCCGCGGGCCGGTGGGCCGAGGCGCGCGGGATCTTCCACGCCCTCGCGCCCTTGATCCGGCTGCTGTACGCGCATCCCAACCCCGGGCCGGTCAAGGCGGTGCTGGCGGCCCTGCATGGATGCGAGGATACGCCGCGTGCCCCCATGACCGCGCCCGACGGCGAACTGCGCGCGGCGCTCGCGGCGGCCGTCGCGGCCTTGCCCTCGGCAGGCAAGTGATCTAAAACGCCAGGGTTCGCCCCGGATCCGTCGATATGACGGCGGGGCGGTAAACGACAAAGCGTCCTGGCCGCGAGCGATGCGCGCGCGGGCCCTGGCGGATAAGACATATGGAGACAGCCATGGCGATGGCGACGGGCGAAGGCGTGTCAGAACAGGCGATCGCGCGCACGGGCGATACGGCCCGTACGGGCAGCACCGGCGGTGCCGCCGATCACAGCGCGATGGCCGGCGCCATGGACGGCATGGATTTCGACTACATCATCGTCGGCGCGGGTTCGGCGGGCTGCCTGCTGGCCAACCGCCTGTCCGCCGATCCGCAAACGCGGGTGCTGCTGCTGGAAGCGGGCGGTCCGGACAACTGGCACTGGATCCATATCCCCGTGGGCTATCTGTATTGCATCGGCAACCCGCGCACCGACTGGTGCTATCGCACCCAGCCCGACCCCGGCCTGAACGGCCGCGACCTGGGCTATCCGCGCGGCCGCGTGCTGGGCGGCAGTTCGTCCATCAACGGCATGATCTACATGCGCGGCCAGCGGCAGGACTACGACGGCTGGGCCGCGGCCGGCAATCCGGGCTGGAGCTGGGACGACGTGCTGCCGGTCTTCAGGCAGACCGAGGACTATCACGGCGACGGCGGCCCGTATCACGGCAAGGGCGGCGAATGGCGCGTGGAGCGCCAGCGCCTGTCCTGGGACCTGCTCGACGCCTTTCGCAAGGCCGCGGCGCAGGCGGGTATTCCGTCCATCGACGACTTCAATCGCGGCGACAACGAGGGCTGCGATTACTTCGACGTCAACCAGCGGCGCGGCGTGCGCTGGAATGCGTCCAGCGCCTTCCTCAAGCCGATATTGAAACGCCCCAATCTGCGCATCGTCACCGGCGCGCGCGTCACCCGGCTCGCCTTCGAGAGCCGGCGCGCGGTCGGCGTGCGCTTTCGCGGCGCCTCGGGCGGCGAACAGCTGGCGCGCGCCCGCGCCGAGGTCGTCCTGTCCGCCGGCGCCATCGGTTCGGCGCAGTTGCTGCAGGTTTCCGGCATCGGGCCCGGCGCGTGGCTGCAATCGCATGGCGTGCCGGTGCTGCACGACCTGCCGGGCGTGGGCGGCAATCTGCAGGATCATCTGCAACTGCGCCTGATCTACAAGGTGACCGGCGCGAAAACGCTGAACGCCATCGCCGGCACCTTGTGGGGCAAGGGCATGATGGGCTTGCAGTACCTGTTCATGAAACGCGGCCCGCTGACCATGGCGCCTTCGCAGCTGGGCGCTTTCGCGCGCTCCGGCCCCGAGCATGCGCGCGCCAACGTCCAGTACCACGTACAGCCGCTATCGCTGGAAAAATTCGGCGAGCCGCTGCATGCCTTCCCCGCCTTCACCGCGTCGGTGTGCAATCTGCGGCCGACCAGCCGCGGCCACGTGCGCATCGTCACGCCGGACGCCGCGGATCATCCCGACATCCTGTGCAACTACCTGTCGACCGAAGAAGACCGCCGCGTGGCGGTGCAAAGCGTGCGCCTGACCCGCCGCATCGTCGCGCAACCGGCGCTGGCCGGCTACCAGCCGGAGGAATACCGGCCAGGCGCGCAGCTGGAAAGCGACGAAGATCTGGCGCGCGCCGCCGGCGACATCGGCACCACCATCTTCCACCCCGTCGGCACCTGCAAAATGGGCGTCGACGAACACGCCGTGGTGGATGCGCGGCTGCGCGTGCATGGCATCGAAGGGCTGCGGGTGATCGACGCGTCCATCATGCCCACCATCACGTCGGGCAATACCAATTCGCCGACCATCATGATCGCCGAAAAGGGCGCGCGCATGATATTGGAAGACCGGCGCGCCGCGAGCGGCGCTGCACGCGTGGCAACGCCAGAAGCGTTGTCGATGGCAACGGCATAGCGGCGGTCCCGCGGCGCATGGCTCATGGCGCGGGACTGGTGACATAGGTGAAGGCTCGCGGCATGGTGGCATTGCCGCCAAGATTCACGAGCGTCACATCCACCACGCCCACCGGGTGGGGCGGCGCCGTGACGATGAATGCCGAATCCGACACGAACATCAGCCCCGTGCCCTCATAGGCGGGACCGCCGAAGTAGACGGCCGTGGTGCCAGCCAGGTTGGCGCCGCTGATGCGAACCTGGCCGCCGCTGGTGGTTCCGCTGGATGGCGATATGCCTTGCGGCGTCGCCGGGTCCAGGTCGGCAACGGCGACATCGTCGGGGTCGCTGTTGAATTGGCCGACGATGCCGACGTAGAGGTGTCGCCCGTCCGGACTGGTCGCAAGCGTCGATTGTCCCGTTGACCATGACCGCAACCATCCTCCATTGGGGAGCCCCGGTATCGTGCCCTTGGCCGTGCGGGTCGCCGTATCGATAACCAGGGTGCCCATATTGGCGCAGCGCGAATTATCGAACTCCGCGAAGGCCGTCTTTCCGTCCGGTGCGAAGGCAATCGAATAGACCCCGATGTCGCCGAGTTTGCACCCCCACCAGGCATCCACGGGGATACTGCCGATGGCGCGGTCGTGCGTCGCATCGACCACGGCGATGGACATGCGGGAGTCGCCGTTGATGCCCCCTATGTAAGCCGTCGCGCCGTCGTCGGAGAAGGCGAGCACCTGGGGGGAAAAGCCGCTGATGGTTGTCTGCAGGCCGGCCACCGACCCGGTGACCGTATTGCCGATGGTGTCGATGATGTCGACCTTGCCGCGGGTCACGACGTAGGCCTTGTCCTGCGTGGGCGAAGTGGCGATAAACACGCCGGTCACCGGAATGGCGCCGTGCTGCTTCCGGCTGGCGACGTCGATTACGGTAACGCCCGGGTCCTCGGCGAAAACCCTGGAGGTCGTGTACGCCGTCTTGCCGTCGCGCGAGAAGGCGACGCTCGTGAAATAGCTGTTGTCGTAATCCGGCGGCGTATCGAACGTCACCGGCCCGATCACCGCGTCCTTGCCGGTATCGATGATATAGACCTGGCTCTTCGGATAATCGAGCGCCGCCGCGATGCGGCCGTCGTGCGATACGCCGATAAAGCCCGGCAAATAGTCGGGGTAGCCGCTCACATAGCCGGTTACAGTTTTTGTTTGGGTATCCACGATGGCGATCTGCTGCCCGGAGGCCGCGGACTGGCTGCTTACGTAGGCCTTGCGGGTGCCCGGCACCCGCGCGATCGAGGTGGGGGTGGCCGAATAATTCTGTACGGTGCCAACCTGCGTGCTCGCATGAGCCGTGGATGCCGCCACCGCCAGCCAGCATGCCGTCATCAGGCGGGCCGCCGCCCGTCGCCGACCGAACGGCGCCACGCACCGCCTTGATGATGTCCCGTATGCCATGCCGGCTCCCGTCGCTTTGCCGTGGACGCGCATGTCCACGCAAGGGATTGTGGGATCCAGGCATGGCGCCGGCAAGACAGGCGCTCGCGGAAATTACGCCCCGGGCCGCTATTTGGCCGCCGGCGCTCCCAGCCCGCCCACCACGAAGGCGGTGATCTGGTCCATCACTTCCTGGGCGTCGTCCGGGTTGCAGACGCCGCCGGCCAGCTCCTCCAGCCGGTGCGTATCCGAGAACGCATACATATACGCGCCCACCATCAGCGTGACGCGCCAGTAGACGTCCTTGGCATCCAGGTCGGGACGCGCGGCGCTGATCGCGTCGACATAGGCGCGGGTGGAAGCGTCATAGGCCTCGTTGCGCAGCTTGTACGAAATCTCGGGCGGCTCGGTGTGCAGGCGCGCCTGCAGGCGGATGAAGGCGCGGCCCTTGGCGGTGCGCCGCAAGTCCAGCGTCGGTTCCAGAAAGGCCCGTACGATGTCGCGCAGGGCCGGCGGACGTTTGCCGCCCAGCAGGGCCTGCAGGCGCTCCATCCGCTCGTCGGAGATCTTGCGGCCCCGGCGCAGGAACACCGCCTCGTACAGGCCATGCTTGGAGCCGAAGTAATAGCTGATCAAGGCCTGCGTCACCTTGGCCTTATCGGCTACGTCGCGCAGCGTGGTGCCGGCGTAGCCCAGGTCGGCGAAGCGGTTTTCCGCCGCGTCCAGGATTTTTTCCCGCAGGTTGCCGTTGGTGCCCTCGGGGCGGCCCGGACGTCCGTGCGCGGATGCGCCGGCGGCCTTGGGAGTGGCGGCGCGTGCTCGCGCGCCGCCCGCGGGTTTGCCTACCTCTCGCATGTTGCCCTTCGGGTGGATTTTTCGGGCGAATTGTCCCACATCATGCCGCGCGGCGTTGCGGTTCCGGCGCGGCATTGAAGGCCGTGGCGTCGTATTCGTAGACCCAGTTGGCGCGTATGCCGCCGGCATGCGGGTTGAACAGTCCGCGCCACCAATAGCCCACGTCGCGCTTGATCTGTTCCCAGCGCGTGGGCAGGTGATAGGTACGGCCGCGTTCGCGCGACTCCAGCTGCACGCGGCTGGTGCGCGGCAGGCGTTCGGCTTCGTAGTTGCGCAGGGCGGCGGCGACGTCCGCGCCATGCAGGTCCAGCGCCGTGGCCAGCACCAGGCTGTCTTCGATGGCCATGGCCGCGCCTTGCGACAGAAAGGGCAGCATGGGATGCGCGGCGTCGCCCAGCAGGGTGATGCGGCCCTGGTGCCAGGTCGTCATCGGGTCGCGGTCGAACAGGCCCCACTTGAAGACCGTGTCCGCGCGTTCGAACAGCCGTATCAGGTTGCCATGCCAGCCCTGGAAGGCGCCCAGCAGTTCGGCGCGGCTGCTCGGCGCGTTCCAGGATTCCTCCACCCATTGCGAGGTCTCGTTGACCGCGACGATGTTGACGGCCTTGCCGCGGCTCACGTAATACGTCACGACGTGGCCATGCGGCCCCATCCAGAACGAAGAGTCGGGGCTGACGAAGGAAGGCATCTCATCGAAAGGCACGACGGCGCGATAGCACATATTGCCGGTGAAGCGCGGCGCTTCGTCGCCGAACAGGTCGCGCCGCACCACGGAACGCACGCCGTCGGCGCCGACGATCACGTCGGCCTCGTACTGGCTGCCGTCCTCGAAGGTCGCCACCGCCGTCGCGCCTTCGTTGCGCACCGATGCGCACGCCGCGGAAAGCGACACCGACGCTTCCGGTATGCGGCGCACCATGATCTGGTGCAGGTCCGCGCGGTGGACGTGATAGAACTCGGCGCCGTACAGGCGCGGGCATACACCGGCCAGCGGCATGCGGAACTGCTCGCGCGCGGTCTTCCAGTTGCGTCCGACCAGGGCCTGCGGCAGGAAGCCGATTTCGCGCAGATCGTCGCCCAGGCCCAGCGCTTTCAAGACCTTCACGGCATTGGGCGTCATCTGGATACCGGCTCCGACCTGGCCGAAGGCCGCCGTCCGCTCGAACAAACGGACTTCGATGCCGCGCAGCGCCAGCGCGTTCGCCAGCGCGGCTCCGCCGATGCCGCCGCCGATGACGCCGACGCGTAATTTCCTGCTCATGCTCTTCTCCTCGCGTCCCTGGTGGACGCTACGTTGCGGGTGCGGGCCGTTCCGGCGCGGGCCACGCTATCCAACTATTTCCAGCGCCTGGTCGCGCGTCATGACCGCCGCGTACTTCTGCCGCATGTCGAACAGATTCGCTTCGTGCGGCGCGATGGCGCGGTCGCCCACGCAGTCGCTGGCCACCACCGGCTTGAAGCCGTGCGACATGGCGTCGACCACGCTGGCGCGCACGCAGCCGCTGGTCGTGCAGCCCGCCACCAGCAGCGTGCGCACGCCATGTCGCGTCAGCCAGGGCGCCAGGTTGGTGCCGAAGAAGGCCGACGGCAGCGTCTTGCGCACGATCAGCTCGCCATGACGCGGCGCCAGCGCATCGACGATGGCACTGGCGGGGTCGTGTTCCTTCAGCGTCAGCATGCCGGGCACTTTCTGCGTGAAGACGTTGGCATCGCCGTCGTCGTCGGCGAAGACGATGCGCGTATGGGCCACCGGCCAGCGCGACGCACGGGCGTGGGCCAGCAAGGGCACGGTGGCGGCGATGGCCGCTTCGATGTTGCCGCCGCCGAAGCGCGCCGGATCGGCGAAGCCGTTGACGAAATCCACGATCAACAGCGCGGGCGGACCGCTCAGGTCCATGTCGGCGCCGAAGCCTTGCTGGCGGTAGACCGCCTCTTCCTGGTGTTTCATAAGGTTCCGCTATCCATAGGTTCTCCGTCCCCGCATGGCGGCGCCGGCCGGCGCCGCTCAGTGCCGGTCCTTGTTCTCCACCACCTTGCCGTCGCGCACCACGGCATCGCCGTCCAGGCGGACCGTGCAGCCGCGCAGCGGGATATCGATGTGGCAGGCCGTCGTGCGCGACCCGCCGGCCTCGTTGTTCGGTCCCAGCGAGAACAGGAAGTTGCCTTCATAGGCGCGCGCGTCCATGCCTATCGTCGCTTCGCGGTCGTACAGCGACAGCGTGGTCCAGTGCGCGCGCGGCTGCAGGCCCCAGCCGATGTGCGAAATCGCATAGGCTTCCGGATCGTCGAAGCCGCGCATATAGGCCTCCAGCAGCTCGGCGTCGACGCCGCCTTCGATGCGGGTCGCGTAGCCGTTCTCGACGGTCAGCGTAATGGGAGTGTTCACGTAGCACTTCTGCGGCAGCAGGATGTCGCCGCGATCGATCACGATGGTGCCGCTGGCGCCGCCCTCATTGGGCCAGGTCAACACGAAGCCGCTCGGCCAATGGTCCCAGCGGCCGGGTTCATCGACAAACCCGTATTCACTGATGGCGGGGAAATCGCCCAGCGGGCACCGCAGACTGGTGCCCGCCGGCGAAGTCACGCGCATCTCGCGCGCGGCCCGGATGCGCGCCGCGGCCGCCGTGACACGCGCCTTGTCCCGCGCGGTCGGCACCAGGCGCGCGAGCACTTCGGGCGGCTCCACGGCCAGCAGGATGCGTGTGCCGGATTGCAGGATCTCATGCTGCTCCGGGGAGAACAGCAGCGTCATCAGGTCCAGCACGTAATCGCTGGCCTTCAGCGCGGCGATGGCCGCCTTGTTGCCGGTCAGCGGCGTGGTGCCCAGATAGGCCAGCGCGTCGCGGCTCAGGGCTTTTTCACCGTTCACCGGCGGCAGGTCCAGCCGATTGACCACCGCCCCCATCGACTGGGTTGCGATCAATGCGGTGGCCAGGGTCTGCGGATGCGTGCTGGCGCTGGTCAGTATGGTCACCGACTGGCCGGCCCGCAGGCCGGAAAGCGCCAGCACCTGCGTCCAGGCGCGCACCATTTCGTAATCGCTGACGGGCATGGCTCGGTTCCTTGCGTAGGTCAGGGTTGCCGGACACCGGCGGGCAGGGCGGCGCCGAGGAAGTCGCCGAAGGCCGCGTAGAAGCCCGCTTCGTTGTCCCAGGGAATCATGTGGCCCGCGCCAGGCACGCGCTGGTGCAGGACCCCGGATTTGAGCGCCTGTATTTCCGCCACATCATCATCCCCGACCACGTCGCCGCGCTCGGCGGTGATCAGCAATAGCGGCAGGTCGAGTTCCGGCAGATGCCTGTGGATGTCTTCGGTATGGAACTCATCGAAGCTCTGGCGGATGGCCCGTTCGTCGCAGGTATGCAGCCATTCGGCGCGCAGGCGCAGCTGGTCCTCGGTCCAGGTAGGGCAGTAGCGCCGCATCTCCTCGACGCCCATGCCATGGCGGGCCTGCGCGATCGAATCCACGTACCACGGCAGCTGGGCCGGATAGGCGCGCCGTCCCGGACCGGACACCGGCGGGTCCACCGCGACGATGCGCGCCAGCCCGGCCGGGCGCCGGCTGGCCGCGCGGATGGCGATGCGGCCGCCCATCGAATGGCCGACATAGCTGTAGCGCGCCAGGCCCAAGGCCTGGGCGAAGGCGTTCACATCGTCCGCCTGCCCATCCAGCGAATAATCCAGGTCATCGCCTGCCTGCGACAGGCCGCGCCCGCGCACGTCCAGCACATAGGTGTCGAAAACCTGCCCGAAGCGTTCGCCGACGAAGCCCCAGGTCACGGCCGGGCTGGTAATACCGGGAATGATGATGACCGGGTCCGCGGCGCTGCCGCCCTGGGCCGCGCGCGCGCCGGCCGCCGGGCCGGGTCCATAGCGCAGGTAATGCTGGCGGATGCCGTTCGCATGCACGTGCGCGCCGTAGCGCAGGCTGCTTCGCATATCAGTATGCTCCCGACAACAGCGCGCCCGCGCCCGGCACGATGCGTTCCATATCCAGCGCCTTCAGCATCGCGTAGGTGGTGGCGATGGCCGCGGTGATCACCGGCTTGCCCGTCATGGCCTCCACCCGCGCCACCACCGGCAGCGACGGCATCTGCACGCAGGCCGACAGCACGATCGCGTCGGCGCGAGACAGGTCCATTCCCGCGACGATGCCGGGCAGCCGCGACGGATCGTGCTGTCCGACTTCCAGGTTGTCCGGGATTTCCAGCGCGCGGTGGTCGACCACCTCATAGCCTTCGTTGGCGATGTAATCGATGACCAGCCGGGTCAACGGCTTCATATAGGGCGCCACCACGGCAATGCGCCGCGCGCCGATGACGTCCAGCGCCTCGATCAGCGCGCCGGCGCTGGTGATCACGGGAGCGTCGGCGCCATTCGCGGCGGTATGCGATTTCAGCCGGCTCTCCGACTGCCGGTGGTATCCCGGGCCCATCGCCATGATGGCGACCAGGCAGGCATAGCCCAGCACGTCCACGCGGGCGTCGCTGAGCTCCACGGCGCAGCGGTCCGATTCCGCGTCCATGGCCGCCAGTTCTTCCTTGACGACTTTCTTCATCCGCATGCGACTGGAGTGGAAGGTGAAGCGCTCCGGCCGGATCTGCTGGCGCGCCATCAGCATGGCGGGAATCTCGGTCTCCATCGTCGTGTTCGAGCTGGGCACGATCTGGCCGATCCGGAAAGTCTTCTGCATGGCGATTCCATCCATTGTTGTGGTCCTCCTGGTTTCCATCCCGGTCACGCCTCAGGCGCCCAGATAGGCATTCAGCAGTTCCTGGTCGTTCAACAGCGCGCCCGCTTCTCTTTCCGCCACGATGCGCCCGGTCTCGACGACATAGGCGCGCGAGGCCACGGCCAGCGCGTTGTGCACGTTCTGTTCGACCAGCAGCACCGTGACGCCCTGCGCGCTGATCTCCCTGACCACCTGGAATACCTCCAGGGCCATCTTGGGGCTCAGGCCCAGGCTGGGCTCGTCCAGCATCAGCAGGCGCGGCGCCGACATCAGGGCGCGGGCGATGGCCAGCATCTGCTGCTCGCCGCCGCTCAGGGTGCCGGCCAGCTGCCGCTGCCGTTCGCGCAGCCGCGGAAAGCGGCTGAAGGCGAGCGCCATGCGGCGCTGCGCTTCCGCACGCGAGCGGCACAGATAGGCGCCCAGCTCCAGGTTCTCCTGCACGGTCATTTCGGCCCAGACGTGGCGCTCTTCCGGGCAATGCGCCAGGCCCAGGGCCAGGATGTCCTGTGCCGGCATGCCGCCGATGGCGCGGCCCTGCCAGCGGATTTCGCCGGACATCGGCGCGATCAGGCCGGAGATCACGCGCAGCAGCGTGGATTTGCCGGCGCCGTTGGCGCCGATCAGCGCGACCACCTCGCCGCGCATGATCTCCAGCGACACGCCATGCAATGCCTTGAGCTTGCCGTAGCCGGCATGCACGTTCGCCAGCGTCAGGAGCGCGTCGCGGTTCATGGGCGTTTCCTCCTGTCCCTGCATGGTCCGCGCCCTGGCGGTTTCCTGGACGGCGCTCATGCGGCCTTCCCGATATAGGCTTCCAGCACCGCCGGATTGCTCTGGATCTCTTGCGGCGTGCCGGCCGCCAGCTTCTGGCCGAAGTTCATCACCACCACGTGGTCGGAAACCTGCATGACCAGATTCATGTTGTGCTCCACCAGCAATATGGCTTCCACCCAGGTCCCGGGCAGCGTCTTCAACAGGCGCGCCAGGACGATGGCTTCGTGGCTGTTCAGGCCGGCGGCCGGCTCGTCCAGCATCAGCAGGCGCGGCCGCGCGCCCAGCGCGACGCCGACTTCCAGCAGCCGCAGTTCGCCGCAGGACAAGGCATGCGCCGGCGCGTCGCAGCGCGCCTGCAACCCCATCAGCGCCGCGATGTGCTCGGCGCGCTCGGCGATCTCGCGTTCCGCCGCGTGCTGCGCGGCGCCGGGCAGGAAAGTGCGCCACAGCGGCGCCCGCGCGTGCAGATACTGCGCGGCCTTCAGGTTGTCGCGCACGCTCAGGTTCTTCAGCACATTGGTTTTCTGGAAGGTCCGCACCACGCCCATGCGCGCCATTTCGTGCGGCCGCGCGCCCGTAACGTCGCGGCCCTGGAAGCGCACGCGTCCGGCGCTGGGCGCGTAGAAGCCCGTCACGAGATTGAAGCAGGTGGTCTTGCCCGCTCCGTTGGGACCGATCAGGCTGACGATCCGCCCCGCGTCCACGCGGAAATCGATGTCGCGCACGGCGTGGATGCCGCCGAACGATTTGCTCAGGCCCTGGACTTCAAGCATGGCGTTTCTCCGTCTGGGCCGCTTCCGGCGACGCACGGCGCGGCGTCAGGCGGCGCGCATAACCCATGAAGCCGTTCGGCGAAAACAGCACGACCGCCATGACGATCAGGCCGAACAGCGAAAGCCGCAGCTCCTTGAACTCGCGCAGGTACTCTTCCAGCAGCGTGACCGCCACCGCGCCGATGACAGGTCCGCTGAGCGTGCCCTTGCCGCCCAACAGCACCATGATGATCATCGAGATGGTGAAGGGAAAGCCGAAGACCTCCGGTCCCACGTAGGAGATGTAGGCCGCGTAATAGCCACCCGCCAGTCCCGCCAGGAAAGCGGCGACGGTGAAGACGAACAGCGCATAGCGCACCGGGTCGATGCCGATGGACAGCGCCACATAGCGGTTCTCGCGCAACGTCACCGCCGCGCGTCCGGCGTTCGAATGCACCAGCCGGTAGGCGATGAACAAGGCCGCGGCGGCCAGCGCCACGCCCAGCACCGCATAGCCGCGCTTGCCGGACAGCCAGCCCGCCGCATCCAGGAAGGCCGGATGCGGCACGTTGGAAATGCCCATGGGCCCATTGGTCAGCCCGATCCAGTTGTTCGCCACCAGGCGCAGCACTTCGGCGAAGGCCAGCGTCACGATGACGAAGAACGGACCCTTCAGCCGCAGCGTCACGCCGCCGATCAGCAGGCCGGCCAGGGCGGCGACCACGCCGGCCAGCGGAATCAGCAGGCCGGGCGCGATGCCCAGGCGCGTCGACCCCAGCGCCAGCGTGTAGGCCCCGATGCCGAAGAAGGCGACATGGCCCAGCGGGAATTCGCCCACGTAGCCGACGATCAGGTTCAGGCTGCTGGCCAGCACCGTATAAAGCAGGATCAGGACGGCGATGTGCAGCAGATAGTCGTCGTTGATGCCCAGCGCGAAAGCCAGCATCAGCAGCACGAACGCCGCCAGGAAATTGCGTTCCGCGTTCATCATGCGCGCTCCGCCCGGGTGGGGAAAAGGCCGTAGGGCCTGAAGAACAGAATCAGGATGACCAGGGCGAAGCCCACCAGATCCACCGAACCGGTCGACAGATAGCCGCCCCACAGCGCCTCCGCCACGCCCAGGATCAGGCCGCCCACGATGGCGCCTGCGAAGCTGCCCATGCCGCCCAGGATGACCACCACGAAAGCCTTCAGGCTGACCAGCCCGCCTATGGTGGCCTGCGCCACATAGATGGAGCCCAGCAGCATGCCCGCCGTGCCCGCCAGCGCGGTGCCCATGGCGAAGGTGGCGGCATAGATGCGCGCCGTCGGGATGCCGGCCAGCCGCGCCGCCATCGGGTCCTGGAACGTGGCGCGCATCGCCTTGCCCAGGCGGGTATGGCGGATCAGCACATGCGCGGCGACGATCACCACGGCGCAGGCGGCCACGGCGAATACGCGCACCTGCGTCAGCACCACCGGCCCCAGGAATACCGGCGTGCCGGGCACCGGCGCCACCACCTTCTGCGGCGCGGTCCCGACCACCAGCAGGGCCGTGTTCGTCAGGAAGATCGACAGTCCGATCGTCAGCAGGATGCCCGGTTCCTCACCCTGGCCCCGCACCCGCTCGATCAGGAGGCGGTCGACGATCCAGCCGATGGCGCCCATGGCCAGGATGACCAGCGCCAGGCCGGCGAAAAAATTCAGGTTCAGGACGGTCGTCAAGCCCCAGCCCAGCAGGCCGCCCATCATGTAGAACTCGCCGTGGGCAAAGTTCACCAGGCGCATCAGGCCGAAGACCAGGGTCAGGCCCAGCGCGGACAAGGCGTAGAAGGTGCCGTTGACCAGCCCGTTGGCCAGGAATTGCAGCAATAGATCGAACACGGGTTTCCTCCGGGCGGCCAGTCTGGCGCCGCGCGCGACGCGGCGGCGCATGGCGCGCATTGCACGATGCCGCATTGATCGGCCGCGGGCGGCGCTGGGCTGCGCCGCGGCCGTACTGCTGTCGAAACCGGAAAGCTCAGGGCGTCTGCACGGTGGTCTTCGACACGATCTCCGGCGTCCCGCCCTTGAGCTGGACCAGCACCGCATCAAAGCCATAGGCCTGATGCTTGGCGTCGAAGCGGAATTCGCCGTTCGGCCCCTGGTAGTCGGTCTTCTCCATCGCGGCGCGTATCTTGTCCGGCTCCGCCGAACCGGCGCGCTCGATGGCGTCCATGATGATGTTCAGCGCGTTGTAGCCGGCGGCGGAATACTTGCCCGGCGCTTCTTTGTAGGCGGCCTGGTAGTCGGCGACGAATTTCTTGTTGGCCGGCGTGTCGATCGTGGCCGCGTAAGGCACGGCGGCGTGGATGCCTTCCGCCGCGTCGCCCGTCAGCTTGACGAAGTCCGCGGTCGCCCAACTGCCGACGCCGAAGACCTTGCTGGTCACGCCCAGCTCCTTCATCTGCTTGACGACGATGGAGCCGTCCTGCGTTTCCGCCGCGACGAAGATGCCGTCCGGCTTGGCGGCCCGCACGCGCGTCAGTAGCGTGTAGAAATCCGTGGTGCCGTGATCGAAGTACTCCTTCAGCACGGTCTTGCCGCCCATGGATTCGATCTGGCGCGAGAACTCGTCCACGCCGCCGCGGCCCCAGTCGTCGTTGACGCCGATGTACGCGATGGTCTTCAGCTTAAGGTTCCTGACCAGGATTTCCGCGAAGGCATGGGCCATCAGCGCGTCGGTTTCCGCCGAACGGAAGAACCATTTATTGCCGCGCTCCGTCAGGTCGGTCTTGGACGACACGCCGGACAGCAGCGGTACCTTGTACTTTTCCGCCACCGACATGATGGCGATCGTGGCCGAGCTGCAGAATGCCCCCGAGATCACCGGAACCTGATCCTTCTGGATCAGCTTTTCCGCCGCGTTGACGGACTTGGCCGGCTGGCACTGGCCGTCTTCGATGATCATTTCCACCTGCTTGCCCAGCACGCCGCCCTTGGCATTGCGCTGCGCCACCGCGAGCTTGGCGCCGTTGACGTCGGCGATCCCGTTGTACGCCACGGAGCCGGTCAAGGGCTGGATCACGCCGATCTTTACCGTGTCCGCCGCGTGCGCGGCGCTGCCCGCGATAAGCGCCGCCGTCGCGGCCATTCCCCATAAAGCCTTGTGCATGTAAGCCCTCCGTTCCGTTGCCGTACTTCACCCTTGCCGGCGGCCGCCGCCGGCGCGAATGCGGCCGGAACGGCGGTTCGAGAATCTTGCTGAAGACACGCGCCGCATCGCGCTCGCGCCGCTAAATATTAAATGATTGATTAATAAATTCGGAAGCGGAAATCCGGCTTGCGACGGCGGGGTTTTCCCGGGGGTGCGCGACTCCGGTGAACGTGGCTTGGCCGCGACGCGCCGGCGCGCGCAGGCCATCCACCCGCTTCGCTTAGGCCGGACGAATGTGCCCTGGCCTTTGCCCTAGACCGTTTGCCCTGACCGCGGGCTTAACCGTCCTTCGGTGCCGACGTTTTTCATAGTGGCGCCGCGCGCGGCCTTCATCCGTCCCTACACCCGGCGCCCTGCGCGGCGCGCTCAGCCGCCTTCACGACGCCTGTACGCCGTAGACCGAATCGTCAATTGGTTACGAGACGATTCGACCGAATCATGGGCCAACGCTTCCGCTTGCGCCGCATTACGCCAAGCGGAGGTCCTCAACCGTATGACATGGCAGGCCCGTAAAAATGAATCGGTTCCATAAGACAGTCTGGAATTCGGCCAGGCAGCAATTCATCGTTACGTCGGAGGTCACCCGCGGACGCGCCAAATCGGCGTCGACGACTTCCAGCCGCGCACGCCGCGCGCTGTCGGCGCGCGCCGCGATACCGCTGTTTTCCCTGGTGGCGGCAGGTATGCTCGCGCCGGGCCTGGCGTCGGCTTCCAGCTGCAAGACCGGCACGCCGGACCAATCCGCGCCCGCGGGCGGCCACTGCACGATCGCGGACTACAACCCGCCGGGCAGCAACGATGGCGTGGGCGAGGCGGTGGTCAATCATGGCCAGACGGTCACGCTGCGCGGCACTTCGGTGGTCGGCACCGGCTACAACGGCAACACCACCGTGCCGGCCAGCACGGTGAACGTGATCTCCGGCAGCTTCAACTCCAGCGCCCTGGTCACCGGCCCGCAGAATGTGGCGGTCAGCGCGCGCAATCCCGCCACCGGCGCCAACGTCGTGTTCAGGACCTTCGACTCCGCGGCGCTGGCGGACCAGTCGAATCTGTCCACGCCGGTCAATCAGTTCGAAGACGTCAATGGCGACATGTACTACAAGGCGTCGCTGGGCCGCGTGGAGAACAGCGGCGGCACCTTGAACGTCAATCTGGGCGCGACGCCGACGGGCTCGCCGTCGTCCAACGCCATCCTGATGGTGTCCAAGCAGACCTATCTGACCTCGGCGGATGGCAGCGGCAACGCCGATAGCCGCGTCGTCTGGCAATCGCGCAATGCGATCGACATGGGGATCGATCCGGGCCTGCCCACGCCGGACGCGAATGGCCGCCTGACGGTCACCGTGCCCGTCACCACCTACGCCGGGACAGTCAACTTCAACGGCGCTGCGTACACCGTCACCAATGCCGCCGAGCTGGCGGCCTACAACAATGTGCTGGTCGACGCGTTGAAGAATGGCGTGCTGACGTCGCAACTGGCGTACGACACCGCCTTTGCGCAGGCCTTCAATACCGTCGAAACGCCGGTCACCTACATGACCAACACCTCGGACGGCGACCTGACCCGCGTGCCCAATGGCGACCGCTACGCCATCCTGGCCAACGGTGCGCGCGGCGGCGCCACCATCGCCGCGGGCGCGCAGCTGGATATGGTGCGCGCCTCCGGCGCGGTCAAGGCCACCAATGGCGCCGTCGTCACCAATCACGGCATCCTGTCGGGCAACGTCATCCAGCAGGTCGCCCAGGTGGAAAGCGGCTCGCGCTTCGTCAACGCCGCCAACGGCGTGGTGTCGGCGGGGTATCTGGCGGGGGACAAGGCCAACACCGCCACCGACGATCTGTTCTATTACACCGGCTCGGGGATCATGGCGACCGGGCAGGGCACGACCGTGCTGAACGACGGCGTGGTCAACGTGTCCGGCATGAGCTTCAACGGCTACACCACCACCGGTATCGGCCTGGCCAACGGCGCGGCCGGGACCAACAACGGTACGGTCAACATCGGCGTGAACCCCGGCTACACCGCCAGGGTCGTGGGCGTGAACGTCAGGGGCGGCGGCAGCTTCACCAACAGCGCGAGCGGGCTTCTCTATATCGGCCGGGCCGCGCAGTACGCCACCACCGACGCCGTACCGGACGTGGAGATCGCCGGCCCGACCTATGGCGTGCGCATCATGGACACGGGGGACAGCGCCATCAACAACGGGCGGATCGTTATCGGTACGCAGGCGCAGAACGCGGTCGCGATGTATTCGACCGCGCCCTTGAGTTCGCTGCTGCAGAACAACGGCACGATAGACATTAACGGCGCGGCCGGCGGGACGCCGATCGCCAACATCGGCATGCTGGCGGACGACAACGGCGCCGCCGGCACCGGCGCGATCGTTCGCAATGCCGGCACCATCAACGTCGATGGCGTCAACGGCATCGGCGTCATGGTCAATGCCGATCCCGGCATCGCCGCCAATGCCGAATCCACGGGCATCATCAACGTGAACGGCAATGCGGATCCCGCCAGCGGCACGCGCAACTTCGGCGTCTGGGTGGATGGCGCGCAGGGCGTGGCCGCGGTCAGCGGCGCGATCAATCTGGGGGGCGTCGGCGCGATCGGCGTGTTCGCCCAGAACGGCGGCACGGTCAATGTCGCGGCCGGTGCGGTGCCCCGCTTCCTGGGCGGAACGGACCAGATCGGCTTCTTCGCGGCGGGCGCGGGCTCGGCGATCAATGTGTCGGCCACGACGATGACGGTGGATACCGAACGGTCCACGCTGTTCCGCGTGGCGGACGGCGCGGCCTTCACCGGCGCCTCGGTCGCCGGCGCCTTCGATACGACGGTCGCGGGCAGGGATGCGCGCGGCGTCGTCGCCACCGGCCTGGGGACCACGCTGTCGACCGGCAATTCGACCTGGCGCGTCAACGGCGCGGCGGGCGGCGCGGGTGGGGCCGTCGCGATCGTCAACGAAGGCGGCGCCGCCGGCACCATCGATTCCGGTACGACCATTCTGTTGTCCAACGCCGGCGCGACGGCGGGCATCGTCGACGGCCAGGGCCATGACATCACCGGCGCGGCGTCGGGCGACGCGTTGCCGACCACGCTGGTGAACAACGCCGCCATCCAGTCGGCGTCCGACGGCGTGGTGGGTTTCGTCGCGCGCAACCAGGGCACGCTGGTCAACAACAACGCCATCACCTTTACCGGCAGGTCGTCCACCGGCGTGGTGGTGGGCGCGCAGGGCACGGTGGACAACAATGCGACGATACAGGTCGCGCACGGCGACGGCGCGCTGGTGCAGGGCGCCAACGCCAGCCTGGTGAACAATGGCGTGATCCGCGCCGATGACGGCACGGCCGCGGTGCATCTGACGGGAGCCGGCGCTTCGGTGGCTTTCTCCGGCAGCGGTACCATCCAGGCGAGCGGCTCGGCCGACGGCATCCTGTTGGACCCGACCGCGGTGGGCGGCAGCGTGGTCGGCACCGCGGGCAGCATCACCGTTTCCGGATCGGGGATGGCCTTGGACAACCAGGCCGCCGGCGGCGTGATCGCGCTGACCGATACCAATATCACGACCAGCGGAGCGGGGTCCGCCGGTATCAGTTCCTCCGGCGCCAACGGCGACGTGGTGGTGAACGGCGGACGCATCGCCACCGGTGGCGCCGGCGCGGCCGGCATCCACATCAGCAGCGCCGGCACCTTGCAGCTGGCGAATGCCATGGTCGTCACGGCCGGCGATGTGGCCTCGGGCGTCATGCTGGACAGCGGCGCCACGGCCCGGCTGATGGGTGGATCCGTCACGACCAGCGGCGCCAACGCAGCGGCCCTGCGGGTGGAAGGGCCGGCGGGAGCCGCCACCGCCAGCGGCACGCTGCTGCGCAGCGTGGCCGGCCCCGGCGTCCTCGCCAACGCGGGCGGCACGGTGACCTTGAACAACAGCACCGTCCAGGGCGGCACGGCGGCCATCGCGGTCACCGACCTCGCCGGCACCGGCAACGTGTCGACCATCGTGCTGAACGGCGGAACGGTGAACGCCCAGGCCGGCAACGCCATCGAAGTGACCGGCGCCCGCGCCAATATCAGTGTGCGTCCGGGCACCGCGATCACGGCCTCGACCGGCACCCTGTTGAACCTGACGAACGCCAGCGTGGTCAACCTGGATGCGCAGGGCGTCACATTGAACGGCGACCTGATCGCCGATGCCGGCAGCAGCGGCTCGGTAGTCCTGCGCAATGGCACGACCCTGACGGGCCGTATCGATCCGCTGGATGTCAGTATCGACGCCAGCAGCGCATGGAACGTGACGGCCAGCTCGGAAACCGCCGCGCTATCGAACGCCGGCATCATCGCCTACCAGGCGCCCACCGGCGATCCCAGGCAGGCGGCCAGCTACAAAACCGTCACGGCCAGCAGCTATACGGGCAATGGCGGCACCATCGCGCTGAACACTTACGTCGCCGGCGACGGCGCGCCGTCGGATCGCCTGGTCATCAACGGCGGCAGCGCGACCGGCACCACGGCCTTGCGCATCAATAACACCGGCGGGTCAGGTGCGCGCACCACGGGCGACGGCATCAATGTGGTGGCGGCCACCGGCGGCGGCAGCACGGCCCCGGGCGCCTTCCAGCTTGCCGCGCCGGTACAGGCTGGCGCCTATCAATACCTGCTGTATCGGGGCGGCAGCGCCAGCGCGGACGACTACTACCTGCGCTCCACGCTGGGCGGCCCCACGGCGCCCGGCGATCCCACGCCGACCGGTCCCGTGGCGTATCGCCCGGCTGTGGCCGGCTACACCATGATGCCGGCGCTGAACCTGGACTACGGTTTCGCGATGCTGGGCCGCCTGCATGAACGCGTGGGCGACGTCTATGCCACCGAACAGAACCAGAAAGGCAATAAGGACGGCTTCTGGGGGCGCATCGGCGGCGACGGGTTGAACGCCGATTCCGGCAGCCGCTTCTCGGTGAATCAGCACACCTTCTTCATGCAGTTCGGCAAGGACTGGACCCTGTCGCAATCGGAGGAAGGCGGCAGCACCCACGCGGGCGTGACGGCAACCCTGGGCGTGACCGATTCCGACTTCAAGGACGGCAAGCGCGATCTGAACGCGACGCTGTCGGACAAGGCAGGCAGCGCGACGACGCAGGCGCAAAGCCTGGGCGGGTACTACACCAAGTACTGGCGCGACGGCAGCTATTGGGATTCGGTGGCGCAGGTCACGCATTACCGGAACAAGTACGACGATGTGTACGGCAATGGCGGCAACCAGAACGGTTTCGGCATCGCGCTGTCGCAGGAGGTCGGCAAGCCCTTCGCCCTGATGCCGAAACTGGCGATCGAACCGCAGGCGCAGCTGGTGTACCAGTACTTGAAGCTGGACAGCTTCGACGACGGTATCTCGCGCGTGTCCGGCAATAGCAGCAATGCCTTGCGCGGACGCCTGGGCTTCCGCCTGTTCGCGCCCAATGTGAAGACGGAGGACGGTGCCGGATCCGGGACGCCGTACCTGACCTTCGACGTGCTGCATGACTTCGTCCCGCCGCGCGCGGTGACCGTGGGCGGCACCTCGGTGCGTTCGGATTTCGGGCGCACCTGGGGTGAAGTCGGCTTCGGCATCAATGAAGCCGTGGGCAAGGGCGGCCAGCTCTACGCCACCATCAAGCTGGCGAAGAACCTGGGCGGCGAAGAGCGCAAGGGGGTGTTCGGCCAGGTGGGCTATCGGTACAGCTGGTAAGCCGCCGGATGGCCAGGGCGGCGTCTTGGGCGCCCTGGCCCGCTTGCGCGGGCGGCCGGCGCGCGGGCGCAACACGCGTGCGAGCGCGCGCTGCGCCTGGGCGGCAGTCTGGCTTTACCGAGGCGAGATCTTCTCGGCCAGCGCCATGACGCGCCGCGCGGCATGGACGATGGGATAGTCGATGAACTGGCCGTCCAGCTGGATCGCCGACGAGCCTTGCGCTTCGGCCTCGGCGAAGGCGTCCAGCACACGGCGCGCGCGTTCGATCTGCGCGGCGCTGGGCGAAAAGGCGGCATTGACCGCCGGCAGCTGGTCCGGATGGATGCACAGCTTGCCCTGGAAGCCCAGCTCGCGCGCCTTGCGCGCCGACGCCGCGCAGCCTTCCGTATCCTGCAGATTCACCCACACCGTATCCAGCGGCGCTTCCACGCCCGCCGCGCGCGAATGCAGCACCATCTGCGCGCGGTAGGCGTTCAGCTCGCTTTCGTCGCGCGTCCACGTCAGGTCCAGGTCCAGCGTGAAGTCGCCCGCCCCGAAGGCGGCGCGCTTCACGCGCGGCGTGGCCGCCAGGATTTCCGGCAGGCTGGCCAGGCCGCGCGCGGTTTCGATGATGGGCATCAGGTCCACCGCGCCTTCGGGCATGCCGCGCTCGCGCTCCAGCTGGCGGATCAGCCAGTCCGCGGTAAGCAGTTCGCCGGCCGATTCCACCTTGGGCAATACCACTCCGTCCAACCCGGGACGCACGGTCTCGACGAGATCGCCGTAGGCGAACTCCGTGGATAGCGGATTGACGCGCACGTAGGCCAGGCAGTGGCGCGGCAGGGCCATGGCCTGGCTGACCTTGGCCCGGCTGGCGACTTTTTCCGACACCGCGCAGGCGTCTTCCAGATCCAGGATCACCGCATCGGCCGGCAGCGTCAGGGCTTTCTCCACACGGCGGGGGTGGTTGGCGGGAGCGAACAGCAGGGATCTGAGAACCGTCATGCGAACTCCATTCGTTGAAGCGTTCCGGCGTCGGACTCGGTCAAACACGCACGAACTGTGGAGAATACCCTGCGCAGTTCGGTATAGTCCCTGCTTCCGTACGGATCGTATCCGTAGCGTTGATCAAGACCCGTCCAGAGGTAGTCCAGCCCCATGCCCACCACGATCGAAGCGATCGCGACCCTGTTGTTCGCCATCGCCGTCCTGCATACCTTTTCGGTTCCTTTCTTTGCCCGCATGGCGCACCGCAACGGCCCGCACGCCGGGGTCTGGCACATGCTGGCGGAGGTGGAAGCGGTATTCGGCGTCTGGGCCTTCGTGCTGATCGTCTCCATGGCCTTGCTGGCGGGCAGCGGCAAGGCCATCGAGTACATGGACACGCGCAACTTCACGGAACCGCTGTTCGTCTTCGTGATCATGGTCGTCGCCGCCAGCCGCCCCATCCTGGAGTTCGTCGACGCCGTCGTGCGCGGCATCGCCCGCGTGCTGCCGATACGCAACGAGCTCAGCACCTACCTGGTCGTGCTTTCCATTGTTCCCCTGTCGGGGTCCTTCATCACCGAACCCGCGGCCATGACGCTGGCGGCCATCCTGCTGCGCGACGCCTATTTCCGCACGAGCGGCCGCGCCGGTTTCAAGTACCTGACCTTGGGCGTGCTGTTCGTCAATGTGTCCATCGGCGGCGTCCTCACCTCCTACGCCGCGCCGCCGGTCCTGATGGTGGCGTCCACCTTCGGCTGGGATGCGGCGCACATGGCGGCGAATTTCGGCTGGCGGGCGGCCGTGGCGGTCTTCGTCAATGCCGGCGTGCTGACCTTCGTGTGCCGCGATGCGCTGCGCGACGCGGGGCAGGCCGCCCCGGCTCGGGACAACGGCCGCGGTCCGGTACCGCTGCCCGTGATCGCCATGCACCTGGTTTTCCTGGTGGCCGTGGTCCTGAACGCCCACCATCCCGCCATTTTCCTCGGCCTGATGATGCTGTTCATCGGTTTCACCGAAGCCTACAAGCGCCACCAGAACCGCCTGATGATCAAGGAAGGGCTGATGGTCGGCTTCTTCCTGGCCGGGCTGGTCGTGCTGGGCGGCCTGCAGCAATGGTGGCTGCAGGATCTGCTGGGCGACCTGTCCTCCACGCTGCTGTTCTGGGGCGCGACCGCCCTGACCGCGATCACCGACAACGCGGCCCTGACCTACCTGGGCTCGCTGGTGCAGGGCACCAACGAGACCTGGCGCTACATGCTGGTGGCCGGCGCGGTCACCGGCGGCGGGCTTACCGTCATCGCCAACGCCCCCAATCCGGCCGGCTTCGCCATCCTGAAGAACCACTTTCCCGACGGCAGCATCTCCGCGGGGCGGCTTTTTCTGGCCGCCTTGCTGCCGACCCTGGTGGCGGCGGCGATGTTCCTGCTGCCGGTCTGACGGCGACCCCGGCCGGGGCCCGCGCCGCGGTGTGATCGCAGTCATGGGCCTGGCTCAAAAACCCGCTAAAATTCAAGACTTTCCCGTATTTTTGCCGGCCCCGCTCCAGCCGCGCCGCCTCGTCTCCACGGCGGCGCACTCGGGCGGGTTGTTTCGTGCCGGCGGGCCTGGGAGTGGATTGAATGCCTATCTACGCTTACAAATGCAGCAGCTGCGGCCATGCCAAGGACGTACTGCAGAAGATCTCCGATGCGCCGCTCACGGTATGCCCCGAGTGCGGCGCCAGCACCTTTTCCAAGCAGGTTACCGCCGCCGGCTTCCAGCTGAAGGGCTCGGGCTGGTACGTCACTGATTTCCGCAACAACGGCGGCAGTGGCTCGAACGCCGCCGCGAGCGGCGGCAAGACGGAAGCCAAGAGCGACGGCAAGGCCGAAACCAAGGCCGATGGCGGCGCCGCCAAGTCCGGCGATTCCGCGCCGGCCTCGTCCGCCGCGCCGGCCGCCACGCCCGCGACACCGCCCGCCGCGGCATCCTGACGTCCCCGTCATGGCGATGCGCATCTTCAAGAAGTACTTCATCACGGGCCTGCTGATCTGGGTTCCGCTGGTGATCACCGTCTGGGTGCTGGGCGTGCTCATCGCCACCCTGGAAGGCTTCGTTCCCGGCTTCCTGTCGGCGGAGTCCCTGTTCGGCGTCGACATTCCGGGCTTCCGCTTCCTGCTGGTCATCCTGGTGGTGCTGCTCACGGGCGTCTTCGCCGCCAACCTGCTGGGCCGCACCATGCTGGACCAGTGGGAAAAGCTGCTGGGCCGCATTCCCCTGGTGCGCTCCATCTACAACTCGGTCAAGCAGGTCAGCGATACCGTGCTGGCGCCGAACGGGCAGGCCTTCCGCCAGGCCGTGCTGGTGCAGTATCCGCGCCAGGGCTCCTGGACCATCGCCTTCCTGACCGGCATCCCCAGCGGCGAAGTCGCCACGCATCTGCCGGGCGACCATGTCAGCGTCTACGTTCCCACCACGCCCAATCCGACGTCCGGCTTCTTCCTGATGATGCCGCGCGCCGAAGTCATCGACCTGCAGATGAGCGTGGACTCCGCCCTGAAGTACGTCGTATCCATGGGGGTGGTGGCGCCGCCCCCGCCGGTGGTGCCGGCACGGCCCGCCGAAATCCCCACCGCGCCCGGCGTACGCCAGCGCGGGGAGAACGCCCCCTGAAAAGAATCCGGGTGGGCCAGCGGCCCGCCCTTCGATCCATTATCGTGACGCTCCAAGGCGCCCCAACAAAGTAGAAACGGAGTCATCCCGCAATGCGTACCTGCTACACCGGCCAGGTTTGCCGCGACCACCTCGGTCAAACCGTTACCCTGTACGGCTGGGTAAACCGCCGCCGCGACCACGGCGGGGTCATCTTCATCGACCTGCGCGACCGCGCCGGCCTGGCGCAGATCGTTTTCGACCCCGACAACGCCGCTTTCGCCACGGCCGAACGCTTGCGCAACGAATTCTGCATCCGGGTCACGGGGCTGGTGCGCCTCCGTCCGGAAGGCACGGCCAACCCGGAACTGGCTTCCGGCGAAATCGAAGTGCTGTGCAAGGAAGTGGAAATCCTCAATCCTTCCGTCACGCCGCCTTTCCAGCTGGATGACGACAACCTGTCGGAAACCACGCGCCTGACGCATCGCGTGCTGGACCTGCGCCGGCCGCAGATGCAGCGCAACCTGATGCTGCGCTATCGCGTATCCATCGAAGTGCGCAAATTCCTGGACACGCTGGGCTTCATCGATATCGAAACGCCCATGCTGACCAAGAGCACGCCGGAGGGCGCGCGCGATTACCTGGTGCCGTCGCGCGTCAATGCCGGCCAGTTCTTCGCGCTGCCGCAGTCGCCGCAGCTGTTCAAGCAGATGCTGATGGTGTCGGGCTTCGACCGCTACTACCAGATCACCAAGTGCTTCCGCGACGAAGACCTGCGCGCCGACCGCCAGCCCGAATTCACGCAGATCGATTGCGAAACTTCGTTCCTGAACGAAGTCGAGATCCGCGAGATCTTCGAAAGCATGATCCGCCACGTCTTCAAGGTCGTGCAGAACGTCGACCTGCCGCAACCGTTCCCCAGCATGACCTGGACGGAAGCCATGCGCCGCTACGGTTCGGACAAGCCCGATCTGCGCGTGTCGCTGGAATTCACCGACATCAGCGACATCATGCGCGACGTCGATTTCAAGGTGTTCGCCTCGGCGGCCGCCACGCCGGGCAGCCGCGTGGTGGCCCTGCGCGTGCCGGGCGGCGGCTCGCTGTCGCGCAGCGAAATCGACAGCTACACGCAATTCGTCGGCATCTACGGCGCCAAGGGCCTGGCCTGGATCAAGGTCAACGAAGCCGCCAAGGGCCGCGACGGACTGCAGTCGCCCATCGTCAAGAACATCCATGACGCCGCGCTGGCCGAGCTGATCAAGCGCACCGGCGCCCAGGACGGCGACATCATTTTCTTTGGCGCGGACAAGGAAAAGGTGGTCAACGATTCCATCGGTGCGCTGCGCGTCAAGATCGGCCACAGCGAATTCGGCAAGACGTCCGGCCTGTTCACTCCCGGCTGGCGCCCGTTGTGGGTCATCGACTTCCCCATGTTCGAATACGACGAGGAAGAAGGCCGCTACACCGCCGCGCACCATCCTTTCACCAGCCCGAAGGACGGCCACGAGGACTTCCTGGAAACCGATCCCAGCAAGGCCTACGCCAAGGCCTACGACATGGTGCTGAACGGCTGGGAAATCGGCGGCGGCTCGGTCCGTATCCATCGCGAGGAAGTGCAGAGCAAGGTCTTCCGCGCGCTGAAGATCGGCGCCGAGGAAGCCCGCCAGAAGTTCGGCTTCCTGCTGGACGCGCTGCAGTACGGCGCGCCTCCGCACGGCGGCATCGCCTTCGGCCTGGACCGCATCGTCACCATGATGACGGGCGCGGATTCCATCCGCGACGTGATCGCCTTCCCCAAGACCCAGCGCGCGCAGGACCTGCTGACGCAGGCGCCGTCGCCCGTGGACGAAAAGCAACTGCGCGAGCTGCATATCCGTTTGCGCAACGCGGAAGTGAAATAACGGTGCGATAAGTTGGCGCCATGTCCGTACTGCGCATCGTCAGCTACAACATCCACAAGGGCCGTTCCGCGCTGGGCGCGCGGGACTCCCTGAAGGAGCTGCGCCTGGGCCTGTACGGGCTGCGTCCGGACCTGGTCTTCCTGCAGGAAGTCCAGGGCCGCAACGAGAGCCGAAGCGTACTGGACGCCCAGCACATGTCGCTGGCGGCCGCGCTGCACATGGACATGTGCTACGGCCGCAACGCGGTGCGCGACCATACCGACCATGGCAACGCGCTATTGTCGCGCTATCCCATCCTGGAGCATGAGAACCAGGACATCTCCGACCACAAGCTCGAGCAACGTGGCCTGCTGCATGCCACCGTCGAGGTCGGCAATCGCGAAGTCCATTGCTTCGTCGTCCACCTGGGCCTGTTCGCCGGCAGCCGTTCACGGCAGATCCAGGCGCTGGTCGATCGCATCGATCGCATGGTGCCGGCCGGCGCGCCCATGCTGATCGCGGGCGACTTCAATGACTGGAACGATAGGCTGGCGCCGCTGTTCGTGCAGCGGCTGGGTGTGTACGAAGTGTTCTCCCATGCGCCCAAGCTGGTCGGCGGCGAAGGCCCCCGCCTGCGCGAAAGCATGCGCCGGCTCAGCAATGTGCTGCGCGGCGTGCCCAACAGCCTCGCCATGCTGGAGCGGACCAACCAGCTGACCATGGACGGCAACCTGCGCATCGTGCGGCCGCCACGCACTTTCCCCGCGGTATTCCCCTGGTTCCGCCTGGACCGCATCTACCAGCGCGGTTTCGGCGTACGCAGCGCGCGCGTGCTGCGCGGCAGGGCGTGGTCCAAGCTATCCGATCATTCGCCCCTGCTCGCGGAGCTCGAATTGCCGTGAGGCCCAAGCCGCTGCGTTTGCACTGGTCGGACGGCAACGCGATCCGGCTGCTGAAGAACGGCGCGGAGTTCTTCCCCGCCCTGTGCGATGCCATCGATGCGGCGCGCACGACCGTGCATCTGGAAACCTATATCTTTACGCTGGACCGCACGGCGCAACGCGTGCTGGACGCGCTGGCGCGCGCCTGCGAGCGCGGCGTCAAGGTGCGCGTGGTCATCGATGGCTTCGGCAGCTGGGAGTGGGTGGACGAGGTCCGCCGCCGATTGATCGACGCCGGCGCGCAGTGCCGCATCTTTCGCCCCGAACCGGGCTGGCCGCAAAGACTGCTGTTTTCGCGCAGCCGGCTGCGGCGGCTGCATCGCAAGGTCACCGTGATCGACGGCCGGGTCGCTTTTGTCGGCGGAATCAATATCGTCGACGATTACGACGATCTGGATCCGGATGATGCGATCGACGCCAATCCGCGCTTCGATTTCGCCGTCGAAGTGCGCGGGCCCTTGGTGGCGCAAGCGGTGCACGCGCAGGATCTGCTGTGGATACGCCTGAGCCCCGCCGCGCTGCGCCGCGGGGAACGGGCCAACGAAGCGCGTCGCCTGCGCCGTCTTTACGGGCCGCCGCCGGACCAGGCTTTGGGCCGCTCGTCCGGGCAGGCGCCGGGCGGCCTGCGCGCGGCGTTCGTGCTACGTGACAATCTGCGCTGGCGGCAGACCTTCGAACGCGCCTATCTGTACGGTATCAATCGCGCCCACCGCGAGATACTGATCGCCAATGCCTATTTCTTTCCCGGCCTGCGCTTCCGCCATGCCTTGAAGCGCGCCGCCGCGCGCGGCGTGCGCGTGCGCCTGCTGCTGCAGGGCAAGGTCGAATACCGGTTGCAGTACTACGCCACGCACGTGCTGTACGCCGACCTGCTGAATGCCGGCATCGAGATCTACGAGTACATGCCCAGCTACCTGCATGCCAAGGTGGCGGTGATCGACGACGTCGCCACGGTGGGCTCGTCCAATCTGGATCCCTTCAGCCTGCTGCTGGCGCGCGAGGCGAATGTCATCGTGGACGATGCCGGCTTCGCGCGCCAGTTGTACGACAGTCTGGAAGATGAAATAAGCCGCGGCGGCCGGCTGGTGCGGGCCGCGGACCATAGCGATCGCGGTTGGGTACGGCGCTTCCTGGATAACGTCGCGTACACGATGCTCCGCGTGGGCGTCGCGCTGACGGGGCAGTCCGCGCGGTATTGACCGCTACTGTTCGCGAGCGCGGATGCCCAGGTTTTGTATAGTGTGCCGAAGGCGTTGCGTATAAAGGACCGGCCGCGACGGCGGACCCGCAGGGGTGGCCGCCCCCCGACTTCCAAGCCATACCGATCCGACCGTACGCTGAGCATCAGCGGCGGCTCGACCCAGCAATCGCAGGAGACCCAGGCCATGATTCCCGCTGGCGACATTCCCACCGCTCCGCCCTCCAGCGCGGCCGGACACAACGACACCCAGGGGGCGGTCCCGGCGCGCATACGCCGCATCGCCGTGCTGGGCGCGGGCGTCATGGGCGCGCAGATCGCCGCCCACTGCATCAATGCCGGCGTCCCGGTCGTACTCTTCGATCTGGCGAGCGAGGGCGCCGACCGCAGCGCCATCGCCCGCAAGGCCATCGCCGGCCTGCAGCGCCTGAATCCCGCGCCGCTGGCCTCGCCGGCGCTGGCCGAGCACATCGAGCCGGCCAACTATGACGAGCATCTGGACCGCCTGGGCCCATGCGACCTGGTCATCGAGGCCATCGCCGAACGCCTGGACTGGAAGCGGGATCTGTACCGGCGCATCGCACCCGCCCTGGCGCCGCATGCCATCCTGGCGACCAACACATCCGGGCTCTCCATCGCCGCCCTGGCCGACACGCTGCCACAGGGGCTGCGGCCGCGCTTCTGCGGCGTGCATTTTTTCAACCCACCGCGCTACATGCCGCTGGTCGAACTGATCCCGGCCGCGGCGACCGAGTCCCGTCTGCTGGACAGGCTGGAGACGTTTCTGGTGTCGGACCTGGGCAAGCGCGTCGTGCGGGCCAAGGACACGCCCAATTTCATCGGCAATCGCATCGGCGTCTTCGGCATCCTGGCGGCCATGATCGAGGCCGAGCGCTACGGCCTGGGCTATGACATCGTCGATGAGCTCACCGGCACTCGCCTGGGCCGAGCCAAGTCCGGCACCTTCCGCACCGCCGATGTCGTGGGGCTGGATACGCTGGCCCACGTCATCCGCACCATGCAGGACGGCCTGCCGGACGATCCTTTCCGCGCGGCCTTCGCCACGCCGCCCGTGTTGACGGCGCTGCTGGAACAAGGCGCGCTGGGCCAGAAGACCGGCGCCGGTTTCTACCGCAAGGAAGGCAAGGCCATCCTGCGCCTGGATCCGGCGGCGCGCGCCTACGTGCCCGCCGGTGCCGCGCCGGACGACGCCGTCGCGGCGGCGCTGGCCGAGCGCGATCCCGCGCGCCGCCTGCGCGCCTTGCGCGAGTCGCCGCAACCGCAGGGCAAATTCCTGTGGGCGCTGCTGCGCGACACCTTCCACTACGCCGCCGTGCACCTGGCCGATATCGCCGATACCGCGCGCGACGTGGATTTCGCCATGCGCTGGGGCTTCGGCCATGCGCGGGGACCGTTCGAAGTCTGGCAGGCCGCCGGCTGGTCTACCGTGGCCCGGTGGATACAGGAAGACATCGACAAGGGGCTGGCCCTGTCCACCGCGCCGCTGCCGGCCTGGGTCACGGGCGGCCTGGTCGTGCAAAACGGCGGCGTGCATACCGCCGGCGGCTCCTGGAATCCGCGCGAGGGCGTCTTCCAGCCGCGCCGCGACCTGCCCGTTTACCGCTGCCAGCTCGTGCCGCCGGGCCTGGTCGGCGAGCCGGACGAGGCGCCTGGCCGCACGGTGTTCGAGGATGATGCGATCCGCCTGTGGACGCTGGTGGAAGGCCACGGCTACCGCGACGTGCTGATCGCGTCGTTCAAAACCAAGATGCATACCATCAGCCCTGCCGTCACGCAGGGCCTGCTGCATGCCGTCGACCTGGCCGAAGCCCGGTACCGCGGCCTGGTGGTATGGCAAAGCCAACCGCCGTTCTCCGCCGGGGCGGACCTGCAGGCCATGCTGCCGGCCTTCATGCAGGGCGGTCCGGCGGCGATCGAACCCCTGGAGCGTGACCTGCAGCGCGTCGCCCAGCGCTTCCGTCATGCGCTGGTGCCCACGGTCGTTGCCTTGTCCGGCCTGGCGCTGGGGGGCGGCTGCGAAATCGCCGTGCACGCCGCGGCCCGCGTGGCGCACCTGGAAACCTACATCGGCCTGGTGGAAATCGGCGTCGGCCTGGTGCCCGGCGCCGGCGGCCTGGCCTACTGCGCGCGGCGCGCCGCCGAACAGCGCGCCGCCACCGCGCCCGACATGCCCCTGCTGCCTTTCCTGCAGAAATTCGCCGAAGCCGTCGCCACTGCCAAGGTCTCGCGCTCCGCGTTGGAAGCGCGACAGATTGGTTATCTGCGCGAGTCCGATCCCATCGTCATGCATGAAGACGAAGTCCTGTACGCCGCCATCCGCCATGCCGCCGCCCTGGCCGACACCGGCTGGCGGCCGCCGCTGCCCGCGCCGTTTCCGGTGGCGGGTACGGATGGGGCGGCAACCTTGGCGGCGCAACTGGTCAATCTGCGCGACGGCGGCTTTATTTCGGCATACGACTACGAACTGGCCCGCACCGTCGCCCACGTCATCTGCGGCGGCGATGTCGATCCCGGCACATTGGTGGACGAGGAATGGATGCTCGCGCTGGAACGCCGCGCCTTCCTCGGCTTGCTCGGCAACCCCAAGACGCATGAGCGCATCATGGGGATGTTGAAGACCGGCAAGCCGGTACGGAATTAGGAATGCCGCCAAGGCGGCATCGGGATGGTCCGCCGCTTATCGCCCCCGCCGCTCCCGCCGCCGATGCAAATGCAAGGAACACCGACATGACCCGAAGCCTGCAAGACGCCTACATCGTCGCCGCCACCCGTTCGCCGGTCGGCAAGGCGCCCAAGGGCGCGCTGCGCAACACCCGTCCGGACGAACTGCTGGCCGACATCCTGCGCGCCGCGCTGGCGCAGGCCGCCACCCTGGACCCCGCCGCCATCGACGACGCCATCATCGGCTGCGCGCGCCCGGAAGGTTCGCAAGGCCTGAACGTCGCCCGCATCGCCGTCCTGCTGGCGGGCCTGCCGGACCGCGTGCCCGGCATCACCGTCAACCGCTTCTGCGCATCAGGCCTGAGCGCCATCGCCATGGCCGCCGATCGCATCCGCGTCGGCGAGGCCGACATCGTCATCGCCGGCGGCACCGAGTCGCTGAGCCAGGTGCCCATGATGGGCCACGCACCATCGTTCTCGCCGCGCATCTTCGCCAACGACGAAGACGTCGGCATCGCCTACGGCATGGGCCTTACCGCTGAGCGCGTGGCCGAGCAATGGAAAGTCACGCGCGACGTCCAGGACGCTTTCGCGCTGCGCTCGCACCAGCGCGCCATCGCCGCGCAGGACGCCGGTGAATTCAATGACGAGATCACCCCCGTGGCGGTCGTCGCGCGCCAGGCCAACCTGCAATCCGGCGAAATCGCCATCGCGCAACGCGAATTCCTGCGCGACGAAGGGCCGCGCCGGGATACCTCCATGGAAGCCCTGGCGCGCCTGAGGCCGGTCTTCGCGGCGCGCGGCAGCGTCACCGCGGGCAACAGCTCGCAGACCTCGGATGGTGCCGGCGCGCTGATCCTGGCCTCCGAGCGCGCCGTGCGCGATCACGGCCTGACGCCGTTGGCCCGGTTCGTATCCTTCGCCGTGCGCGGCGTCGCGCCCGAACTCATGGGCATCGGTCCGCGCGACGCTATTCCGGCCGCACTGAAGCAGGCTGGCCTGAACCAGCAGGATATCGACTGGATCGAGCTGAACGAGGCCTTCGCCGCGCAGTCGCTGGCGGTCATCGGCGATCTGGGCCTGGACCCGGAAAAGGTGAACCCGCTGGGCGGCGCCATCGCCCTCGGCCACCCCCTGGGCGCCACCGGCGCCATCCGCGCCGCGACCGTCGTCCACGGCCTGCGAAGGCGGCAGGCGAAGTACGGGATGGTGACGATGTGTGTTGGGACGGGGATGGGGGCAGCGGGGATATTCGAGCGGGTGTAGGCGTGGCGGGCCGCTTCGACCCACTGGTCGTCGCGCGATCAGGCGCGCGCCGTTTTCGGCCGCCCCACCAGTCCTAGCGACAGCGCCGTGCCGACCAGAATGATCGCCGCGCCCACCAGCATCGTCGCGGTCAGCGGCTCATCCAGCAGCAGCGTGCCCCACAACACGCCAAACACCGGCACGAGGAATGTCACGCTGACCGCCGCCGTCGGGCCCACGCTGGCGATCAAGCGGAAGAACATCACATAGGCGATGGCGGTGCACACCAGCGCCAGGGTTATCGTTGCCGCCCAGGCCTGCACCGATACCGGCTCGGCCGGCCAGGTCCACACAGCGAACGGCATCAGCAGCAGGGCCGCGCTGACCATGCTGCCCGTCGCGCCGCTCAACGCGTCGAGGCCAGTCAAGTAGCGTTTGGTGCTGTTCGCCGCCACGCCGTAGCACAACGGCGCCATCAAGGCCGCGATCACGGGCAACCCCGTCCCGCCGTCGCTGAAATCGAACTTGTCCCAGACCAGCACCACGATGCCCGCGAACCCGATGGCCAGCCCGGCGACCCGGCCAGCCGGCAAGCGATCGCGCAGCCAGATCCAGCCTATCGCCGCGCCCCACATCGGCGTCACGGCATTCGACACGGAAAGGAAGCCGGCGCCCAGCCCTTGGGCCGCGTAGCCGTACAAGAGAAAGGGCAGGGCGGCGTTGAAAGCGCCCACCCAGAGAATGGGCTTCCAGTGGCGCAACATCGCCCGCACCCCACCGCGCCACGCCAGCACGGCAAGCAGCGCCAGCGCCGCCAGGCCGACCCGCAACTCCATCAGCGGGGCCGGCCCGAATTCCGGTACCGCGATGCGCATGAACAGGAAGGAACCGCCCCACACGGCGGCCAACAATAGCAGATCGATCAGGTCACGGCTGCGCATGAGGAAACGCGGATATGCCTAGAGGGATCGGAGCATACACCGATCGCGAGGCGGCCTCCCTCCGGCTCTTGCCGCGGTCGCCCGGTCCCCAAGTCCGCGTAAGCCCGTACTCAGGTGAAGAAGGTGTGATAGCCCACGAAGGCCAGGATAAGCATGGTGACCACGGCCCAGGACCAGCGCGAGTTGCGCAAACCATGGGGCTCCGGCGGTGGGGGAGGCGGCGGCGGGGCGACGTGAGGCTGGGCCGCCATGTGGTCGATAAAGTTCAGGAAGAACTTCTGGACGATCTTCTCGGCAGCCTTTATCAGCGTGCCTTCGCCCACTTCGGCCAACTTGCCCCCGGCCATGGCCGCCAGCGTGTATGAAAGCCGGGTGCCGTGGTCCTTGGGCGCCAGGTTCACCTGGGCCGTGCCGATCGCCAGCCCGGCGGCGTTGCCCTTGCCTTCGAACACCAGGGTGCAGCCGTGCGGCGCGTTGACGTCCGAAAGCAGCACCTCACCCTCGTAGTCCGCCCCCAGGCCGGCAACCTTGGCGCGCACGGTAAAGGCGTATTCCGTCGGCGATCGGCATTCGACCTCGACGCAGCCGGGTATGCACTTGCGCAGCACGGCGCAGTCGGTCAGCGCTTCCCAGGTCTGGTGCTGGGTAGAAGGAATCCATTGAGCATCGGAAATGCGCATGGCTGTCTCCTTTATTAGGCCTTCTTGGGCTCATTCTGGACCTGATTGCTGCGAAAGGCTACGGGATTGGGTGCAAGTCGGTACCGCTTTGCAACTGACATTCGGCTGAGCTCTGAGGCCCGCGCCCGTCATATCTGTGTCATAAGTTACTGGATTTGTAACAAAAGCCCGGGGGGATAAAGCGGTTCGCGGCATATTGAACACTTTTGGCCATAGGCCAAAAATTTGTATTAGATCAGTGACATACCGCAAGCGAGCGTACCCGGAAGCTCCTTGGGAAAAGAAGTAAAATGCCCCCGCCATCAAGTGGGGTAACGATGAGCTGCGTCCGGAGGTTGTCGTCCGGATCGATATGAATTCACGCAACCGACCCTAGAAACCGGAAAAAGAGTCAAAGGGGTAGGTAAACCTTCATGCTTTACGTGTCTATTGCCTTTATCGCGTCTGCCATCTGCACATTGCTGACGCTGCGGTTCGGGCATTTGCACGTGCGCTATACCGGTGACTCCGACATGACGGGCGTGCAGAAATATCATGTCCGTCCGGTGCCGCGGGTCGGCGGCGTCGCGCTGGTTGTGGGCATGCTGGTGGTCGCCGGCGCGGCGGCTTGGCGTGAGCCGGGGTTGGTCAAGCCCTTGTTCCTGTTGCTGCTGTGCGGCGCGCCGGCTTTCCTTGGCGGCTTCGCGGAAGACATCACCAAGAAGGTTCGCGCCAGTGTGCGCTTGCTTCTCGCCATGATGGCTGGCGCGCTGGGTTACTACTTGCTGGGCGCCGCAGTGGTGCGCCTCGACATCGTCGGGGTGGATTGGCTGCTGCAGTTTTGGTTTATCGCGCTGCTGTGTACGATGATCGCGATCGGCGGCGCCGCCAATGCGATAAATATCATCGACGGCTACAACGGGCTCGCAGCGGTGGTTTCCGTCATGATCCTGGCTGGCATGGCTTATGTGTCGTATTACCTGGGCGACCGCTTGCTGGTCGTCGCTTCGGTAGGGATGATGGGCGCCATCGGCGGCTTCCTGATCTGGAACTATCCACGCGGCCTGATCTTTCTGGGTGACGGGGGGGCGTACTTCATCGGCTACATGATTGGTGAATTGTCCGTGCTTCTGCTCTACCGGCATCCCCATGTGTCGGCTTGGTTTCCCTTGCTGTTGTGCATCTACCCCGTCTTCGAGACGCTGTTTTCGATCTACCGCAAGCGCTGGCTGCGCGGCCGGTCGCCAGGGATGCCGGACGGGGTACATCTGCACATGCTGGTCTACAAGCGGCTGGTGCGGTGGGCCATCGGCTCCACCGAGGCGCGCCACAAGATCCAGCGCAATGCCATGACCTCGCCGTACTTGTGGGTGCTGTCGTCCCTTGCGGTGATCCCGGCGGTTCTATTCTGGCAGTACGAATACGTATTGATGGGATTCGTGGCGCTGTTTTCTATCGTCTACCTGGCGCTGTACCGCACCCTGGTGCGCTTTGCCACGCCGCGGTGGCTGATGGTCAAAAAAGAGGCTGATGACGTTTGAGTACAACTATCCCGGGAACATCTACTGCAAAGCCTGGCATGCCGGAGCCAAGGCCGCACGTGGCGGTTCTGCTCTGTTCGTATAACGGCGAACGCTTTCTTCGCCAGCAGCTGGATTCCATCAAGTCTCAGACTCATGACAATTGGAAAGTCTGGGTCTCCGACGATGGCTCGCGCGACGGCACGCTGGAAATCCTCGCCGAGTACTGCCGAGCGTGGGGCGAGCACCGCCTGGAAATCGTCCGCGGGCCGTCGCGTGGATTCGCGCCGAATTTCCTTTCCCTGGCTTGTCGGCCCGAGATCCAGGCCGATTATTTCTCATATTCGGACCAGGACGATATCTGGGCGGCGGACAAGCTCGAACGCGCGCTGGGCATCCTTGAAGAGCTGAAGGCGGAAGGTCCGGCCTTGTATTGCTCGCGTACGCGCCTGGTGGATGAGGCGGGAATCGAATTCGGCCTCTCACCTCTCTTTACACAAAAACCGGACTTCCGCAACGCGCTTGTGCAGAATGTCGGAGGCGGCAATACCATGGTCTTTAACGCGGCCGGGCGACGTCTACTGTTGGAAGCTGGGGCGGATATTCCTGTCGTGGCGCATGACTGGTGGACCTATGTGGCCATCAGTGCGGCGGGCGGCAGTATCGTGTACGACCCTGAACCTTCTCTCCTGTACCGGCAGCATGGGGGTAACCTGATCGGTTCGAATCAGGGCCTGGGTGCCAGGATCATGCGTGTTCGCCTGCTGATGCAGGGTCAACTGCGCGGGTGGATTGATGCCAACATCGCGGGCCTTCGACGTATCCTGGGGCAGTTGCCGGCCCCACAGCGGCAGATATTCCAGGAATTCGATGCGTCCCGCCAAGGCGGCATCGTGCGTCGTCTTGTTGGCTTGAGGCGTGCCGGGGTCTATCGGCAGACCTTCGCTGGAAACATCGGCCTGATTGTGGCCGCTCTTTTCAAAAAACTATAGAAAGCTATGACGATTTTGGTTACGGGTGGTGCCGGTTTTATCGGCGGAAATTACGTATTGGACTGGTTCGCGCAAACGGACGAGGCCCTCGTCAATGTTGACAAACTGACCTATGCGGGCAACCTGGAAACGCTCGCGCGGCTTGCCGGGCAGCCGGGTTATGTTTTCGTCAAAATGGATATCGGCGACAGGGCGGGAATATCCCGTCTTTTGAAAGAGCACAAACCGCGCGCGGTGGTGAACTTCGCTGCGGAATCCCACGTGGACCGCTCGATCGACGGGCCCGGCGAGTTCATCCAGACGAATGTGGTCGGTACGTTCAATCTTCTGGAAAGCGTGCGGGGATACTGGTCGGAATTGCCCGCGCAGGAAAAAGCGAGCTTCCGCTTCCTGCACGTTTCCACCGACGAAGTGTATGGCTCGCTGGCGGCGGATGCGCCGCCTTTTGCGGAAACCAACCCCTATGAGCCCAATAGCCCCTATTCAGCAAGCAAGGCCGCATCGGATCACTTGGTAAGGGCCTGGCATCACACCTATGGGTTGCCCGTACTGACGACCAATTGCAGTAACAACTACGGGCCCTACCATTTTCCGGAGAAACTGATTCCGTTGGTTATCCTGAATGCCGTCGCCGGCAAGCCGCTGCCTATCTATGGCGACGGCCAGCAAGTGCGCGATTGGCTTTATGTGAAGGATCATTGCTCGGCGATCCGCGCTGTTCTGGCGTCGGGCCGCATCGGGGAAACCTATAACGTCGGCGGCTGGAACGAGAAACCCAATCTTGATGTTGTGCGCACCATCTGCGCTATCCTGGATGAGCTGAAGCCGCGCGGCGATGGTTTGTCCTATGCCGGGCAGATTACCTTCGTTCGCGATCGGCCGGGCCACGACCGCCGCTACGCTATCGATGCCCGCAAGATCGAAAGAGAGCTCGGCTGGAAACCTGCCGAAACCTTCGAATCGGGCATACGTAAAACGGTCGCCTGGTATCTGGAAAACACGGAGTGGGCGTCCAACGTCCAGAGCGGCGCATACCTGCAGTGGGTCGAAAAGAACTATGCGGGCCGAGACCAGTGAAAATCCTTTTGCTAGGTAAGAATGGACAGGTAGGCTGGGAGCTGCAGCGCGCGCTGGCGCCACTGGGCGATCTCGTCGCACTGGGACGCGCCGACGAATCCGGCTTGTGTGGCGACTTGGCGGATGACGCGGGCATCGCGGCCACGGTCAAGGCGCTCGCGCCCGATGTGATCGTCAATGCCGCCGCGTATACGGCGGTGGACAAGGCAGAAAGCGAGCCTGATGCCGCCCATGCCATCAATGCCGATGGCCCTGGCGCCTTGGCGCGCGAGGCCGCCAGGTTGGGGGCATTCCTTGTTCACTATTCCACTGACTACGTATTCGACGGAAGTGGGACGCGTCCGTGGGAAGAAAATGACCCCACCGGACCCTTGAGCGTTTATGGGAAAACCAAGCTGGGCGGCGAAGAGAGAATTCGCGAAACCGGTTGCGCCCACCTTATTTTCCGCACCAGTTGGGTGTATGGCGCCCGGGGCGGTAACTTCGCGAAAACGATGCTGCGCTTGGCGAAGGAACACGACGAGCTGTCTGTCATCGACGACCAAATCGGCGCGCCCACGGGAGCGGACCTAATCGCCGATGTGACGGCACATGCCATCGCACGCACGCGGTCCGGATCCGGGCTGCCCGGGACTTATCATCTGGCCGCGGCCGGCGAGACGTCCTGGTATGCCTATGCCAGGTACGTGCTGGAAAAAGCAGCGGAGCACGGCGTTGCGCTAAGGGCGTCAACGGTCAAACCCATTTCGTCGAGCGCATACAAGGCTGCCGCGCGTCGACCGTTGAATTCCCGATTGAATACTGCTTTGCTGCGGGAATCGTTTGGTCTCTCGCTGCCGGCGTGGCAAGCCGGCGTCTCCCGTATGCTTACCGAAGTTCTAGAGAAATAAATCCCATCATGCAACGTCAACGCAAAGGCATTATCCTGGCGGGCGGCTCCGGAACCCGGTTGTATCCGGTGACCAAGGCTGTGTCAAAGCAGCTCTTGCCCATATACGACAAGCCGATGATCTACTACCCCTTGTCTACGTTGCTGCTGGCGGGCCTGCGCGACATTCTGATTATCTCTACGCCGCAGGATACGCCCCGGTTCCAGCAACTGCTTGGCGACGGCAGCGAATGGGGCATTAATCTGCAATACGCGGTGCAGCCCAGTCCCGACGGCCTGGCTCAAGCCTTTATCATCGGCAAGGACTTTCTGAATGGATCGCCGTCGGCCTTGGTGCTGGGCGACAACATCTTTTACGGACACGATCTGCACGTCCAGCTTGAGCGGGCGGTCGATAGAACTTCCGGCGCCACGGTATTTGCTTACCACGTTCATGACCCGGAGCGCTACGGTGTGGTTTCCTTCGATGCGGATGGCCGTGCCACGTCGCTGGAAGAAAAGCCCGCAAAGCCGAAGTCCAGCTATGCCGTGACCGGCCTGTACTTCTACGATGAAAAGGTCATCGATATCGCGGCGGAACTGAAGCCGTCGGCGCGCGGTGAGCTGGAAATCACCGATGCCAACCGGATCTACCTGGAGCGGGGCGAGCTGACCGTCGAAATCATGGGCCGCGGATACGCATGGCTGGACACGGGCACGCATGAAAGCCTGATCGAAGCCAGCAACTTCATTCAGACCATAGAGCATCGCCAAGGGCTCAAGGTGGCTTGTCCGGAAGAAATCGCTTACCGCCGCGGCTTCATTGGTCGGGAACAGCTGGAAAAGCTGGCGGCTCCATTGGCGAAGAACGGCTATGGGCAATACTTGCTGCGCCTTTTGAAAGACGAGGTCAGAACGTGAAGGTGATTCCCACCGCAATTCCGGAAGTGGTTCTTATCGAACCGAAAGTATTCGGTGACGATCGCGGCTTCTTCTTCGAAAGCTTCAATCGGCGACAGTTCGCCGAAGCCACTGGCCGCGACGTGGATTTCGTGCAGGACAATCATTCCCGGTCCGTCCAGGGCGTGCTGCGTGGCATTCATTATCAGATCCAGCATGCGCAGGGCAAGCTCGTCCGCGTGGTGGCGGGATCGGTGTATGACGTTGCCGTGGATCTGCGTAAATCGTCGCCCACCTTCGGCCAATATGTCGCGGAAATCCTCAACGCCGAGAACAAGCGGATGCTGTGGGTGCCCGAAGGATTCGGCCATGCTTTTCTTGTGCTGTCCGCCAGCGCGCAGTTTCTCTACAAGACGACCGACTATTACACACCCGAGGCGGAGCGTTGTATCGCCTGGGATGATCCGACGCTTGCTATCGATTGGCCATTGGACCAGTTGGGAAGTGCAACCGTACAACTGTCGGCCAAAGATCGGCAAGGGTTGAAGTTCCCTGAGGCCGACGTATACCAATGAGCCGTATAAAAGACTTAATTCTAAGGACAGGAGCAAAAGTCGCCAAGCCACTGCGCATGGCGAGGGCGGGCGCGCGGGGTATCCGGCAGGCCGGCGGAGTGCGGTTGGTCAGCCGCAAGGTCATCAACATATATCGCCGCGAAGGTGTCGCCGGCATTCGCCGTGGTATTGGTCTTTTTCGCCATGCTATCCACAATCGATCAGGGCTCGATCGCAATAACTATGCGGCGTGGCTGCTTCAGTATGACACGCTCACCGACGAAACACGGAAAGAGATGGCGCGGCTTGGTGATGGCTTGCGCATGAAACCGCTGATTTCAATCATTATGCCGGTCTATAACCCGGCACCGGGTTGGCTGCGGGAAGCAATCGAATCAGTGCGTGACCAGGTTTATTCCGAATGGGAATTGTGTATCGCGGACGACGCGTCCACGGACCCGGCGGTCCACGATGTGCTCCGGCACTATCAATCCCTGGACCCGCGGATCAAAGTCGTTTTCAGGGAGTCCAACGGGCATATTTCCGCAGCATCCAATTCTGCCCTGGAAATTGCAAGGGGCGATTGGATAGCGCTTTTCGATCATGATGACCTGCTCAGCGCCCATGCCCTGTTCTGGATGGCGGAAGCAATAAACCGCAGCCCGGGCGTGGGACTGCTGTATTCCGACGAAGACAAGATCACGGAAAAGGGCGTCAGAACAGAGCCGCACTTCAAGTGCGATTGGAATTACGAGCTGTTCCTCTCGTACAACATGATTTCGCATCTGGGTTTGTACCGAGCGGATCTAGTGCGGGAGGTCGGCGGCTTTCGTCTTGGATTCGAAGGCGCCCAGGATTATGACCTGGCGCTCAGGTGTATCGAGCGCTTGGCTCCTTCGCAAATCGTTCATGTCCCACGCGTGCTGTATCACTGGCGTATTCACGCGGCAAGCACCGCGCAGGCCGGGGATTCCAAGCCTTATGCCTTGCTGGCGGGCGAGCGCGCCCTGAACGAACACATCCGGCGCGTGGGACATCAGGCACGTGCGGAGTTGCAGCCACGTGGCTATTACCGCGTGCGCTTCGACCTGCCGATCGCGCAGCCGCTGGTGTCCTTGATTATCCCCACGCGCAACGGCGAGACGCTGGTCCGCCAATGCATCGACAGCATCCTGCAGAAGACGACCTACCTCAACTACGAGATTCTTCTGGTCGATAACGGCTCCGATGACGCGGGCGCGTTGGCTTACTTCCAGGAATTGGCTCGGCATCCACGCATCCGCGTCATCCGTGACGATCGGCCGTTCAATTACTCGGCGTTGAACAACGGCGCCGTGGCACAGGCCAACGGCGAATACGTTGCCTTGGTCAATAACGATATTGAGGTCATTTCTCCCGATTGGCTGAGCGAAATGATGTCGTATGCGATCCAGCCCGGTGTGGGCGCGGTTGGCGCAAGGCTTTTCTACCCGGACCGCACCGTGCAGCACGCTGGCGTGATCCTCGGCTTGGGGGGGGGTGGCGGGGCATAGCCATAAGCATCTTCCCGCCGACCATCCGGGATATTTTTTCCGGGCCATCCTGACGCAGGAGCTTTCGGCGGTGACCGCCGCTTGCCTGGTGGTTCGCAAGGGGACCTACCAGGCGGTAGGGGGGTTGGAAGAACAGGCGCTTACCGTGGCGTTCAACGATATCGACTTCTGCATACGGCTCAAGCAGGCGGGATATCGGAATATCTATGCGTCATATGCAGAGCTGTATCATCACGAGTCCGTCACGCGCGGCACGGAGAATACACCGGAAAAGCAGGCGCGCTTCCAGTCCGAATGCGATTACATGAAGTCGCGCTGGGCTGACCTGCTGGATGCGGACCCCGCCTACAGTCCCAACCTGACGCAGGATTACGAGGATTTTTCATACGCGTGGCCCACCCGCGTTCCTCCGTTGTCCGCCTCCCCGATCTTGAAAAATGGATAAAGCTGAGAGCCGCGTCGTCGTCGATCTGGACGGGACGCTCGTATTGACCGATATGCTGGTGGAGAATGTATTTCTCTTCCTGCGAGCCTACCCGTGGCGGATATTCAGCCTGGTTGCATGGTTGTTCAAAGGCAAGGCTTATTTCAAGTGCAAGCTGGCCGATGCGGTTCTGCCAAAAACCGACCGCCTGCCGTATAACCAGGCGCTGCTCGTATGGCTGGACCAGCGGCGCAAGGCAGGAGCACGCCTGGTGCTCGCCACGGCGTCCGACCGGAGGATCGCCCACGGCATCGCGGAACATCTACGCATTTTCGACGATGTGCTCGGTACCGAACCGCACGTCAATCTGTCGGCTCGGCGCAAACGCGAGGCTTTGGTCAAGTTGTACGGAGAAGGTGGCTTCGAGTATGTCGGCAATTCCGCTGCGGATCTGAAGGTATGGGACGCCGCATCGCGTATCCATGTGGCGAACCCCGAACGCGGGGTACTGTCGGCGGCGCGAAAGCTGGGCACCATCGGGGAGGTATTCGACGACAGGCCAGGCTATCTGCGGACCTTGCTCAAAGCGCTACGGGTACACCAATGGGCGAAGAACCTGCTGCTTTTCGTACCCTTGCTGGCGTCGCACAGGCTGCTGGAGCCGGCGCTCGCCGTTCGCGGGACGATCGCCTTCATCGCCTTCAGCCTGTGCGCGTCCAGCGTTTATCTGCTGAACGACCTGCTGGATCTGCAGGATGACCGTCAGCACCGTACTAAACGCTTCCGTCCCCTGGCGGCCGGCACGTTGCCGATCCTGCACGGCCTTTTCATCATGCCGGTTCTGCTGTTGGCGGCCGTGATCCTCTCCGCGCTATGGCTGCCGTACTATTTTCTGGTTGTCCTGGCCGGATATTATGTGCTGACGCTGGCCTATTCGCTGCGCCTGAAGCGCGTCGTGATGCTGGATGTCGTCACATTGGCAATGCTGTATACGGTACGGGTCTTTGCCGGCGCAGCCGCGATGTCGCTGGTGACGACCTTCTGGATTCTCGCGTTCTGCGTGTTCATCTTCCTGAGCCTTGCATTCGTCAAGCGCTACACCGAACTGCGGGAGGCCCGCGAACGCGGCCGGCGGGACAAGGCGGCCGGCCGCGGCTATTACCCATCGGACTACGAACTACTTGCTTCGTTGGGGGGGGCGTCCGGCTATATATCGGTCCTTGTGCTGGCGCTTTATATAAACGACTCCTCATATGGGGCGCTATATCGCCATCCGCAATGGATGTGGGGGGCCTGCCCGCTGTTGCTGTTCTGGCTGAGCCGCGTCTGGCTGTTGGCGCATCGGGGCGAAATGCACGATGATCCTATCGTGTTCGCGCTGCGTGACAGGATCAGCCGTTGGGTAGGCCTGTTGTTCCTGTGCACCTTCGTGCTGGCGTCCTTTTGATGCAAACGCGATTGTCATGGGGGCGTTATCCCCGCGTTCCGCAGACCCTGCATCCGGTCTCCTGGCCCGGCGAGGTCCCTGAAGCTCTGTCCTCGCGGCTCGAAGCCGGGACCTTAGGCTTCGGTTGCGGACGTAGCTACGGTGATTCCTGCCTGGCGGACTCAGGGCATGTAATCGCCATGCGCGGTCTGGATCGTTTTGTCGAGGTTGATTGGCAGCACGGCGTGGTCCGAGCGGACGCTGGCATTACCTTGGGCGAACTGATTGCCTTGGCTTTGCCCAGGGGTTGGTTCGTGCCGGTTACGCCAGGCACGAAGTTCGTCAGCCTGGGTGGCGCGGTAGCCAACGATGTCCATGGCAAGAACCATCATGTAATGGGAACATTCGGCCGGCATGTCCGCCGGCTAGTGCTCCATCGCAGTGACGAAGGCTTGATCGAATGCTCGCGGGGGGAAAGACCCGAGCTGTTCGCGGCTACGGTCGGGGGCCTGGGCTTGACCGGATTGATCATGGAAGTCGAGCTGCAGCTGAGACCGGTCAACTGCGGACTGATCTCGCAACGGTCCATCCGATTTGGCAATCTGGAAGAATTCTTCGCCCTTAGCCGGCAGTATGACCATGCGCATGAATACACGGTGGCCTGGATAGATTGCCTTGCCAAGGGAGCCGACGTGGGAAGAGGGCACTACATCGTCGGCGATCACACCGACGGCGATGATACGCGGCCCGCTCCACCTGGCCGATTGTCGATGCCTGTCGACCCCCCCTTTTCACTGGTGAACTCGCTATCGTTGCGCGCCTTCAATACCCTTTACTATCATCGCCAGCGCGCGAAAGAAGTGTCCAGTATTAGCGGCTATGATCCCTTCTTCTATCCGCTGGATAAGATCCTTTCCTGGAATCGCATGTATGGGCGGCGCGGCTTCCAGCAGTATCAGTGCGTAGTGCCGTCGCCCGTTTCGCAGGATGCGATCCGCGCGATGATGACCGAAATTTCGCGTAGCGGTATGGGCTCTTTCCTGGCGGTGCTGAAGCAGTGTGGCGACATCGCGTCTCCGGGCTTGATGTCTTTCCCTATGGAAGGTGCATCACTGGCGCTGGACTTCCCGCAGCGCGAGCCCTCCATAAGTCGGCTGTTCGCGCGACTCGACGCGATTGTGCGGGAAGCGGGCGGCCGTCTTTATCCCGCGAAGGACGCGCATATGAGCGCCGAGCATTTCCGCTGCGCCTATCCGGGCTGGGTGCAGGTGGAGGCGCTGCGTGATCCGGCTCTTTTATCCCGTTTTTGGAAGCGCGTTGCTTTATGAGCGTTCACATCGTAATCGTAGGCGCCACCTCGGCGATCGCCCAAGCGGTCGCGCGTCGTTATGCGGCGGACCAGGCAGCGCTGTTCCTGGTGGCACGTGATGCCGACAAACTGGCTTTGGTTGCCGTGGATCTGGGCGCCAGAGGGGCGAGCAGGGTGCACACGTTCGTGATGGATGCATCCGACTATTCCAGGCTCGATGAACTTTGCAGCACTGCCTGGAGCGATTTGGGGCATGTCGACGTCGTGCTCATCGCCCATGGCACGTTGCCGGACCAGCGGCGTACGCAGACGGACCTACCCTACGGCATCCAGGAATTCAGAATAAACGGCGAGAGTGCAATCGCGTGCATGAGCGTGTTGGGTGAACGCCTCAAATCCCAGGGACGAGGCGTGCTGGCCGTGATCGGTTCCGTGGCCGGGGACCGAGGTAGGGGCAGTAATTATCTGTATGGGTCCGCGAAGGCGGCCGTCGATGCGTTCGCATCGGGCTTGCGTGCTCGCCTTTTCAAAACCGGTGTTCATGTGCTTACGATAAAGCCGGGTTTCGTCGCAACGCCGATGACCGCCGGTCTTGATCTGCCGGCCCGGTTGACCGCGCAGTCCGATCAGGTGGCGGCCGATATCGTAAGGGCGGTGTCGGCGCGCCGGGACGTGCTGTATACGCCGTGGTTCTGGCGCTTCATCATGGGCATCATACGGCTGGTACCGAACGCGATATTCAAACGCAGCAAACTGTGATGCCGCCGTCTTCCTATACTGCGCGCCCGTCGCGCTGGATCCAGGCGGTCGATCCCGCGGTGTGGGCCTTCCTGTCTTTTGCCTGCATACTGGTCGCGGCAAAGTGGATGCTCATACATGCGTATGGGAACGTGACGCCGTATTGGGACCAATGGGATGCCGAGGCGGACCGCCTGTATGCTCCCTATGTCGCGGGGACACTGCATTGGATGTCGTTGCTCGCGCCGCATAATGAGCATCATATTTTGACGACCCGGCTGTTCGCCTTGGGTTTGTTCATCGTCAATGGCCAATGGAATCCGTTACTGCAGATGGCGGTGAATGCAATCCTGCACGCGGTGACGTTGGTGTACCTGCTTTCACTGTTGCGACGCGCCGTGCCCCACATTGCCGGGATACCGGCGCTCGCTGTCGTGCTCGCGGTGTTCTGCATACCTTACGCCTGGGAAAACACACTGGCGGGTTTCCAGGCACAGTTCTACTTCAACTTGCTGTTCTCCTTCGCCGGCATGTGGTTCCTGGTGACCGAGACCGCCTTCTCGCGGCGGTGGTGGCTTGGCATTGCCATGGCGGTCCTCGCCTATCTGTCGCTGGCCTCGGGCATCTTCACCGTCCTCGCCGCGGCCGCAGTGTTGCTACTTCGCGAATTGCGCCATGGTGCCTTACGGGGAAAGACCGGGTTGGCGGTGACAGTTCTGCTGCTGCTGTTCGTCGTAGGCTACGTCCTGACCCCTGTCATTCCGAATCATGCGTTCATGAAGGCGACATCGTTCGGACAGTTCCTCGAAGCTCTTCTGCAGAGCCTCAGTTGGCCGTATAAGGCACGAGTCATATGGCCGTTGCTTCTCAATCTGCCGGGCCTTCTGTTCGCGTTTCTCATACTGCGTACTCCACGTGATCGCGTGCTCGCGGTCGAATGGTTTATTTTGGCGCTGCTCGCGTGGTCCGTAGGCCAGGCTGCGGTGACGGCCTATGGCCGCGCTATTGCCGTCCTTGCACCCCGTTATTTCGACCTGCTCGCCATCGGCATTCTGGCAAACTTCGCCTGCCTACTGTGGCTGTGTGACAGGGCCCTTATGAGCCGCCAACGTTTGATGAAAATTGCGGCGTTGGGCGCATGGCTCTGCATTGTGACGATCGGCTTCGTAAAAGCTTGGCCGCTCTTGGTATCCGAGCTGGATTACAAGCGTCAGATTGGCGTCGCGGAAGAGACGAATGTCAGGAATTTCCTGCGAACCGGAGACCGAACCGCCATTGAGGGCAAGCCGTTCCTAGAGACCCCGTATCCGAATGCCGACCGCCTGATGCACCTTCTTTCAGACCCGGGCATCCGGCGGATATTACCGGCGGTGATCTTGCCCGCTGGCGATCCGGATCGCATCGAAGGCAGATTTGATCATGCGGTAGACGAGCTGCTTGCGCATGCTTATATCCTGCTCATTGTCGGTGCCGCTTGCGCGGTGATATCCGTAATGGGCAGCAGGGCCGACGCCGGCATCGAGCGGCGCGGCAAGTACAAACAGGAAATGCACGAATGATGACTGGCAAGATCGTTTTGCCCGGCGGCGCGGGCCTGGTTGGGCAGAATCTCGTGGCCCGGCTGAAATCTCGAGGCTACTCCAATATCGTAGTGCTCGATAAGCACAAGGCCAACCTGCAAGTATTGCGGCAGGTTCAACCGGACATCATCGCCGAATATGCGGATCTGTCGCAGCCGGGCGACTGGACGCGTCATTTCGAGGGCGCCGATGTCGTCGTGATGTTGCAGGCCCAAATCGGGGGCAACTTCTACGAAGAGTTTGAGCGCAATAACGTCGACTCTACCAGGCTGATACTCGATGCCATCCGGGACAAGCACGTACCTTATCTGGTGCATATCAGTTCGTCCGTGGTCGAATCGGTCGCCGACGACTTCTATACGAGAAGCAAAAAGGCGCAAGAGGAAATGGTCCTTGGTAGCGGGATCCCGTGCCCGGTGCTGAGGCCCACGCTCATGTTCGGATGGTTCGATCGCAAGCATTTGGGATGGCTGTCCCGCTTTATGAAGAAGGTGCCGGTTTTTCCTATCCCGGGGAACGGTAAATACATGCGCCAGCCCCTGTATGTAGGCGATTTCTGCAACGTGATCATCAGCTGCATCGAGCGGCGCATTCCGGATGGAATTTTCAACATATCCGGCCATGAGCGCGTGGATTACATCGACATCATCAGGGAGATCAAGCGGGTCACCCATGCTCGCGCGGCGATTGTCAAGATTCCCTATGGATTGTTCTATGCCCTGCTGAAGGTCTGGGGAACTCTCGATCGCAACCCGCCGTTCACGACACAACAGCTGGAGGCGTTGGTGGCCAAGGACGAATTCGAGGTAATCGACTGGCCCGGTATCTTCGGCGTGCCCAGTACGCCGTTTTCGAAGGCCATCGACGAGACCTTCAATGACCCGCGCTACAGCCACATCGAACTGGAGTTCTGACATGGCCGAAAACGATAAGATGCGAGTAGCGGTATTGGGAGCCGGCCCCATGGGACTAGCGGTGGCCTATCAGCTCGCCAAGGACGGCCATGCGCCGGTCGTTTTCGAGGCCGACGACCGTGTCGGCGGAATGACCGCCACGTTTGATTTCGGCGGGCTTTCCATCGAACGCTATTACCATTTTCACTGCATATCCGACACCGACTTTCTCGACATGCTGGGCGAGCTCGGCATCTCGGACAAGATGCGGTGGGTCGAAACCAAAATGGGATACTACTACCAGCGGCGTTTGCAGGCCTGGGGTAACCCTATGGCGCTGTTGCGCTTCAAGGGCCTTGGATGGATGGCCAAGTTCCGTTATGGACTGCATGCCTTTCTCTGCACACGCCGCAAGGATTGGCGGCCCCTGGATCATGTGGAAGCAACGGGGTGGATAAAGCGCTGGGTCGGCCAGGAGGCCTACGAGGTCTTGTGGCGGAAGTTGTTCGACCTGAAGTTCTACGACTACGCGCATGGCTTGTCCGCTGCATGGATCTGGAGTCGGATACGGCGTATTGGGCGGTCGCGCTACGATCTGTTCCGCGAAAAGCTGGGATACCTGGAGGGCGGGTCAGACACTTTGCTCCAAGGCATGCGTAAGGCCATCGAGGCGTGGGGCGGCGAGTTTCGGCTGAAATCACCCGTATCGAAGGTGGTCATGGAGCACGGCGAGGTGCGCGGCGTCGAAAGCGGTGGTGAATTTTACGCTTTCAATAAGGTGATCAGCACGGTCCCCTTGCCATACGTGCCCCGAATCATGCCCGATTTGCCGTCTAACATCCTGCGGAAGTTCAGCTCGCTGCGTAACATCGCTGTAGTATGCGTCATTGCAAAGCTGCGTAAGTCCGTGACAGAGAATTTCTGGCTTAACACGAATGATCCGGACATGGATATCCCGGGCGTGGTCGAGTATACGAACCTGCGCCCACTAGCTTGCCACATTGTTTATGTACCCTTTTATATGCCTGGAGAACATCCCAAGTACAAGGAGCCCGATGATGTGTTCTTGGAAAAGGTTCGGCGGTACTTGAAGGCAGTCAACCCCACATTGACGGACGAGGACTTTATCGGTCTACGCGCGAGCCGCTACCGCTACGCACAGCCGATCTGCGGACCCGGCTATCTCGAGCAGTTACCGCCATTGGAACTGCCCATACGGGGCTTATGGGTCGCCGATACCTCTTACTACTATCCTGAAGATCGTGGCATATCGGAAAGTATAGGCTTCGGGCGTAACATGGCCAGGGCTGCGATGCGGGACTCGTCGTGAAGGCTCTTATGTTTCGGTGGAACGGCAGATTTGTCCGCTTCATGGTGGCTGGAGGTATCGCAGCCGCAGCCAATTACGGATCGCGGTTCATATTCAATATCTGGTTCGATTACGAGATATCCATCGTACTCGCATATATTGTCGGAATGGCGGTCGCGTTCATTCTCATGCGTGCCTACGTATTCGATGCTGGTGGACGTCCATGGGCCCCCCAGGCGGTCAAGTTCACGTTGGTGAACGTCCTGGCAGTCTTGCAGACGCTTATCGTCAGCGTGGCTCTGGACCGATGGATTCTGCCCTCGCTAGCCGTGCCCGGCAACCACGAAGCGATCGCGCACCTAATTGGCGTATTGGTACCCATCGGAACCAGTTATTTCGGCCACAAGGTTGCTACTTTCAAGTGAAATACCGAAATATCGTATTGTATTTTCAATATCAGGTCAGTCATGCCGGATAAATCCATATCAGGCGCCGTGCGCGACATCGCGGGCGCGGTTGCCAAATACTCTTTGGTCGGGACGCTAGGCTGGCAGGACGTGCGCCAGCGATATCGCCGGTCCAGTCTTGGTCCATTCTGGCTCACGATAAGCATGGGGGTCATGATTGGCACCATCGGAACAGTTTTCGGCCAGATATTCAAATCCCCGATGCATGGATTTTTGCCATTCATCGCGATAGGGCTGATTCTGTGGGGATTTATATCGTCGGTGATTACTGAGGGGTGCACCGGCTTCATTGCCGCTGATGGAATTATCAAACAGTTGCCGCTCCCGCTGGCTGTGCATATCTTTCGCCTGATGTGGCGAAATCTCATTATCCTCGCCCATAACATCGTTATTTTTCCTCTCACATTGCTGGCAGTGGGGAAGCCGCTGCAGTGGGTTGCACTGCTAAGCATCCCGGGATTTATTCTTCTGGTTTTGAATTTGTTATGGGTGGCGCTTCTCATGGCCACAATATGTGCAAGATATCGTGACGTGCCCCAGATAGTTACCAGTTTCCTGCAGGTGCTTTTTTATCTGACTCCCATAATGTGGTTGCCTGAACTGCTCCCTGGTAATTTCGGTGCGTATATTTTGAACTTGAACCCGTTTTTTCATTGGTTAGAACTGGTGCGTGCTCCGTTATTAGATCAGTGGCCCGAACCGGTTAACTGGTGGGCATCGATCGGTACTGCGGTGGTAGGCTGGGGAGCGGCTATGGTGTTGTATAGCCGGTATCGCCGTCGCGTTGCGTATTGGCTGTAACCGCTGCCAGCAGAAAGGATGGACAGGAATGGCATACGTGAGATTTGATCAGGTTTGCGTGGATTTTCCTATATACAACGCCAGTGCCAGATCACTGAAGAAAAGGCTCTTCCAAGTTGCCACCGGCGGGCAGCTGGGTCAGGACACACACGGCAGAGTTGTTGTTCGAGCCCTTGATAACTTGAATTTCGAGCTAAAGGATGGCGATCGTGTTGGCTTGCTGGGGCATAACGGCGCAGGAAAGAGTACGCTTCTGCGGCTTCTGAGTGGGGTATATGAGCCGTCAAGCGGGCATAAGACCTTGGCCGGCGACGTCGGTTCGCTCATCGATATTTCCTTCGGAATAGACCCTGAAGCGACTGGTCGCGAGAACATTTATATACGCGGATCATTGCTTGGGCTATCGCGGTCGGAAATCAAGCAGCGAATGGAGGAGATAGTCGAATTCTCCGAGCTGGGTGACTTCGTGGATATGCCGGTCCGCACCTTCTCCACCGGGATGCATCTACGGCTCGCATTCGCCGTATCGACGGTGATAAGGCCAGAGATACTTTTGATGGATGAATGGCTTTCTGTCGGTGATGAGGGTTTCAAGCATAAGGCTGAAGCCCGAATGAGTGAGCTGGTGAAATCGACAAATATTTTGGTGATCGCAAGTCACTCAAAGGAATTGATTCTTCACACCTGCAACCGGGTACTGTGGCTCGAGCACGGTAAAATTCGCATGGACTGCAGTCCACAGGAAGCGGCCTTAGCGTATTTTGGAGGCTAAGCGAATCGGAGTCGGAGGCATGTATGACCATGGACCAAACAACTCGTGCCCCATGGAGGGGTGGGCCCATAATTGGCAAATCGATTCGTCTACGGCTTGCGGCGCTTGACGATGCCGGCTTCATACTCGACCTGCGCTTGGATACGTCGCTCAACGAATTCGTTTCCCACGTTGCCGCTGATGTGGAGAAACAAGCGCAATGGCTGAATGATTATAAAATACGTGAAGCGTCAGGCAGCGAGTATTATTTCATAATCGAGGACCTCTCTCGTCGGCCGCTTGGCACAGTTCGTATCTACGATTATCAGGGAGACTCGTTTTCATGGGGTAGCTGGATGTTGATTCCGAGTGCTCCGCGTAATGCGGCCATCGAGTCAGCCCTATTGATCTATGAGCTCGCTTTCGGCGAACTTGGATTTAATCGCGCGCACTTCGATGTGCGAAAGGGAAACGAAAGGGTTGTGGCATTTCACCAACGCTTTGGTGCTTATATCGTGGGTGAAACCGAATCGGATTATTTTTTTGAATATTCGCGGAAGACCTATAAAGCGATAAGGCGCCGCTATGAGAAATTCTTGCCGGCGTGAAAATTAAATGGCAAAGTTTTTGGCAGTTCGACCGACCTCTATGTTGCAGAGGGCGTATTTGAATAATGCCGAACGATAGTGCCGATGGAGAGCGCGATCCCCAAAATGAAGAATATGTTGATGCGTGTCCCTGGCGTACGGCGTGCTGTCGTCGCGCACCGGAGGGTAAGGAAGCTGCGAGCTCTTACTGCGAGTGGTTTGTTTGACGCGGATTGGTACGTCGAGCGGTACAAGCTAAACGGTATGAAGGATCCGGCGGCGCACTACCTATCCATCGGAGGGTTCGCAGGCCTGAATCCCAATCCGCTCTTTCACAGCGAGTGGTACTTGCTGCGTTATCCGGACGTTCGCAACGCAGCGATCAATCCTCTGCTTCACTACATATGGCACGGTGCGGCGCAAAATCGGAAGCCTAACGCTCTCTTTGATGCGACATGGTATCTGGATAGATATGCCGATGTGAAGGATAGCCGCATTGACCCGCTGGTTCATTACTTGTCGCAAGGTGGCAAAGAAAGGAGGGACCCAAACCCTCTTTTCGATGCGGACTGGTATGTTCGGAGGTATCTGCCGGGTGGCGGCGGCGATGTCAACCCGCTTGTGCACTACATGGAAACGGGGGCGTTGAGGGGTGATAATCCTCATCCGTTGTTCGATTGTGGTTGGTACTTGAAAAAATATATGAGCCGCGGCGGCAATTGTGTCGACGCGCTTGCCTATTTCTTGGAAACTGGTTGGGCCAAAGGAGATTTGCCGGGCCCCTTGTTCAATCCTTCGTGGTATCTAGAAGAATACCCAGACGTTGCGGCGTCGGGGCAAGACGCGCTATATCACTACGTCCGCCATGGCCGTGCCGAAGGGCGTCTACCCAATTGCAGCCCTCATTACTTCAAATCGGCCGCCGCGCTCCGCGCCTACCTTTCGGCCCTTCCGCCAGCGCTGGAAAGCACGCGAGTCACTGTGGAGCTGCCCGTTGCAAGCGTACAGGAAAGCGTAGCAGGCTCAACTGCGATGGTTTCCGACGCGGAAGGGACGAGCATAATATACAGTTCTTCAACGATTTCGGCTGTAGGCGTTGAACAATGCGACTATCCCACGCCGCCTTATGTTGCTAAAATAAACAATGCGCTCGCGCTTGGTGGTACCAGATACGTTGTCGCTGGCGCCCACCTATTGCACGATGAGGAGCGGCGCTTCTTCAACGAGCAGGGGTCAGAAATCAAATATATCGGAGCCCGCCGGTTGAAGGCGGGCTCGATCCGGCTTGATCTTAATCTCCGGCAGGGGGCATGGGTTGGCAGTGGCATCAACCTCATGCACGAGTATTCTAATAACTATTTCCATTTCGTCGTCGAGACGCTTCCGCGCATTCTCCTCGCCGAGGAGGCTACCATCCGCAAGGATGTTCCGTTGTTGATGGAAAGCAATCTGCACGACAACATGCGTACCTTGGTGGATGCCGTTAACGGGGATCGCCGGCCGGTGATGTGGCTAGAAAGCGGTGTCGCACATCATATCCGTGAGATGTATATGCCTGCCGATGCTTCGGTGGTAGTAGACGCCTATTATGGCGGCCCCGTAGCACGGCGCTCCGCGATCGACGTGGGCAGGATCCGGCAAGCAGTGGAACGATGCAAGCGAGTGTACGCCGTGCAGGGCGCCAATCCGCGACGGAATATCTACGCTTGCCGTAGAGGAAGAACACGTCAGTTATTGAATCAGGCAGAGCTCGAGGCGAAACTCGCGGCATTGGGATTTGAGATTGTCTGCGTGGATGACATGAGTCTGGAAACCCAGGTTCGCATTTTCTCGGAGGCACGGACAGTTATCGCTCCGACTGGTGCGCAAGTCACCAATATCATCTGGTGCGATCCTGGCACGAACGTGGTTGTGCTAGCGTCTGATCACCCGAGCCATCAGCTGTACTTATGGGAATTGCTGGGGCAAGTCTCCTACGCCGACGTCGAAGTGCTGCTCGGCCCACGGGCGTACGTGCGAGATGATAAGTACAGCGTCCATGACGACTATCATATCGACGTGGATGCTGTGCTGAGAGCAATTGGATAAACATATAGCCGTAAATGGACGGTTATAAGGACGCGGTACAGGAAGATATTAGAGGGATAGATGGGCAATGCTAAAAGAGGCGCTGGCCGCGTACCACTGGACGAGATCTACGAAATAATAGATCTTCCCAAGATTACCGACCCGCGCGGAAATCTCACTTTTGTTGAAGGCATGAACCACTTGCCGTTCGATGTAAAGCGCGTCTACTACTTGTATGACGTGCCGGCCGGAGAGGAGCGTGCGGGCCACGCTCATTACCAGCTGCAACAGCTCCTTATCGCTGTAGCCGGAAGTTTCGATCTAGTGCTCGATAATGGATATGAGAGGCGCACAATCAATTGCAACAGACCCTACCAGGGCGTACTCATGAAGTCCCTGGTATGGCGCGAGTTGACCAATTTTTCATCGGGTGCTGTATGTCTGGTCCTTGCTTCCATGCGGTACGAGGAATCAGACTATATACGCAACTACCAGGATTTCTTGATTAGCGTGGGGAGAGAAGCGCCGTGATCCCGTTCTTTAATATACAGGCGGGGCACGACCTGCTTGTCAATGAAATTCGCGAAGCCTTCGATCGCGTACTCAGTAGCGGCCACATAATCATGGGCAGCGAGTTGTCGAAGTTCGAGGAGGAGTTTGCTGCATATTGCGGCGCCAAACATTGCATTGGCGTGGGCAATGGCCTTGACGCCTTGGCGCTGGCCTTGCGGGCCAAGGGAATTGGCGCAGGAGACGAAGTTATCGTCCCATCGCAGACGTTTATTGCCAGTTGGCTCGCCGTGTCCATGGCGGGGGCAACTCCGGTACCGGTCGAGATCGACGAGCGTACGTATACCATGGATCCGGCACGCATCCGGGCGTGTATCGGATCAAAGACCGCTGCCATTATGCCGGTGCACCTGTTTGGTCTACCGGCGGACATGGAGAGCATCAACGCGCTGGCCGCGCAGCATGGGCTTTTTGTCCTGGAAGATGCCGCCCAAGCTCATGGCGCGAAATGCGGTGGGAAGCCTGCCGGCACGCTGGGTCACGCCGCTGGCTTCAGCTTTTATCCCACCAAGAACTTGGGAGCGCTGGGCGATGGCGGCGCGGTGGTCACGAATGATGATGCGCTCGCGGACGGTGTCCGTCGTCTGCGTAATTATGGATCGCGCATAAAGTACGTGCACGAAGTGGCCGGGGTTAACTCCCGCCTTGATGAATTGCAGGCGGCGATCCTGCGCGCAAAGCTACCGATGTTGGACCAGTGGAATGCCCAGCGCAGGGTCGCCGCTGCCATGTATTCGAAGCACCTCGACGGCATCAAAGGCCTTCAGTTGCCATACATCCCCGAGAATCTCGAACACGTTTTCCATCTGTACGTTATCAAGTTGACGCGTCGCGACGACCTTCAAGCGTATCTCCAGGAACGTGGTGTCGTTACATTGGTGCACTACCCTATCGCGCCACATGCACAAGCAGCATATCAAGGCATGAATTTGTCGGCTGAACTGCTGCCTCTTGCGCAAGCAATGGCTGATGAGTGTCTGTCACTTCCTATGTGGCCGCAGATTGATGAAAGCGAGATAGCGACGGTAGCTGGGCATATCCGCGAATTTATGAGCCAGCTGTGATTGCGCGAAAATAATGAAGAAAGAGCTCGTTTCTATCGTCATTCCCGTATTCAATCAAGCAGAGTTTATCGTTGATACAGTGGAAAGTGCCGTCGGGCAAAGCTATGAGAATATCCAGGTCATAGTTATTGACGACGGGTCGACGGATGACAGCGCGGCTCGGGTGAAGGCTAAATTTGGTGACGAGATAGTTTTGATATCTCAGTCGAATAATGGCCCGAGCGCTGCCATTAATGCCGGAATGCGAGCCGCCGAAGGCGAATACATCGCGTTTCTCGGTGGCGATGACATCGCCACGCCGGACCGAGTCCAGCATCAGGTCGAGATCCTTGAGGAAACGCGGCACGACATTATTTTCTCGAAGCCGCACCTTATCGACTCCTTCGGTGAGCGACTTCGTGACGAAGATTTCCCCATCTTCTACGACCCCGGCCAGAAGGAACATTCCATTTTCCAGCGTCTACTGCTACAGGGAAATTTCATCTGTGCGTCTAGCGCCATGATGCGAGGGGCCATCGTCCCTCGAATGGGGTACTTCCATCCTGGGCTGATTCAGCTACAAGACTTTGAATACTGGCTCAGAGCTTGCGCGCGAGGCTACAGTCTGGCCGTATTTGATTATCGTATCGTCGAATACCGCCGCCACTTTTCCAATCTATCGTCCGGGCGCCGCGATTTCGCCATGTTGGCGGAACTTCCGCTTGTGATCCGCAAGACTCTTGATGGCGCGGATCCAGCTGTACTACGAAAGGAGTTCCCACAGGTATTTCGTCCTGCCCTGGACTCGGGAAGCCCGGTATCTCAGTTCGAGAAAAGCGCGCTTCTATTGTCGCATCCAAAAGAAGAGGTAAGGGCGGCAGGCCTGTCTCTGGCCATGCAGTTGTATGAGGATGACATCTTCATGGCAGAGGCGGCTTCGCGGGGATTAAATTTGTTTCGTATGTTGTACAACGCCGGGGAAACGAGGCTCGATTAAGAGGCATATACCCAGGAAAGCTGTGCTTACTGGAAATTTTTCGAAAGCTGACCATGAACACTCGACCAGCGGAAGCTCAAAGGCTTAAATCGCACGATCTCGCTACTTCAGCATGCTTGATGCTGGCGTTTACGTTCGCGTTTAGCCACATGGTATTTCTGCATAACGCGGACTTTCAGCAGGCAACCGCCGCCTGGTTCGATAGCGGCTCGCTATTGCAGGATTATCTTGGAATAGTCGGTCCGCCGATCGATCTGAATCAGACCCACCGCTATCACACTGGTATATACGGGTGGATCTATAACAGCATGGTGGTTTGGGGAATTATTGCGTTAAAAGCCGTATTTGGCGGGAGTGAGCTCGGATTTCCGGTATTCGCGGGCTGGGCCAGATCCGTATCGTTCTTTTTTACGGTAGCAGGCGTGGGCTTACTTTTTGGGACCCTGCGTAAGTACGGTGCCAGTTATGTGGTGGCGCTTGTCGCCACGGTTGTTATCGCAATTTTTCCGTCAACAGTGAAGTTTGCCTACGAGGTGCATCCCGAGCCTGCGGGAGTGTTCTTCGTCATCGTGATGCTATGTGCCTTACATCATTACTGTTTGGAGCCCGTCACACGAGAAAAGTACCTATTGGCCTCCTGGGCAGCGGCGGTCGCCTCAGTCTTGGCCAAACAAAGTTTTATGATCTACCCGCTGGCGCCTTTGATAGCCGTTTTCGCCATTTCCTTGAGTCACCCCAGCGTTAAAGGGCGGAAAGGCCGAACTTTAGTGCGCTTGGCGGCATGGTTTATGTTGGTGGCAGTTGGTCTTGTTCTGATCTTCCACCCGTATGCAGTCCTCGATTTTCCGGGATTTCTGGCCAAGCAAAAAGAAATACACGCCTTCCATGCGACATTGTCGATGCCTGTCAGTGCGTCTTTCAAATCTTGGTTCAATCTGCTTTGGCATTATGACCTGTGGCTACTGATCGCGATCGCTTTTGCTTTAATTCGGCTTTTACATAACCGCTTTCGAGGGGACGGCGAAGCTAGGCTGCTCGACATTTACTGCGTCTTGCTATTGCTCTTCTTTGCACTCATCGTTGACCAGCTGCGATTCTACATACTCCGGGGTTATCTCGTTCCCATCTTACCAGCCGCTGTTGTCATATTAATTGGCGTGCCGGCCGCATGGCGCGGAGCGATTAAGGCGGTCGGAGCGGTAGCCGTCATGCTTGTATTTGTTGCGGCGATCCCACCATATGTCGTCAATACCGCTGGGATATTATCATACGACCTGGCGTTGACAAGTTTCAATAGTATGCGCATTCGCCAGCCGTTGTTGAAATTAGGAGCTAGGCCATGGGTGGTCTTTTATAGTTCCTCACTTTCCGTTCCAGGCCAGCTTTATAAGCAGGCAATCGACAATTTTAAGATCGGCATGGACAAAGACGACATCGCTCGTGCGTTCTGGAATCTGCATCCTGATTTGGTAATCGTCGACAAGGCATGGCGCTACGCGACGCCGGACAGTTTTGATGCCGCCGCGAAGGCTAATGGCCTTGTACTCGTTGCCCAAATGATTGGCGAGGACAATAATCAATGGACATGCGGCCGCCAATTCTCATATAAGCAGTGCATACAACAAGTGATGGAACTGTTTCACCTTGAGCGCTTCGGTATGCCGCAGGCATCGAATTCAGCGATACTGTTTTATGCAAAACCGGAGATGGCTCCGCTGTTTTCGGATTTCAGGTAAGCGGCTGCACATCGGTCATTTAGACTGTAACAGTCACGAGGCCATTGCCGAACTGCTCGATCCACTGCTGTGCGATTTCAGCAGGATAACCACGGCGGAAGTGCGTAGGCCAAGGATAGGCATTTCGTCCCGATCCATCCTTCAGTTTTATTTTTTCTGTCGCACAAAGCAGTTTGGCTGGGCTGCCCCCCACGACGGTATGCGGCTCTACGTCCTTTGCGACGCAACTGTGAGCGGCAATCAATGAATGCGCCCCCACTTTCACCCCGGGCAGAATGACGGCCATCGTGGCTATCGCAGCAAAGTCGCCGATCTCGGCTCCGATGCACAGTTCACTGGGAGGATGAGGATCATTAGTGAAGACGACATACGGAAACACCCAGACAAAGTTCCCGATTTTCGTCTTCTGCCCTATATGGACGTTGCTGTGTGTACGTACATAATCGCCGATCTCGATGTGGCCTTGAAAGTCAGACAGCGTGCCGATTTGTAGATTTTTTCCTGCGTTCGTGAGCTCTCGCACCGTTACACGATGGCCAGTAGTTAAGCGCTCTCCAAAGGTCGATCCTTCATAGAAGATGCTGTGGGAGCGGATCAGCGAACTGGCGCCGATAACGAGAGGTCGACCGCCGGCAAGTGGCGTAGGCACGCCTATTTCGCAGTGGCTTCCGATACTGGTGTCGTCCCCGATCGTGACATTGTCGTGAATAATGGAGAACGCGCCAATGCTTACATTTCTGCCGATGACGGCTTTGGACGATACAATTGCGGTGGAATGGATCATGGCGCTAGGCGGTCTTTCGCTAAGGGGTGGAATGAAGCGCGGTTGCGCTATCTGAACGTCGCATTCGCCATGGCGTACGACTGGTCGGCCGGGGTATCGATTTCGAATGACGTAATGGAATGGCATCGTATGGGCAAATCCCCCGACAATCTCTCGAATACCGCCCCTTCTCCTGTCTCGCAGTAGCCAGGCGGCAACCAGCAAAGGTTGGCCCATTCGGTATCGCTTTGCTCGGTGCGAGAAAAGCGCGTGACGAATCCCTCACGGAGATGGGTATAGACCGCATCAGTCGTCTTGGCATCTGTGACAGCCACCAGCAGGTCGTTTGTCTCACAGGATTTCAGAAATGCCGCGAAACTTGTCGGTTCGAATAAGATGTCCGCGTCCATGAACAGGCAGTTGCGATCAAGGCCCGCTGCTCCCATCGCGTAGCTGGTCAATGTAGTGGTACTGCGGAAGGCCGCATTTCGGACAAATATCAGATCTGATCGAAACTCACGTGCCTTGGCGATTACGGTCTCTGCGTCGAATCCGACGACAATCCGGACATCAGGGACGTCCTGGAGCAGCTCCAGTTGCCTTTCGAGCAAGGTTCGGCCGTCAATCTCCAACAGACATTTCGGGAGGCCTAACCCCAGTCGCGACCCCAGACCTGCCGCCGCGATTACAGCGTGCGTAACAGCCGACACAACGCACCTCCATCAAAAGTCAAATAGTCAGCGATTTCGGCGAGACCATGCGCGGGTTCATGTACTCCGCCAAAGGCAATACCGACATCGGCAACTTCGAACATGGGTATGTCATTGACGCTATCGCCGACCGCCACGACCTTACAGCCACGTGCTTGAAGTTCCCGAATCGGTTTGCTCTTATGCAAGACGTGCTGCGGACGAATGAGCCGGTTTCCATCGGTCAGCGCGCTTGAACAGAACACACTGCATCCAAGGCGGGAGATCAGCGGTTCTATCCACACGTCCAGATTTCCAGTCACAACAGAACATTGCTGCCGGCGGGACATAATGAAGGCGGCTATCTCACCATGCAGCGGGACCTCTGCAACGATGCTCTGGACGTCGGAGATGGGAACCGACTGCAAAATCGCGCATCGTAATCGGAACGATGATTCGAAGTCTATGTGGCCGCTCAACGTCAACTCCGTTAGCAGTCGCATTTCGTTCCGCAGTCCAAGATGGTTTGCGATGGCGGGCAACAGTTCCTGCGTTGTAACTGTGCCATCAAGATCGAATGCGAAATGAGTGCTCATCGTCGGTCAAAAAGGAAAATTTTCTGCACAGTGTCTGCGCGATTATTCAATTCCGCAGGGTACAGGGTGTCGCTTAATCGCAGACGGAAGCCCGCCTTTCCGAGTGTCTCGTTGAAAAGACCCTGGAATTCTTCGTCCGTTCGATATATGGCGCTATAGGTAGATTTCAATTCAGCCGACTCGAACTTATCAAGCGTTAGCCGTCCGTCGACTCCAATAGGCTCGCGTATGTATATGAGCGCCGATGCGTCGCTACATTGCACCGCGCCAACGAGTGTTCGCGACAGATCCTCGTCGTTTAGGTACAACAGCACGCCTGCGATGATGGTGCAAGTGAAGGGCGGCGCTCCCGCCAGCGTCGATGGGCCGACGTCCTGAGCTGGGAGTACCTGAAATGAGAATTCCGGCTGCTTGCATCGTCGCCTGGCAACCTCGATAAGGGATGAGCTGAAGTCAATCCCGTGGTAAGTGGCAACACGATCTGCTAGAGCGTCCGCCCAGCGTCCGATGCCGCATCCAATGTCAAGGACGCGGCTGGCTGAAGTCAGACCGAGCAACGGCAACACACGCTGCTTTTCGTATGCGTCACGCGTTTCGGCCAATCCCGGGTTATTGTCCTGATACAACACTGCGGTCAAGGGATGTTCCTTGTTTACCGACTGGCCGCGCCGCTCGAAAAAGGCCTTAACTGATGAAGGATCGAGGGCCACTTTCTCGCCATAGATTCGAGTCATGGTAATTTATTCCTGTCGTGCATGCTGATTCGGCCGCAAACCCCACTCGCGCAGCACTTCTTTCACAATGTGTTCGACAATTGTAATTCCGGCCTTGCCATCGCAATTGTGCAATACCTGGGAAATCTGGGCGATCCTTTCTTCCCTCATTGGATCTTCGTCGTGAGCGACCATTTCGAGAAAATCCCGCACGTCATCTGGCGATACGGCAGTGTAATAGGCGTGCGTAAAATTTCCGGCTTCGCTGAGTCCCGGACCTTCCGGGTTGTGTAGGTAGAGAATGGGTTTCCCGGTTGGCAGGTACTCAAGCAAAAACGAGCCTGCATCCGCCATCAATGCGTGAGAACGGATGAATAAGTCTGTGTATTCGTTCTCCTCATGCAACATGATAAATGGCGGTTGATGAAATCTCGCTCGTATAGCCGCCTCGGTTTCGCTGGTAGTTATATTGCGAAGACGGCCGAAGAACAAGGGATGCGGCCGGATAATCAGGGACAGCCCGGGCGGCTGCGCTTCGAAAAAGCCAAGTATTGATTCGGACACCCGGTCAAATGTGGACCAGCCACCGTGTTCAACGGAAAAGTGTGGCGTCCACAATATGATTTTCCGACCTTGCTGTTCGGTTATCGAACTTTCACGCCCGCGAGTCGCAGCAATGATTGCATCGATTTTCGGATGGCCCGTAACTACCACGTGGCTGTTCCCCGAAGTGCAGTGCATCGAGAACATGCGGCGGTGAGCTTCCGATCGCGCAAATACTCGCCAAGCATATCTATGTACGTCCAGATCGTATTGCCAACGGAGATTGTCGCTACCGCCGCCGACATCAAGGCCGTAGGGTATATACGCAATGCGTGCCCCTGTGTTCCGCACTTTCCACATGTCCAATGCAGCTGGCCGTGTTGAATCGTAGGGGTTTTGCAAAAACACAATGTCGGGCCGTTGCTCCTGGAGGTCGTAGACCGAGAAGTCGACAAAAGATAATGCTCGATCCGCAAGAAATTTTCGAGCTCCTGTGTCGCCTTGCACGCTGTCATGCGCGAAGGGCAGTAGTACCAGTAAAGGACGGACAAGTGGATTTGAGACGCAAGCATCCCATACCGTTTCCCACGTCGTCCAGGCTTGCGGCATTTGAAAGAAAAAGTGGATCTTTATCAGCCCGATTTCGCCTGAGTCCGCGCGGTATCGATTTGCCTTGTCCGCCCCGCGGATTAAACGCTCGATGTGATCAACAGTTTTTAGCAGGGTCTCTTGAGCATGGGCTGAGCTGGCGCGATACTCCGCCATTGTCTCAATGTGGTCCTTGAATTCGTCGGCTTCACGTCGCCGCGCTTCCGCATCGACCCTTGACGCTTCTAATATCGACGAAAGTAAAGGTTCGTATTTGCTCAGCGTCTCGGAATGTGCGGACGTGGAATTCTCTATGGCATCGACGCGCAGCCTAAGCTGCTCCAGATTGGGGGCAATCTGTTCCACCTGCCTTTTGATCTGCTCGGTGGATGAAAAAAGAGCACGGACGCGGGTTAAGATTCTTCTCATTACCTGATTGTGCATGGCGGCAACGGACCGCGTCGCACTGCAAAAACGACGATTTTAACGAATGGCGCCAGCGGTATGTACGAGCGGGCCTGCACGCCTCGCCAGGCTATGCTGTCTCGTTCGGAAAGACCGGCTGGGACTGGTTGCTATGCCTGTGTGATGCTTCGTAAGGCGTGACCACTCCATCCCCTGGCGAGCTGGCCCCATTTAGACTATAGAATACAGCAGCCCCTCCCTCTCTCGCGGTGCCTTAGCTTTGGAAATCCTTATTGTTCGCACCTCATCGCTAGGCGATCTTGTGCATATGTTGCCCGCCGTATCTGATGTCGCGCGCAATGTTCCCGGCGCATGTATTGATTGGATCGTGGAAGAATCGTTCGCCGAAATCCCGCGATGGCATCCGGCCGTGCGCAATGTAATGACGGTGGCGCATCGCAGGTGGCGAAAATCCTGGTGGTCGTCGGAGGTGCGTAGAGAGAGAGCCGCACTGCGCGATCAATTGCGAGGGAAGCGCTATGACGTCATTCTGGATATGCAGGCATTGTTGAAGTCCGCGTGGCTGGTGCGTCAGGCGATTGGCGTCCGTCATGGGCTGGATTGGAAGTCCGCGCGAGAGCCGCTTGCATCGCTCTTCTACGACGTTCGGCATCGAGTGGAATTTTGGCAGCCTGCCGTGATACGGCAGCGGACACTTGCCGGGTTGACCTTTGGCTATACCCCGTCGGGAAGGCCTGATTTTGGATTGCAGCGGCTTGTACGCCAAGCGACTTCGGCCTTCGATGAAGGAAATAGAGGGGCGGCACATCGTCCTGAATACGCGGTCATCATGCCGAGTGCGAGCCGTCCTGACAAGCTGTGGCCGGAAGACGACTGGCGAGCAGTGCTCGAGCAACTGCGCACCGCTGGTTGTGCATTGCGTCTTTTGGCCGGCAATGACGAAGAAGCGGCGCGGGCTACGGCGCTTGTTCGAGGTATTGACAAAGCCGAGGTCGTTACCCGCATGGATTTGACATCCGTTGCCAAGCTAATAGCGGGGGCGCGTTTGATGGTGGGCTTGGACAGCGGCCTGACGCATTTGTCTGCGGCGTTGGGGCGTCCCACAATTGGTATTTACCGCGCTTCTACACCGGTGCGTACGCCGCTGGTGGGCGATTCCTATACCGCCAGTCTGGGAGACCGAGGCGCGCCGCCTTCGCGCGATGCCGTACTCGCCGCCTTAGTGCAAGCGCTTGCCGCTTGATGGGCGCGGCCCACGCGTCGCTACTGCCTCATTAACGCCATGACGAGATCCGTTTACACCCTCCTGCTTCGCGTATTCTCGCCGCTTGTCTGGCTCTGGATGCGTATGCGGGCCGGCAAGGACAGCCAGCGCTGGCAGATCCTGGCGCCCGCTAGATTCGGTCGCTATGCCGAGCGAGCGGCGGATACGGGTCGCACCGGTCGGATATGGGTGCATGCGGTAAGCCTGGGAGAAGTCCGCGCAGCACATCCCCTGATCAGGGCATTGCTGGATATGGGCTACGCAGTGTTGCTGACTCACACCACGCCTACCGGCTGGGATGAGGCCGCGCGCTCCTATCGCGAACAGGTTGACAGCGGCCGACTGCGGCAGGCTTGGCTGCCTTACGATTTTCCAGGATCTGTGCGAAGGTTTCTTGCCTTCTTCAAACCTCATTGCGGCATCCTGATAGAGCGGGAGGTGTGGCCGAATTTGATACACGAGGCGGGACGCCAGGGAATATCGATGGTGCTTGTCAGCGCGCGTTTCTCCGAAGCATCGCTGCGCCGATCAAGATGGTTCCGCAAGGGTCTGAAGAGAACATATGCAGCGTTGGATCTCGTACTCGCACAGACCCAGTCCGATGCGGATCGCCTGCGCGCGGTCGGCGCCTTCGGTCCACACGTCGTCGGGAATATGAAGTTTGATGTTGCGCTGTCCGTACCCCAATTGGAGCAGGGGCGTCGATGGCGCGCGGCGTATGGCAAGCCCGTTGTGGCGATCGCCAGCACGCGTGAAGGTGAGGACCAGATGTTCGTTTCCGCCATCGAGCTCCAGCGGCAAGCCGCGCCGGGCGATGTGCTGCATATGCTGATCCCGCGGCACCCGCAACGGTTCAGCGCCGCCGCTGCCATCCTGGAAGACCATGGCCTGACGTACATACGGCGTTCCTCTCACATCGACCCGCCTGGGGCAGGCATAACGGTGCTGCTCGGAGATACCCTCGGTGAAATGGCCTTCTATTATGCCGCGGCCGATGTCGCGATCGTCGCCGGAGGCTTCGCGCCCATGGGGGGACAAAACCTGATCGAGGCATGTCGGGCTGGCACGCCGGTCATCGTCGGCCCGCATATGCACAATTTTGCGCAGGCGGTAAGCGATGCCGTGGCGGCCGGCGCGGCGATACAGGTGGACAACGCTCAAGAAGCGCTGCGCCAAGCTTATGAGTTGCTGTGCGACGCCCCCCGTCTTGCAGCAATGCGGGCCGCCGCCCTTGCCTGGACCGCCGCGCACGCTGGAGCAACCAGCCGGATTGTGGAAGCACTCCGCCCCTGGCTCGGTTCCCCGGCAAGGACCGACCACACTCTCTGAAGAGCCGCGTCCCGCCGTGTATGAATAGCGCCGCAGTGGACGAGGAGAGGGGTGCCTTGCCCATGCATATGGTGAAGCGGTGGTGTCAGGGCGCCTTCCCCACCACCACCTTATCCGCATTCAACTGCTGCTGCATCTTCATCGGCTCCCGCCCTTCATCATCCGGCTGCGCGCCCAGCCACCCCTGGCCGATGCCATAGACGACGAGATTGGCGAGCACGATCAGGATAAAGAGTATGCGCATTAGGAAAGCCCCAGATTCTCGGCGGCGGCGATGCGCGCCAGGCCATACAGTACGGGATTTTCGATCACGGTGATGGCGGTCTGCAAGCCTCCCATGCTGGCTGCCGCTTCTTCCAGCAAACGCCGGGTTTCCGTTTCCACTTCCGGCCAGCCGCCGCCAGCGGCGTAGATCCGCGGGGGAGCGCCATAAAGCCGAATCCCGGCCAGCCATTGCCTAAGTACCGCCCCCGCCTGCGCCGCCGCGACGCCGGAGGAGATCGCCTGCTGCGTGTCGGTCGGATAGGCCGTCGCGTCGCCCTGGACCAGCGGCAGGTTGGCGGTGCCCGTGGAAAGGGAGCTTCGCATCAGCGCCGGACCGGGCAGGATCAGGCCGCCTTCGAAGACACCGTCGGCGCTGACGGTATCTATCGTGGTGGCCGTGCCGAAGCTGGCCAGCAGGAAAGGGGCGGGCGTTCCAGATGGAGCGCCTTCCAGCCTGGCCATCACGCCCAGCATGGACGCCCAACGATCCGCTCCAAGCTGTTCCGGCTTGGCATAGCGGGACGTCAGCCCATGTGCCCGCGCTTGCGGGATCACCCAGCGCAGCGGACAGCCCACCCGCGTCAAGGCCGCCTGGATGCCGGCGGCCCGGGCGGGGCCGGCGACGTTGGTGCCCAGCGCGGCGACCGGCGTGGCCGGCAAGGCCGCCAGCCAATCGTTGAATCCCTGGACGTCATTGGTGTCGATTGCGTGGGCGCATATGTCGCCGGCCATCGCGGGCGCGGTGGTGCTCGCGGTTCGCGCACCAGCCGAGCCGGCCGCGCCTACCGCGATCACCGCGACCTTCAGCCGCGTATTACCCGAATCGATCAACAGGATGTTCTTCATGCCGGCCGCACCGAAATCTCGCCGACGGAAACCGGCAATTCCCCTTCCCAGGTGCGCACGCGCAACCTTCCTTGCGCGTCCACGCCGCAGCCCAGGCCCTTATGCAGCACATTCCCCCGGTCCAGCACCTGAATCTCCCGCCCTTCCAGCGCGTCCAGGCGCCGGAAGCGGCCGACGAAAGCCGCGAACCCTTCGCTTTCGACCTGCGCCAGCGCCGCGCGCCAGGCCAGGGCGACTTCAGCGACCACGTCGCTGAGCGCCGCGCCGCATTCGCTTGCCGTCCAATCCGCGACCTCGCGCTCCAGCGCCAGCGATAGCGCTACGCCGTCCAGCAGGTTCATGCCCATGCCGATCACCACTGTATGCCCGGGCGCGGACGACGGTCCACCCGGATTGCGCGCGGTTTCGACCAGCACGCCCGCCAGTTTGCCGTCGCCCCACTGCACGTCGTTGGGCCATTTGACGCACAGCCGTTCGCCGGCGCTTCCCGCAAGCAGGCGCAGGGCTTCGCAGGTGGCCAGTCCTGCCAGCGGCGATAGCACCGGCAGACTGGCCGGCGCGAGCGCCGTGTCGAAGGCGCACGAGAACATCAAGGCCGCGCCTGGACGGTTCTGCCAGGCGCGGCCGGCGCGGCCGCGGCCGGTCTCTTGCAGGTGCGCCCCCAGCAGCCAAGGCTTCGGCGCCGCGTGGACCGCTTCCCGCTCGCGGGCGCGCGCCAGCAAGTCCGCATTCGTGGACCCCGTCCGCGCCGTCCAGTCCACCCGTCCAAAGGGGGCGGCCGTGCCGTTCGCCAGCCGCGCGCGCAGCGTGACGGCCATGTGGTCCGGCGAGGGGAGCTCGGGTGGTTGCGGCATGGGGAACGGCGGTTGCTGAAGCAGGGATGGTAGGGGGCGGGCGAACGCCGGGAGGGACAGCAGGATTTTATAGTCAGTGCTGCCTTATTCCCCTTGATCCGCGGTAACCCGCGCTGGACGCCGCCTGTCACCCACTCCGCGTATCATTACCCCTGTTCGCGCCCACGAGGGCCGGCGCCAGACCGGCCCCATTCATCGTCCATGGTCCAGACCGCCCTGACTTCGTCGTCCGCCGCCGCGCCGCCTTTCCGGCTGGCCGGCGGCGTTTGCTATGTGAGCGGCGATTGGAGCGTCCATGCCCTGGCGCGGCGTGGCGAGGTGCAGGCGCGCTGCCGCGCGCTGGAAGCGGCGGACAAGGACGTGCGCTGGGACCTGACCGGCATCGCCCGGCTGGATACCGTTGGCGCCAACCTGATCTGGCATGCCTGGGGCGACAAGCTGCCCGAGCGCGTGCGCCTGTCGGGCAGCATGAAAGAAGTGTTCGATGCCCTGGCCGCCCATCCGCACGAAACCGTGGCGCCGCCGCCGCCACCGGAGGACCGCCTGGGTCCCGTGGTCAAGCTGGGCGAGGCGATCCTGGTCGGCGCGCGCCACGGCTATGCCATGGTCATCATGCTGGGCCAGCTGATACTCGACCTGGGCACCCTGATCCGCAATCCGGCGCGCGGACCGTGGCGGGAGATATCCGCGCAGATCTACCGCGCCGGCGCGCAGGCGCTCGGCATTACGGCGCTGGTGGGCTTCCTGATCGGCGTGGTCATCTCCTACCTGTCGTCGCAGCAATTGCAGAACTACGGCGCCGATCGCTTTATCGTGCGCCTGCTGGGCACGTCCATCGTGCGCGAGCTGGGGCCGGTGCTGGCGGCCATCCTGGTGGCGGGGCGTTCGGGCTCCGCCTTCACGGCGCAGATCGGCGTGATGCGCGTCACGCAGGAACTCGACGCCATGGCGGTGATGGGCATCTCGTATAGCCAGCGCCTGATCCTGCCGCGCGTGGTGGCGCTGGCGATATCGATGCCGCTGCTGGTGGTATGGACGGACGCCCTGGCCTTGCTGGGCGGCATGCTGGCGGCGCGCGCGCAGCTGGGCGTGCCGCTGTCCTGGTTCCTGAATTCCTTGCCCGACGCGGTGACCTTGTCGAACTACGGCATCGGCCTGGTCAAGGGCGCGACCTTCGGCGTGGTGATCGCGCTGGTGGCCTGCTATTTCGGCCTCAACATCGAACCCAATACGGAAAGCCTGGGACGCCGCACGACGACGTCCGTGGTGACTTCGATCACCGGTGTGATCCTGGTCGACGCCTTGTATGCCGTCATGCTGAGCGGGGTGCCTTTATGAAGGACGATATCAGTCAACAGCGGCATTTGTTCACCGACAACGCGCTGACGGTCGAGCCCATCATTACGGTAGTGGGGCTGAAGACCGCTTTCGGCGATCACGTCGTGCACGAGAACCTGGACCTGACGGTATATCCCGGCGAGATCCTTTCGTTGGTGGGGGGATCGGGCTCGGGCAAGACGACGCTGCTGCGGCAGATCATGGGCCTGGACAAGCCGGCGGCCGGCCATGTGACGGTGCTGGGCATGCCGGTGTCGGAAATGAGTTCGTTCGAATGCGGGCAACTGGCGCGCCGCTGGGGCGTGCTGTTCCAGGCCGGCGCGCTGTTTTCCGCCTTGTCGGTGTTCGACAATGTCGCCTTGCCGCTGCGCGAGTTGCGCACCATACCGGAAGGCCTGGTCCAGGACGTGGTGATGTGCCGCCTGGAAATGGTCGGCCTGTCGCCGGACGATGCGCACAAGCGGCCCGCCGATCTGTCGGGCGGCATGATCAAGCGCGTGGCCCTGGCGCGCGCGCTCTCGCTGGATCCGCAGCTGCTGTTCCTGGACGAGCCGACGGCGGGGCTGGACCCGCAGCGCTCGGATGAATTCGTCGACCTGGTGCGGAATCTGCATCGGCAGCTGCATTTCACCGTGGTGATGGTCACGCACGACCTGGACACGCTGCTGGCGCTGTCGTCGCGCGTGGCGGTGCTGGCCGACAAGCACGTCATCGCCTGCGATACCGTGCCGGAGATCCTGAAAGTGGATCATCCCTTTATCCACGCTTTCTTCCTGGGCGAGCGCGGCCGGCGCGCGCTCGGCGATCTGGCTCCAAAGGAGTTGATGTATGGAAAGCCGTAGCCACGCGCTGCTGGCGGGTGCATTCACGTTGGTGCTGTTGGTGGCCGTGCTGTTGATCGCCTTGGTGATCAACCGCGATCGCACCACCTTGACCGAATACGAGATCGTTTCCAATACGGCGGTAAGCGGGTTGTCGCAGCAGTCGCCGGTGCGCTACCAGGGCGTGCCGGTGGGCAAGGTGCAGTCGCTGAGCTTCGATCCCAATGTGCCCGGTCGCGTGCGCATACGCATAGGCGTGGCGCCCGCTACGCCGGTGACGTCGGCGACCTGGGCGGAGCTGGGCGTGCAAGGGGTGACAGGCCTGGCGAACATCGATCTGCGCGACGATGGCAGTTCTCATGTACGGTTGACGCGCCAGGGCGATGCGCTGCCGGTGATCCCCTTGCGGCCGGGCTTGTTCGAGCGGCTGTCGCAAGGCGGCGGCAATATCGTGGGCAATCTTGATCGGATTTCGGGGCAGTTGGCGGTGCTATTGAGCGACCAGAACGTGCAGGCCTTGCAGTCGGCCTTGCAGGACGCCGCGACGGTGTCGGCATCGTTGAAGGACGCGAGCACGCAGTTGCGGCCCATGATGGCCAAAATCGGGCCCTTGGTGGATAGCCTGAACGAAACCGCGCGCCAGGCGCAGGGCACGGCCCGCGATATTTCGGCGCTGGCGCAGCAGGCGCGGGTGGCGGTGGCGCGGCTGGATGCGCCGGACGGGCCGCTGGCGGTGGCCACGCGCAGCTTGCGCGAGATCGCCTACGCCGCGTCGCGGCTGTCGAACGAGACGTTGCCGGCCGTCAGCGGCATGGCCAACCAGGTAAGCACCACCGCGCGCAATCTGTCGTCCACCGTGCGCCGCGTCGGTGATACGCCGCAGTCGATCATCTTCGGGGCGCCACCGCCTCGGCCAGGGCCGGGCGAAGCCGGCTTCGAAGGATTCGGGAGAGCACGGCAATGAGCAAGCGCATGGCTGGATATGCGATACGGGGCGTGGCCTGGCCGTTGCCTCTGATGCTGGCGCTGTCGGTGGTCCTGGGGGGATGCAGCCTGGGCCGCGGCGCGGCGCCGGCGCAGCTGTTCGATCTGGGGCCGTCGACCGCGACGTCCGGGACGTGGCCATCTCCGGCAACTTCGGGGACATCGGCGGCGTCGCCGGCGTCCGCGATGTCCGGAGCGTCGGCGGCGTCGGAAGCGTCCACGCGGCACGCTGGCGCCGCGCGCCGCGAGCCGGTGGCGGTGAGTTTTTCGGCCGCGCAGATGCTGACCGATACCGGCGTCATCTGGCGCGTCGGCGACAGCGCCAGCCCGCACTCGTACGCGACCTACCGCTGGGCCGCGCCGCCGTCGCAACTGGTGCAGCAGCGGGTCATCGATCGGCTGTCCGCCGCCGGCCCGGTGGTGCAGGATGGCGTCGATCCGCGCGCGCCGCTGCTGCAGGTCACGCTGACCCGTTTCGAGCAGGTCTATGCGGAGGACGGCGCTTCCAGTTCCGGTCAGGTGGCCTTGCAGGCGGTGCTGGTGCGCGACCGCCGGGTCGTGGATGCCGTGCGGCTCGCGCGCGGGGCGCCGGCGCCGACGCAGGATGCGCAGGGCGGCGTGCTGGCGCTGCGCGCGGCCACCGACGCCGCGGCGAGCGACCTGGCCGCATGGCTGGAACGCAGCCTCCTGGCCGCGTCGTCGACATCGGCCGAGTCGCCGCTATCAGCGTCTACGGATCCCATGGCGGCCGCCGCGGCGCGGCGGGCCCCCGGCGCCGCCGGCTCGGCATCGGCGCGTTTCGCGGACGCGCCGTCGTCCGGTTTAACATCCCGCTCTTTGCCTTGACGAGTACCCGCCATGTCCGCCCGTACCGAAATCCTGGAATTCAATGGCCTGGCCGGCCGCATCGATTGCGCGGTGGACTGGCCGGAAGGAGAGCCGCGCGGCTGGGCGCTGGTGCTGCATCCCCATCCCCTGCATGAGGGTACGCGCGACAACAAAGTGGTCACGACCATCGCCCGCGCCTGCGTGCAGCAGGGCCTGGTGGCGCTGCGGCCGGATTTCCGCGGGGTGCGGGCGTCGGCCGGCGCCTTCGACAAGGCGCAAGGCGAAACCGCCGATATGCGAGAACTGGTCGCACAATGGCTGGAACGCGAGCCGTCGCTGGCCGCCATGCCATGGGCATTGGCGGGTTTTTCCTTCGGCACCGCGGTGGCGGCGCAATTGGACGCGACGCTGGCCGCGGACGGCGCAGCCCGGCCCGGCGCCTTGATACTGGCGGGCGCCGCGGTGTGGCGCTTCCAGTTCCGCGAGATCGCCTTGCCGGACGACACGCTGATCGTCCACGGCGAACAAGACGAAGTGGTTCCCTTGGCGGAGGTGTTCGAGTGGACGCGCGACCGTTCCGTGCCGGTCGTCGTCATTCCCGGCGCGACGCATTTCTTCCACGGTAAGCTGCTGCTATTGCGCCAGCTGGTGCTGACCCGGCTGCAGCGCGCCTTGGCTTGAGGCGGCGCGCGCGCCCAGCGTATCGCTCATTCCGCGCAGGACCTGATCCAGGATATCCAGGCCTTCGTCGATCTGGGTCGCGGTAGCGACCATGGGGGGCGCCAGTTGAAGCGCGCCACCCGCCGCGTCGGCGCCCCGCAGCAGCAGGCCTTTGTCGCGGCAGGCGCGCACGGCCGTGCGGACCAGGGTGCGCGCCGATGGGCCTGGCTCGCCGCCGGCCGCCAATTCGATCGTGAACATCGTGCCGCGGCCGTATATCGTCCTGATCAGGGGCTTGTCCGCCGCCATCGCGCCCAGCCGCATCTTCAAGTGTTCGCCGATGGCCGCCGCGCGGGAGACCAGGTCTTCATCCTGCACGATATCGATGGTGGTGACGGCTGCCGTGCAGGCCACCGGGTCGTGCCACCCGACGTCCATCGCCAGGCAGTCGCTTGCGGCCGCCCGTTCGGCGATGTCGGGCGGCATGCAAACCGCGGCGATGGACAGGCCCGCGCCGAAGCGGGCCGACACGATAAGGATATCGGGGACCATATCGTCATGCTGGTGCCCCCACATGCGGCCGGTTCTGCCGTACCCCGTGGCCGATTCGTCGACGGCCAGCAGCATGCCGTTCTGGTGGCATAGCCGCCGCAGTAAGCGGGCGCAGCCGGACGAGGCGCCGAAGGCGCCGCCCGCGAACGGGGCCATGATCAGTCCCGCGGGCCGTTCCCCGCAGGCCCGCAGCGCGGCATCGAAGGCCAGCTCGGGGCAGGCGTACGCCTCTCCCGCTGTGCCGCATGCGCATTGAGCCGGATCGGGGCAGCCGCGGGGCGGGGCGCCCGCCGCGGCAGCCCTGTATGGATACATACCCGGACCGGGCGCGCGGGGCGGGCGCGACAGGTCCGGCACCGTGGCCGTTGCCGGATAGGCAAACCGCAGTGTGCCGTCCGGGGCCGGGCATACGTGCATCATGTCGGCCGCGCCGGTGACCGCCCGCGCGATGTCGGTCGCCACGCGCAGCGCATCGCCCTGCGCCACCAATATCGACTTCTGCAGCGGCGGCGTCAGGATTTCCCCCAGCCGGCGATGCAGCCGCAGGCCGTCCACATCCAGAAAGGCGTCGTCGCCGACCGCCTGCAGGCCTTGTTTGATCGCGCTGACATAGCGCGGATGGTTGTGGCCCAGTATGGCGCCGGTGGGAATGGCGCCGAAGTCCAGATAACGCCGTCCCTGCGTGTCGTGGATGACGGGGCCTTGCGCCCGTGCGATGACCCGGCGTGCGGATGCGCCGGCTGGCTCCATGCGGTCCGTTACCGTCCACCGTTCCGCGGCTTCCTGCCATTCGTACGCATCCATCGCCCCTCCTGGCCCAGGCTGGTGGTGCAATACCTCTTTGTCTGCTCAATACTACAAACAACCTGCTGGCCGTGGTTTCGGGACAAACCCTGGGGGCGCGCCACCCGTGATCGGGATCAGGCGGGCAGGCCGCCCTGCAAGGACGCGCCCGGGGCGGGCGTCGCGTCACGCAGGCTTTCGAGGAAATATTCAAAAGCCGCCAACGGCATGGGGCGTTTCAGCAGATAACCTTGCATGTGGTCGCATGCAAGCGCGCGTAGCGTATTGAGCTGCGTGGTGGTCTCCACGCCTTCGGCCACTACTTCCATGTTCAGGGTATGGGCCATGGCGAGAATCGCCGCCACGATGGCGCGGCCTTCTTCGCCATGGGTGTCCAGCCCCTGGGTGAAAAAGCGGTCTATCTTCAACTGCTGCACGCGGAATTGCTGCAGATAGGCCAGGCTGGAATACCCGGTGCCGAAGTCGTCTATGGCGATGCCGAAACCGTGCGCGCGAAACGCGCGGATGACGCGGGAACTCAGTTCCGCGTCCTGCATGGCCACCGATTCGGTGATCTCGAAGACCAGGCGTGTAGGGGACACGCCCTCTTCATGGGCGATCTCGACCATGCGTTCGACGAAATCCGGATGCGACAGCTGCTTGGTCGACAGATTGATCGACACCTTCAAAGCCGGCAGGCGGCGGGCGTCCCAGCGTTTCATGTGCCGGCATACCGTCCGCATGACCCAGAAGCCGATTTCGATGATTTGCCCGGACCGTTCGGCGACCGGGATGAATTCGCCCGGCGGCACCAGTCCCAGGCGGGGGTGATTCCAGCGCAACAGCGCTTCGGCGCCGGTGACGCGATCGCCGCCGTCGGCGAACTCCGGCTGGTAATCCAGGCTGAGCTGCTCATGGGTCAGCGCGTCGTTCAAGCCTTGCTGCATCATCAGCATGCGCCGGTAGCTTTCCCCCATATGCGGTTCGTAGAAGCGAAAGCCATTGCGCCCGCGTTCCTTGGCGCCGTACATCGCGATGTCGGCGTTTTTCATCAAGGTTTCGACGTCTTCGCCGTCGTGCGGGAACATGGCGATGCCGATGCTGGCGGTCAGGCGTAACGTCATGTCCTGGAAGACCAGGTCGTCGCGCATGGCCGTGTTGACGGCCTGGGCCACGCGAGCCGCGCCTTCGCGACTGTTCAGTCCTTCCACCAGCACGACGAATTCATCGCCGCCCAGGCGTCCCACGGTGTCTTCGCTGCGCACGCAGGACCGCAGCCGGCGGGCGAAGGATTGCAGCATGCCGTCGCCGATGCTGTGGCCCAGGGAATCGTTGATGTGCTTGAAGCCGTCCAGGTCCATCAGCAGTACGGCGAACTCGTTGCCGGTATGGCGCGCCCGCGTGATGGCCATATCGGTCGACCCAGCCAGCGCCGTGCGGTTGGGCAGCTCGGTCAGCATGTCGGTGGTGGCCAGGCGCTGCAGGGCGGAACTGACCTCGCGCAGGGAGCCATCCAGCGAGCGCCGCGATGCCGCATGCCGCGCGGCCAATACCGCCGTATAGGCGGCCAGGGCCACGACGATCAGGGACAGGAATATCGTCCCGGCTAGGTAGGTGCCGCTCATGATGGTCGACTGCAGAGTAGGAGACTGCACGGAGCCGGGCCAGCCCGGCTGCCAAACGGCTTCAGATCGGATGGCTCAGCATAGTAACAATAATGTATCTGCTCCCATACAAGACGAAGACCCGCGCCGGGACTTGGTTTCATCGAAACGACAGTATCTGCGTTCCTCACAGTGTCGTCGCGCGGTGGCCGGCCCGCATCGTACTGTAAGGCTTCCGCTTGTAAGTCTTCACGTTGAAAGTTGCATAGGGTTGCATCTTGGCGCCCGCGCGAGCACGCTTTCCCGGGTGTTGCCCTTGGCGCGCCTGCCTATAATTGGGCGGCTCATATGCCCCTGCCAAAGCCTCTACTCGATTCCCGCTCCCGATTGCTGATGACGAATTTGCGTTTGACCCGTTTTTCCCTTTCGATAGCCGGACGGCGTGCCGTCGCCGGCACCTTGATCGCGGCGCTGGCATTCGGGGCGCCGGCCGTGTGGGCGCAGAGTGCGGGCAAGGCCGCGGCGAAGCCGTCGACGCCCGCCGCCGCGCCCGCCACCAATCCCACGCAATCGGCCACTACCCCGTCCGGCGCATCGCCGTCGCAAGTCGGGGAAACGGATGCCAACGGCATCTCTCCGGTGGTGGCGGTGTCGCCCATTCCGGCGCCCGCGATCGCCGCGCGCGCCTGGATCGCCGTCGACGTCAATAGCGGCCAGGTGCTGGCGGCTTCGAACGCCGACCAGCAGGTCGAGCCGGCCTCGCTGACCAAGATCATGACCGCCTATGTGGTCTTCGACGCCCTGGACGAAAAACGGCTGACGCTGGACCAGCAGGTGCCGGTGTCCGAGCATGCATGGCGCACCGGCGGTTCCCGCATGTTCATCGAGCCGCGCAAGCCGGTGACGGTGGACGAGCTGCTGCAGGGCGTGATCGTGCAGTCCGGCAACGATGCCTCGGTGGCGCTGGCCGAGGCCGTCGGCGGCAGCGAATCCTCTTTCGCCTCGATGATGAACCAGGAGGCCGAACGGCTGGGCATGAAGCATTCGCACTTCATGAACGCGACCGGCCTGCCCGATCCGCAGCACACCACCACCGTGCGTGACCTGGCTACCATCGCCACCCATCTGATCACCGATCACCCCAACTACTTCCATTACTACAAGCAGCGCAGCTTCAGCTACAACAAGATCAACCAGCCCAACCGCAACCGCCTGTTGTGGGCCGATCCGTCGGTGGACGGCATGAAGACCGGCCATACCGAATCCGCCGGCTACTGCCTGGTGGCGACGGCGCTGCGGGGCGATCGCCGCATCCTGACGGTGATGGTCGGCGCGGACAGCGAAGCCACGCGCGCGGAAGAAAGCCTGAAGCTGTTGAACTGGAGCTTCCAGAACTTCGATACCGTCAAGCTGTTCGATACCAATCAGCCGGCGCTGGACGCGCGCGTCTGGGAAGGCAAGACGGAAACGGTCAAGCTGGGCCCGCCGGCCCCGGTCTGGATCGCCGTCCCGCGCGGCAAGGCCGCCGATGTCAAACCGGTTGCCGAGCGCACCGATCCGCTGGTGGCGCCGCTGGAAAAAGGCCAGCGCGTGGGCACGCTGCGCCTGACGCTGGACGGCCAGACCCTGCGCACCGAACCGCTGGTCGTGCGCGAACCGGTGGAACGCGCCGGCTTCTTCGGACGCATGATTGATATGGTCAAGCGCTGGATGCAGTAGGCGGCCGTGCGGTGTAAGCTGGCGGCCGTCCTGTGCGCGGCGGCAGGCCGGCCACACAGGCGGATAGACAGGGCGGAAGGGGGCATCCCCGTCCGCCTTTTTCCATTGCCCCGCCGCGTGGCCTGCCGCCGCGGCGCCATTACTTTCCTTGCAAGGAGCACACATGATTCCGGGCGTGCCGGGCGATAGCCTGGCCTATCTGAACGGCGAATTCCTGCGGCTGCAGGATGCGAAAATCTCGGTGCTGGACCGGGGCTTCATCTTCGGCGACGGCATCTACGAAGTCGTGCCGGTCTATGAAGGCCGCCCCTTCCGCATGGCTGAACATCTGGCGCGCCTGGAGCGCAGCCTGGCCGCCATCCGCATCGAATCGCCGTTCGATCCCGCGGGATGGCAAGAGGTGGTCCAGGGCCTGATCGACCGCTCGCTGACGCCCTCGTGCGTGGTTTATCTGCAGGTGACGCGCGGCGTGGCCAAGCGCGATCACGGTTTCCCCGCCGAGCGCCTGACGCCGACGGTATTCGGCATGACCTCGCCCTTCACCCGGCCCTCCGCGCAGCTGCGCGAGCAGGGTGTGTCGCTGATTTCCATTCCGGACGAGCGCTGGCTGCATTGCGATATCAAGTCCGTATCCTTGCTGGGCAACGTGCTGGCCAAGCAGCGCGCCGCCGATGCGGGCGCCGACGAGGTCGTCCAGTTCCGCGACGGTATGCTCAGCGAAGGCGCCACCTGCAATATCTGGGTGGCATCCGGCGGCAAGCTGCTGGGTCCGCTGAAGAACCATCTGGTGCTGGAAGGCATACGCTACGGCCTGCTGGCGGAGCTGGCCGGCGAGGCCGGCATCCCCTTCGAAATGCGGCCGATCTCGCGCGCGGAGGTGGAACAGGCCGACGAACTGATGGTGTCTTCCGCCACGCGGGAAATCCTGCCGGTGCTGACGCTGGACGGCCGGCCGGTGGGGACGGGCAAGCCCGGTCCCGTTTATGCGCGCCTGCGCCAGGGGTATGATGAGCGGATTGCGGCGCTGCTTGGAAAGCCGGCCGGCGCCCTCATGTAATACGCATGATGCATATCCCGCCCGAACAATCCCTGATCGAATATCCCAGCGACTTTCCCATCAAGGTGATGGGAAAGCTGCATCCGGATTTCGCCCAGACCCTGACCGAAGTCGTGCTGCAGTTCGATCCCGGCTTCGATCCAGCCACTGTCGAAATGCGGCCCAGCAAGGGCGGCAACTACATCGGCCTGACCTTCACCGTTCGCGCGACTTCGCGCGAACAGCTGGACGCGCTCTATCGCGCGCTGCATGGCCATCCCATGGTTTCGGTGGTGCTGTAAGGGCCGCGAGGACTTTCGCCCCGCCGGCATATCGATACACAGGGACAAGGCGCGCATGATCAAGTGGCTGGACCGGCCTGCCGACTACCAGACGGTATGGCAGGCAATGCAGGCCTTTACCGCGGCGCGCACTCCAGCCACCGCCGATGAGATCTGGCTGTGCGAACACCGGCCGGTCTATACCCTGGGACAGGCCGGCAAGCCCGAGCACGTGTTGAATCCCGGCGCCATTCCCGTGGTCCGCACCGACCGCGGCGGCCAGGTCACCTATCACGGTCCCGGGCAGGTGGTCGCCTACGCCCTGGTCGATCTGCGCAAGGCCGGCTTGTATGTGAAGGAATACGTTGCCTTCCTGGAAGACGCCGTCATCGATACCTTGGCGAGCTATGGGATCGCCGGCTGTCGCAAGCCCGGCGCGCCCGGGGTCTACGTGCCGGTCGCCGCGGCGGGCGGAGAGCTGGCCAAGATTGCCGCCCTGGGTATCAAGATCCGCTCGGGCTGCGCCTATCATGGCGTCGCCTTGAACGTCGATATGGACCTGGCGCCCTTTCTGGGTATCAACCCCTGCGGCTACGAGAACCTGGCGACGATAGACATGGCCGGCTGCGGCGTCGCCGCCGGCGTGACGGAAGTCGGCGACCGGCTGGCGCAGCGGATCGCCGGCCTGGCGCGGCGTGCCGCCGGATAACGCTGCCGGCGGCGGCAGGCGGTCAACGCCGCCGGACGGCGCCGTCCGGCGAAGCTTCCAGGCGACTCGGGAAGGCGGCACTGCCGGCTCGCCCACCTGAGCGATAATGCGAACCATTGTCGATTCGCTGCCCGCCACATGATCTCTCTTACCGCCGCCGACGTGGCCGCGACCACGCCTGAACAATTGGCGCGGCTGATGGCCGGTCCACCCGAGCAGTTCGCGCCCTGGATCCAGGCGGCGGCCGGGCTGGGCCTGGTTGAAGCGCAAGCCATCCTGGGCCAGATGCTGCTGGATGGCGCCGGCGTGGACCGCGATCCGCCCGCCGGCCTGGCCTGGTTCAAGCGGGCCGCCCAGGCCGACCACCTGATGTCCATCAACATGGTGGGGCGCTGCTACGAGAACGGCTGGGGCACGGAACCCGACCAGGTCGTGGCGGCGTATTGGTTCCGGCTGGCGGCCGAACGCGGCCTGGATTGGGGCATGTACAACCACGCGCATATGCTGCGCGACGGCCGTGGCGGCGTGGCCCGGGACAGGGCGGCGGCGCTGGCCTGGTACCGCCGTGCCGCCGATATGGGGCATGCGAAATCCATCGGCGTCGTCGGGCGCTTTCTGGAAGAAGGCGATGTCGTGCCGCGCGACCTGGACGCGGCGACGGATTGCTATCGCCGCAGCGCCGAAGGCGGCGACTTCCGCGGCATGTTCCATTACGGTCGCATGCTGTTGGAGCGCGGTTATCGCGACGACGCCATTGCATGGCTGCGCCGGGTGCCCGGGACCGCCACGCCGGCATTTCTACGCGAGGCGGCCGCCATGCTGCGCCTGGGGCCGGCGCCGGAGCTGGCGCGCATGCTGGATGTCGGCCTCCCGTCATCAGGGCCGTGATCCGGCCGCCGCGGGAGCCGGGAGTACACTAGGGGTTTTCCCAAAGACGGCGCCCTGGGCGCCGCGCGCAGCCGACTCATGTCTTCGCCCGCAGATCACTCTTTTTCGGCGCCCGCCGGGCCCGAAGCTTCCCACGTCCAGCCGCTGCCCGGCGCTGCCGTCGACGGCCACGCCGCGGACGCCACGGCCAAGCCTTACGATCCCACCGAGAAGCAGAAATCGCAGGCCAAGACCGCGCGCATCCCCATCAAGGTCGTGCAGGCCGAGCGTCTGAAGAAGCCGGAGTGGATCCGCGTACGCGCCGCCGCGCCCGGGTCACGCTTCTACGACATCAAGCGCATTCTGCGCGAGCACAACCTGCATACCGTCTGTGAAGAAGCCTCGTGTCCCAACATCGGCGAATGCTTCGGCAAGGGCACGGCCACCTTCATGATCATGGGCGACAAGTGCACGCGCCGCTGCCCGTTCTGTGACGTGGGGCATGGCCGCCCCGATCCGCTGGACGCCGACGAGCCGCGTAATCTGGCTCGCACCATCGCGGCCTTGAAGCTGTCGTATGTCGTCATCACATCCGTCGACCGCGACGATCTGCGGGATGGCGGCGCGGGCCATTTCGTCGAGTGCATCCGCCAGGTCCGCGAGCAATCGCCCGCCACGCGCATCGAGGTCCTGGTGCCCGATTTCCGCGGGCGCCTGGACCGCGCGCTGGGCATCCTGAACGCCGGGCCGCCCGACGTGATGAACCACAATCTGGAAACCGTGCCCCGCCTGTACAAGCAGGCCCGTCCCGGTTCCGACTATGCGCATTCGCTCAAACTGCTGCAGGAGTTCAAGCGCCTGCATCCCGACGTGCCGACCAAATCGGGCCTGATGCTGGGCCTGGGCGAAACCGACGAGGAAATCCTGCAGGTGATGCGCGACATGCGCGAACATGGCGTGGACATGTTGACCATCGGCCAATATCTGCAGCCGTCCGAACACCATCTGCCGGTGTTGCGCTACGTCCATCCGGATACCTTCGCGATGTTCGAGCGCGAAGCCTACGACATGGGCTTCAGCCACGCCGCGGTGGGCGCGATGGTGCGTTCTTCCTATCACGCCGACCAGCAGGCGCACGCGGCCGGCGTGAACTGAACGCGGGTGTCCCCCGCCATGCGGACGCTTTTCATAGCCGCATTGTCCTGCATGGCGGGCATGACCGACGCGATCGGGTTGATCGCGGCTGGCAACTTCGTTTCCTTCATGAGCGGCAACACCACGAGTATCGGCGTGGCCCTCTCCCAACTGGATATGGCCCACGCCGGCCGCCTGGCGCTGGTCCTGTCGATTTTCGTGCTGGGCAGCGCAGCGGGCGAAGGCCTGGCGCAGCGGAGCCGGCGGCCGCGGGCGGCCGTGCTTGCCGCCGTGGCGCTGTTGCTGACCGCCGCCTGCGCCGCCTTATATTTCGCCGATCATTTCGCCGATCGCGGCGCGCATGCGAATGACGCATGGAGGCCGGCGGCCTTCCTGATCGCGGTGCTTGCGATGGGCGTGTTGAATGCCGCCTTCGAGAAGAGCGAGGGCCAGTCCGTAGGGCTGACTTACGTGACCGGTGCGCTGGCGCGACTCGGGCAAGCGCTTGGACGCTATGTCGCCACCCGGCAGCCGCAATGGCCGACGCCTCATCTGGCGACATTCTCGGGCTTGCTCATCGGAGCGATAGTCGGCGCGATCCTGCAGAATCGATGGCCGGAATATGCCATCTTCGTGCCCGCCGGGATGGCATGGTTACTGTGTGCGGCGGCCTTGGGTACGGACTTGCGCCGGGCCTGACGCACCGCCGGTCGTGGCCGAAACAACGCCGCGATGCGCACCGTCGGCAACGGTGTCCGCATCGCGGCTCCGCGCGGTCATCGAGCACCGCGTGGTGTTCCAGGCGCCGGGGCGCCTTTGATTACTTCTTCGCCTTGCTCTCGCTATCGACCTTCTGGTGCAGCGCGTTGGCCATTTCCAGATGGTGCTGCAGGGTGGGCAGGGTCTTGGCGGCCCAGGCCTTGATATCGGGATCCTTGGCGTCCGCGGCAGCCTTCTGGAACATCTTGACCGTGTCTTCGTGGGCCGCGACGCCGATACGGCTGACGTACATTTTGTCGAAGGTCGTGCCGCTGGTGGCGCTCAGCGCCTTCAGTTCGGTGCGCTGCATGATGGACGGCTCGTCGGGCGGCGTGTAGCCCTTTTGTTTGGCCAGCGCCACCAGTTCCTGGTTCGCCTTGCCGTGATCCTGGATCATCTGTTCGGCGAACTTCTTGACGTCGGGATTGCTGCTCTTGGTCTGGGCGAGCTTGCTGCCTTCGATCTCGGCATGGCCGCCTTGCGCGGCGTTTTCCAGAAAGTCCTTATCGGCGCCGGCCAGCGTGCTGCGTTGTTGACTGTTCTTCGGGGTCGCGTCCGCAGGGGACGAGGCGGCGGGCTGGGCCCAGGCTCCGGTGCTCATCGCCAGGACTCCGGCGGCCAGCAGCGCGCGGGTGATATAGCGTGCGGTCATGAAATTCTCCTTGGAAAGTGCGCCATTTGGCGTCATCCATGCAAGAGCAATTTCCGCGCCCGCACTGGCCGGGCGGCTTACTTCCGTTCGGTGCCGGCGGGATTGCGCCAGTACACGTCACCCATGCCTTGGGCGCGATTGGCGGCTCGCGCCATAACGAAGAGCAGGTCTGAAAGCCGGTTCAGGTATTGCAGCACCGGTTTGTTGACCGGCTCCAGGCGCTGCAGAGCAACCACCGCGCGTTCGGCGCGCCGGCAGACTGTCCGTGCCACGTGCAGCAGCGCCGCGGCGCGTGAACCGCCCGGAAGAATGAATTCGCGCAAGGCGGGTAGAGTGCCGTTGTAGTGGGCAAGCCGGCCGTCGAGATAGCTGACGTGATTGCCGTCCAGCCGGGTGTAGCCGGGGATGCACAATTCGGCGCCCATATCGAAGAGGGTGTGCTGGACGTCCCGCAGATCGTCCGCGATGACCGCGTCCAGCTCGGGTTCGGCCAGCGCCACGCCCAATGCGCTGTTCAGTTCGTCGACGTCGCCCAGGGCGGCGATGCGCGCGCTGTCCTTGGCGACGCGGCTGCCATCGCCCAGGCCGGTCGTGCCGTCGTCCCCGGCGCGCGTGGCGATGACAGTCAGGCGACTAGCCATGTTGCTGGCCCGCGGGTTGCTTCATGGCGGGCGGGGCCGACGTGGCGGTTGTGCGGCCCAGTTTGTCCAGCGCGGCGCCGGTGACGCGGACGATGCGCCACTCGGGCAGAACGTCCGCGCCCAGGCTTTCATAGAAATCGATGGCGGTCTGGTTCCAGTCCAGCACTGTCCACTCGAAACGTCCGCAGCCGCGTTCGACCGCGATGGCGGCCAGTTGCCGCAGCAGCGCGCCGCCGATGCCCTGGCCGCGCTGGTCGGCGCGCACGTAGACGTCCTCCAGGTATAGGCCGCGGCGCGACAGGAAACTGGAGTAGTTGTGAAACCAGATTGCGTAGGCCAGCAGCGCCGGCTCCTGCTCGTCGGTACGTTGCGCCACCAGGCATTCGGCGGCGGGCGTGCGGCCGAACAGCGAGGCCCGCAGGCTGTCTTCCGTAGCCTTGAAGATGTCCAGGAGCTTTTCGTATTCGGCCAGTTCGCGCATCAGGTCCAGGATTCCGGGGATGTCCTGCGGCGTGGCTGGTCGGATGATGTAGGGGATGGTCGCGGCCAAGATCGTCTTCCGTGGGAAAGTGGCGCTATGCTAGTTGCACGCTGGCGCGGCCGCAAGCCGCGGCGGCCGCCCCACGATCGAGAACGACTTGCTCCCGCGCGCGGCCACCACGCGGGTGGCCGCGATGTCCTCGGGCGATTACAACACGTAGCGCGCCAGATCCTGGCTGCCGGCGGCTTCCGCCAGCTTGTCGTTCACGTAGGCCGCATCGATGCGCACCACGTCGCCCGAGCTGGCGGTGGCGTCGAATGACAGATCTTCCAGCAGCTTTTCCATGACGGTGTACAACCGCCGAGCGCCGATGTTTTCGGTTTTTTCGTTCACGCTGAAGGCCAGCTCGGCCAGGCGCTGTATGCCTTCATCGGTGAACTCCAGCTGGACATTTTCCGTGGCCAGCAGGGCCGTGTACTGCTTGGTCAGCGATGCATCGGTATCCGACAGGATGCGCACGAAGTCCGCGGCCGACAGCGAATCCAGCTCCACGCGGATAGGGAAGCGGCCCTGCAGTTCGGGGATCAGGTCGGACGGTTTGGCCAGGTGGAAAGCGCCCGACGCGATGAACAGAATGTGATCCGTGCGCACCATGCCGTAGCGCGTATTGACCGTGGTGCCTTCCACCAGCGGCAGCAGGTCGCGCTGCACGCCTTGCCGGGAGACTTCCGCGCCGCCGCTTTCCTGGCGCGCGGCGATCTTGTCGATTTCGTCCAGGAATACGATGCCGTTCTGTTCCACGTTGGCGATGGCCGCGCTGCGCAGGTCGTCTTCGTTGACGCGCTTGGCGGCTTCTTCTTCGACCAGCAGCTTGAAGGCTTCCTTGACCTTGAGCTTGCGCGATTTCTTCTTGTCGCGCGCCAGGCCGGCGAACATGCCGCGCAGCTGCTCGGTCATTTCTTCCATGCCGGGCGGGCCCATGATGTCCATCTGCGGCATCGGCTGGGCGACTTCGATGTCCACTTCCAGATCGTCTATCTTGCCTTCGCGCAGGCGCTTGCGGAAGGTCTGGCGGGCGCTGCTTTCTTCGTTGCGGTCGGGGTCGCCGCTGGCGGTGCGCGGCGGCGGCACCAGTGCGTCCAGGATGCGGTCTTCGGCGGCGTCTTCCGCCTGCGAGCGCACGCGCCGCATCTCCAGTTCGCGCGTCTGTTTGATCGAATATTCCGTCAGGTCGCGGATGATGGTGTCGACGTCGCGGCCCACATAACCCACTTCGGTGAACTTGGTGGCTTCTATCTTGATGAACGGCGCATTGGCCAGCTTGGCCAGGCGGCGCGCGATTTCGGTCTTGCCGACGCCCGTGGGGCCGATCATCAGAATGTTCTTGGGGTGGATTTCCTGGCGCAGCGGCTCGGCCACCTGCTGGCGGCGCCAGCGGTTGCGCAAGGCCACCGCGACGGAGCGCTTGGCGCGATTCTGGCCAACGATGTATTTGTCGAGTTCGGAGACGATTTCCCCGGGAGTCATGGACGTTGCGGACATGCTTGGATCCTTGGGCGCGGCTGGCTTATTCGCCCAGCGTTTCGATCAGGTGGTTCTGGTTGGTATAGATGCAGATTTCGCCGGCGATCTCCAGCGACTTTTTGACGATTTCTTCGGGCGACATGCCCGTGTGGTCGAGCAGGGCGCGCGCCGCCGATTGGGCATAGGCGCCGCCCGAGCCGATGGCGGCCAGGCCATGTTCGGGTTCGAGCACGTCGCCGTTGCCGGTCAGCACCAGCGTGTGTTCGCGGTCGGCGACGATCAGCATGGCCTCCAGGCGGCGCAGCACGCGGTCGGTGCGCCAGTCGCGCGTCAGCTCCACCGCGGCGCGCATCAGGTGGCCCTGGTGCTTTTCCAGTTTGGCTTCGAAGCGTTCCTGCAGCGTGAAGGCGTCGGCGGTGGCACCGGCGAAGCCGGCCAGGATTTTGTCGTGATACAGGCGGCGGATCTTGCGCGCCGTGCCCTTGATGACAATGTTGCCGAGGGTGACCTGGCCATCGCCCCCGAGCGCGACGCGATTGCCGCGCCGCACGCTGACGATGGTAGTGCCGTGATATTGGTCCATGATTGCTTTCCTTCGCGCCGACGCGGACGGCACCCTTAAACCATTGCGCGGGTGCCTGTAACGATCGCATATGGGGTCGGCGGGGCGAGGATTCAAGGTTGCCCGCGCCAAAGAAAAAGGGCCGGACCCTTGCGGATCCAGCCCTTGCACGGAGCGGCGCGGTCTCAGTCGCCGTACAGCTTCTGGCGCATTTCGCGGCGTTCCTGCGCTTCCAGCGACAGGGTGGCCGTGGGCCGCGCCAGCAGGCGGGGAATACCGATGGGTTCGCCGGTTTCCTCGCACCAGCCGTACTCGCCGCTATCGATGCGGGCGATGGACTGCTGCACCTTCTTGAGCAGCTTGCGCTCGCGATCGCGCGTGCGCAGCTCCAGCGCGTGTTCTTCTTCGATGGTGGCGCGATCGGCGGGATCGGGAACGAACTGCGTTTCACGCAGGTGCTCCGTGGTTTCACCCGCGTTGTTCAGGATGTCCTGCTCCAGCTGTTTCAACCGATCCTTGAAGAACGCCAGCTGGCGTTCGTTCATGTAGTCGGATTCGGGCATGGCCAGCAATTCTTGTTCGCTGGGCAGATCAACCGGCGTCTCGTTCGTCGACTTGCTTGATTTTTTCGTTGCTGCCTTGGTAGCCATGAAAGTACTCCACACTATGAATCGGACCTGATGGGTCTTGTCCCGATGTTCAGGACGCGCCCACCAGGCACTGCTCCAGTCCCCGGGTAAATATTTCCTGGGGCAGTTTGCGGCCGATGAAGACCATCTTGGTGGACGGCTTTTCGCTGGCCGTCCAGGGTTTGCCGGGCTCGGCGCCCATCATCATGTGCACGCCCTGGAACAGCATGCGCCGGTTCACCCCTTTCATATAGAGGATGCCTTTGTAGCGCAGCAGGTCCGGGCCGTACACCTGGACCACGCCGCCCAGGAATTCTTCCAGGCGGACGGGGTCGAACGGCTTGCTGGAGCGGAACACGAAGGCGCCGATCTCGTCGTTATGGTGCGCGTGATGATGGTGGTGATGCTCGTGGCCGCAGCCCGGACCACATTCGCCTTCATGATCATGGTCGTGGTCATGATCGTGGTCGTGGCGGGCGTCGGGATGCTCCTGGTCCAGGAATTCGGGATCGATGTCCAGGATCGAATTCAGGTTGAAGCCGCTGATATCGATGATGGACTTCAGGTCGACTTCGCCGAAGTTGACGGGCGTGATGGGCGCGCGGGGGTTGATGCGCACGACACGGGCGCGCAGCGCTTCGTAATCCGCGTCATTGACCAGGTCGCGCTTGGAAATCAGGATGCGATCGGCGAAGCCGATCTGCTTCTGCGATTCTTCCTGTGCGTCCAGCGTGGCCATGCCATGCTTGGCATCGACCACGGTGATGACGGCGTCCAGCCGATAGTATTCGGCGATGTCGTCGTCCATGAAGAAGGTCTGGCACACCGGGCCGGGATTGGCCATGCCGGTGGTTTCCAGGATGACGCGCTCGAACTTCAGTTCGCCCGCCTGGCGCTTGGCCTTCAGGTCGCCCAGCGTGCGCATGAGATCGCCGCGCACCGTGCAGCATACGCAGCCGTTGCTGAGTTCGATGATTTCTTCATCGCTATCCTGCACCAGCAGGTCGTTGTCGATGCTTTCCGGCCCGAATTCGTTTTCGATGACCGCGACGCGGCGGCCATGGTATTCCGTCAGGATGCGTTTCAGCAGGGTGGTCTTGCCCGCACCGAGAAAGCCGGTAAGGATCGTGACGGGGACCATTTCGTCCAGACTGCGCAAGGTATTCATAATGACTGCCGATTCAATGCTTCGGCGTAACGCCCTGGCGTATCGCCTGGGCCTTGCGCGAAGCGCGGTGGGCGTGGGTGTCGTGGCCGCCGTCACAGGGGCTGCGTTCCCGCCCGGACGCAGGATTACAGCACAGTCGGCGACGCCGGGCAAACCCCGGGCCTACCCTGGTTTAAAGGAAGATTGCGGGCAAATGGGGGCAGATATGAGAATTTCAATACCGGCCCGGAAATTATCCGTAATCCGGTCTACACACAACGCAGGAGCCCCGGGTGGCGCGCGCTACGCCGGCCTATTTGCGCCGGCGCGCCGGTCCGTCCCATGACCCGTCCCATGACCTGAAAGGTCCAGTGCTGATCCGGGCCTAGTGGCGATGCGCGTGGGCATGGCCATGGTGGTCTCCATGCTCGCCGTTGTCACCGTGCTCCGGGTCGCCGGCCGCCGGGTCGTCGGCGCGGCGTTGCTGCTGGCAGGCAGGGCACAAGGCGCGGATCTCCGTTTCATGGGAGTTCAGGGCGTAGCCGGTACGGGCGACGCGTTCGGCCAGCTGGCGGCTCATGGCGGGATCGTTGACTTCCGCCACCGCGCCGCAGCCCGTGCAGACGACCAGCAGGTCGTGCGGCGCGCCGCCGGCATCGTGGCAGGCGATCCAGGCGTTGACCGCGTCCAGGCGATGAACGAGTCCTTCCTCCATCAGGAAGTCCAGCGCCCGGTAGACCGTGGGCGGCGCCGCGCCGGGATGCACCGCGCGCATGGCTTCCAACAAGTCATAGGCCTTCAGGCTGCGGCCGTGCCGCAGCAGCAGTTCCAGCACTTTGCGCCGTATCGGCGTCAGGCGGCGGCCGCGTTGCGCGCACAGCGATTCGGCGACGTCCAGTTGGGCGTTGACGCTATCGGGGCGGGGCGATCGGGTGGAAGTGGGCATAGGGCAGGCGGGCCGGCGCGGTCGGGCGGTGACGGGATAGAGGATACCCGACGCCGTTGCCGATCATCCTCGGCTGGTGTGGTCGCCGGGTTTTGTTATGATATAACAGTGCGTCGCTCGTAGGCCGCGATGCCGCTGGGCGGTCGCCGCCCCGCGTCAGCGGGGTGACGCCGGCCATGCCCCCGCCATGCCCCGTTGGGGCGCCACGAGGGGAGGCCATGACGGCCCCCGAATTAGCCCTTGTTTGCCCGATGAACTCCGATCCCATCTCCGCCAGCTCAGCCCCCGTGGAGCGCGCGCCGCAAGCGCCGTCGGTCGCGCATGGCGACGCCGTACGCGGCGCGGAGCGTGCCGCCGGACGCGGTTCGTGGCTGTTGGCGTCCGCCGGGCAGCGCATGGCCGCCGCGGCGCTGGTCAGCGCCGCGCTGTGGGGCATGACCGGATGGGCCATGGGATGGTGGTAGCGGCAGGGCGCGCACCGGCGCGTATTTCGCTGGAGGCCGTATCGTTCGGCTGGCGCGGACGCCGCGCCGTCAGCAACGTCAGCGGCAGTTTCATGCCGGGCTCCATGACGGCAATCGTCGGTCCGAACGGCGCCGGCAAGTCCACCCTGATCAAAGGTGTGATGGGCGTGCTGCGGCCGATGTCGGGCCTCGTGACCGTGGACGGCGCGGGGCGCCGCCACCTGGCCTGGCTGCCGCAGGCGGCCGAGTTGGACAAGAGCTTTCCCATCACCGTGCACGAGCTGGTGGCGATGGGCGCGTGGCGCAGGGTCGGCGCCTGGCGCCGCTTCGGCGCGGACGAACGCGAGCGCGTGCGGCGGGCGCTGGAAGCGGTCGGTCTGGGCGGCGCGGGCGATCGTATCGTCGGCACCTTGTCCGGCGGCCAATTGCAGCGCGCGCTGTTCGCGCGGCTGCTCTTGCAGGATGCCGACGTGCTGCTGCTGGACGAGCCGTTCGCCGCGGTGGATACCCACACTGTCGATGACCTGATGGCGCTGCTGGCCGCATGCCATGGGCAGGGTCGCACCATTATCGCGGTGCTGCATGACCTGGATCTGGTGCGCGCGCATTTTCCGCGGACCCTGCTGCTGTCCGGCGACGTCGTCGCATGGGGCGCGACGGCCGATGTGTTGACCGACGCCAACCTGCGCACGGCGCGGCAGCTGCGCGACCGGGAGCTGGCATGACGGCGCGCGGCGCTGGCGCGGCGCCAACCGCCCGGCGCGGCGGCGGCCGGGTTGTCCATCGAAGGATATGTAGATGACTGTCGTGGATTGGGCGGTGTCGCCTTTCCTGGAATATGGCTTCATGCGGCGCGCGCTGGCCGGCGCGTTCGCCTTGTCGTTCGGCGCCGCGCCATTGGGCGTATTCCTGGTCCTGCGCCGCATGAGCCTGATGGGCGATGCCATGTCGCATGCCATCCTGCCCGGCGTGGCCGCCGGTTTCCTGTTGTCGGGATTGTCGCTGACCGCGATGCTGCTGGGCGGCATCATCACCGGCCTGGCGGTGGCTTTGCTGGCCGGGCTGGTATCGCGTCTGACGCCTTTGCGCGAGGACGCCAGTTTCGCCGCTTTCTATCTGATCTCGCTGGGGCTGGGCGTATTGCTGGTATCGCTGCGCGGCTCGAATATGGATCTGCTGCACGTACTGTTCGGCACCGTGCTGGGCCTGGACGACGACGCGCTGCTGCTGGTCACGGCCTGCGCCACGATCACCTTGCTGGCGCTGGGCGGCCTGTATCGGGTGCTGGTGGCGGAATGCCTGGATCCCGGATTCCTGCGGGCATCCGGCGGCAGGGGCTCGCTGGTCCATATGGCGTTCCTGATGCTGGTGGTGTTCAACCTGGTGGCGGGATTCCAGGTGCTGGGGACGCTGATGGTGGTCGGCATCATGATGCTGCCGGCCGCATCCGCGCGCTTCTGGACGCGCACCGCGGCGGGGCAGATGCCCCTGGCGGCGCTGCTGGGCGCCGCGGCATCGCTGGCCGGCCTGCTGGTTTCGTACCACTACAGCCTGCCGGCTTCTCCCGCCATCATCCTGTGCGCGGGCGTGGTCTATCTGTTTTCGGTGGCATGCGGCCCGCAGGGCGGCTTGCTGGATCTATCGCGGCGCGCGCGCGGCGCCGCGTGCTGAAGCAACCTGGAGGTACGGAGATGGCGATCCGAATTCTGAAATCGGGGTTGGCACGGCGGACGGCCGCCTGGCTGGGCGCGTTATCGTTGGCCTGGTTTGGCGCGTTCGCGCAGGCGGCCGATGCGCCGGCCGCCCCCGCCGGCGCATCGGCGGACCAGGCCCCGGGCGCCCCCCTGCACGTGGTCGCCAGTTTTTCCATCCTGGGCGACATGGTCAGGCAGATCGGCGGCGACGACGTGCGGGTCGATACGCTGGTGGGGCCCGATGGCGATGCGCATGAATACGAGCCGACGCCGGCCGATGCCCGCGCCCTGAGCACGGCGCGGTTGCTGGTGGTCAACGGCCTGAATTTCGAGACCTGGCTGGCCCGGCTGGTGAAGAGCGCGAACTTCAAGGGCGCGACGGTGGTGGCGTCGGAAGGCGTGCAGCCGCGCGACTTCGATGACGACGATGTGGGCGGCCAGGCGGCCGACGCCGGTAGCCACGGCGGCCACGGTCATCACGATGCCCACGTCGACCCGCACGCATGGCAAAGCCTGGCCAACGGCGCGCTCTATGCGCGCAACATCGGCGCGGCGCTGGCCAAGGCGGATCCCACGCACGCCGATGCCTATCGGCAGCGCACCGACGCCTACGTCGCCAGGATCGAGGCGCTGGACCAGCGCGTCAAACAGGCTTTCGCCGCGCTGCCCGCCGAGCGGCGCCGCGTGGTGACCTCGCACGATGCGTTCGGCTATTTCGGCCAGGCGTATGGCGTGACCTTCATTTCCACCATGGGCATCTCCACCGACGCCGAGCCTTCCGCCGCCGACCTGGCGCGCATCATCGACCAGGTCAAGCGCGAAAAGGTACCGGCGGTGTTCCTGGAGAATGTCAGCAATCCGCGCCTGGGACAGCGCATCGCGCATGAAAGCGGCGCCAAGCTGGGCGGGACGCTTTATTCCGACGCGTTGGCCAGGCCGGGCTTGCCCGCCGCCACTTACCTGGGCATGTTCGAGTGGAACCTGTCGCAGTTCATGGCGGCCTTGAAGCCCTGAACGGCCGGCCTCAGGATTTGCGGCCCGCGCGCGGATGCGCCTTGTCGTATACCTGCGCCAGATGCTGGAAATCCAGCCGCGTATAGACCTGTGTCGTGGTGATGTTCGCGTGCCCGAGCATTTCCTGCACCGCGCGCAGGTCCTGTGCCGATTGCAGCACGTGGCTGGCGAAGCTATGGCGCAGCACGTGCGGATGCACGTGTACGGGCAGGCCGGCGACACGGGCCAGCTTGGCCAGCTGCGACTGCACCACGCGCGGCGCTATGCGATGGCCGCGCGCGCCCAGGAATAGCGCCGCCACATCGGACGGCGTGGACCGTGGGCCCAGCAGGGCCGCCCGCGCGGGCAGCCATGCCTGCAGCGCGTGCACGGCGGCGGCGCCTACCGGCACCGTGCGCTGCTTGCCGCCCTTGCCCAGCACCACCACTTCGCGTTCATCCAGGTTCAGCCAGCTTGCCGACGTATGGTCCGCGCCGCGTTCGTAGCGCCAGTCCAGGCTGGTCAGTTCGGACAGGCGCAGGCCGCTGGAATAGAGCAGTTCCAGCATGGCCTGATCGCGCAGGGCCACGGGGTCGTGGCCGCCGCCGGCCGCGGGCCGGTCGAGCAGCGCCTGGGCCTGTTCGACGGAGAGCGCCTTGGGCAGCGGGCGCGGCGCCTTGGGCGCACGCACACCCGTGACCGGATTGCCCGGCAGTCCGGCCTGCGGCGCCCACCATTGATAGAAGCCGCGCCATGCCGCCAGCGCGCGCGCCAGGCTGCGCGGCCCGAGTTCGCGGGCGTGCAGCCGCGCCACGAATTGGCGGATATGGCCGTTCGCCAGCCGTTCCAGCGGAATATCGCCGGCCAGTTCGGCCAGTTGCCGCAGATCGCGCCCGTAGCCGTCCAGCGTGTGGGCGGAGTAGCGGCGCTGGCCGGCCAGGTGCGCCAGCCACGCTTGCATCGGGGCGGGCAGCGGGCGATCCATGGCGGGTTCGACGCGGATTCAGCCGAGCCGGCGCAGGGCCGCCGACGCCAGCTTGCCGACCGTGTCCAGGAAGGTCGTGGACATATCCGGGGCGAAGCGCTCGGGATCGTCGGATCCCAGCACCAGCAGCCCGACGGTTGGCGCGTCCGCGCCGGGACGCAAGGGGATCAGGGCCAGCGAACGCGGCTTGGCGGTGAGCCAGCTGGCCGCTTCGAATTCCGTATCCGTGCCGCAGTAAGGCGCTTTCAGGCTATCCGCGAAAGTGCGTACGTCTTCCGAAACCGGTTCGCCATAGCCGCTTTCCTGCAGGCCGGCCAGGCGCCACAGGCGCAGTCCGACTTCATTCAGATCGAATTCGCGGGCCAGACCCAGGGCGATTTCGCCCGGGATGCGATCGATCTGCGTTTCGGCCAGCAGGCGCGCGCACCATAGCGTCAGCCTGGTGCTGATGCCTTCGTTGGCATTGGCGTTATGGATCAGCTCGTTCAGCCGCCATTCCTGTTCGCGATTGCGTTCGCGCAGCATCAGGATCTGCCGTTCACCCAGCGATATGGCGCCGCCGCCATGGGGATGCGGCACGTGCATGTTGGCGAACACGTCGGCATGCGCGGTGAAGAAATCCGGATGGTCCCGCAGGAAGTCGGCGACCTGTTGCGGACTGAGGGCGTTATCGGTCATGGGTGCGGTACGGTTCGCTTAACGGTTCAGGGCCATGGAAAAGACCAGCTTGTCGATGTCGACCGTGCCGGTGTAGACGGAGGTCGCGGGGCCGGTCATGCGCAGCGCGCGGCCGTCCCAGTCCACCGTCAGCATGCCGCCGCGCGCCTGCACGCGCACCGGCGTATCGAGCAAGCCGCGGCGGATGCCGGCCGCGACCGCGGCGCAGGCGCCGGTGCCGCAGGCCAGCGTTTCGCCGGCGCCGCGTTCGTATACGCGCAGGCGGATGTCGTGGCGGCCGACGATCTGCATGAAGCCGGCGTTCACCCGGCGCGGAAAGCGGGCGTGCGACTCCACCGCCGGGCCGATTACATGTACCGGCGCGCTGTCGACGTCGTCCACCACCTGCACCGCATGCGGATTGGATATGGCGACCACGGAGATTTCCACGCTGGCCGGCATGGCCGGCGCATCGCCGGCGGGCAAGGGGAGCGTGTACAGCGTGTCCACGCCCTGCTTGCGCGAGGCCAGTCCGGCGGCGTCGAAGGGCAGGTCGATGGGCTCGAAACGCGTGATGCCCATATCCACCGTGACTTGCTCGTCATCGCCTTCGTCCAGCACCAGGATGCCGGTGGCAATCTGCGCGCGCAGCGGGTTGCGGTCGGACAGGCCGGTTTCGTGGACGAAGCGCACGAAGCAGCGCGCGCCGTTGCCGCAGTGTTCGACTTCGCTGCCGTCGGAATTGAAGATGCGGTAGCGGAAATCCGCGTCGGCAACGGTGGCGGGTTCGACCAGCAGGATCTGATCGGCGCCTATGCCGAAATGACGGTCGCCCAGCGCCCTGGCGCGTTCGGGCGTCATCTCGATGGCTTGCCGCACGCCGTCAAGGACGACGAAGTCGTTGCCGGCGCCGTGCATTTTTGTGAAGTTCCACATGATCGCGCCATTATCGCCCAATCCCGCCGCTTCTCGTATGCGCGACCGGCGCGGGCGGTTTCAATACAGTTTCGCTTCGCCGGGCGGGCGGGTTTTGAAGCGGCGATGCACCCAGTAGTACTGGCTGGGGCAGCGCCGCACCCAGGTTTCCAGTTCGCGATTCAGGCGCGCGGTGGCTTCTTCCAGCGTGTCCTCGCCCGGGAAGTCCTTGAGCGCCGGCAGCACTTCGACGTGATAGCGGCCGGTGTCCGGATTCCAGAATTCGATGACGGGGAACACCGGCGTATGCCATTTGCGGGCAATCTGCGCGGTGGCCGGAATCGTGGCCGCCTGCACGCCGAAGAAAGGGACGAAGATGGCGCCGTCGCGGCCGAAATCCATGTCCGGCAGGTAATAGACCGGCCGCGCTTCGCGCAGGTGGCGGATCAGCCCGCGCACGCCCTCCTTGCGGCTGACCAGGTGGACTTCATTGAAGCGCTGGCGGCCCGCCCGCACGATGGTGTCGACGTCCGGATCGCGCTGCGGGGTGTACATGGTGGCGCCGGTGGGCGATTCCATCGTCAGTCGCGTGGCCGCCACGTCCAGGCCGACGAAGTGGGGCGCCAGCAGGATCAGGGGCTGCTTTTCCCGGCCCAGGCGCAGGAATTCCTCGTGCCCGGACACGGTGACCATCTCGCGGATGGCCTCGGGGGTGCCGTACCACAGCACGCCGCGGTCGACCAGCGACTGGCACAGCGCGCGGAAGTGCTGGCGCAGCCAGCGCCGGCGGGTGGCCGGACTTTCCTCGGGAAAGCACAGGTCCAGGTTGATGCGCACGATACGCCGGCGCCGGCGCGCGAATAGCAGCGTGAACCAGGTCAGGATGGCGCCGGCCCGCAGCCGCGTGGCGGGGCTGACGCGGCCGAACCAGGAAAACAGGGCGACCAGCGCCCGGTGCTTGAGGCCGCTCATTGAATGCGATCCGCGGACGCGCCGGAGGCCGTTCCTATGCTGTCGCCGGCATTGGTGCCGGGACGGGGGCGATCGGCGTTGTCGTGGGCGCCAGTCGGCGTCACACCCATGCCGGCTTCCGCGGCGGCGCCGGCATCCGGCGCGGGCGGCGCGCCGCGCGGCGTCTTGTAGCGGTTGTAGCCCCACAGATACTGCTGGGGAAAGCGGCGGATCAGGGTTTCCATGGCGGCATTGAAAAGCGCGGCCTGGGCTTCGGCCGTGGCGGGCAGCGGACTGGGCACGCGTACATAATGGACACGCCAGCCGCGTCCGCGCGGCAAGCGTTCGCCGGCGGTCAGGATGACCGGAACATCGTTGGGAAAAGCCAGCTTGCCCGGCAGCGTGACGGTATAGGCCATGCGGCCGAAGAAGGGCGCCCAGACGCCTTCGCCTTCCTTCGGCGCCTGGTCCGGCAGCATGCCGATGCCTTCGCCGCGGCGCAGGGCGCGCACGAATTCCCGCACGCCCTGCATGGTGGCGGGCACGGCGCGCAGCGTCGAGGTATTGCGCGCCGCATCCAGCAAGGGCGCGAGGACCGGTTGGCGCGGCGGACGGAACATGACCGTCAGCGGCAGCTGGCGGGTCAGGTGCCGGGCCATGATTTCGAAGCAGCCCAGGTGGGGCGTCATGAATAGAATGCCGCGCTTCTCGGCGCGGGCGGCTTCCACGATGGCTTCGTCGTCCGATTGCACGCGCGCCAGGCAGCGGTCGGTCTGGAACCAGACCTTGGGCATTTCGAAGATCATGGCCCCGGCCTGGGCGGCCGCTTCGCGGGCGAAGCTGGGATCGTCGTAGCCGGCCTGGGCGGCGTTGGCGCGCAGGCGGCGCCGGTATTTGCCCGGCCAGAGATAGGCCAATATGCCGAAGAAGCGCCCCATGCCATGCAGCAGGGATAGCGGCAGGCGGGCCATCAGGCGGAACAGGGCGACGAGCAGCATGCGGTGGCGGCGGATGAAAGCCGCCATTTTCGCTTAAAATGGCAAAGGTCGCCGAGTTAACCGACAACTTGCGGGGCGACGCGGGCAGTCCATGGGGTTTCCGATGGGCTCGCACGCAAAATCCGCTAAAGCGTCGCGCCGTGGTCAAAGTCTTCCCAGATGGCGAACCAGGTGCAACGCACCTTCGTCAATCCGACCGCTGGCGGTCAGTGCCCGGGCCTACGCCCTGGCTGGTGCGCCCGCGGTCCAGCAAGGAAAGCTAACCGTGGCACATAGTGATTTTCTCTTTACTTCCGAATCCGTCTCCGAAGGCCATCCGGACAAGGTCGCCGACCAGATCTCCGATGCCGTCCTGGACGCGATCTTCACCCAGGATCCCAATGCCCGTGTGGCCGCGGAAACGCTGTGCAATACGGGTCTGGTCGTGCTCGCCGGCGAGATCAGCACCACCGCCAGCGTCGACTACATCCAGATCGCCCGCGACACGATCCGCCGCATCGGCTACGACAACACCGAATACGGCATCGACTACAAGGGTTGCGCGGTGCTGGTCGCCTACGACAAGCAGTCGCCCGATATCGCCCAGGGCGTGGACCGCACGTCGGAAGACTATCTGAACCAGGGCGCCGGCGACCAGGGCCTGATGTTCGGCTACGCCTGCGACGAAACGCCCGACCTGATGCCGGCGCCGATCTGGTATTCGCACCGCCTGGTGCAGCGCCAGAGCGAACTGCGCAAGGACGGCCGCCTGCCGTGGCTGCGCCCCGACGCCAAGTCGCAGGTCACCTTCCGCTATGTCGACGGCCGTCCCACGGAAGTCGACACCGTGGTGCTGTCGACCCAGCACGCGCCGGAAGTTTCCCAGGAAACCATCCGTGAAGCGGTGATCGAGGACATCATCAAGCCGTGCTTCCCGGCCGGCCTGATCACCACGAAAACGCGCTTCCTGGTCAACCCGACCGGCCGCTTCGTCATCGGCGGCCCGCAGGGCGATTGCGGCCTGACCGGCCGCAAGATCATCGTCGACACCTATGGCGGCGCGTGCCGTCATGGCGGCGGCGCCTTCTCGGGCAAGGATCCGTCCAAGGTCGACCGTTCGGCCGCCTATGGCGCCCGCTACGTGGCCAAGAACATCGTGGCCGCCGGCCTGGCGCGCAAGTGCGAGGTGCAGGTCAGCTATGCCATCGGCGTGGCCGAGCCCATCAACATCACGGTCTACACCGCCGGCACGGGCGTCATTCCGGACGAGCAGCTGTCCAAGCTGGTGCGCGAGCACTTCGACCTGCGTCCCAAGGGCATCGTCAATATGCTGGACCTGCTGCGCCCGATCTATTCCAAGACGGCCGCCTATGGCCACTTCGGCCGCTCTGAGCCGGAATTCACTTGGGAAGCCACGGACAAGGTGGCCGCGCTGAAGAAGGCCGCCTGAAGTCAGGGCGCGGGGGCACAAGCCGCCGCGCCGCAATGTATGCGAAATGCCGCGACGGTGACGTCGCGGCATTTTCTATTTCGGCGCATCCATGCGGGTCCGTGCTCATCCATAAGCATTGCCCTTCGCGGGTTCATGCGCGGCCGTCCAAACGCATCGTCGCAGCCGAATACAGGTTCTCTGCCGACCTGTTAACCTGTGCGGCATTTTGGCCCCGCTTCCCCGGGGCCGGCGCGATCATAGGGTCGTTGCCGCACCCACCACGCCTATCCTGGAGCATTACGTGAGCGTATCCAGCCGCAGTTTGTCCGCTATCGTGCGGGAGACCGAGCAGACCATCTTGAAGGAATGGGTTGGTTTGCAGTTGGAGTCCTCCAATGCGAAAGGACTGATCAACGACACGGAACTGCGCGCCCAGTGCGCCAACTTCCTTAACGTTTTTACCGCCGCCCTCCAGGACAACATGGACCCGCGCATGCCGGGAGCCGCCTGGGATGAAGTCCGGGCCTTCCTGGCGGCGCTGTCGCGCAGCCGCGCGGTGCAGGGTTTTTCCCCGTCCGATACGGCGGTGTTCGTGTTCTCCCTCAAGCAGCCGCTGTTGTCGTCGCTGCGCCGCGAGTTCGGCGATGATCCGGCGCGCCTGGCCGATGAGTTCTGGAGGCTGACAGTGGTCCTGGACGCGCTCGGGCTGCATACCGTTGAGGCCTACCAGAAGGGCCGCGAGCAGATCATCCAGCGCCAGCAGCAGGAACTGCTGGAGCTTTCCACGCCCGTGGTCCAGGTCTGGGACGGCATCCTGGCGTTGCCGCTGATCGGCACGCTGGACAGCGAACGTACCCAAACCGTCATGGAAAGCCTGCTGGAAGGCATCGTCGAACACGAAGCCACGATCGCCATCATCGATATCACCGGCGTGCCGATGGTGGATACGCTGGTCGCCCAGCATTTGTTGAAGACGGTGGCCGCCGCGCGCCTGATGGGCGCCGAATGCATCATCAGCGGCATCCGGCCGCAGATCGCCCAGACCATCGTCCACCTGGGCGTGGAGCTGGGTGACGTCGTGACCAAGTCGACCCTGGCGGAAGCCTTGCGCGTGGCCCTGTACAAGACGGGACAGCAAGTCGCCCGCCTGCAGGGCGGCAGGGCATAGGCCATGGACCGCATTCCGATATTGAAATTGCAGGATTACCTGCTGGTCACCATACAGGTCGAACTGCATGACCAGTTGGCGATCACCCTGCAGGATGACCTGACGCAACAGTTGTCGCGGACGCACGCGCGCGGCGTGCTGATCGACATCTCGGCCCTGGAAATCGTCGATTCCTTTATCGGCCGCACGCTGGCCCATATCGCCGCCATGGCGCGCATCATGGACGCCAATACGGTCATCGTCGGCATGCGCCCGGCGGTAGCCATCACCCTGATCGAGTTGGGTATGTCGCTGACCGGGATCAAGACCGCCCTGAACGTCGACAAGGGCATGGAGCTCCTGCGGCTGTCGGATGGCTATGGCCCGGACATCGCGTGATAACCGAAACCCGGCAGACCATACTCGAAATCCGCACCCAGGATCAGCTCAGCCTGGTGCGGCGGACGGTACAGGAATGGGCGTCCCAGGTGGGGTTCGGTACCCTGGACCGTACCAAGTTCGTCACCGCGGCCAGTGAAATAGGCCGCAATACGCTGGTGCACGGCCTGGGCGGCCGCATGACCATTACGGAAATCGTCAATGACGATGGCGTGCGCGGGCTGCGCCTCTATTTCGAGGACACGGGGCCGGGCATCGCCGACCTGTCGCAGGCGCTGACCGATGGTTTTTCCACCGCGAAAAGCATGGGCCTGGGGCTGGGCGGGGCAAAACGCCTGGTAAGTGAATTCGACGTGCAATCCCAACCGGGGCAAGGTACCCGCGTGAGCCTGACGCAATGGAAACGCCGCTAAGCGTCACGGAGCAGAGCCAGATATCGGAGGCGCGCCGCCATGCCGTGACGACCGCGCAGAACAACGGGCTGTCGGAAACGCTGCAGAACCGCGCCGCGCTGGTGATGACGGAGCTCGCGACCAACCTGGTCAAATACGGGCGCGGCGGGGAAGTGATCGTGCGCCCCTGCCCGGCGCCCGGCGAGCCCGGCCTGGAGATCCTGGCCTTGGACAAAGGCCCTGGCATCGCGTCGCTCGAGCAGAGCATGAACGACGGGTTTTCCACCGGCAACAGCCTGGGATTCGGGCTGGGCGCCATCGCCCGCCTGTCCTCCCACGTGGATATACATACGTCCCAGGGAGCCGGCACCGCGATCCTGGCGCGCCTGACCGAAGACATGCCCGTCGACGCCGCGGCGCTACCGGTTCGCCGCCGTCCCATCGAGGTCAGCGGCCTGACGACCGCCAAGGCCGGACAGGAGTCCTGCGGCGATGCCTGGTCGGCGCGCTGGGTCGACGGCGCCTTATGGGTGGTCGCGGTGGACGGGCTGGGACATGGTCCCCAGGCATGCTACGCCGCGACGCAGGCGGTGGCCGTATTCCACCAGGCCGATGGCGCCGCGACGCCGTATGACATCGTGCGCGCGGCGCACAAAGAGCTCAAGCATACGCGCGGCGTCGTGATGGCCATCGCGGTGGTACGGCCCATGCTGGGGACGATGGAGTTCGCGGGCATCGGCAATATCTCGGCCGTGCTCGTCCAGAACCACGAACAGCGGCGGTTGCCGTCCATGGACGGCATCGTGGGCTACAGCGTGCGGGCGATACGCGAGCAGTCGTATACCTGGACGCCGACGTCCACGCTGGTGCTGGCCAGCGATGGCCTGTCGTCGCGCTGGAACCTGGCGCAGCAGGCGTCGCTGCTGGCGCGCCATCCCTCCCTGATTGCGGGCGTCATGCATCGGGATTATGCGAGGTCAACGGATGACGCGACTGTTGCCGTCGCAAAGGGCTGCCCTACATGAACCACCGAATCTTGAGCACCCGCATCGCGAGCGACCAGGGCCTGGTCGGCGCGCGCGACCGCACGCGCCAGGTCGGCGACGTGTTCGGGCTGGAGGACCTGCAGCGTACCCGCCTGGTGACGGCGGTGTCGGAGATCGCCCGCAATGCGGTGGACTACGCCCGCGGCGGCCGCATCGATTTTGGGTTCTGTCCGGCGAGCGCGACGGAACCGCAGGCCATCATCGTGACCATCGCCGATGACGGCCCCGGCATCACGGACCTGCCGGCGATACTGTCCGGCACGAACCGCGCGGATGGCAATGTCCAGCTGGGCATCAGGGGCGCGCGGCGGCTGGTCGATCGTTTCCATATCGAATCGGCGCCGGGCAAGGGCACGACCGTGACGCTGGAAATGCGCTTGCCCGTGTTCCATCCCGCCATCGAACCGGAACACCTGGCCAGCCTGATCGAGAAGCTGGCGCGGCGCAAATTGCAGACGCCGGTGGAAGAGCTGGAGCAGCAGAACCGCGAAATGCTATTGACGCTGGAACAGCTGCAGCTGCGCCAGGCGGAACTCGAACGCGCCGATGAACGCAAGGATGAATTCCTGGCGATGCTGGCGCACGAACTGCGCAATCCGCTGTCGGCCATCGGCACCGCGCTGGAGCTGATGAAGCGCAAGCGCGACGCCAGCCCTGACGATACGCGCCGTTTGACCGCGCTGGTGTCCCGGCAGACCGAGCAGCTGGCCCGGCTGGTCAACGACTTGCTGGATGTTTCGCGGGTGACGCGCGGCAAGATCGAGCTTAACCACGAGGCGCTGCCTGTCGGCGAGTTGGTGGACCAGGCCTTGGAGATGACCCAGGGTGCGATCAACGCCAAGCGCCATACGGTGGACTACCTGCCGCCGCCGGCCGATGTGTGGGTGCGCGCCGATCGCGTGCGCTTCCGGCAGATCCTGAGCAATCTATTGCACAACGCGGCACGCTACACGCCCGAGCGGGGCCTGATACAGCTGGAAGTCCGGGCCGGCGCTGAGCGCGTGGAAATCATCGTGCGGGACAACGGCATAGGCATAGGCGCCGATATGCTGCCGCGCGTCTTCGACCTGTTTTCACAGGCCGACACCAGCCTGGGCCGCAAGGACGCGGGCCTGGGCATAGGCCTGACCCTGGTGCAGCGGCTGGCGGCCGCCCATGGCGGCATCGTGACCGCGGCCAGCGAGGGCCTGGGGCAGGGCAGTGCCTTTACCGTCAATATGCCGCGCCTGGCGGAGCCTGGCGCGGTGGCGGCCGCGCCGGCGCCGGCGCAGGCCCCCAGCAACGGCGGCCTGCGCGTGCTGTTGATCGACGATAACGAAGACGCCGTGCAGTCCATGCGCCTGTTGCTGCAGGATGCCGGCCACACCGTGGCCACGGCCGGCAATGGCGAGGCCGGCCTGGCCAGCGCCCAGGCGCTGGCGCCGCAGGTGGTGGTGATCGATATCGGATTGCCGGACGTGGATGGTTTCGAAGTGGCCGCCGCCTTGCGCCGGTCATCGGCGACGGCGAACAGTTTTCTGGTGGCCTTGTCCGGGTATACCGCGACCGCGATGATGGAGCGCGGCGCGAAGGTCGGTTTCAATCAGTATCTGTCCAAGCCGGTGGACGTCGCCCGGCTTGAAGAAGTGCTGCGGGCAGTGCCGCGCGAAGCGTGAATCAGCCGGGTCGAGGCAGGCGGCCGGGCGCTCCTACCAAAGCAATTCATGCCTGCCCACCCGCCGCCGCTGGTCGGCGAAACGCTCCAGCAGGAAATCCACGAAGGCCGACACTTTGGCCGGCAGCTTGCCGCGTTCCGCATACAGCACATGGATGTCGGCCGGCGGCGCCATCCAGCCTTGCAGCAAGGTCGCCAGCCTGCGTGATCGCAGGTAGGGCGCGACCTCCCACTCGGAACGCAGAACAATGCCATGGCCCGCCAGCGCCCATTGCAGAACGCTTTCGCCATCGTTCGAACTTAGCGGACCGCGCACCTTGACGGTTTCGGTGCGTTGGCCGGCGCGCAGATGCCAGGTCCCATAGGCGGCGTCGTTTTCCCGTACGACCAGGCAGGCATGCTGCTGCAGCTCGCGCGGCGATTGCGGCGTACCGTGTGCTTCCAGATAGGCCGGCGCGGCGCACAGCAGCCGGCGATTGCCGGCGATGCGACGCGCGGTCAGCCTGGCGTCGGGAAGATCGCCGAACCGTATGCCTACGTCATAGCCCTGGTCGCGCAGCGGCAAAGGGCGATCCGTCAGATGCATCTGAACTTCCACTTCCGGATACCGGCGCACGAAATCCGCGACCGCGGGAACGATATGCCTGCGGCCGAAGCCGAAGGTCGCGTTGACCCGCAGCAGGCCGCGCGGCTGCACGCGGCTGCCGGCGATCCGGCGTTCCAGCGCGTCCAGGTCGCCCAGGATGCGCGTGCCTTCCGCCAGATACCGTTCGCCTTCTTCCGTGACGCTGGCGCGGCGCGTGGTGCGATTGAGCAGGCGTACGCCCAGGCGCTGCTCCAGCTTGGCCAGCCGGGTGCTGACCGCCGCCGGCGTCAGGCCGAGTTCACGCGCCGTCGCCGATAGGTTGCCGTGGCGCGCCAGCAGGGCGAAAAACGCGAGTTCCGATAGGGAATCCATTATTAAGCCAGATTGAAAGATGCTTCCAGTCTGTCTTGATTATAAAGATCTGGCGCGCGCCTAAACTGCCTCCGTACATCCATACCGGAGCCATGAGATGGCCGCGCTGACCCTTTACGAGAAGCTGGTCCGTACACATGAAGTGGCACGCCTCGACGCCCGGCACGTGCTGCTGTACGCCGACCTGCACATCATGAACGAATACACCAGCCCGCAGGCTTTCGCCGGCCTGGACGATCGCACGTTGCGTACCCGGCGTCCGGGCCAGCAGGTGGCCGTGGTGGATCATGTGATACCCACGCATCCGGTGCCGCCGGCGCAGCGCGTGATCGCCGATCCCGCTTCGGCCCTGCAGGCGCGCAACCTGAAACGCAATTGCGTGGCCCACGGCATCGCGTTGTTCGATACGACCGATCCGGGCCAGGGCATCGAGCACGTGGTGGCGCCGGAGCGCGGCATGATTCTTCCCGGCATGACGGTGCTGTGCGGCGATAGCCATACCACCACCTATGGCGCGCTGGGCGCGCTGGGTTTCGGCATCGGTACCTCGGAAGTCGAGCACGTGCTGGCGACGCAGACGCTGGTCTATCGTTTGGCGAAGACCATGCGCGTGCGCGTCGACGGTGTGCTGCCGCCGGGGACCACGGCCAAGGACCTGGTGATCCACATCGTCCGTCGCCTGGGCGCGCAGGGCGCGCGCGGTTATGCGGTCGAGTTCTGTGGCGAGGCGGTGGCCGCGCTGAGCGCCGAAGGCCGCATGACCCTGTGCAATATGACCGTGGAGGCCGGCGCCCGCGCCGCCCTGATCGCGCCCGACGCTGTGACGATCGCCTACGTGCGCGCCCACGCCGGGCATCTTTCCGCGCACGAATGGCGGTTGGCGCTGGCTGACTGGCGCGACCTGCACACGGACCCGGATGCCGGCTTCGACGCGGAGCACCAGTTGGACGCCGCCGCGATCGCGCCGTACGTGACCTGGGGCACCAGTCCGGACCAGGCGCTGCCCGTCACCGGCAAGGTGCCGGATCCCGATGGCGAAGGTGATGCGCTGGCGCGCATGGCGCTGCGCAAGGCCATCGAGTACATGGGTCTTGCGCCGGGCGAGGCCTTGGACGGTCTGCCCGTGGATCGTGTGTTCATCGGCTCATGCACCAACGGGCGGATCGAAGACCTGCGCGCCGTCGCCGGGCTGGCGCGCGGGCGCCGCGTGGCGCAAGGCGTGCGCGCCATGGTCGTGCCCGGCTCGGGCGCGGTGCGGCGGCAGGCGGAAGCCGAAGGCCTGGCGCGGCAGTTGATCGACGCCGGCTTCGAATGGCGTCAGCCGGGGTGTTCCATGTGCCTGGCCATGAACGATGACGCGTTGGCGCCGGGGGAACGCTGCGCGTCCACGACGAACCGCAATTTCGAAGGCCGCCAGGGGCGCGGCGGCCGTACGCACCTGATGAGCCCGCTGATGGCCGCCGCGGCGGCGCTGACGGGCCGCATTACCGATGTGCGCATGTTCGGCATGGGCTCGGCGGATAGCGAGGGATAAGGCGACATGAACATCATCGAAGGCTGCGCCGCGCCGCTGCCATACAGCAACCTGGATACCGACCAGATCATGCCCAAGCAGTTCCTGCGCGGCATCGACAAGCAGGGGTTGGATAAAGGACTGCTCTACGACATGCGTTTCGACGACGCGGGCCACGAGCGGCCGGACTTCGTGTTGAACCGCATGCCTTGGCGGCAGGCTTGCATCCTGGTGGGCGGGCCGAACTTCGGCTGCGGGTCCAGCCGCGAGCACGCGGTGTGGGGGCTGCTGCAATACGGCATACGCGCGGTGATCGCGCCCAGTTTCGCGGAGATTTTTTTCTTCAACGCAATGAATAACGGGCTACTGCTGGTCGCGCTGGATCAGACGCGCGTGCAGGCCTTGCTGGCGCAAGTGTCCGATCCGGCGCGGGCGCATCTGCGCATCGATGTCCTGCATGGGCTCGTGGACGCGGGATCGGGCAATGTGGCGGGCTTCGAGCTATCCGAGCGCCATCGCGATATGTTCCTGCATGGGCACGATATGGTCGATGCCACGCTTGCGCGGCAGGATGCGATCGCGGCATTCGAGACGCGCCACTGGCGCGAGCGGCCTTGGCTCGAGGACAATGCGCGCCGGGCGCTCGCTGGATCACGCGCCTAGGCGCGCGGTAAGCTGCGTCGCAGGAGCTTCGGGAGACATATCCATGGCATCTTTTTTCGACGTGCCGGTGCGCCGGTTCGACGTGCGGGGCACGCGGATCGCGGCGCGGGTGGCTGGAGCAGGCCCTGCTTTGCTGCTGCTGCATGGCCATCCGCAGACCAGCGCCATGTGGCACCGCGTATGGCCGGCGCTGACCGCGCGCTACACCTGCGTGGCGGCGGACCTGCGCGGCTATGGCGATAGCGGCAAACCCGACGCCGCGCCGGACCATGCCGCGCATTCCAAGCGGGTCATGGCCGCGGACATGGCGGACGTCATGCGCCAGCTGGGCCATGAACGGTTCAACGTGCTGGCGCATGATCGCGGCGCGCGCGTGGCGCATAGGCTGGCGTTGGATCATGCCGATCGCGTGCGGCGCATGATGCTGCTGGACATTGCGCCGACGCTCGACATGTATGAGAACACCACGCGCGCCTTCGCCCAGGCCTACTACCACTGGTTCTGGCTGATCCAGCCGGCGCCCATGCCGGAAACCATGATAGGCCGCGACCCGGTGTTCTACGTCCGCTCGATCATGGGCGGCCGTCCCGGCGGCCTGGCGATTTTCGATCCGCGCGCCCTGGCTGAATACGAACGCTGCGCGGCCTCGCCCGGCCTGCCCACGAGTATCTGCGAGGACTATCGCGCGTCCGCCACCATAGACCTGGAACACGATCGCGCGGACCGGGCCGCCGGCCGCCGGGTCGAGTGCCCGCTGCGCGTCCTGTGGGGCGCCCGCGGCGCGGTAGGCCGCAATTTCGACGTGCTTGCCCTATGGCGCAACGTCGCCGCCACCGTCGATGGCCACGCCGTCGATGGCGCGCACTATCTGGCCGAAGAACTGCCGGACGAGATCAGCGCCGAAGCGGTGGCGTTTTTCGGTTAGGACGTCGGGCCAGGCCTTAGCCTGGGTGCGGACCGCCAAGGGTGGAATCGACCGCCGCTGTAGGCGTGAGATATCTCCCGGCGCTCAAGTCCCTCCTGATCAGTTTTATGGACCGCACTGCCCTGGTTCTTCCGGTCACGAACTATGCCGAGTTTGCGGAACTGAAGATTGCCGAGCTCAAGCGCATTGAGGTTGGCTTGGCAGGTTCCGCGCTCTGTCTGAATGAGCGCGACCTGCACATTTCCATCGCCGGTCTGGTGTCCGCGAGCGAGCCGCTCATGGAGATGGCTGCCAGCGTAGTGGCAACGCGTAACGGCCAACGCAGCACAGCTTCGAAGGCTCACGCCTCACGGCGGAATGGTGCAAAAGGAGGGCGCCCGCGAAAGACTGTGGCGTCGGGTTAGGGAGGGGTGCCGCGGGTGCTATCCTTGAGCCATGCCTGTCCCCGTTCCCGATCTTTGCCCGCCGTCCGCGGTTGGGCCTGGCCGCAGCCTTTCTGCCACGGATTCGCCCTGCGTCGCCGTGTGCTCCACCCTGTTCGACGATGTCTGCCGCGGCTGCGGCCGTACGGCCATGGAGGTGGCGAACTGGGTCTTCATGACGGATGAGGAAAAGCAGGTCGTGTGGCACCGCATCAAGGCGCAGGGGTATCCGCGGCGTTAGCACCCTGCTCCTGCCGGCTGCTGCTCCCACCCCGCGCTGTTTCCGCCCGTGACGGCGACGGCGGCGCCGAGCCACGGTGGCGTTGTACCCGGCCTTCGGCGGGGCAGTAGCTCGGCGGCTCGTCTCATAGCTATGGACATGGGGCGGCTTCATGACTGTCGCCACGGTGTCATAAACCCCGTGCCAAATAGGGGCTTTCCGGCTACCGCCGGCCCGTCGGCCGGTCGCAACGTCCATGCTGATCGCACTGGTTACGGATGCCTGGCATCCGCAAGTGAACGGGGTCGTCCGCACCTGGACGACCATGCTGAAGATTCTCAGGGGCTGGGGCCACGAGGTCATCGTCATCAGTCCCGAAGGCAGCCGCACCGTGCCGGCGCCGTCGGAGCCCGACCTGCGGCTGTGCATCCAGCCTCGCAAGCAGCTGAAGCGGCTGCTCGGCGATGTGGTGCCCGACGCCCTGCACATCGCGACCGAAGGCCCCCTGGGCCTGGCCGCGCGGCGCATGGCGCTGCGCCGCGGCTGGCGTTTCACGACTTCCTTCCACACCATGTTTCCGGACTATCTGGAGGCACGGATGGGCATTCCGGCATGGCTGCCGTGGCGCTACATGCAGTGGTTCCACAAGCCGTCGCAGCGCGTGCTGGTGCCGACGCCGACGGTGCGCGATACGGTGGCGCGCCATGGCCTCGGGAATCTGCAGGTATGGTCGCGCGGCGTGGATGCGGAGCGCTTCCGGCCGGTGGCCGCGGGCGCCGGGGACATATACGCCGGCCTGCCGCGCCCCATCTTCCTGAGCGTGGGGCGCGTCGCGCGGGAAAAGAACCTGGACGCGTTCCTGACGCTGGACCTGCCCGGCAGCAAGGTGGTGGTAGGCGGCGGACCGGATGAGGAGCGGCTGCACCGCAAGTATCCGGACGTGCGTTTTACCGGCATGCAGGCCGATGACGTGTTGCCAAAGTACTACGCGGCCGCCGACGTCTTCGTATTTCCCAGCCTGACCGACACATTCGGTCTGGTCATGCTGGAGGCCATGGCCTGCGGTACGCCGGTGGGGGCCTTCCGGACGGACGCCCCGCTGGCGGTGATCGAGGACGGCGTCACCGGTTGCCTGCGCGATGATCTGCGCGACGCCTGCCTGCGAGCGCGCGAGCTGGACCGCGGCGTCGTGCGCCAGCATGCGCTGACCCGCACCTGGGACGCCGTCGCCACGGATCTGTTGAACGCACTGGTTCCTCTGACCCCGGCGACCCGCTACAATATCGCCCACGCCTGAGGAGCGTTGCGACGGGGTGGACGTTATTGCGATGTCCCCCGCCAGGCTCAGGCTCAAGTTCGGCTGTCCACGCAGGGCGTGGCGGCATGCAACGGCGCTCACCTTTGTCGCATGCGCGGCAGAGGCGGGCGCGCAATCCCTGTGTGGTGTGATCCCGGCCGTAGCAGAAGCAACCCAATCGGCCGGGGTGTTGCGCACGTCTCGGCCGCGGTGTGGCGCCGTCCGTTTATACGTGGAGCCAACCCATGAACACCGTTTCCGAAAAATCCGTTTCCGACTACATCGTCGCCGACATCGGCCTGGCCGGCTGGGGCCGCCGCGAAATCGCCATCGCCGAAACCGAAATGCCCGGCCTGATGGCCACGCGTGAAGAATACGCCGCCGCCCAGCCGCTGAAGGGCGCGCGCATCGCCGGCAGCCTGCACATGACCATCCAGACCGCCGTCCTGATCGAGACGCTGAAGGCGCTGGGCGCGGACGTGCGCTGGGCCTCGTGCAACATCTTCTCGACCCAGGACCACGCCGCCGCCGCCATCGCCGAAGGCGGCACGCCCGTCTTCGCCGTCAAGGGCGAAACCCTGGAGCAGTACTGGGAATACACCCACAAGATCTTCGAATGGCCCAATGGCCAGCACGCCAACATGATCCTGGACGACGGCGGCGATGCCACGCTGCTGCTGCACCTGGGCGCCAAGGCGGAGTCGGATGCCTCCGTGCTGGCCAAGCCGGGCAGCGAGGAAGAGCGCGTGCTGTTCGCCGCCATCAAGGCCACCCTGGCGCGCGACCCCAAGTGGTACTCGACCCGCCTGGCGCAGATCCGCGGCGTGACGGAAGAAACCACCACCGGCGTGCATCGCCTGTACCAGATGTCGCAGCGCGGCGAACTGGCCTTCGCCGCCATCAATGTGAACGACTCGGTCACCAAGTCCAAGTTCGACAACCTGTACGGCTGCCGCGAATCGCTGGTGGACGGCATCAAGCGCGCCACCGACGTGATGGTGGCCGGCAAGATCGCCGTGGTGGCGGGCTACGGCGACGTGGGCAAGGGCTGCGCCCAGGCCCTGCAGGCGCTGCGCGCCCAGGTCTGGGTCACCGAAATCGACCCGATCTGCGCCCTGCAGGCCGCGATGGAAGGCTACAAGGTCGTGACCATGGAAGAAGCCGCCGACAAGGCCGACATCTTCGTCACCGCCACGGGCAACTACAACGTCATCACGCGCGACCACATGGACCGCATGAAGGACCAGGCCATCGTCTGCAACATCGGCCACTTCGACAACGAAATCGATGTCGCGTCGCTGGAAGGCTGCAAGTGGGAAGAAATCAAGCCGCAGGTCGACCACGTCATTTTCCCGGACGGCAAGCGCATCATCCTGCTGGCCAAGGGCCGGCTGGTGAACCTGGGCTGCGCCACGGGCCACCCGTCCTTCGTGATGTCCTCGTCCTTCACCAACCAGACCATCGCGCAGATCGAGCTGTACACGCGCAACGAAGCCTATGAAAAGGGCCAGGTCTACGTGCTGCCCAAGCAGCTGGACGAAAAAGTCGCCCGCCTGCACCTGAAAAAGCTGGGCGCCAACCTGACCACGCTGCGCGCCGACCAGGCGTCGTACATCGGCGTGCCGGTGGACGGTCCCTTCAAGAGCAATCACTACCGCTATTGATGGTGTAGTCTTGCAAGGGACGGCGATGCTCTGCGCTATCGCCGCCCCTTTCAACGACTCGATGCGGGAGAATCGAACATGCTGAGCCTGATCCTGGTCTGGATCCTTAATGCGGTGGCCTTGCTGGTGGTGGCTTACCTGCTGCCGGGTATTGCGGTGGCGAGCTTCGGATCGGCGTTGATCGCCGCGCTGGTGCTGGGTCTGCTGAACATGCTGGTCAAGCCGGTGCTGGTATTGCTGACCCTGCCTATTACCATCGTCACGCTCGGTCTCTTCCTGATCGTCCTTAATGCGCTGTTGTTCTGGTTCGCCGGGTCCATACTCAAGGGCTTCCAGGTCAACGGCTTCTGGTGGGCGGTGATCGGTGCGATCCTGTACAGCATCATCTCGGGCCTGCTGTCTACCTTGCTCGCCTCATGACCGATACCACAACGCCGGCGTACAGCCTGGAATTCTTCCCGCCGCGCGATATCGCCGCGCAGGAACGCCTGCTGCGCGCGGCCAAGCAGATGCTGGCCATCCATCCCCGGTATGTCAGCGTGACCTTCGGCGCCGGCGGCTCCACCCGCGAGGGTACCGCCGGCACCGTGCGCATGCTGCGCAACCTGGGGGTGGAGGCCGCCCCGCATCTGTCCTGCGTGGGCGCCACGCGCGCCGACCTGCGCGCCATCCTGCAGTCGTATCGCGACGAGGGCGTGCGCCAGGTCGTCGCCTTGCGCGGAGACCTGCCGTCGGGCATGGGCGGTGACGCGGGCGAACTGAAATATGCGCGCGATCTGGTGGCCTTCATCCGCGAGGAAACCGGCGACTGGTTCCATGTCGAGGTCGCGGCCTATCCGGAGATGCATCCGCAGGCGGACAATCCGTCCCGCGATCTGGATCATTTCGTCGATAAGGTGCGCGCCGGCGCGGATAGCGCCATTACGCAGTACTTCTTCAATCCCGACGCCTATTTCGATTTCGTGGACCGGGTGGCGGCGAAGGGCCTGTCGGTCCCCATCGTGCCGGGCATCATGCCCATCACCAACCATACGCAGCTGGCGCGCTTTTCGCAGATGTGCGGCGCGGAGATCCCGCGCTGGATCCGCTTGCGGCTGGCCGAGTTCGGCGACGATAAGGCGTCCATACGGTCGTTCGGGGTGGACGTGGTGACGGACCTGTGCCGGAAGCTGCTGGAAGGCGGTGCGCCCGGGCTGCATTTCTACACCTTGAACAGCGCCGAAGCGCCCATGGCGATCTGGAAAAGCCTGACCGGCAAAATATGACGCGGGCGTGACAGCGTCGCCTGTTTACGCGCCGTGTTGCCTGCGTTGAACAGGCCTTGCGCGCATGCCAGGCCGGATCGCACGATGCGGCCGTTTCGCCTATACGATACTCGCGGCTCCGCATGCGGATGGCCGGATATATCGAAAGGCGGGCGACCCGGGTGTGCAGTTTTCCATTCGTATTTACGCTGGCGGTGACGGCCGGCTTGGTGGCGTTGGCCGCCATGCCGGCGCGGGCCGGCGCCATGGCGGGCGGCCCTTCCGTCGCGGCGGTTCCCGTGCCCGGACCCGGCTGGACGATCACGGAACGACGCAACGCACTGTGGAACGTCGTGCGGCACTGCGTGCAGGCGTCCCGGGCCGCCGGCGCGGGCGGGCGTGAAGCGCATGCATCGGCTACCGCGCCGCCGCGCGAGCCGCCCGCGGATGACGTATCGCGGCCCAACGCCTGCGCCAGGGTGGACCTACAGGCCGGGTACATGGTCCTGAAGGACAACAGCCCGGCCAAGCCCTATGCCTTCCTGCTGCTGCCCACCGAACCGATTACCGGCACCGAAGACTCGCGTCTGTGGGTCACCAATGGCCCCAACTATTGGCGCGCCGCCTATGAGAACCGCGGCTACGTAGAGCGGGTATTGAAGCTGCCGTTGCAACGCACGCAGATCGGCTTCGCGGCGAATTCCATCTATGGCCGCAGCCAGGATCAATTGCATATCCACGTCACCTGCATCCGTCCGGACGTCGCCGCCCAGCTGGCCGCCAGCGTCGGCAAGCTGAGCGACTCGCGATGGACCCTGCTGCCGCCCCTGGCGGGCAAGCGCCATCGCTACCGTGCCCTGCTCACGGATGATGCCGCGCTGGCGCATACCGATCCCGTGCGCCTGCTCGCCAGGGATGTATATCCCGACGGCGACATGCTGCCCCACACCTTGTTCATGGCGCCCGTGACCCTGGCCGACGGCCGGCCGGGTTTCGCTTTCCTGGATGGCGAGGCGGATCAGGACGCCAGGCACGGGCGCTACACGCCGGCCGGCAACCGTGGCGCATCGGAGGAATTGCTGGACGATAGTTGCGCCATTGCCAGGGGCGCGGACGCCCACCGTCGATAGACGCCGCGGCGACAGCAGCCGCCGCGCATTCGGAACATTCCAGGCGGTTCGGGCCGCGGGACGCGGCGCTGGCCGGTCCGGGGCGGCTCAGCCGGCCTGCGACGGCTCCTTGCCCTCGGCCAGCGCCTGCACCGGCGTGACGTCGGTGGGTTCGGCGCTGCCGGGCAGCACGCGCACGGGCTGATGGATGCGTCCGGCCGGGACCAGGCTGTCCGGCGAGGCCGGATTGGTCCACACCGGATCGTCGATTTCCGCGAACACCTGGCGCAGCTTTTCGCCCCAGCTGCCGCGGATCATCCGGAAATAGGCGTTGTTCTCGTCGATGTTGGCGAAGCGCGTCACCCGCAGGGAACCCGACTCGTAGACCAGCAGATCCAGCGGCAGGCCGACGGAGATATTCGAACGCAGCGTCGAATCCATGGATATGAGCGCGCATTTCGCCGCTTCGTCCAGGGTCGTGCCGGGGTCGAGCACGCGGTCCAGGATGGGTTTGCCGTACTTGGACTCGCCGACCTGGAAATAGGGGCACTCGGCGTGGGCCTCGATGAAATTGCCCGCCGAATAAATCTGGAACAGGCGGCAGCGCTCGTCGCGGATCTGGCCGCCGAAGATCAGATTGACGTTGAATTCCACACCCTGGTCGTGCAGCGCTTCCGCATCGCGGCGATGCACTTCGCGGATCGCCTCGCCGACGATGCGCGTGGCCTCGAACATGTTCGGCGCGTTCCAGATCGAAGCCGGGTCGGCGCTGTCGTGCATGGAGAGCATATTCACCACCGACTGGCTGATGGCCAGGTTGCCGGAGGTCAGCAGCACCATGACGCGTTCGCCCGGGCGTTCGAACACGTTGAGTTTGCGGAACACGCTGATCTGGTCCACGCCCGCGTTGGTGCGTGAATCCGAGAGGAAAACAAGGCCCGTGTGCAAGCGGGCCGCGACACAGTAAGTCATGGACGTTGGATGTAAGGCAACCCGGGCATTTTAGTGAACCGGGGAAAAAACGACAGTGCGGCGTCGGTGGCCCGCAACAGTCCGCCGCGCCACCGCCGGCGCCGTGGGGAGCGGCGAGCCGATAAGCGGCTTGGCCAGCGGTGAGCGGCTATCCACGCCGTCGTCCGTCTACTGCTGGGTTGACTGCACCTGCACGTTCACCACCATCGATTCCGTGCCGCCGCCATGGCGGACGCCGCGCACCGGGCTGGCCGAGTCGTAGTCGCGCGCCACCGCCAGCCGGCAATGGCAATCGGAGGCGAACTGCCGGTTGGTGATGTCCACGCTGCACCAGCCCCCGCCCGGCAGCCAGATATCGGCCCAGGCGTGGCTGGCGGCATGGTCGTTCACCGTGTACAGATAACCGCTGACATAGCGCGCCGGCACGCCCAACGCGCGCGCGCAGGCCAGGAACAGATGCGCATGGTCCTGGCACACCCCGTGGCCCAGCGCCAGCACCTGCACGGCCGCCGTGGTGACGTCGGTGATGCCGGGCTCGTAGGCAACCTGGTCGGAAATCGCCTGGGCGAGCTTCAGCGCGTCGGCCGGTTCGCGCAGCCCTTGCGGCAGGACCCGCGCGCAGAAATCGGCGATGGTGCTGTCCGGCATCGTCAGCGCGGTGGGTACGCGGTAGGCGTCCACCGGCAGGCGGTTTTCCTCGCTGGTCAGCAGGCCATCGGTCAGCGGGTCGATTTCCACCTGCCCGGTGACCAGCAGGTCGATCTCGTTGTGCTGGTGGTTCAGGGTCAGCGTATGCGTGGTGTTGCCGTAGGCGTCCACCTGCTCGGCCAGGTCGCCGGGCGCGTAGATATGCCAGCGCAGCGAACGCTGGTGGTCTTCGCCGCGCGGCGTCAGGCGCAGCGTCTGGATGCTGTAGGTCACCGGCGCGGTGTAGCGGTACTGGGTGACGTGTTTGATGAAGTGTCTCATGCGCGTTGTCCCCTGACGGCTCCGGACTGCCAGGCCGACAGCGGCAGCAGGAAGTCGTGGCTGATGCGATTGCCCAGATCGTTCACGCGGTCGAGGAAGCGTTCCAGGTAGCCATGCAGGCCGCTGGCCATGATGTCCTCCACTTTGCCGTAGCGCAGTTCCGAACACAGCATGCCGGCGCGCCGTTCGGTTTCCGCCGAGCGGTCGTTCGAGATCAGGGCCAGGTTGTCCGCCACCGCCTGTACCGAGCTGAGCAGCGAACGCGGCATGTCGCCATGCAGGATCAGCAGCTCGGCCACCCGGTCCGGCGTAACGACGTCGCGATATACCTTGCGATAGACCTCCAGCCCGGACACGGAGCTCAGAATGGCGCCCCAGCGGTAGAACTCGTCGCGCACCGCCACGCCGCGCTGCGCATCGGGCCGCATGCCGTCGGCGGCGTCGTCGTATTCATGGAATTTCACATCCAGCATGCGCGCGGTATTGTCGGCGCGCTCCAGATGCATGCCCAGCCGCATGAAATACAGGGCCTCGTCTTCCAGCATCGTGCCCAGGGCCACGCCGCGCGCCACGTGCGAGCGGAACTTGACCCATTCGAAGAATTCGCCCGGGTTGCGTTCCGGCAGTTCGGCGCGCAGATGACGCAGCAATTCCAGCCAGGTGCTGTTGTAGGTTTCCCAAAGCTCGGTCGTCAGGCTGCCCCGCACCGCGCGGGCATTCTCGCGGGCGGCGCGCAGGCAGGCATAGATCGATGAGGGATTGTCCGGATCGCGCACCATGAAGCGCAGCACGTCGCGCGCCGCGCCTTCGGGGTGGCGCTCGTCGAACAAGGTCTGCAGTTCGGAAATACGCATCAAGGCGCGCCAGGATCGTTCGCGCGTGGCGGGATCCTGCGGCAGCAGGGACATCTGCAGGCTGACGTCCAGCATGCGGGCCATGTTCTCGGCGCGCTCCATGTAGCGGGACATCCAGAACAGGCTATCGGCGGTGCGGCTGAGCATGGTCATTCCTCCAGCACCCAGGTGTCCTTGGTGCCGCCGCCCTGGCTGCTGTTGACCACCAGCGAGCCTTCGGTCAACGCGACGCGGCACAGGCCACCCGGCACGGTATGGATTTCCTTGCCGCACAGCACGTAGGGACGCAGGTCGACGTGGCGCGGCGCCACGCCGCTTTCCACATAGGTCGGCACGGTCGACAAGGCCAGGGTGGGCTGGGCGATGTAGGCGGCCGGGTTGGCGCGTACGCGCGCGCGGAAGTCGTCCACCTCGGCGCGCGTCGACGACGGCCCCACCAGCATGCCGTAGCCGCCGGCGCCATGCACTTCCTTGACCACCAGCTCGTGCATGTTCGCCAGCACGTGCGACAGCTCGTCCGGCCTGGAACAGCGCCAAGTGGGCACGTTCTGCAGGATGGGTTCTTCGCCCAGGTAGAAGCGGATCATGTCCGGCACGTAGAGATACGTGGATTTGTCGTCGGCGATGCCGGTGCCGATGGCGTTGGCCAGCGTGATGCGGCCGGCGCGGTATACCGACAGCAGGCCGGGCACGCCCAGCGCCGAATCGGCGCGGAAGGACAGCGGGTCGAGGAAGTCGTCGTCCACCCGCCGGTAGATCACGTCCACGCGGCGCGGCCCGCGGGTGGTGCGCATGTAGACGGTGTTGTGGTCGACGAAGAGATCGCGTCCTTCGACCAGCTCGACGCCCATCTGCTGGGCCAGGAAGGCATGTTCGAAGTACGCCGAGTTGTACATGCCCGGCGTCAGCACCACCACGGTCGGATCGTCGTTGCCGCGCGGCGCGACTTCGCGCAGGTTGTCCAGCAGCAGGTCGGGGTAGTGCGCCACCGGGCCCACCTTCAGGCGGCTGAAGGCGTCGGGCAGCAGGCGCATGGACATCTTGCGGTTTTCGAGCATGTATGACACGCCCGACGGCACGCGCAGATTGTCTTCCAGCACATAGAAGGCGCCCGCGCCGGCCCGCACCACGTCCACGCCGGCGATATGGCAGTAGATGTTCTCGGCGACGTCGACGTCCTGCATCTCCGGCCGGTATTGCGCGTTCAGGAAGACCTGTTCCGCCGGGACGATGCCGGCGCGCACGATGTCATGGCCATGGTAGATGTCGTGGATGAACATGTTCAGCGCGCGCACGCGCTGTTTCAGGCCGGCGTCCAGCTCGCGCCACTCGGCGGCCGGAATGATGCGGGGGATCAGGTCGAAGGGAATCAGCCGCTCGGTGCCGGCCTCGTCGCCGGCCACGGAAAAGGTGATGCCGACGCGGCGGAAATTGAAGTCGGCCTCCAGCCGCCGCGCGGCCATGACCTCGTCGGTCTGCGTGGCAAGCCATTGCTGCAGGGCGCTGTAGTGCTGCCGCACGCCGCCCTGGCTGTCGTACATCTCGTCGTAGGCGCGGATTGGGCCGGACGGCTGGTCCATGATTGCGCTCCTCCCGGTCGGGGGCGGCCGCCTTCGCCCTTTACCCGGGCGATAGACGGGGACGCCCGTTTACGAATGCTAAGAAGCAACAGTCGTGCCAATTTTGCGGACCGGCCGGCGCCCTGTGCGGGGCCGTTCCGGTGCGTGGGCGACGCCCCGTTCCGGCCGCCGACGCACCGCCGTGGTGCCGGGCGCCTGGCGGAGGGCGTGGGCGGCGATTCGGCGTGCCGCGCTTGCCCGCCGTGGCGCCGCCCGGCGAGGTCCGGCGGTTGTGGTCCGGCCGACGTGAGCTGACCCGTGGAACGGCCTGTTGCGGTCTGGCCCGTTCAGTTTAAGGCGCCTTGGGCACCCAGCCGTCCGGCGTAAGTACGGCATCCAGGCGGACGTCGTGCGGTTCGGGGGCATGGGTGTCCTCCAGGCGGCCCACCGACCAGGCGATGCCGATCGTGGTGAAACCATGTCCGGCCGCTTTCAGGGCCGCCAGCGTGCGATCGTAGTAGCCGCCACCATAGCCGACCCGGTCCGCCTGCCCGGTGTAGCCGAGCGTGGGCACCAGGATCAGCTCCGGGGTAACCGCGGCGCCGGCCGCGGGCTCGGCGATGCCGTAGGCGCCTTCGCGCATGGGCGTGTCCGGCGTCCAGGGCAGGAATTCCAGCGGCTGACCGGGGCCGCGCACCACCGGCAGGGCGACCGTAATGCCGGCCTCGACCCACTGGCTGAGCAGGGGCCGCAGGTCCGGCTCGTCGGGCAGCGGCCAATAGGCGGCGATGACCGACAGTTCGGGCTGGCCTGCCTTGCGCGCGGCGTCGCGCGCCAGCGCCACCCATGTATAGAGACGGCCCCGCATGAGCAGTCCTCCGCGTTGGCGCTGCGCATCGTTCAACGATGCGCGGGCCTCGCGCAATCGCTTGCGCACCGGTACTGCGTTATCCTTTGTCGTATTTTTCGTAGTCATTGGGTACAGGCGTTAAGGAGAGCTGATGCGTAGGGGGGAATCGGGACGTTATCAGAAACCGCCGGGGGTCGATGCCGCGCGCCTGCTGGGCCGCGTATTGCCGCTGCTGGGGTTGCTGACGTCCGCGTGCGCGCCGGTGGATGCGCAACAGCACGCCCCGCTGGCGCAGCATACGCCCGGTCTGGCGGTCGACGGCACGGCGAACGCGGGCGATGCCGCCGCCGCGCCAGGCGCGGCCGCCGGACTCGTCGCTTCCAACGGGGCCGCCGCGCCCGTCACCAGCCTGGCCAACGATCCCACCGCCAGCGCGCAGCCGGAACAGGTCTCGCTGCTGACCACCGATCCCCTGACGCCCGCGCGGCAGGCGGTGATCACCGCCCGCGACGCCATGACGCGCAAACAATGGTCGGCGCTGGCCGTGGTGGTGCCGCAGGCGCGCGAAGACGTGCTGGGCATGTACCCCGAATACTGGCTGCTGCGCTACCAGGTGTGGAACATGCCGCGCGCGCAATGGCCGGTGGACCAGCTGCGCCGCTTCATCGAGCGCAATCCGGACGCCTATCTGGCGGACAAACTGCGCGCGGACTGGCTGCTGGCGGCCGCGCGCTCGGGCGACTACGACACCGTCAACAGGCTGGCGCCGGTCAAGAACGGCAATGCGCAGACGGAGTGCGCCGCGCTGGAGGCGCGCTACATGACGGGCCGCAAGGTCAGCGGCGCGGACGCGCTGCGGGCCTTCGCGCCGGGCGTGTGGTGCTGGTCGCTCTATGACGACCTGGTCGCCAACCGCATCCTGGGCTGGAAGGATTTGCAGCCCCGGTTCCGCGACGCCATCGAAGACAACAAGCTGGGCGACGCGCGCAAATACGCGGGCTATCTGTTCGAACCGCCGGAGCAGAAAGCCTACGACGCGATGATGAAGGACCCGATGAAATGGCTGGTGCGCCAGCCGCGGACGCTGCGCTCGCCGGCGGAAACCGAGCTGGTCACCATCGCGCTGGCCCGCCTGGCGCGCGGCAACCTGGACGTCGCCGATTCCTACGTCCGCCGCGAATGGGCCAAGAACCTGCCGCGCCAGGATCTGGCCTGGGTGCGCGCGCAGCTGGCGCTGGTGGCGGTGCTGAACCAGGATCCGCGCGCCCACGACTGGTATGTGGAAGCCGGCCATATCCGGCTGACGCAATACAACGAAGAATGGAAAGTGCGCGCCGCGCTGCGGCAGCCGCGCATCGACTGGAAGTGGGTCGTCGCCTCCATCGAGGCCATGTCCCCGGAAGCGCGCGAAGAGCCCGCGTGGATCTATTGGCACGCGCGGGGCGTCGCGGCGCTGGGCCGCCGCGAGCAGGCCCAGCGCGAGTACGAGCAGATCGCCGGCAGGTTCAGTTTCTATGGCCAGCTGGCGGCGGAAGAACTGGGCCGCGCCATCACCGTGCCGCCGAAGGCGCCGCCGCCCAGCACGCAGGAAATGGCGCAGGCGCGCGCCAACCAGGGCCTGCAGCGCGCCATCGCGCTGTTCCGCCTGGGCTGGCGCGGCGATGCCGTGCCTGAATGGAACTTCGCGCTGCGCGGCATGGACGATCGCCAGCTGTTGGCCGCCGCCGAACTGGCGCGCCGCGAAAATATCTACGATCGGGTGGTGAATACGTCGGATCGCACCGAAAAGGAGTTCGATTTCACGCAGCGCTACATCGCACCCTTCGAAGGGCGCGTGGCCGCCAAGGCCAGCCAGGTGGCGCTGGACCCGGCCTGGGTCTATGGGCTGATCCGCCAGGAATCGCGCTTCATCATGGACGCGCGCTCGTCCGTCGGCGCGTCCGGGTTGATGCAGCTGATGCCCGGCACCGCCAAATGGGTCGCCAACAAAATCGGCCTGAGCAATTTCACGCCGGGACAGGTCAACGACTTCGATACCAATACCTTGCTGGGCACCTCCTACCTGAGCATGGTGCTGCAGGATCTGGACGGCTCGCAGGTGCTGGCCAGCGCCGGCTACAACGCGGGACCGCGCCGGCCTATCCGTTGGCGCGCGTCGTTGACGCATCCGGTGGAAGGGGCCATCTTCGCCGAAACCATTCCCTTTACCGAGACGCGCACCTACGTCAAGAATGTCATGGCCAACGCCACGTATTACGCGGCGCTGTTCAGCGGCCAGCCGCAGTCGCTCAAGCAGCGCCTGGGCCAGGTCTCGCCGCAGCCGCCGGAACGGACGGACCTGCCGTGATGGCGCGCGCCGCATGCGCCGTGTATGCGGGCGGCCGGGCGGCCGCCGCCAGCGCCCGGCGCCGGTCTTGTACGTCCGCCGCCGGGTGACGCGATGAGCGATCCGGTGCTGGATGGACTGCGGGCCTACATCGTCGGCGGCGCGGTCCGGGACGAACTGCTGGGCTTGCCGGCGGGCGACCGCGACTGGGTCGTCGTTGGCGCGACGCCGGAAGCGATGACGCAGCGTGGATTCGTGCCGGTGGGCGGGGATTTTCCGGTCTTCCTGCATCCCGCCACGCACGAGGAATATGCCCTGGCGCGCACCGAGCGCAAATCGGGCCGTGGCTATAAAGGGTTCACCTTCTACACCGGCAGCGACGTCACGCTGGAAGACGACTTGGCGCGCCGCGACCTGACCGTCAATGCCATCGCCCGCGATGCCGACGGCCGGCTGATCGATCCCCTGGGCGGCGTGCGCGACCTGCGTGCGCGTGTGCTGCGCCACATCGGCGAGGCCTTCGCCGAGGACCCCGTGCGCATCCTGCGCCTGGCCCGCTTCGCCGCGCGCTTCGGCGATTTCACCGTGGCGCCGGAAACGCTGGCGCTGTGCCGCGCCATGGTGCAGGCGGGCGAGGCCGATGCCCTGGTGCCGGAACGCGTGTGGAAAGAGTTGTCGCGCGGGCTGATGGCGCGGCATCCCGCAAGGATGATGGACGTGCTGGAGCAGGCCGATGCCTTGCCGCGTATCCTGCCGGGCCTGCGGGTGGACCCGGGGGTAAAGGCCGATCTGGACGAAGCCGCGCGGCGCGATTTGCCCCTGGCGGGGCGCTATGCGCTGCTTTGCCTGGGCTCGCCGCAGCGGGGTGACCTGGCGGCGCGCCTGCGGGTTCCCACGGAATGCGCGGATCACGCGCGCTTGCTGCCTTTGGTGCTGGATGGGCTGGCGGCATTGCAGGCCACGCGAAGGGAGGATGCCGCCCTTGCTGGCGATCGCGCGCCGGACGCCCGGACCGCCGAGAGCGGCTGGCCCGCTGACGACGCCGAAGCCAGGCTGGCGCTGATGGAGCGCTGCGACGCCCTGCGCAAACCGGGGCGTTTCCTGGACCTGCTGCGTACGGCGGATGTCCGCATGGCGGTCGACCACGACGCATGGCGCCCCGATCTGGATGCCGTCCGCGGCATCGATGCGGGCGCGATCGCGCGCGAACATACGGGCGACCCCGCCCGTATCAAGGAAGCGCTGCGCAAAGCGCGCTTGCGTGCCCTGCGGCGGGCGTAGATCCTGGCCAGGGCGCCGAGAGCTTCGCGCCGCGCGTGAGACACGCAATATGCCCCCGGCGCCAGTCGCGTGCCGGCGCGCCGCGGGAGGGCTGCAACGTGCGCGGCGCCGCTAAAGCATGGCGCGCCGGTCGCCACGCCGGAAACCGATCAGCGGTGGATCCACATCGCGTCCGATCGCCAGCACCTTGAACAACTCACCCATCTCGGCTTCCGACACCAGCTTCTGCACCGGCGCGACCGTGCGCGCGTAATTCGCGGCGTCGCCGGCATCCAGCGCCGCCAGCCGGTCCATCAGCCCGGCATTGACCAGGAAGCGCGCCTGCGACAGATAGCCCAGCACATCCAGCCCGCCCGACAAGGCGGCGTCCGCCATGGCGGTGAAGTCCACGTGCGCCGTGATGTCCTGCAATCCAGGCGCAAGGAACGGATCGGCATGCGCGTGATGGCGCAGATGGCACATCAGCGTGCCGGCGGCGCGCTGCGGATGGTAGTACTCATGGCGCGGAAAGCCGTAATCGATCAGCAAGGCCACGCCGCGCCGCAGCCATTGCCCCATGCCGCGCACCCAGGCCTCGCCTTGCAGATTCACTTCGGATACATAGCCTTCCAGCGGCGGCATCCGTTGCGCCATGATCTCGGCCAGGCGCGGCGGGGCGGCGCGGTCGGCCCAGGCAAAGCCACCTTCCGGCGTCGTGACGACGCCGCGTTCGAGCAGGGCGCCTGTTTCATCCCAGCGGAAGACCTGCACCGGCATGGCGTCCAGCACTTCATTGGCCAGCACGCAGCCTTCGAACGCATCGGGCAGGCGGTCCAGCCAGGTGATGCGGCCGCCGTACGCGGCCAGCCGCGTTTGCTGGCGGGCGCGCAGGTCCGCGGAGACCTCGACGATCTGGTAGCGCACGTCCAGGCCTTCCGCATCCAGCGCGGCCAGGACCTGCCCGGCGAGCGCGCCGGTCCCCGCGCCGAACTCCAGAACGGTATTCGTGCCGGTCTGCCGCAGCACTTGCGCCGCCTGTGCCGCCACGGTCTGGCCGAACAGCGGGGTCAATTCGGGCGCGGTGACGAAATCGCCCGCGGGGTCCGCGTGTTCGTCGCGGCCTGGTCCGGTTTCCGCCAGCTTGACGCTGCCCGCCGCGTAATAGCCCAGTCCCGGCGCGTACAGGGCTTCCGCCATCCAGTGCTCGAACGACAGCCAGCCGCCCGCCTGCGCGATCGCGGCATGCAGATGCGCCGCCATGCGCGCGGTGTGCGCCTGCGATGCATCATCCAACGGGGGCGGAAAAGTCTGGGGCATGTACTGCTGCTGCAAGAGGTGGGCGAGGCCGCCATTGTTTCAGGAAATCCCGTCGTCCGGAAACCGCGTCGTGGCGCGATGGATCAGCGGCCTGCTCTGCCCCGGCACAAAAGCCGCGATAGCCCAGCCGGGAATCACCGTATCACCGTGCCGGTAGTCGCCGGCGCGCATATTCGCCACCAGGCTGGTGCCGTCTTCGAATACCGTGCGCTGTACGCGCCTGTCCCGCGTCAGCCACGAAAACCCGGCCAGCGCCTGCGTCGCCAGGCGTTCGTGCAGCGGCCTGAAGAACGCATCGTGGCGGGTAATCTCCGGCAAGCGGCCGGCCAGCGTGCCGCTGCTGACGTGATACAGCGGCGGCACGTTGTACAGCAGTTGGATCAGGGTATTTTCGCGCGCGACGTTGCGCAGTTTAAGGTTGTCGAACAGCCAATGGTGCGTGGTGATCACCGCGCCGTGATAGACGGCCTGGTACAGCGGCAGGCGAGTGGCCGGATCGAAGTGGATGGCGGCGTAGGGTTCCTTCAGGCGTACCGGCTTGAAGAATTTGGCCGGTTCGTCCTCGGGATACCAGTGGCCCAGGAAATACGGCGAGCGGGCATTGCCATGCAGATCGCGATCCGTCCAGCCGATCACCGGCGTCTGCATGCCGTGCGCGAACAGAATGTCGTCGGCCGCCGCATTGCCGCCTTCGGATCCGGCCGGCAGGCCCAGCGCATCGGCCAGCCAGCGCAGGCTGCGGGCGCTTTCCGCGACGTAGCGCGACCGCGGGGCGGCGCGGCCGGCGGCATGGTTGTCGAACGCCATGCCGGTCGCATAGACGTCCAGGAACCAGCTGTTGAATGCCACGGCATCCAGGATGGCGCGTATGCGGGCCTGCAGCCAAGGCCGCACGCAGTCGGGGTCCGTGTAACGGCCGGCGCCCTGGAAGCCCGGCTGCATGCTGCCGTCGGCGCGTTCGATGCCGCAATCGCGATAAGCCGCCGCGCCCAACTGCGCCGATGCCCAGCTGGGCTGCTGGCCCGGCGGCAGCGCGGTTTCGTAGGAATCGTAGGGCGCGACCAGATAGCCCGCGCGGACACCGGCGGCGATGGCTTCCGGGTGCCATAGTCCGCCCTCCCAGCCCTGGCCCAGTCCGAGCCATAGCCGGCGCAGCCCGGCGCGTTGCAGCGCCTGCATGGTGTCGATGGATACGCCGGCGCCCCAGCGTGCCGGGTCCGGGGACAGCGTGGGGCCGAAGGCCCGCGCGGCCTCCCGTCGGATCTCGCCGTAGCGCGACGCCAGCACGCGCGGGTCCGGCGCCGCGGTCTGCCAGGCGCCGCGCGCCAGGGCGTCGAAGGCGTCGTTGATGCCACGGATCAGCCATGCTTTAGCGGTCGCTTCGGGCTTGCCGGCGGCATCGCGGATGGTGGCCAGCAGGTCATTGTCCATGTGTGCGCGCAAACGCGTGGACAAGGGCCCGGCGCCGTCCAGGCGCGCCAGGAAACCGGGCCAGTCGCGCACATCCTTCGGTGCGAGCAGGCCGCTGCCCCACAGGTAGAGATGGCTGGCGCCCGGTAGCCCGGCCGCGGCCGGGATGGCCTTTATCTTTTCGTCCAGCGCGCGCAGGCGGCCCTGCTCCAGCAGCCGGGCGCGATGGCGTCGGGCGCCCGCCAGCGGATCGGCGGCGCCCAGGTGCAGGACCAGGGTCATGGGCGCGTCCGGCGCCAGCGCTGTAAAGACATGGTCCAGCGACATGGCCAGGCCCGTGCCATCGCGCGTAAAGGCGGCCACGTTGTCATAGCGGTTTTCCAGTATCCACGACAGCGTGTGGTCGCCATGATCCAGCGTCCATAGCGGCAGGCTCAGATCGGCCGAGGTGTCGAACTCGGCCATGTCGCGCAGCAGGAAGTCGCGCCATCGCGCATCGCCCGCGGGGATGTAGTGACCTTCCGCCATGGGCAGGGCCAGCGCCCGGCCCATGGCCACCGCGGGCTGGCGCAGGATGGCCAGCCGGCCGGCGTCGCGCGCCTGTATGGACAGGGTCAGGTCGGCACCGTCCAGCCGGGCCGCCAGGCGATAGCGGCCCTGGTCCCATTGCCAGGTGGCTTGCGTCGGGCTGGTTCGCAGGTCTTGCGTGGGATGGGCCGGCACGCCGCTGGAAATCTCGATCCCGCGCGAACGTTCCACGCTGTCGGAAATTGCCTTTCCGGCGGCGGCGGGCGAGTGCTCAGCCAGCGGAAACAGGCCCGGGTCAATGCCGCGCGCCGGCGGCAGCACGCGGATCGCCAGCGTTTGCGGTCGCAGTTCGACGGTCCAGAGCGGATTGCGCAGTGTGACGGCGGTCGGTGGCGGCGTGGCTTGTGCGCCGGCGGCTGCCAGCGCGGCCGCGCACAAAAGCAGGAAGCGGAGGACGGGGGGCAACAAGGCAAGGCGCGGCAATCGGGTCTCCATGGATGGCGCCCGCCGCGCGAGATACGTCCTTGCGGAAAAGAAAAACGGCGCGGTGGTACCGCGCCGTTTTTCATATGCGGGTCATGTCGCTACCCGCGATGCCGATGCAGATCAGTCCCGGCGGCCGGCGTAGGCAGGCTTGAAGGGCTTGCCCGACCGGCTGCCGCTTTTGTCGAAAGCGGGCCTGCCGGTGGGGCGAGCGTAGCCTTCAGTGGAGCGGCCCGTATGGCCGTTCCCGTCGCGGGCGGCCTTGTCGGCGCGCATGCCGGCTTCGGACCGCGCGGGGTGGAAGCCGCCTTCCGGACGCTGCGGACGATCACCCTGGCGGAAAGTGCGCTCGGCACGGAAACCGCCTTCCTCGCCGCTGCGTTCGGTCCTGCGCGGACCGCCGTCGCTACGGAAGCCCTGGTCGTTGCGCTGGAAGCCGCGGTCGGCCGGGCGAGCCTCGCCCTCGGCACGGAAAGGACGAGCCTCGCCTTCGGCACGGATGGGGCGGGCCCCATCGCGCCACGGGCGCTGCGGACGATCGCCGGAGAACTCGCGCTGCGGGCCCGCGCCTTCGCGGAACTCGCGACGGGGGCCATCGAACGGCCGGGCGCCAAAGCCGCCGCGGCTATCGCGGTTGAACGGCCGCTTGCCGAAACCCGGCTTGCCGCCGGAACCGGAGCGTTCGTACGGACGCGGCGTGCGCTTCGGCTCCAGGCCGGCGATGATCTGCGGCGTCAGCGTCTGGCCGATGAAGTGCTCGATGCGGCGCACCTTGTGCCGTTCGGCATGCGTGGCCAGCGTAAAGGCCAGGCCATCGCGGCCCGCGCGGCCGGTACGGCCGATGCGGTGCACGTAGTCCTCTGCCTGCATGGGCAGATCGAAATTCACCGCGTGGCTGATGCCCTGCACGTCGATGCCGCGGGCAGCCACGTCGGTGGCCACCAGCACTTTCAATTGGCGCTTCTGCAGCATGCTCAGCGTGCGGGTGCGCTGGCGCTGGTTCATGTCGCCATGCAGCGCCGCCGCCGCGAAGCCCTGGTCGGACAGGCGGTCGGCCAGGTCGTCCGCGCCGCGCTTGGTGGCGGTGAAAACGATGGCCTGGTCCAGCGTGGTGTCGCGCAGGACGTGGTCCAGCAGCTGCATCTTGTGCGCGGCATCATCCGCGTACAGCAGGCTCTGGGTGATGTTGGAATGCTTTTCCTTGGCGCCGGCGATTTCGATGCGCTGCGGTTCGCGCATCATTTTGGCCGCCAGCTTGGCGACCGTGCCGTCCAGCGTGGCGGAGAACAACAGCGTCTGGCGCTCGGCCGGCAGGCGGCCGACGATGGTCTCGATGTCCTCGATGAAGCCCATGTCCAGCATGCGGTCGGCTTCGTCCAGCACCAGGGTATGCACGGTGTTCAGCTTGACGCGGCCGGCCTGCAGGTGGTCGATCAGGCGGCCGGGCGTGGCGACCAGCACGTCGACGCGGCGCGACAAGGCCTTGAGCTGCGCGCCATAGGGCATGCCGCCCACCACGGTGGCGGTGCGCAGGTCGCGCAGGTTCTTGCCGTACTGGCGCGTGGCGTCATTGACCTGCAAGGCCAGTTCGCGGGTGGGCGTAAGCACCAGGACCTGCACGCCGGAGCCCTTGTTGGCCGGCATCTTGGCGATGCGGTTCAGCGCCGGCAGCATGAAGGCCGCGGTCTTGCCGCTGCCGGTCTGCGAAGAGACCATCAGGTCATGGCCCGCCATGGCTTGAGGAATGGCGGCGGCCTGGACGGAAGTGGGGGTATCGAAGCCGGCTTCTTGCAGCGCGGACAACAGGGTGGGCTCGAGTCCCAGGGATTCGAAAGACATGACTTATCCTTGCCGCTTTTGGCGGCACGTATCGAGGCCGGGCCGGGGTGTGTGTGCCGGATCCAGCGCAGGTTGATGGAGCATCGACGCCGACCGGATCAACCATGCGCATGTCGCGTCCAGATGGGGACGCTGGCGTAAGGAAAGGGGTCAGGAAGCGATGAAGACCGGCATGGGCCGGGTTGGGTTTCACTCCGGGTTCAATACCCGGGTTTAATACCCATACCCGACGAAGCTGCAAACACCGTGACTTGTTTCGAGGCCGTCGGCGACGCCGGCGGCGGACTAGCAATGCGGAAAAATGCCGTTCTTTTGTGCAGCGCGAAAATCATAACCTGAATGCCTGCTGCGACGCCAGTGTTTTCTCGGGCAAACCCCAATCGACAATTTCCTGCTCATGCGTCAGAAGCCAGTCGTTGGCCCGGCGGAAATGGCCGCACCCCAGGAAGGGGACGGGGGGGCGCGAGGCCGAAAGGGGCGAGGGATGATTGGCCATCAGCACCAGCGTATTGTCGTCCTCCGGCAACAGTGCCCGCTTGGACTGGGCATGGGCGCCCCACAGCATGAACACCTTGGGCCGCGACTGCCGGGCGACCAGCTCGATCAGCGCGTCCGTAATGGCTTCCCAGCCGCGCTTTGCGTGGGATGCCGGCTGGCCGTCCTCCACCGTCAGCGAGGTGTTCAGCAGCAGCACGCCCTGCTCGACCCAGGGGGTAAGGTCATTGCCCGCCGGGATGCCCTTGTCGGGATACTCCGCGGCGATTTCCTTGAAGATATTGCGCAGGCTGGGCGGGCGCTTGCAGTCATCCGGCACCGAAAAGGCCAGCCCCTGCGCCTGTCCGGGACCGTGGTAGGGATCCTGTCCCAGGATCACCACCTTGACGTCGCCGGGACGCAGCATTTCCAGCGCGCGGAAAGGCGCATGGGGGTAGACGGTGACGCCGGCGTCCACCCGGCTGTCGATATGTGCGCAGAGTTCCGGCAGGATGCGTGCCGCGGCGGGCGTCGCCAGGGCCGGCGCCCAATCCGGCGGCAGTTGGGAAACCAATAGGGAAAGAGGCGTGCGCAGGCAGTTGTCCATTCAGTAGCACACCACTTCCACGGCGCCGCCCGGCCGGCGCCGGTCGGCCAGGTATTGCATCATGTCGCACTGGCTGATGTTGTCCGCCAGCTTGCGCACCGCCAGCAGGTTCGTATCCGTATAGCTGCAGCCTATCCAATAGCCCTGGTCGTCCGGACGGAAATGCCAGGTGGAGGCATAGCCGCGCGTGGACCGCTTTTCGGCGTCGGGCGCCAGCGCCACCATATTGCGGGGATCGCCGGCGAAGAAGGTAATTCCCTGCAGGCGATGGTCCGTATCGCGGCGCGGATCGGGCATGACCGACCAGCCGCCCGGCGTATTGACCGGCGTCTGGGTCAGTTGCAGGGTTCCGGGACAGGGCGTATTGATGGGCCGCGCGGCCAGGCAGGCCGGCGCGGCGGCCATCAGTCCCAGCGCGGCCAGCAGCCGCGGAACAGAGATGGCGAAAAAACGAGTGTTCATGGCATGAGCGCGGTCATGAAAATCCGTGGCGCCGGATACGCCGGCGCCGGTTCAGTGGCGCGGCAGTGCATTCAGGGTTTCCAGCAGGCGGTCCTGGTACCGTCGCATGAGGGCGCGGATGGCCTGCATGCGCGGCGCCCATTCGGGCGGTTCCTGGCCCGGCGCGATGCGCGGCGGGGCCCACACGGCGTCGGGGAAATGCCGGTCGCCGCGCCAGCGCGGGATCACGTGCCAATGCAGATGCGGCACCATATTGCCCAGCGACGCGACATTGACCTTGTCCGGGCGCAGGATTTCGCGTTGCGTTTCCTCTATGCGCCAGACGGCTTCCATCATCAGCTCGCGGCCATGGCGCGACAAGCTGGTCATTTCCGGAATGTGCGAGTTCCAGATGACCCGCGTATAGCCGGGATAATCGGCGTCTTCGACCTCCACCACGCGCATGTGGGTGCCTTGCCACAGCAGCGTGCCGCCGTGCTGCTGGCATAGCGGACAGTCGGGGAGCAGCGTCGTCATCTCGTTCGGGCCTGGGCGAGTATGGGCTTGGAAGGACCATGATAGTAGGACGTTTTGACGGCTCTTGTGTAGAGGCCGCGGGCCCGGCGGCGCCCGAATGCTGGGGCCCGTAGCGGGACCGCCACGGGGGCGCCAGGCCCCGGGTGAGCGGCGGCTGGCGCGGCGCGGCCGGGGAGGGCCGGTGCTATGCTTTCTCCGCTTTCCTGGAGACTCCCATGACCCTAGACGCAAGCGCCGGCGCGCCGCCGCGCCTGACTTCGCTTTCGCACGGCGGCGGCTGCGGCTGCAAGATCGCGCCGGGCGTGTTGGCGGACCTGCTGGCGCGCTTCGCGCCGACGCAGGCCTTTCCCGGCCTGATGGTCGGCACCGAGACCGCGGACGACGCCGCGGTGTACCGCCTGAACGACGAGCAGGCGCTGATCGCCACCACCGATTTCTTCATGCCCATCGTGGACGACCCGTACGACTTCGGGCGCATCGCGGCGACCAATGCGCTGTCGGACGTCTACGCCATGGGCGGCACGCCCATCATGGCGCTGGCCATCGTCGGCATGCCCATTAATGTGCTGCCGCGTGAAACCATCGCGGAAATCCTGCGCGGCGGGCAGGACGTCTGCGCCCAGGCCGGCATTCCGGTGGCGGGCGGGCACACCATCGATTCCGTCGAACCCATCTATGGCCTGGCCGCCATGGGGCTGGTCCATCCGGACCGCGTCAGGCGCAATGCCGACGCGCGCGAGGGCGACGTGCTTATCCTCAGCAAGCCGCTGGGGGTGGGCATCCTGTCGGCCGCGCTCAAGAAGAACCAGCTGGATGCCGCGGGTTACCAGGCCATGATAGACAGCACGACGCGGCTGAATACGCCGGGGCCGGCGCTGGCGGCGCTGCCCGGCGTGCATGCGTTGACCGACGTGACCGGCTTCGGCCTGCTGGGCCATGCGCTGGAGATGAGCCGCGGCGCGGGCCTGCGGGCGCGCATCGATCTGGCGGCCTTGCCCTGGCTGCCCGGGGTGCGCGAGATGGCGCAGGCGGGGATGATCACCGGCGCATCCGGGCGCAATTGGGCATCCTATGGCGCCGCGGTCGCGCTGGCGCCGGGCGTCGACGATGTCGCGCGCGCGCTGCTGACCGATCCGCAGACTTCCGGCGGGCTGCTGGTTGCTTGCGATCGCGAGACCGCGCCGCGGGTGCTGGAGGTATTGCGCGAGCAGGGCTTCGGCCAGGCCGCGGTGGTGGGCCGGATGGCCCGCGGGGAGCCGGGGGTGGAAGTCGGCGGCTGACGTTTCCCGGCGACGGCCGCCGTTGCGGCCGGAGGCCGGATCAGCCGCACCGGCCACGGTCGGCGGGCGCGCGCTGCGCGCGCCCGCGCCGGTCGCACCGCGGCCCCGCGGCAGGCGGACCGGGCGATCGACGTGGGACCCGGCGCCGGCGGCAAGAGCGAACACGGGTTCAACCCCGGAAGACAATAGATAGAGAAGAGAGGCGACATGACGCAGATGGAGACGAAGCCGGCGGCATCCGCTGCCGCGGACGCGAAAGGGCAGTTGCAGATCTGGTTCGACTTTGCCAGCCCCTATAGCTTCCTGGCGCTGGAGCGCATCGAGCCGATTGCCGCGGCGCACGGCGTCACGGTGGACTACCGGCCTTTCCTGTTGGGACCGATATTCAAGGCGCGCGGCTGGGACGACTCGCCTTTCCGCCTGTTCCCCGACAAGGGCGAATACATGATGCGCGAGGTCCAGCGCCTGGCCGCCAAATACGGCATCACCTATCGGCGCCCGACCGAGTTCCCGCGGGTCGGCGTGCTGCCGTCCCGGGTGGCCTTCATCGGGCTGCAGGCGGATTGGGGCAAGGCGTTCTGCCTTTCCATGTTCCGCGCCAACTTCGTCGACGACCTGGACATCCAGCAGCGGGACGTCGTGGCTGGACGCTTGCGCGCGCTGGGCGTGGATGCCGAAGCCGTGCTGGCGCGCGCCGGCAGCGACGAGATCAAGCAGGCGTTTCGCGCGCAGGTGGACAGGGCGCAAGAATTGGGCGTCTTCGGCGCCCCCATGATGTTCGCCGGACGTGAGATGTTCTGGGGCAACGATCGCGTCGAGGATGCCGTGCGGTGGGCGCGCGAAGGCGGTCCGGTCTGATCGAATGGCCGACCCAGGCATAGCCGTGAGTCGATTGTTCGGCGAATCGCGGCAGGCGGGTTACGTCGTGCGCGGCATCCATAAGGAAATGCGCCATTGAAACGTGCGCCGCCTGGCCGAGCGTGGATTGAAGGTCGGCATGAGCGGCGAAGTCGGGGAACGCGGCCGCTACGTTTACTACGAAACCGAAACCCATCCCGGCACCGTAATCGAGCTGTCCGAGATCGCCGGTCCCAAGGGCCGCCTGTTCCGGCTGATACGCGAGGCCTCGATAGGCTGGGACGGTCGCGATCCGGTGCGCCCCTTTCCGGATCTTGCCACGCTGTAGACCCCTGTAGACATCCAGTAGACCCGCCATGACGGACACCCCAAGGCGCGATTTCCGCGCCCGGTATTTCATCGAAACGCCTTTCCCGCCGGAGCAGGCCGCCGAAGTGCTGGCCGGCGAACAATCCAGCGGCACCTTCGTGCGGGTGGCCGGCGAAACCGACGACCTGCGCCGGCGCTCGCGCGCCCTCGTGCAGTCCATCGAACAGACGGGCTTGACCGGCACGCCCAGCCTGCCCAATGCCTTCCTGCAGCGGCGCGATGTGCGCGGACCCTATCGGCAGGCCATCGTTACGGTGTCCTTTCCGGTGGACAACGTCGGCGCCAATCTGCCTGCCCTGGCGGCCACGGTGGGCGGAAATATCTATGACCTGGGCGAAATGACCGGCGTGAAGCTGCTGTCGCTCGACCTGCCCGCCGAATACGTGAAGCTGTTCGATGCGCCGCGCCACGGCGTGGACGGCACGCGCGCGCTGACGGGCCGCCGCGACGGCCCCATCCTGGGCACCATCATCAAGCCCAATGTAGGCATGACGCCCGAACAGACCGCGCGCGTGGTGGCCGGCCTGTGCGAGGCCGGCGTGGACTTCATCAAGGATGACGAATGCATGGCCAACCCGCCGCATTCGCCCCTGGCGCGACGGGTGGAAGCCGTCATGCGGGTGATCAACGATCACGCGCAGCGCACCGGCCGCAAGGTCATGTACGCCTTCAATATTTCCGACGATCTGGATGCCATGCGCGGCCATGCCGCGCGGGTCGAAGCCGCCGGCGGCAACTGCGTCATGGCCAGCCTGAACTGGTGCGGTTTCAGCGCCATCCAGGCCTTGCGCCGCACCAGCCCGCTCGCCATCCACGGCCATCGCAACGGCATGGCGATGATGTCGCGCCATCCGGCGCTGGGCATCGCGTTTCCCGCCTACCAGGCGCTTTGGCGCCTGGCCGGCGTGGACCAGCTGCACGTCAACGGGCTGGGCGGCAAGTTCTATGAAAGCGACGAAAGCGTCATCGAATCCGCGCGCGCCTGCCTGGCGCCCATGGCCGGCGGGGATGCCGTCATGCCGGTATTTTCGTCGGGCCAATGGGCGGGCACCGTGCCGGCGACCTTCCAGGGACTGGGCAGCGAGGACCTGATATTCCTGTCGGGCGGCGGTATCCTGGGGCACCCGGACGGCGCCGCCGCGGGGGTGCAGAGCATACGCGACGCCTGGGACGCGGCACGGGCCGGCGTGGCCTTGCCTGAGTTCGCGCGCCAGCGTCCGGCCCTGGCGCACGCGCTGGACTTCTATGGCTGAGCGGCGGCGCGAAGGCGGGGACGGGCCGGCGACAGCACAACGGAGCGCATGCATGTCCATGAACATGCCGGCAGCCGCATCGGCAAGCGCGGACGCCGCGCCGCCACGGCCGCGCCTGGCGTTTTACGGCGACGACTTCACGGGATCCACGGACACGCTGGCCACGGTAGTGTCCGCCGGCCTGCGCGCCGCCTTGTTCCTGGATGTGCCCACCGCGGACGATCTCGCCCATTTCGGTCCGCTCGATTGCGTGGGCGTGGCCGGTACGGCGCGATCGATGTCGCCCGCCGAAATGGACGAGGCCTTGCCACGCGTTTTTCGCGGCTTGGCGGCCACCGGCGCGGACGTCCTGCACTACAAGACCTGCTCCACTTTCGACAGCGCGCCGCATATCGGCAGTATCGGCCATGCGTTGCGACTGGCGTGGCGCGCGCTCGGAAAGCGGCCGGCGTACATCGTCGGCGGCCAGCCCAACCTGGGGCGTTATTGCAGCTTCGGCCATCTGTATGCGCGCGCGGGCCAGGACGGGCTGGTGTACCGGCTGGACCGGCATCCCACGATGAGCCGCCATCCCGTCACGCCCATGGACGAATCCGATTTGCGCTTGCATCTGGCGCGCCAGGGGCTGGACGGCGTTGCATCGTTCGACATCGCGATGCTGGAGGAAGACGCAAATACCGCCGCGCGGCGCCTGGACGCCCTGCTGGGCCAGGGGGCGCCGGCCGTGCTGTTCGACGTGACTCGCAGCGCCGATCTGTCGCGCGTCGGCGCATTGCTCAGGTACCGGCTGGACGTGGAAGGGGCGTCCTTGCTGGTCGTCGGCCCCACGGGTGCGCCGCAGGCCTGGCTGGCGACGGAAGGGCGTGCCGCGGGCGCGGCCGCCTTGGCGCGCAAGGTCGACCAGACCTTCATCGTCGCGGGTAGCCGTTCGCCCGTCACGGCCGCGCAGATCGTCGCCGCCGAGCTGGCCGGCTTCGTCTCGATACCGCTGGACGCGCCGGCCATGGCGGCTGGCGATGTCGCCTACACGGCCGGTTTGACCGAGCGCATTGTCATAGCCTTGCAGGCGGGCCGCAGCGTGGTCGCGCACAGCACGCTAGGCGACGACAGCGGCGCCCGGCGACCGGGCTTTACCAGTGCGCTGGCGCGCGCCTGCGGCCGGCTGATGGCGGACGTGCTGCAACGCCATCCGCTTGCGCGGGCCGGCTTTGCCGGCGGCGACACCTCCAGCCTGGCGGTGCAATCGTGGGGCGCGCGGGCGCTGACGTTTTCCTACACGCCCCATCCGGGTGTCGCCGTCTGCCGCGTGCATGCGCCGGGGCATACGGCCGATGGGATGGAACTGATGCTGAAGGGCGGCCAGATGGGCGCGCCCGCCTTGTTCGCCGATCTGCTCGCCGGCGCGGAATGACACCGTGGCGCCGGCGCGGCCACGGTGGCCGCTATGCCGCCAGGGTCACCGTCGTCGGCGTGCCCGCCGCGCAGGCCTCCAATGCCTGGCGCAGCCTCACGATGCCGGTGCGGATCTGCGCTTCGTTCATGGTGGCGAAGGACAGTCGCATGGCATGCGCGTCCGCCTGCGCGGGATCGCTGTAGAAGGCCTTGCCGGGCACGTAGACCACTTCGTGCTCGATGGCATGAGGCAGCAGTCGGGTACTGTCAATATCGCCGTTCAGCCGCGCCCAGCAGAACATGCCGCCCTGCGGCTTGCGGAAGCTGACCAGGTCGCCCATCTCCTCCGTCAGGGCGCGCGCCAGCGCATTGGCGCGTGCCGCGTACGCGGCGCGGATGCGCGGCACGTGTTCACGGTAGCGCCCGTCCTCCAGGTACTGCGCGACGATCTCCTGGATCCAGGCCGAGGACGCCATATCGTCGGCGGCCTTGGCGCTGATGCAGCGGCGGCGGATTTCCGCGGGCGCGATCAGCCAGCCGATGCGCAGCGCCGGCGCCATGGTCTTGGACATGCTCGCGATATACACGACCCAGTCGCGCTGTTCGCCTTCGGCCAGCGCCAGCAGCGGCGGGATCGGCTCGCCTTCGAAGCGCAATTCGCTGTAGGGGTCGTCCTCCACCAGCAGGAAGCGATGGCGGGCGGCCAGTTCGATCAGGCGACGGCGGCGTTCGAGATCCAGCGTCGCGCCGCAGGGATTGGAGAAGGTGGCCACGACGCTGACCAGCTTGGGCCGTACCTGTTCGACCAGCACCGCCAGCGCATCGACATCCACGCCATCCGGTCCGGACGGCACCGTATGCACGGTCGCGCCGGTGTAATGCAGGGCCTGGCGCGAATTGGGGAATCCGGGGCTTTCGATGATGGCCGTATCGCCGGGCTCCAGCATCACCCGGCCCAGCAGCGCCAGGGACTGCTGCGATCCGCCCGTCACGGCCAGTTCGGTGTCGGGGTCGCAGGATATGCCGCGCTCCGCCGAAAGCCGCGCCAGCTGCGCGCGCAATCCCGCCTGCCCTTCGATATTGGAGTATTGCAAGCAGCCGGCCAGCCGGGCGCCCACTTTGGCCGCCACGGCGTTCAAGCCCTCGACGTCGAAAAGCTCCGTGGCGGGATAGCCGCCCGCCATGCTGATCGTGCCTGGACGATTGGCGTAAGGCGCGAGCGAGCGGATGGGGGAGGGCGCGGGAATCTGGAAAGGTGCCGCGAACGAGTAGCCGGGCACGGATCGGGAGGACATGGTGGACCCTGATGCAGGAACGGAATGCCGCGGGGGGCGGGCCGGAACGCGGCGGATATTCTAATCCCGAGATCGGACCAAATCGCACCGCACCGCACCGCACCGCACCGCACCGCACCGCACCGCACCGCACCGCGCTGTTCGCGATGCGCCCACCCCCCCGGGCGCGGCGCGGATCGCGGTGCTCGCCGCCGCGCGATCCGTTTCGGTTTAGACTCCTGGCTGTTCACCACCGCATGACCATGTCTTCCACCGATACCTTCGCCGCCCGCCTGGCGGACCTGCAATCCCGCATCGCCGCGGCCTGCGTTCGCGCCGGCCGCGACCCGGCGGAAGTCGCCTTGCTTCCCGTTAGCAAAACCTTTCCCGCCGAGCAGATCCGCGCGGCGGCGGCGCTGGGCCTGCGCCGCTTCGGCGAAAGCAAGATGCAGGAAATCCGCGACAAGGCCGCGGCCCTGGCCGATTGCGCCATCGACTGGGTGGTGATCGGCCATCTGCAGACCAACAAGGCCAAGGATGCCGCGCGGCTGGCCGCCGAAGTGCAGTCCCTCGACCGCCTGGACCTGGCGCAGGCGCTGGACCGGCGGCTGGAGCAGGAAGGGCGCGCGCTGGACGTGCTCGTGCAGGTCAAGACCTCCGACGAGCCGAGCAAGTACGGGCTGGAGCCGGCCGAGCTGCCCGGCTTCGTCCGCACGCTGGCGCGCGACTATCCGGCGCTGCGCGTGCGCGGCCTGATGACGCTGGCGGTCAATTCGGACGACGATGACGCGGTCCGGGCGTGCTTCCGCACCCTGCGCACCTGGCGCGACCGCCTGCGCGACGAAGCCATACCCGGTGTCGACATGCGGCGCCTGTCCATGGGCATGAGCGGCGACTTCGAGCTCGCCATCCAGGAAGGCTCCACGGAAGTCCGCATCGGCAGCGCGCTGTTCGGCGCGCGCGATTATGGCGCGGCGGCCTGACTTGTCGGCATAATGTGCGCCGACCCGCGCGCATCGACGCGGGTGCCACGGAGACAACCATGCTCGCTTTCGTCAGGCGCGCGGCCAGCATTGCCGCGCCGGCCGCCGCACTTGCCGCCGCGCTAGCCGCCGCCACCGTCGTCACGCCCGCGTACGCACAGAACTGGCCGACCCAGCCCATACGCTGGATCGTGCCCTATCCCGCCGGTGGTGGCTCCGACGTGGTGGCGCGCAACGTCGCCGGCGCGCTGGAAAAATCGCTGGGGCAGACCATCGTCGTGGAAAACCGCCCGGGGGCCGCCACCATCATCGGCGCGACCGCCATCGCGCAGGCCGTGCCGAATGGCGACACGGTGGGCACGGCCGATTCCGGCACGCTGGCCTACAACCCGTCGCTGTACGCCAAGCTTTCCTACGATCCCGACAAGTTCACCTATATCGGCGGCCTGGCCAAGCTGCCGCTGCTGCTGGCCGTCAACACCAACTCTCCGTACAAGACCGTGGCCGACGTGCTGGCGGCCGCCAAGGCCACGCCGGGCAAGCTGACGGTGGCGTCGGCCGGCTCCGGATCGCCGCATCACCTGGCGCTGGAGCTGTTCAAGCAACGCACCGGCGTGGACATGCTGCACGTTCCGTACAAGGGCGCCGCGCCGGCCATCACCGATCTGCTGGGCGGCCAGGTCGACCTGATGTTCATCGATCTGGCGGCCGGTCTGCCCAACGTCAAGGCCGGCAAGCTGCGCGTGCTGGCGGCCGCCACGCCGCAGCGCCTGCCGGTGCTGCCCGACGTGCCCACCATGGCCGAGCAGGGCGTGGCCGATTTCACCGCCTATGCCTGGCAGGGCGTCGTCGGTCCCGCCGGACTGCCCGACGCGGTGGTGAAAAAATTCAGCGCCGATCTGCAGAAAACGCTGGCGCAGCCGGACGTCGCGGCGAAGTTGCAGGATATGGGCGTCATCCCCATGCCCATGCCGCCGGCGGAGTTCAAGGCCTACGCCGAGCAGGAGCGCGCGATGTGGGCCGGCGTGATCAAGAAGGCCAATATCAGGCTGGAGTAGGGGCGCCGGCGTGATAAGCCTGGAAGGCCGCCCGGGCGTCGCCAATGGGGTCGGCGCCCAGGGTCACCAGCTTCCCGCGCACCGCCGCGCCGCCCCGGTTTTCAGTGGCCGTGCGCCGGCATATTGCCCATGCCGCCATGCTCCATGTGTCCGCCCATGGCCGGCGCCTTGTAGGTCAGCGGCTTGACCTTGAACTTGATCTGCACGTCGCCGGCCTGGCGGAAGGTCAGGGTGGCCGGTATCTCCATGCCTTCCTTGAACGGCGCCTTCAGCTTTTCGAACATGATGTGGTAGCCGCCGGGCGTGAATTTGACCTCGCCCTTGGCGGGTACGGTCACGCCGCCGTCGACTTCCCGCATCGTCGATACGCCATTGCTGGTCACCGTCTGGTGGATGGTGACGTTGCTGGCCGCGTCCGACTTGACGCCGATCAGCTGATCCGGCGCGGCGCCGTCGTTTTCGATTTCCATGTAGCCCCCGCCCGCGGTCTGGCCGGGCGCGGTGGCCCGCACCCAGGCATCGTCGATTTCGATGTCGCGGATCTTGTAGTCATGCGCGAACGCGGTGCCATGCAGGGCGAGCACGGCGGCGGCGAGGGCCAGGCGGGAAAACGGCATACGTGGTCTCCTAGGATAGTGGTCGTAGTTTAACCAGCGTCTGTTTTAGGGCGCCGGTTTACGGAGGACACAAACACCGACCTCCGATTCAACGCCGCCGGTTCCGGGCGTTTCCGGCTCAGCCGCCGCGGCGGCGTATCAACCCGCGCGCCGCCGCCAGCACGGCATCCGTCAACGCGGCCATGGTGTCGGACGCCACCCGCCAGTGCTGCCAGTACAAGGGCGTGTCCTCGAACGCGCGGGCGCGCAGCAACACCAGCCGGCCGGCGTCCAGATCGTCTTGCACCAGCGCCAAGGGATTCATCGTCCACCCCAGTCCCGCCAGCGAGGCGCGCACGAAGGCGCGCGCGGAAGGCAGCCACCACACCGGCGGCTGCCAGCTCGCGCCGCGCATGATGCGCCTGGCGAAGCGGCCTTGCAGCGCATCCTTGCGGTTGTAGACCAGCACCGGCGCCTGGGCCAGCGAGCGGGGATCGACCCCGTCGGCGAAATAACGCCTGTGGAAATCCGGGCTGCAGGTCGCCGCGTAGCGCATGCTGCCCAACGCATGCAGCCGGCAGCCCTGCACCGGTTCGGCCAGCGTGGTCACCGCGCCCATCACCGCGCCGCCGCGCAGCAGTTCGGCGGTATGGTCCTGGTCCTCCGCCCGCAGGTCCAGCGTCGCCCGCGTGCGCGCCGCGAAGTCGACAGCCGCATCCATGAACCAGGTTTCCAGGCTGTCGTGATTGACCGCCACCGGCAGCGTGGCCTGCGGCGCATCTTCGGCCACGCCCAGCCGGTTCAAGGCATCGTGCTCCAGCAGCGCCGCCTGTTCCGCCAATTGGACGAGGACCCGTCCGTCCGGCGTCGCCGCCGTGGGCGTGGTCCGCTGCACCAGCAGGCGGCCGACGCGGTCTTCCAGGGCCTTGATGCGCTGCGAGACGGCCGATGGCGTGACATGCAGCGCCGCCGCCGCGCGCTCGAAACTGCCTTCGCGCACGACGGCGGCCAGCGCGCGCAGCTGGGCATGGTCCAGATTCATATAGGTTAGCAAAACTAAACTTGGGTTAGGAAATTTAGCTGTTCTTCATATGTGTGGCAAGCCAGAATGACCGCCATCATGAACGCTTCCTTCTTCCTTCCCTGGCTGTCCGGCCTGGGTACCGGTCTGGGCCTGTTCGCGGCGGTGGGCGCGCAAAGCGCCTTCATTCTGCGGCAGGGTCTGCAGCGCGCCCACATCGGCAGCGTGCTGGCCGTGTGCGCGGCCGCCGATGCCATCTGCATCGCCCTGAGCGTCCTGGCCTGGCGGACGCTGGCGAACCAAACACCCTGGATCATGCCGGCGGTGGCGTGGGCGGGCGCCGTCTTTCTGGCCATGTACGCGGCGCGGGCGGCGCGGCGCGCCTGGTCCGCCGGCAGCGCGCTGGCGCCCGCGCGGCAGACCGCGGGGACGCGGCGCGCCGCCATGCTGGGCGCCTTGGGCTTCACCCTGATCAACCCGCATTTCTGGATGGACATCATCCTGGTCGGGTCGCTGGCGCAGGGCTTCGGCCACAACGCGGCCGCCTATGCCGCGGGCGCCATGACCGCCAGCGCGCTGTGGCTGCTGGCGTTGGGCGGCGGCGCGCGGCTGTTGCGGCCCTGGTTCCGCGATCCGCGCGCGTGGCGCCTGCTGGATGGCGGAATGGCCATCGTCATGGCCGCGCTCGCGTGCCGGCTGTTGGCGCGTGCATTGTGATGCGCGCATCGAGCGGATAGTACGCATGCGATGACAAACCGTCGGCGCCGCTACCTGGTCGCGCGCCGAGCCGGGAGCACCGACGTCCGGCCCATTGCTTTGTCGACAGTTTTGGCTCGCATCACGAGGTGAATGGCGTGCCGGGCGCCGTCGCGGTCGCCGCAAACCCGGCGGAACTTACGCGAAACTTTCGTCGCGCGGGCAATCCCTAATGAAAGCAGCATTGAGCACGCGCCGCGCCCTCACTATCATTGGACACGAGGAGACCGCGGCGCATACTCACGCGCCGCGCGGCACGCAAAGGCCTTGCATGGCTTCGCGCCGCAGACAAGAAGATCGAGGGAGAAGGCATGATTTCCGCCGCCGCGGAATACGGGCATAAGGGCGTCGCCGCTGTCGCGATGCCTATGCCATATGCCCCCGTCATGCGCATCGTTCGCTGGCCATCGGCCAGCATTTTCAGCTTCGCCATACCCATGTCACGCACCGGCGCCAGCGCGGGCCAGCGCGTCCTTGACGGGAGCATCGCCGCCGCAATCATTTGATCGCAAGACTGACGGTTTTCCAACGCAGCATCGATATCGACAACGGAGACAACGATGAACCATCGTTTAAAACTGCTGGTAGGAACCCTTGCATTCGCACTGGCCGGTGGGGCGTATGCCGCCGACCCCATCAAGATCGGCGTGTCCGGACCGTACACCGGCGGTTCGTCCTCCATGGGCGTCAGCATGCGCGACGGCGTGCGGCTGGCGGCGGAGGAGATCAACAAGAACGGCGGCGTGCTGGGCCGGCAGCTGGTGCTGATCGAACGCGACGATGAGGCCAAGAACGAACGCGGCGTGCAGATCGCCCAGGAGCTGATCAATAAGGAGCAGGTGGTCGCTACGGTCGGCTTCATCAATACCGGCGTGGCGCTGGCGTCGCAACGCTTTTACCAGGACGCCAAGATTCCCGTCTTCAACAATGTGGCGACGGGCAGCGTGATCACGCACCAGTTCACCGATCCGGACAACTACGTGTTCCGCAACGCCGCGCACGATAGCATCCAGGCGCCCATGATCGTCGAAGAGGCGGTGGTGCGCGACGGCTACAAGAAGGTGGCCATCCTGGCCGATTCCACCAACTACGGCCAGCTGGGCCGCGAGGATCTGGAAAAGGCGCTGGCGGCCAAGGGTGTCAAGGCCGTAGCCGTGGAGAAGTTCAACATCAAGGACGTCGATATGACGGCGCAGTTGCTCAAGTCCAAGCAGGCCGGCGCCGAGGCCATCCTGACCTACGGCATCGGACCCGAACTGGCGCAGATCGCCAACGGCATGGCCAAGCTGGGCTGGAAGGTGCCCATGATAGGCAGCTGGACGCTGTCGATGGCCAACTACATCGACAACGCGGGGCCGAACGGTTCAGGCGCGCGGATGCCGCAGACGTTCATCCAGGAGCCCAACACACCCAAGCGCAAGGCCTTCATCGACGCCTACCTGGCCAAGTTCAAGCCCAAGAACAATCGCATCGATTCCCCCGTGTCGGCGGCGCAGGGCTACGACTCCATCTATCTGCTGGCCGCGGCCATCAAGCAGGCCAATTCGACGGACGGACCCAAGATCCGCGAAGCCCTGGAGAATCTGCAGACGCCGGTGGAAGGCGTGGTCATGACCTACGACCATCCGTTCACGCATGACGACCACGACGCCATCACGGCCAATCTGGTGGTCTTCGGCGAGGTCAAGGACGGCCGCGTGGTCTATGCCTATCCGGACGACATCAAGGCCACTGCGCTGCCGCGCAAGAAGGACACCAGCGCCAAGGTCGCGTCGTCGCAGGCGAAGTAGCGCCCGCGTATCCCACCCCTTGCGGTAATTCCGCTGCCGCCCGCGCCGCCTGCGCGCGGCGCGGCGATTCCCTGACGTGGAAGTCCCATGATTCTTCTGCAGCTTATCTATAGCGGTATCGCGCTGGGCATGATCTACGCGGTGATCGCGTTCGGCTACCAGCTGACATTCGCCACCTCGGGCACGCTGAATTTCGGCCAGGGTGAAGCGCTGATGCTCGGCGCCCTGGTGGGCCTGTCCCTGGTGGGATTGGGCGTGAATTACTGGGTCATGATTCCGCTGGTATGCCTGTTCGGCTTCGTGCAGGGCGCGCTGGTGGAGCGGGTAGGGGTGCGGCCGGCCATCAAGACGCGATCGGAATTCGGCTGGATCATGGCGACGATCGCGCTGGGGATCATCTTTCGCAATGTCGCGGAAAACGTCTGGGGCCGCGACGATCTGCCTTTTCCATCGCCGCTGCCCATGTCGCCGATACAGCTGGCGGGCGCCAATGTGCTGCCCATGGAGTTGCTGGTCGTGGTGGGCGCGCTGGCGATGATGCTGCTGGTGGAGCTGTTCAATCGCAAGTCCATCTATGGGAAGGCTTTCGTGGCGACGTCCGCTGACCGTGCCGCGGCGGGGCTGATGGGGATCAATACCAATCTGGTCATTACGCTTTCCTATGCGTTGTCCTCGCTCACGGCCGCATTCGCCGGTGTGCTGATCGCGCCGCTGACCTTGACCGGCGCGACCATGGGGGCCGTGCTGGGCCTGAAGGCCTTCGCGGTCGCCATCATCGGGGGCCTGTCCAGCGGCACCGGCGTCATCGTCGGCGGGCTGATCCTGGGCATCGCCGAAACGACCACCGGTTTCTACCTGTCCACCGGCTACAAGGACGTTCCCGGCCTGGTGCTGCTGCTCCTCGTACTCGCGGTGAAACCCGCCGGCCTGTTCGGCAAGACCGCCATAAAAAAAGTCTAAAGGGGAGCTCCACCCATGAGATCGCTGACTTTCGTTGCTTCAATAGTGGGCATCGCCGTGCTGGCGGGGCTGCCGCTGGCCGTGTCGAACCCGTACTACCTGCACCTGATCGAAACCATCATGATCTACGCCATCCTGCTGTTCGGGCTGGACATCGTGGTGGGCTACACGGGGCAGGTGTCGCTGGGCCATGCCGGCCTGTTCGGCATCGGCTCGTATGTCGCCGGCGTGCTGGTGTTCCACCTGCACATGCCCATCGGCATCATCCTGCCGGCGGCCATCCTGATCGCCGCGCTGTTCGGGGCCGTGCTGGCGCTGCCGGCGCTGCGCGTGACGGGACCCTACCTGGCCATGGTCACCCTGGCCTTCGGCACCATCATCCAGATACTGATCAACGAGATGACCTTCCTGACCGAAGGACCCCTGGGCATCAAGATAAACAAGCCATCCTTCAACGGCCACGTGCTGACCAAGGCCGAATACTTCTGGCTGGTCGCGGTGCTGCTGGTCCTCTCGCTGATCGTCGTGCATCGCATCCTGAAATCGCACATCGGCCGCACCTTCGAGGCCTTGCGCGACAGTCCCATCGCCGCCGACTGCATGGGCGTGTCGGTCTACCGCTACAAGGTCGTGGCCTTCGTCATCAGCGCCGGCTTCGCCGGGCTCGCCGGCGCGCTGTACTCGTATTCGGAGCAGTACATCTCCCCCAACACCTACAACTTTGAACTGACTATCCTGTTCCTGCTGGCCATCATCATGGGCGGACGTAAATCGCGGGTAGGCGCGCTGCTGGGCGCCGCCATCGTCGTGCTGCTGCCCAAGATGCTGGACGACATCGGCACCTTCCGCGCGATCGCCCTGACCCTGGCCATCCTGATGGTGGTGGGCGCCGCGACCGCCATCGCCAAGGGCCGCGCCACGCCGAACCGCATGGCGGTGCCGGTGGCCGGCACCATACTGCTGGCCGTCTTTTCGTTCTGGGTGGAAGCCCTGACCGACTGGCGCCTGACCATCTTCGGCGCCATGATACTGTTCGTCGTGTACTACCTGCCCGACGGCATCGTCGGCTTCGTGCGCAACCTGTTTTTCCATACCGGCCGCAAGGCGCTGGCGGTCAGCAAGGAGCTGGCGCACCGCATCGAAGCCGTGCCCCAGGCCGCCGGCGCGGGCGGCGCCGATATCCTGCTCAGCGCCAAGGGCGTGGTGATGCAGTTCGGCGGACTCAAGGCGCTGAACCAGGTGGATCTGCAGGTGCGGCGCGGCACCATCCACGGGCTTATAGGGCCCAACGGTTCCGGCAAGAGCACCATGATGAACGTGCTGACGGGCATCTACGTGCCGACGGACGGTACGGTGGAATTCAATGGGCGCTCGCTGGCCGGCATGGTGCCGGCCGACATCGCCGCCGCCGGCATCGCGCGCACCTTCCAGAACGTGGCCTTGTTCGGCGAGATGACGGCGCTGGAGAACGTGCTGGTCGGCCTGCATCACAGCTTCCGCACCGGGCTGGGCAATATCGCGCTGCGCACGCCCCGCTGGAAGGGCGAGGAAACCGCGGCGCGCGCCCGCGCGCTGGCCTTGCTGGAGTTCGTCGGGCTGGAGTCCTTCGCCGCCGAAGAGGCGCGCAACCTGCCCTATGGCAAGCAACGGCTGCTGGAAATCGCCCGCGCGCTGGCGCTGGATCCGCAACTGTTACTGCTGGACGAGCCGGCGGCTGGCCTGACGGCGCCCGACATCGCCGAACTGCTGCAGATCATCCGCAAGGTGCGCGACCACGGCATCACGCTGATCCTGATCGAGCACCACATGGACGTGGTGATGGGCGTCTGCGACACCGTGTCGGTGCTGGACTTCGGCCAGAAGATATCCGAAGGCCAGCCCGCCCAGGTACAGGCGGACAGCCGGGTGGTGGAGGCCTATCTTGGCGGCGCCGTGACGGCCTAGGAAACAAGGAGAACAACATGCTATCGATCTCCAAGCTGGAGGCCGGCTACGGCAAGGTCAAGGTGTTGCACGGAATCAGCATGGAAGTGCCGCAAGCCAAGGTGGTGACCCTGATCGGTTCCAACGGCGCCGGCAAGACAACCACCATGCGCGCCCTGTCCGGCATGATCAAGCCCACGGCGGGCGAAATCACCCTGGAAGGCCGCCGCATCGATGGCCTGGAGTCCCACCGCATCGCGCGCCTGGGGCTGGCGCATTCGCCCGAAGGCCGCCGCGTATTCCCCACGCTGACGGTCACGGACAATCTGCTGCTGGGCGCGTATCCGCGGCTGACCGGCAGCCGGCCGCGCGGCGACGTCCAGGCCGACCTGGATCGCGCCATGGAGCTGTTTCCCCGCTTGAGGGAAAGGCGCGACCAGCTGGCGGGCACCTTGTCGGGCGGCGAACAGCAGATGCTGGCGATGGCGCGCGCCGTCATGCTGAATCCGCAGCTGGTCCTGCTGGACGAGCCGTCCATGGGCCTGGCGCCCATCCTGGTGGAGGAAGTGTTCCGCATCATCGCCCGCCTGAAAGCGCAGGGCGTCACCATGCTGCTGGTCGAGCAGTTCGCGTCCGCCGCGCTGAATGTCGCGGACTACGGCTATGTACTGGAGAACGGCCGGATTTCCGTGCATGGCACGCCGGAAAAGCTGAAGAACGATCCGGCGGTGGTGGCGGCATACCTGGGCAGCAGCCACTAAGGGCTTGCTATCGTCGCGCCGGGCGCCGGCAGGTGCGGCCGGATCAGGGGATCGGCGCATATGGCTTCGAAAGCGGCCGCGGCCGGCGCATGACCTCTTTCGAGGGCCAGCACGATGCCCCGTTCCTTCTGGCCGTCCTTGGGGTCCAGCATGTCCGGCAGTGCCTGGCGGATCCGGGGCGCGGTGATGGCGCTGGTCATGAACTTCTTCAATATGGCGTGAAAGGCCTCGATGACCGCGGTATGGCCGTTGGCCATGGCGTATGCCAGGCCGCAGTCCACGCCATGCGAATCGGCGACCAGCAGGTCCGGCAAAGCCGCGAGCAGCGGGGGGCGGATCGCCGCTGCCCAGGAGGACTCCGCGAGCAGGCCGCTCAAGCCCGTGTAAAAGGCCCGCACCACTTTGGCATGTCCGCTGGCCATGGCGAACGACAGCGATGGCGCTTCCAGGAAATCGGTGGCGCGCAGCAGGTCCGGCACGGCATTCTTGATGTGCCTCCGGATATGCGGGTCCTTCAGGAGTTCCTTCAATAACAGGAAGAAGGCCTGGACCGGCGCCGGGCGGCCGGAGCGCAGGGCGCTGGCGAAGACCGGCGATCCCATATACCTGGAGCCGAGCAGGTTGCCGATCTTGGGGGCGATGAACGCGAAGAGCCCCGCGTCGCGCAGCGGCGCATACCAGGCCATGACGGCGGTTTCGGCATTCCGGCCCAGCAGGGCGTCGAACATTCCCGGTATGGCGTTGTCCCGCATCAGTCTGTAGACCATGTCGATCTGGCCCGCCGGCCTGGGCCGCCATTGCCGGACCAGCTCCGGGATGGCCTTGCCCATGCCGGCACGGTAAACGCTGCGCAGCAGGCTTGCGCAGCGGGCCGCGGAAGCGGCGATGGAAGGCGCGTTGGCGGCCAGATAAGCCGAGGCGGCCTCCGGGCCCAGGCGCAGCAGGAAGGATTCGGCGGCCGGACCGTCGTTCAGCCAGCGTATCGGCATGTCGGTCAATCGCGCCACGGCGGTCGCCCGGACGGCCTGGTGGATGGCCGTGGCGGGTGGAACCTGTTCGCTGTCGAGCCGTGCGTCTTGCCACTGCCGCAGATCCGGCAATGTGGCCGGCTCGACGTCCAATCCGCGGGCTTGCCACAGCGGCGCGTCGAAATGCTCCTGGCGGGTCGCACGCGCGACCCAGGCCAGTTCGCCGTAGACGAACAGCGCGGCGCGCGTTTCGTCATCTTCGATCCACTCTCCCAGGTTGCGTGGCAGGCTGCCCTGGCTCAATAGTCCCAGTTCCGCCATGGTTCGCAGGATGTCCAGCGCGATCAGCGACGGATCGGTACGCAGCCTCCACGCGCAGGCGCCGTCGCCGGCATCGCCGTCGATACCCGCCACATGCTCCAGCACGACGAAGCTGCCCAGCCGCAGATCGCTTTCCCGTCGCGTCCATCGTTGCGTCGCGGCATCCAGCCGATCGCCGTCTTCCCACGTCAGGCCGAAGTCTTCGCCGATCTCGCGCAGTTTTCCCTGGAGCATTTCCTGAACGGCGGGCGTCCACGCCAACGCCGAACCTTGCGATTCGGGCGGACTATGGCTGTTGAATCGTGCCTGGCAGCTTTCCGCCATCGTCCTGGCCAGCCGGTCCGGCGTCAGCGCCGCCCGCAAGCGTTGTGAGCACAACGCCAGGAAAGCAGGCTCCTGCGCCTCCGGCATTCGCATGCCGTCCGCGTCTTCTTCGAAGCCGTACCAGGGCGCCAGGCTGTTCCATGCGGTCGTGACGTAGTGGATTTCGTTGCCGGCGTGGTAGGTTGGCTTCCAGGCGAAGGACTCATGTACGACCGCCAGCAGGGTATTGCGGGCGGTCTCTTCCTTGATGCTCCACAGCTTGCCGCGGATGCCGCCGATCGCCAGCGCCAGCTTCCGCGCGGCGGATACCAGATTGGAAACGGCGCCGTCGGCGCATTCCGTTATGCCCAGCGCCAGATCGCGTACCGCGGCTTTCCTGATCTGCGCGTCGATCGCCTCGTGGCGGATCATCCAGCAGAACTCGTCCAGCGATTGCTTGCCGTGCGAATCGACGATGGCGGCCCGCGTGCTGAAGTAGTGCGGGTCGTCGAAGCGGTGGTTGAAGAAGGTCCGGAGGCCGGCCGCGATCGCTTCATGATCGCGGGCCTCGTGCCGCCGGCAGAATTCGGCGAGAAAGGACAACTGCGACCGTACTTCTTCCGTATAAACGGCAAAGTCCGGACTGTTGCAGAAGTCGTTGTGGGACCCGTGCAGCGCCTCCGAATAACTCACGGGCAAGGTCGCGAGCGCCTGCTGCGTGCCGGCGTAGTCATCGCGGCCGATGGCGGGCGTATAGGCGACCCAGAATGCGCGATCGAAACTAGGCGGGGAAAGATGGGGATAGGCGAACATTGCGTCTTGGCCGATGGTGGTGCCCGGCGTGTTCGTCCGGGGTGGGCATGCGGAGTTCCCACGCCCGTCACCGCTTCAGGGCGGTGTCCGCTTCACGGCCTCGTAGCCTTTCAGGCCATCCAGGTCCAGCACCCGCACGCCTCGATACTCCACCTTCAGCAATCCGGCCTGCTGCAGCGTGCGCAGCGCCCGATTGGCGCGTTGCCGCGACACGCGCGCCAGATAGCCGACTTCCTCCTGCGTGATGCTCAGGCGCACGGCCATGCCGGGATAGAGAATGGGATTGAAGAGCTCCGCCAGGCAGCGCGCCACCCTGGCGTCCGCGTCCAATAGCCGGTCGTTTTCCGCCTTGCCGATGAACTGCGCCACCCGTTCGTTGAGCTGCTGCAGCAAATAGCGATTGAAGGGGATGCTGCTGTCCAGCAGCGATTCGAAGGTGGCCGCCGGCAGGCGCGCGATGACCGAGTCGCGCAGCGCCACCACGTCATACTTGCGGGCCTCGCGCTTGAGCAGCGAACCTTCGCCGAACCAGCCACCGGCTGGCACGCCCGTCAGCGACGCCATCCGCCCCTCGGCGTTGCCGACCGACACCTTGACGAGGCCCGCCAGCACACCTATCCACGCCTGCGCCATCTGGCCCTTGCGTTCGATGATGGTGCCGGCCGGCGCCTGCTGCACGGTCAGGTCTTTTTCCACGCGTCCCTGTTCGGTCGGCGTCAGTAAGCGGAACCAGGCCGCAGCCAATTGCAAGGAGTCGATTACTTGCATCGGGATATACCCTAGATCGTCCCTGAATCGCCCGAAATTGTCGCGAATGCGACAGTTGGGTCCGGTGCAAGCTTATACCTTAACCACACATTGCAGCGCAGCTTTGCATCAGAAAATGCGCGGTCCGCGATGGTCGGCAATGCCGCGGCGGCACGATCGCCCGGCAGGCCGGCATGGCGGAACCATACAGGAGACAACGTGGCGTCATTCCAGCCCGCATCCCCACCGGGATCGGCGGCGGACACCTTCCCCGCCCTGCTGCTTATGCATGCGCGAGTGCGCGGCCGGCGCCCCGCCATACGCGAAAAAGACCTGGGTATCTGGCAGACGCTGACCTGGGCCCAGGTCGCGGGGCTGGCCGATCATGTCGCTCACGCCCTGGCGGCGCTGGGCGTGCGGGCCGGCCAGCACGTGGCTGTGGTCGGCGAAAACCGGCCGCGACTGTACATCGCCATGATGGCGGCGCAGGCGCTGGGCGCCATCCCCGTGCCGCTGTACCAGGACGCGGTCGCGCAGGAAATGGCTTATGTGCTGCGCGACGCGGATGTCGGCGTGGCGATCGCCGAAGACCAGGAACAGGTCGACAAGATGCTGGAGGCGCGCGAAATCTGCCCGGCATTGCGGCATATCGTCTATGACGATCCGCGCGGATTGCGCCATTACGGCGATGCCGCGCTGATGTCCTTCGATGAACTGCTGCGCCAGGGCGCGGAGCGCGCGCAGGGCGATCCGGCCTTCTTCGAGCGCTGCGCCGCCGCCGTCCGGCCCGGCCAGACCGCGGCGATGTTCTATACATCCGGCACCACCGGCAAGCCCAAGGGCGTCGTGCTGACCCACGCGGCCCTGATCGACCGGGCGCGCGCCGTCGAAGCCATGGAACATCTGACCGACCGCGAAGACGTGCTGGCCTATCTGCCGCCGGCCTGGATCGGCCAGAACATGTTCTCCTATACGCAGCTGCTGGTGACCGGCTTTACCGTCAATCATCCCGAATCGCCGGCCACGGTGGCGATCGATATGCGGGACATCGGGCCCACCTATTACTTCGCGCCGCCGCGGATTCTGGAAGACCTGCTCACGCACGTGCTGATCCGCATGGAGGATGCCGGCTTTATCAAGCGCCGGCTGTTCAAGTCCTGCATGGCGCTGGCGCGGCGCGTGGGCGTGCCGCTGCTGGATGGCCAGGCCGTGGGCGTGGGCGATCGGCTGCGCTATGCGCTGGGCAACCTGCTGGTCTACGGCCCGCTGCGCAACGCCCTGGGCATGAGCCGCGTCCGGGTGGCCTATACGGCGGGCGAGGCTATCGGGCCCGATTTGTTCGCGTTCTACCGTTCGATCGGCATCAACCTGAAGCAGCTGTACGGCTCCACGGAGACATCGGTGTTCGTCTGCGTGCAGCCGGACGGCCAGGTGCGCGCCGACACGGTGGGGCCGCCGGTGAGCGGCGTGCGCATCCAGGTGGCGGACAATGGTGAAATCCTGGTGCAGAGCCCCGGATTGTTCAAGGAGTACTACCGCAATCCCGAGGCGACCCGTGCCGCGCGCGACGAAGACGGCTGGTTCCATACCGGCGACGCCGGGTTCCTGGACGCGGATGGACATTTGAAGATCATCGACCGCGCCAAGGACGTGGGCAAGCTCGCCGATGGGAGCCTGTTCGCGCCCAAGTACATCGAGAACAAACTCAAGTTCTTTCCCTATATCAAGGAAGCGGTGGTCTTTGGCGCCGGCCGCGATGCGGTGTGCGCCTTCGTCAATATCGACCTGGAAGCCGTGGGCAACTGGGCGGAGCGGCGCGGCTTGCCGTATGCCGGCTATACCGACCTGGCCGGCAAGGCCGAAGTCTATGAGTTGATCGCCGGTTGCGTCGAGCAGGCCAACGCCGAGCTGGCGCGCGATGAGCGCCTGGCGGCGTCGCAGGTGCGGCGTTTCCTGATCCTGCACAAGGAGCTGGATCCCGACGACGATGAATTGACGCGCACGCGCAAGGTGCGCCGCGCCTTCATCGCGCAGAAATACGCGGTGCTGGTCGACGCGCTGTACGACGGCAGCGCGTCGCGCTACATCGAAACCGAGGTCAAGTTCGAGGACGGCCGGACAGGGCGCATCGCCGCCGATCTATCGATCCGCGATGTACGCGCGTATCCCGCCGTCACGGCGAAGGCAGCTTGAGATGGGGACCCACCCCCGAAGCGCTGCGCGCTTCCCCCTCGAGGGGGCGATGCCGGCGGACCGGCGGAGCCGGATCCGCGGCATCCCCGCTTGGACGGCACCGGTTTTTTGCGACGAGGGTGGCGCTCGGCGCCACGGATGACTGATATGGGATATAGCGCGGCCATGCCTCTTCATGCCGTTGTCGATGCGGAGCCGTCGGCGCCGGCCGCCCGCAGCGATCATCCGGATCGCGCGCGCCGCGTCGGCGGCGTGATCCTGGATATGCAGAACATTTCGCTGCGCTTCGGCGGCGTGAAGGCGTTGACGGATATTTCCTTCGACGTGCGCGAACACGAAATCCGCGCCATCATCGGCCCCAACGGCGCCGGCAAAAGCTCCATGCTGAACGTCATCAACGGCGTGTACACCCCGCAGCAGGGGGCCATCGTATTCCAGGGTCAGCGCTATGCCCGCATGACGCCGCGCCGCGCGGCGGAAATGGGCATCGCCCGCACCTTCCAGAACCTGGCCCTGTTCAAGGGCATGAGCGTGCTGGACAACATCATGACCGGCCGCAACCTGCGCATGAAATGCGGCCTGCTGGCGCAGGCCCTGCGCATCGGCCCCGCCGCGCGCGAGGAAGTCCGCCACCGCGAGTTCGTCGAGAACATCATCGATTTCCTGGAAATCCAGGCCTATCGCAAAACGCCCGTCGGCCGCCTGCCGTACGGCCTGCAGAAGCGGGTGGACCTGGGCCGTGCCCTGGCCATGGAGCCGCGCATGCTGCTGCTGGACGAACCCATGGCCGGCATGAACATCGAGGAAAAGCAGGACATGTGCCGCTTCATCCTGGATGTGAACGACGAATTCGGCACCACCATCGTCCTGATCGAACACGATATGGGCGTGGTGATGGACATCTCCGATCGCGTCGTCGTGCTGGACTACGGCCGCAAGATCGGCGACGGCGATCCGGACCAGGTGCGCGCCAATGAAGAAGTGGTACGCGCCTACCTGGGCGTATCGCACTGACGGAACAAGGAGCGCGCGGTGGGCTTTTTCCTGGAAACCCTGTTTGGCGGCCTGATGAGCGGCATGCTTTACGCGCTGATCGGCCTGGGCTTCGTGCTGATCTTCAAGGCCTCGGGCGTATTCAATTTCGCCCAGGGCGCGATGGTGCTGGTCGCCGCGCTGGCGATGGCGCGCTTTTCCGAATGGATACCGCACTGGCTCGGGTTCGACTCGCCCTTGCTCGCCAATGTGCTGGCCTTCATCGTCAGCGCCGCGCTCATGATGGCGCTGGCACGCGTCGTGGAAGTGCTGGTGCTGCGGCATCTGGTCAACCAGGAAGCGACCACGCTGCTCATGGCGACCCTGGGCATCAGCTACTTCCTGGACGGCGCCGGCCAGATTGCCTTCGGCAGTTCGGTGTACTCCATCAACGTCGGCATGCCCAAGGAGCCCGCGCTGATCCTGGACCGCCTGTTCGAAGGCGGCCTGCTGCTCAATCTGGAAGACCTGACCGCCGCGCTCATCGCCGCCCTGCTGGTGGCCTTGCTGGCGCTGTTCTTCCAGTACACCGGCACGGGCAGGGCGCTGCGCGCCGTGGCCGACGACCACCAGGCGGCGCAATCCGTCGGCATACCGCTGAACCGCATCTGGGTGGTGGTGTGGAGCGTGGCCGGCCTGGTCGCCCTGGTGGCCGGCGTGATCTGGGGCTCGAAATTCGGCGTGCAGTTCACCCTGTCGACGGCCGCCCTGCGCGCCTTGCCGGTGGTGATCCTGGGCGGCTTGACCTCGATCCCGGGCGCCATCCTGGGTGGCCTGATCATCGGCGTCGGCGAAAAACTATCCGAGGTCTATCTGGGCCCCATGGTGGGCGGCGGCATCGAGATCTGGTTCGCCTACGTGCTGGCGCTGGCCTTCCTGCTGTTCCGGCCGCAGGGCCTGTTCGGCGAAAAGATCATCGATCGGGTTTAGCGCAACGGCCAGCCACGGGACCAGGAAAACGCCATGCTCTATCGCGAGAACGGACAATTCAAGACCAGCTATCTGGCCGACCAGCAGATCTTCCCCATCCTGCAGGACAAGGTCTTCGTCGCGGTGCTGCTGGCGGCCGCCTTCATCGCCGTGCCGGCGCTGGCCAGCGATTATTTCCTGCGGGCCATCCTGATTCCATTCCTGATCCTGTCCCTGGCCGCCGTCGGCCTGAACGTGCTGGTCGGCTACTGCGGCCAGATATCCCTGGGCACCGGCGCATTCATGGCCGTGGGCGCCTATGCCGCCTGGAACTTCGGCGTGCGCATTCCCGCGATGCCGCTCCTGCTGCAGATGGTGCTGGGCGGCCTGTGCGCCACCGCGGTCGGCGTGGTGTTCGGCATACCCAGTTTGCGCATACGCGGCCTGTACCTGGCGGTGGCGACGCTGGCCGCGCAGTTCTTCGTCGACTGGGCGTTCCTGCGCATCCCGTTCTTCACCAATTACTCGCCGTCGGGCAGCGTATCGGTGCCGCCGCTGGAAGTCTTCGGCATTCCCCTGCAAAGCTCGGCGCAGAAATACCTGTTCGTACTCTCCGTCGTGGCGGTCTTTACGCTGCTTGCCAAGAATCTGGTGCGTGGCGCCATGGGCCGCCAGTGGATGGCGATACGGGATATGGACGTGGCCGCCGCCGTCATCGGCATCCGGCCCATGTACGCCAAGCTGACGGCATTCGCGGTCAGCTCCTTCATCGTCGGCGTGGCCGGCGTGCTGTGGGGCTTTATCCACCTGGGCGCCTGGGAGCCGCTGGCCTTCGACCTGTCGCGCTCTTTCCAGCTGCTGTTCATGGTCATCATCGGCGGCCTGGGTTCGATATTGGGCAGCTTTTTCGGCGCCGCGTTCATCGTGCTGCTGCCGGTGCTGCTGACCAATATCCCGCGCGTGCTGGGGCTGCCGCTGGCCGTCGATACCGCATCGCATATCGAACACATGGTGTTCGGCGCGTTGATCGTGTTTTTCCTGATCGCCGAGCCGCATGGACTTGCGCGGCTGTGGAGCATAGGCAAGGAGAAGCTGCGCATTTGGCCGTTCCCGCATTGACCAGGCATATCCATAACGTTCCGGCCGGGCGCCATCCGCCTGGCCGGAGATAAAACCGGTGTCCCGCACACCACCCAGGAGGACATGGAGATGAAGCGCTTGAATATTCGACTCGCGGCGGCCGCGGCCGGCGTCGCCGCCGTGCTGGGCTCGGCCAGCCTGCCCGCCTGGGCGGACGAACAGTTCGTTCCGCTGCTGGTCTACCGCACCGGTTCCTTCGCGCCGCTGGGCATACCGTGGGCCGATGGCAAACTGGATTATCTGAAGCTGGTCAACGCGCGCGACGGCGGCATCAACGGCGTGAAGATCACCTATGAGGAATGCGAGACCGCCTATGCCACCGATCGCGGCGTGGAGTGCTATGAGCGCCTGAAGACGCATGCGCCCACCGGCGCCTCGGGCTTCGACACCCAGTCGACCGGCATCACCTTCGCGGTCAGCGACAAGGCGCCCCTGGACAAGGTGCCGGTGGAAACCGTCGGCTATGGCCTGTCGCAGGCCGTCGACGGTTCCGTTTTCCCGTGGAATTTCCCCTTGCTGGGCACCTACTGGACGGCCGCCGACACCATGATCCAGGACATCGCCAAGAAGGAAGGCGGCAATCTCAAGGGCAAGAAGATCGCCCTGGTCTATCACGATTCGCCCTACGGCAAGGAACCCATACCGCTGCTGCAGCGGCGCGCCGCCAAGGACGGCTTCGAGTTGCTGCTTTATCCGGTCACCGCCCCCGGCGTGGAGCAGAAATCCACGTGGCTGCAGATTCGCCAGTCGCGGCCCAACTACGTGCTGTTGTGGAGCGCCGGCATCATGACGCCGACCGCCATCCGCGAAGCCCAGGCCAGCGGCTATCCGCGCGAAAAGATGTACGCCATCTGGTGGGCCGGATCCGAGGGCGACGTGAAGGACCTGGGCGCCGTTGCCAAGGGCTACAACGCCATTACCATCCACAACAGCGGCGAACCCGGCAAGGTGTCGCAGGACCTGAAGAAGTTCGTCTACGACAAGGGCGACGGCAGCGACAGGACCGGCAATTCGGTGGGCACCATCGCCCATATGCGCGGCATGATTATCTCCATGCTGCAGGTCGAAGCCATACGCACCGCACAGGAAAAATATGGCAAGGGCAAGTCCATGACGCCGGAGCAGGTGCGCTGGGGTTTCGAAAACCTGAACCTGACGCAGGAACGGCTGAACCAGCTGGGCTTCGGCGAGATCGTCCGTCCGTTCAGGACGTCCTGCGCCAACCACCTGGGCGCCGATTGGGCGCGCATCGTGCAATGGGACGGCGCCAAGTTCAAGGTGGTCTCCGACTGGTACCAGGCCGACAAGAGCATGGTCGATCCCCTGGTCAAGGAAACGGCGGCCAAGTATGCCAAGGAGAAGAACATCACGCCGGTCAATTGCGGGGCCCAGGGGTGAGCGCCGTGGCGCACTTGTCCTGGCCGATACGCGGCGTTTCCACGCCGCGGCCCGCGGCCGTGCCGCAAGGAGTACCGCATGAGCAATGAAGCCGCCGCGCCGCCTGCCGCGCTGCTGGACGTCAACGGCATCGAGGTGATCTACAACCACGTCATCCTGGTGCTCAAGGGCGTGTCGCTGTGCGTGCCGGAAGGCCGCATCGTGGCGCTGCTGGGCGCCAATGGCGCCGGCAAGACGACCACGCTGCGCGCGGTATCCAACCTGCTGCGCGGCGAGCGCGGCGAAGTCACCAAGGGCAGCATCCGCTATCGCGGCGAACGGGTCGACCGGCTGTCGCCGGCCGACCTGGTGCGGCGCGGCGTCGTGCAGGTGATGGAAGGCCGCCATTGCTTCGCCCACCTCACCGTGGAAGAAAACCTGCGCACCGGCGCTTACACGCGCCGGCTCGGCCGCGCCGATACGGAAGCCGCGCTGGAGCGGGTGTACCAGTACTTTCCCCGGCTGAAGCAGCGGCGCGGCAGCCAGGCCGGCTACACGTCGGGCGGCGAACAGCAGATGACCGCGATCGGCCGGGCCTTGATGGCGAGCCCGGCGATGATCCTGCTGGACGAGCCCTCCATGGGCCTGGCGCCGCAGATCGTCGAGGAAATCTTCCAGATCGTGCGCGACCTGAACCAGCGCGAAGGCGTCAGCTTCCTCCTGGCCGAACAGAACACCAATATCGCGCTGCGCTACGCGGACTACGGCTACATCCTCGAAAACGGCCGCGTCATGATGGACGGCGATGCCGCCGCGCTGGGCAGCAACGAAGACGTCAAGGAGTTCTATCTGGGCATTTCCAGTGGCGCGCGGCGCAGTTTCCGCGACACCAAGTTCTACCGCCGCCGCAAGCGGTGGCTGGCCTGATGTTCCCTGTAGAAACCCAGCCACGGATCGCCGGAGCCCGACATCATGCGCCATGCCGCCTACTTCGATACGCTGGAAACGCGGCCGCCGGAGGCCCGCGAAGATGAATTGATGGCGGCCCTGCCGCATGCCATCGCGCAGGCCATGGCCCGCGCGCCGGCGATCGCCGCGCAGCTGGCCGGCGTGGACGCACGCGCCGTCGTGTCGCGCGAAGCCCTGGCCGCCTTGCCGGTACTGCGCAAGTCCGAGCTGCTGGCGCGGCAACAGGCCAGCCGCGACGGCGGCATGGAGCGGCGGGGCGCGGCGCCAGGCGACGGCCATACGCCCAGCATCGGCGTGGCGGCAGGTGGCGGGCGCAGGGCGAGCGATGGCCGGGCGGCCGGCGGTGGTCTGGCGGCAGGCAGCGCCGCCAAGGCCATGGGCGGATTTTCCGCCATCGGCTGGGGCGAGGCGCTGCGCGTCTTCGCATCGCCCGGCCCCATCTACGAACCCGAGAGCCCTCGCCGCGACTACTGGCGTTTCGGCCGCGCCCTGTACGCCGCCGGCATCCGTCCGGGCCAACTGGTCTACAACTGCTTCTCCTACCACTTCACGCCCGCCGGCTCGATGATGGAGACGGCCGCCCATGCCATCGGGTGCACGGTATTTCCCGGCGGCACCGGACAAAGCGAACAGCAGGTACGCGCCATCAGCGACCTGGCGCCGGCGTCCTATACCGGCACCCCGAGCTTTCTGAAGATCATCCTGGAAAAGGCCGACGAAATGGGCGTGGCGCTGCCTTCGCTGCGCCACGCGCTGGTGTCCGGCGAGGCCTTCCCCGCTGCGTTGCGCGACAGCCTGTCGGCGCGCGGCATCGACGGCTATCAAGCCTACGGCAGCGCCGACCTGGGCCTGATCGCCTACGAAACCCCGGCCCGCGCAGGCCTGGTGCTGGGCGAGGAAATCATCGTCGAAATCGTCCGCCCGGGCACCGGCGATCCCGTCCCTGACGGCGAGGTCGGCGAAGTCGTGGTGACCACGCTCAATCCCGATTACCCGCTGGTGCGCTTCGGCACCGGCGACCTGTCCGCGGTGCTGCCCGGCTTGTCGCCCTGCGGCCGCACCAATACGCGCATCCGCGGCTGGCTGGGCCGGGCCGACCAGGCCACCAAGGTGCGCGGGCTGTTCGTGCATCCCTCGCAGGTGGCCGACATCCTGCGCCGGCATCCCGAAGCGCTGCGCGCGCGCCTGGTGATCGCCGGGGAGATCGGCGCCGACACGATGACCCTGCACGTCGAAGCCCGCGCCGCGCCGGCCGGCCTGGCCGAGGCCATCGCGCGATCGGTGCGCGACGTCGCCAAGCTGCGCGCCGACGTCGTCCTGTGCGAACCGGACAGCCTGCCCAATGACGGCAAGGTCATCGCCGACACACGCAACTACGCTTGAGCTTAGAAGCTTCAGGTTCACCGATCGATGCCGGCGCGTTAAGCTTGACGGCTGGCGGCCCCACCGACGGGCGCCGCTTAACGCATCCAGGCAGCATCCAAGAAGGAAAACTCATGCGTATCGGATCCATCTCCCGTTTGTTCGGTCTGCCGGCTTTCGCCGGCGCCGTCCTGTTCGCGCTGGCGGCCCAGGCCGCCCATGGCGCCACGCTGGACACCGTGCGCCAGCGCGGCGTGGTGTTGTGCGGCACCACGACCGGTTTCGCCGGCTTTTCCGCGCCGGACGCCAAGGGCGCATGGCATGGGCTGGACGTCGACCTGTGCCGCGCCGTGGCCGCGGCCGTCCTGGGCGACGCCAACAAAACCAAGATCGTGCCGCTGGACGCCCAGCAGCGTTTCACCGCGCTGCAATCCGGCGAGATCGATCTGCTGGCGCGCAATACTACCGTCACGCAGCAGCGCGATACGGCGCTGGGCATCATCCACGCCGGCGTCAATTTCTATGACGGCCAGGGCTTCATGGTGCCCAAGTCGCTGGGCGTGAAAAGCGCCAAGGAATTGAACGGCGCGACGGTGTGCCTGCAAGCCGGCACCTCCAACGAAAACACCCTGGCGGACTGGGCGCGCGCCAACCGCATCGAATACAAGCCGGTCGTCATCGAGCAATTCAACGAGGTGGTCAACGCGTTCGCCGCGGGCCGCTGCGACGTGTTCAGCACGGACGCGTCCGGCCTGGCATCCATCCGCATTTCCAAGCTGCACAATCCCGATGACTATGTCGTTCTGCCCGAGATCATCTCCAAGGAGCCGCTCGGCCCCTTCGTGCGCAAGGGCGACGACAACTGGCTGAACATCGTTTCCTGGTCCTTGTCGGCCATGATCGAAGCCGAGGAATACGGCATCACGTCAGCCAACGTCGACCAGCTGAAAAGCAGCAGCGAAAACCCCAACGTCAAGCGCATCCTGGGCGTGACGGCCGGCGCCGGCAAGAACATGGGCCTGGGCGAAGACTGGGCCTACAACATCGTCAAGCAGGTGGGCAATTACGGCGAAAGCTTCGAGCGCAACGTCGGCCAGGGCAGCCCGCTGAAGCTGCAGCGCGGCTTGAATGCGCAGTGGAACAAGGGCGGGCTGATGTACGCGCTGCCTATCCGCTGAGATCGGCGCGCGGCGCCTTGCCCTGGTAAGTGGCGGCGATATGCATGAAGGCCCGTTCCAGTTCACGCGTACCGCCCTGGAACGTCATCGTCCTGCCCGAACGGCTGATCACCATCAGCCGCTTGGAGAAAATCATCGGCACGAAGCGCGCGCTGCCGATATCCTCCCAGGCGATTTCGCGCTTCGTCAGCCAGGTCTGCCGCAGGCCCTGGCTGTCTATCGTGGTGATGGAGGTCTGCATGGACCACGCTACCACCGCCAAGGCCAGGAAACACACCAGCACCCCGCCGAGCAGCAGCGGACTCAAGGCGCCGCTGTATAGCCGGATGATGGTCGTGACGATCTCCCAGCCGAGCGCGGCCAGCAGTATCCAGGCCAGGATTTTCACCCAGTCGGGCCAGGCCTGGCCGTTGAGCGGCAGCGGGCCGATCTCTTGCAGCAAGGCGGCAAGCGGGATGTAGGAAGGCGGCTCGGCGGGGCGGTTCATGGGGTGCGCGTCGGCGCCTCCAGCGGGTGGCTGATGGATGGATGCACGCTGCTAGGCGGCCCGCTTGGCCGCGACGGCATTGCCCGCGCGGCTGGACGACTTGCGGTGCAGATTCGCGGACATCCATTGCCCGATGTCGACGACCGCGTCGAAATCGATGCCGGTATCGATGTCCATGCCACGCAGCAGGTACAGCACGTCTTCGGTGGCCACATTGCCGGTGGCGCCCTTGGCGTAGGGACAGCCGCCCAGCCCCGCCACCGATGCATGGAAGATGGCGATGCCGCTTTCCAGCGCCGCCGCGATGTTGCCCACGGCCTGGCCGTAGGTGTCGTGGAAGTGGCCGGAGACCCGGGCCGGATCGACCACCGCGGTCACCGCGTCCATGACCTGGCGCACGCGCCTGGGCGTGCCCACGCCTATGGTGTCGGCGACGTCGATCTCGTCGCAGCCCAGCGCCAGGTAGCGCCGCGCCACGTCGACCACGGCGGCCACCGGCACCTCGCCCTGGTAGGGGCAGCCCAGGGCGCAACTGATGGAGCCGCGCAGCCGCAGGCCCGCGGCCTTGGCGGCGGCCGCCACCGGTTCGAAGCGGGCGATGGATTCGGCGATCGAGCAGTTGATGTTCTTCTGCGAAAAGGCCTCGCTGGCGGCGCCGAAGATCACGACCTCATCGGCCCCGGCATCGCGCGCGGCTTCGAAGCCCTTCATGTTGGGCGTCAATACGGAATAGATGACACCGGGCTTGCGCTCGATGCCGGCCATCACCTGCGCGGCGTCGGCCATCTGGGGGACCCACTTGGGCGAGACGAAGGACGTGGCTTCGATGTTCGGAAAGCCGGCCGCGGCGAGCCGGTTCACCAGTTCGATCTTGACGTCGGTCGGAACGAAATCCTTTTCGTTCTGCAGGCCGTCGCGCGGGGATACTTCGACGATTTTGACGCGGGTGGGAGCAGGCATGGCGTATTCCTGGACTGAATGCGGCGATATAGCGGGATATTAGCCTTTGGCGGCGCGTCGCGCGCCAGCCAAACGCTGGAAACGACCGCCATCCAGGCGGGCAACCACGCCGGCCAATTCCAGTTCCAGCAGGCGGGCCGAGAGCGTGGCGGGGGCCAGGCCGGTGCGTTCAAGCAGGGTGTCCAGATGGACGGGGTCATGGCCCAGGGCGGCCATGACGGCCGCTTGGGCGCCGGCCGGCTTGCCGGCGGCGGCAGCGGCGTCATGATCGGCCCGATCCTGTCCGGCCGCCGCGCGGTGGTCCGCCGCGTGTTCGTCGGCACCGTCTTCGCCGGGGACGTCCGTGCCGGCGGCGCGTCCCTTCACGTCCCGCGCATCGTACCGGCCTGAGCCGTCGCTGGCCTCGGCCGCGGCGTCCGCGGCACGCGCATCCGCTTTTTGTCTACGCGCGGCGCCGGCCGCATCGCCCAGTTCGTCCGTGATGTCGCGCGCCGTTTCGACCAGCTTGGCGCCTTGCCGTATCAGCGCATGGCAACCGCGCGATAGCGGCGAATGGATGGAGCCCGGGATGGCGAATACCTCCCGGCCGTTCTCGGCCGCCAGGCGGGCGGTGATCAGCGAACCGCTCTGGCGCGCGGCCTCCACGACCAGGACGCCTTGCGCAAGCCCGGCCACCAGCCGGTTGCGCCGCGGGAAATGGCTGGCAATCGCCGGACTGCCCAGCGGCAGCTCCGACACCAGCGCGCCATGCGCCGCGATGCGTTCCGCCAGTCCCGCGTTACGCGGCGGGTAGATCCGGTCGATGCCCGTGCCCATGACGGCCACGGTGCCGGCGCCCGCGGACCCGGCATCCAGGGCGCCCTCGTGGGCGGCCGCATCTATGCCCAACGCCAATCCGCTGACGATGCACCAGCCGTGCTGGGCAAGATGGCGGGCGAAAGCCCGGGCATTTTCGGCGCCGCCGGGCGTCGCGCTGCGCGAGCCCACCACCGCCAGGGCTGGTCCGGCCATGCGCGCCGGTTCGCCGCGGACGTACAGCAAGAGGGGAGGATCCGCCGTGGTCAGCAGCGCCCGCGGGTAGCGTGGGTCCGCCAGTGTGATGATGTGGCGGTCCGGGCCTTCCACCCATCGCAGCGTCTCGTCGATCAGGCTGGCCGTCGCGGGCGCGGGCGGCGCGCCCAGCTGGCGGGCGAGGTCCTGCGGGATATGGCGTGCGAGCGCGGCGGCGCCCAGGGCATAGATCTGCTCGGGCAGGCCGATGGCGCTGAGCAGGCCGATGGCTCCCATCACGCCCAGGTCGGGTTCCAGGGAGAGCCGCAGCCAGGCGGCCAGTTCGTCGCGTGAGGTGTCCAGAGGCATGCGCGCAGTGTCGCACGATCGCGGCTGTCCGGTGTTCGGCGCAGTGACCGGAATATCCATCCGGCGGAGCTCATCCGCGGAGGCTTCGGCAACCGGGTCGCCGCCCGGGTGACGACCGATCCGGCTATGTGGCTGTTAGCCGGAAACTATTAGAAATCAAACCCTTGTTGAATTATCATTACAGTTATCCCAACCACCCGATCCTGTTTCCCGCCCGCTCGAGCGCGGCCGCGGGATGCACCGCTTTCCATGGCTTTGCTCAACATCCTTCACTATCCCAGTCCGCGGCTGCATATCAAGGCCAAGCCGGTGGCGGAAGTGGACGACCGCATCCGCCGGCTGGTCCGCGATATGGCGGACACCATGTATGACGCGCCCGGCGTCGGGCTGGCGGCTACCCAGGTCGATGTGCACGAGCGCGTCGTCGTCATCGACGTGTCCGAGGACGGCAGTCAGCTGTTGACGCTGATTAACCCGGAAATTACCTGGAAGAGCGAAGAAAGGCAGACCTACGAAGAAGGCTGCCTGTCCGTGCCGGGCATCTACGACGAAGTCGAACGCGCCGCGCGCATCCGCTTCAAGGCGCTGAACGCCGAAGGCCAGCCCTACGAGATGGAAGCCGAAGGCCTGCTGGCGGTCTGCGTGCAGCACGAGCTCGATCACCTGGACGGCAAGGTGTTCGTCGAATATCTGTCGCCGCTGAAGCAGAACCGCATCAAGACCAAGATGCGCAAAGCAGAACGAGTAGGGTAACGATGCGCGTTGTTTTCGCCGGGACACCGGATTTCGCCCGTCTGGCGCTGGAAGCGATCCTGGCGGCCGGGCATACGGTGCCGCTGGTGCTGACGCAGCCCGACCGGCCAGCCGGGCGCGGGCTCAAGTTGACGCCCAGTCCGGTGAAGCAGGCGGCGCTGGCCGCCGGCATTCCGGTCGATCAGCCACGCAGCCTGCGCCTGGACGGCCGCTATCCGGAAGAGGCCGCCCAGGCCCGCGACCAATTGCGGGCGGCCGAACCTGACGTCATGGTGGTCGCGGCCTACGGCTTGATCCTGCCGCAGTGGGTGCTGGACCTGCCGCCCCATGGCTGCCTGAACATTCACGCCAGCCTGCTGCCGCGCTGGCGCGGCGCCGCGCCCATCCAGCGCGCCATCGAAGCGGGCGATACGGAAACCGGCGTAACCATCATGCAAATGGACGCCGGCCTGGATACCGGCGACATGCTTCTCGTGCGCCGCGTTCCCATCGGTCCCGAGCAGAACGCCGCCGCGCTGCATGACGATCTGGCGACGGCCGGCGCCGCCGCTATCGTCGAGGCCCTGGCTGCCTTGAGCGCGGGCGGCTTGACGCCGACGCCGCAGCCGGACCAGGGCGTCACCTACGCAGCCAAGCTGGACAAGGCCGAAGCCGCGCTGGATTTCTCGCTGTCCGCGGAAACGCTGGCCCGGCGAGTGCGGGCCTTCGACCCGGTGCCCGGCGCCACCGTGCGTCTGCCGGGGCTGGACGATCCCGTCAAGGTGTGGCGCGCGCAGGCCTTGCCCGGCGAATCGGCCACTGTGCCCGGCACGGTGTTGCGGGCACTGCCCGCGGGTATCGACATCGCCACCGCCGATGGCATCCTGCGCCTGCTTGAATTGCAGAAGGCCGGCGGCAAGCGCCAGCCCGTGGACGTTTTCGTGCGCGGCTGGCAGGCCAAGGAATAGCGCTGTCGCCCGCGGCCTTCAGGCAGTCCTGGGCCCAACGTTTCGATAAGGCGCTTTCTTCAATACAGCGTCTTTTTCACGCGATCCGCCAGTTCGCGGTCGTATTGCTCGCCATCGAAACCACTGCCGATCAGATCGCGCAGTATGCGTCCGGTACTGGGCAACGCATCCCGCCGCAGCTGCGTGGCGGGATCCCATAGCCGCGACCGAACCACCGCCCGCGAACACTGGAAGAACACGGTTTCCACGTGCACGACCAGCACGGAGCGCGGCGGCTTGCTGTCCATCGCCAGTTTGTCCAGCAACGCCGGATCCACCGTGATCTGCGCGCGTCCGTTGACGCGCAGCGTTTCGCCGATACCTGGGATCAGGAACAGCAGCGCCACGCGTGGATCGGCGATCACATTGCGCAGGCTGTCGACGCGATTGTTGCCGCGGCGGTCCGGCAGCAGCAGCGTCTGTTCGTCGTGGATTTCCACGAAGCCCGGCGCATCGCCGCGCGGCGAGACATCCAGGCCGCCGGGGCCGCTGGTCGCCAGCGCGACGAAGGGCGCGGCGCGGATGAAGGCGCGGTAGTTTGGATGCAGCGTTGCGCTTTCTTTAAGTACGGAGGTGTCCTTGGGCTGCCCGTACAGCGCGGTCAGGGCGTCCAGGTCGGCAATCCGGTGCGCGTCGTCGATGTTCATGGCGTGATTCGTGATCGATAGGCTGGGTCCGGCCGCCGGGCGCGCCCTGGCGGCAGCGCTGCCATCGTAGCGCAGGTGCGCACCCGGGCGCCCGGCGCCTGGATACCGCGTGTCCCGACTGCGCGCGGGTCGAATGCCCGGCGCCCGGATGCCCGGCGCCCGGATGCCCGGCCCCACCATTTCTCCTAGGAATCTGCCGCAATATGCACCCGCCCATGGCCGCCGGTACCGCCGCCTCTTACGATGGCCGGTTGCGCCGCGAGCGCCACGTGCAAGGCGCCGTACAGGAGAACATGATGGCGGTGGATGGTTGGGGTTCGGTCCGTAGCGCTACTTATCCCACGGACACCACGACGGCGGGTTCGGCCGGCGTCGGCTTCCGCGCGCGGCCTGGCCGCCGGCAACGGTTGAAGGCGCTGATCGCCGACATGCGCCAGACGCACAGCCTGCGCGGCAAACTATCCCTGGTCTACGCCAGGGCCGGCAGCGCCGATCGGGTGCGGGCCATGACCAAGTGGTCACAAGCGCGCGCCGGCGCCCCCGTCGGCCACGACGATATGCAGCGCCTGTACGAGCGCGTCACACGCAGATGCTCACGGCAGGCGCACGCCCATGTCTTCCGCCGCATCGCGGAAAACTATCTGTCGCGCGCCGATACCGCCCAACTCGCAACGCTGCGGCAGTCGCTGGGCAGCGCCACCCGCGGTCCGGTTCCCTGGGTCATGCTCGCGCCCAAGGCGGACCCGGCACGCCAGGCCTGGGCCGGATTTTCCGCCATGCTGGACGGCGAACTGGCGCGCCGTGCCTTGCTCCCGGCGCTGAAGCAGGTCGTCCAGGCCTTGCCCGCGCGCGCGGACGGCCATGCGCTGGACCTGGCATGCGCCCGCCTCGCGACCGCGCTTCACCGTACCGGGGGAACGCGCGCCGGCACCGGCCTGCTCGGCACCGCCCTGGGGCAGTTGTCCCATATCGAACTGCAAGTCCTGGCGACACATCTGGCGCCGCGGCCAGGCGTCACCGGTGCAGACGCCCGTCCGCAATGCGCGGTCGCACAGGCCTTGCGTCATCTGCGCGCATCGCCGGAGATATGGCGGCAGCGGCTCGACCTTATCGGCGCGCTCCAGGCGGCCGTAAACCGCACGGTCTGCGAACGCCTGGATTACTTCGTCCACGCCACGTCGCGCTTGGTCGACTTCCAGCTGGAACAGGGCCGCCGTCCGCAGGCCGTCTACGACCTGGCCGCCGAATCGCTGGAGAAAAGCCTGGACAGCGTCGGCTACGCCGGCATGCTGGCGCCCGGCGGCAGCGCCACGCTCGCGCCTCGGCTGATCGCCGCGGCCTTGCTGGGCAAGCCGCTGAAGGATGTCCTGGCCTTCGCCGGCCACCTGGACATACGGACGCTGACGCAACTGCTGCTGGCGATGGAAAGCGCCGCGCCCGAGTACGCGGGCGCGGCGGCGCTCCTGGGCAAGGTGCGCGACAATCTCGCGCAGCGCTATCTGGACACGCTGCTCACCTGCCGCCGCGAACTGGAAATCCACAGCGCGGGCGACCAGCGATGGCCCATCGCGCACGGCCTGAAAACGCTGGCCATGGCGGTCGAGGCCTGGGACAGCGACTGCCTGCCGGGAGGACTGCTCATTCCGCCGCACATCGAGCTGGATCTGCGGGCCACCATCCGGCGCGCCGTTCATCGCTTGTCGCCAGGGCCTGGCGGGTCCTCCGATTTTCATGGCGATCCGGCCACCGCGGCCGCCCACCGCCAATTCGCGGTCGCTCTGGATTACGCGTGCATCAAGAGCCTGTGCGGCAGCGAGGCGGCCTGCCTGCGCATCGCACAGCCGGCCCTGGGGCCATACGGCTTGTCCCTGGATAAGCGCGCCCTGGCCGCCGTCGCCCGTGAACGCGCCGCGCCGCATATCGAGATGGCCGCCGATCACCTGGCCGATGTGGCGCAGGCCTTCGCGCGCGACGCATCGGATCCTGCCCATACCCTACGCGCCTTGCGCGATGGCGCGGAGTGTGCCGCGTCCGCTTGCGCCGAGTGCGCGAGCTTCACCGATATGACCGCCGACGACACGATGCGCCTGTGCAAGGACATCGCCGCCCTGGCGTGGCGCCGCTTCCGCGACCATCACGCGGGCCGGCGCCGGGATGCCGAAGCGGCCTTGGCACAGTCCGGATATATCCTGCACGATGGCTTGAACGATGCGGCCTCCGCCCTGATACAGGATCTGGATGTCCATCCGCCCCCCAACGGCGACTGGCGAGAGCAACTGGAATCGCACGCGGTCAGCCGCCTGCGCCTTGCCTCCCAGCTGATGGAAGCCCTGCAGGCCGCATCCATTCCCGACGGCGAAGACGCGCCGGGCCCCGGTTCGAGCGTCGCCGGGTCCGACGCATTCATCGATGCCTGGACGCCTGACTTCCGCAGGGCCGTCATGGATCACTTCGGGGTCAGGTACGACCCGGTGCGCGGCCGCTGTGCGCTGGTCATGAACCGCGCGCAACACGAGCGCTTCGCCGCCGAGCTGCTGGACGACGAGCTGAAAGCCAAGGCCGTCATGCAGTACGAGATCTCCGGTCCCGGCGGCGCCACCGTCGTGGAGATCGATGAACAGCTGCTGATGGACGGGATCACGCGCATCACGTCGCAGTTCTCCGTCAGCGGTGTCGATCGCCACGGCGCCTACCTGCCGTATGCCAGTTCAAGCGCCCTTGCCGGGGAAGACTCGCATGTGCCGGGCGTCGAACGCGGACTGCTGGCGCTGCGCAAGCTGGCCGGTCCGGACACGACGGCGCTGACGACCTATCTGACGCAGACCGCGGTGGCCGGTTTCCTGCACGGACTCTATAAGCTGGGAGAGGAGGGGCCCATCAGGATGGACGACGGCCTGGCGGTCATGCCCGGAGGCATGGCTTACACGCGTACCGACATCAAACGGATGGCGGACGGCTCGTATACCGTACGGCTCAATCCCTACTGGTACAGGCTGGATACCGCCACGGCCTTCGATGGCTCGGCCGTCAAGCTGGACCCGGTGCGCAGCTTTGCGTCCCTGGCCAGCGATGTGCGGCTGACGCCGCTGGGACAGGGCTTATGGCGCCAGGAAGTCGCCGGCCCGCTGATGATCCGCCATCACATGGTGCGGCTGGAGTCGTGATCCTGGTCACCCTGTCCGGCCGCGGTATCCGGACATCCTGTTCCGCGCCCTGCGCGTGCTTTGCGCGCTGCTGCTCCCGCGATTCAGCGCGTCAGCCAGCGCAGGTTCTCCAGGCCCGGTACGGCAGGCATGCCGTCCAGCGCCGCGCGTTCGAGCCAGGGGTAGGGCAGCGCGGTGATCCACCCGAACACCACCGGCATGGTGTCGGCGGGCAGCGTCGCCATGGATTCGATGGTAATGGTCAGGTGTTTGACCAGGTGCGGATCGGCCTGGAATCGCCAATCGTAGCGGCCACAGCCCACGCGTACCTTGCCGGTGGCCTTTTCCGTCATCGCCACCATCCAGTCGCAGCTGAATGCATCCAGCACCGCGCCCGGCGCGGGGCGGTCCAGGTAGAAGGTGTAGACATTGTCGTAGGTCTGCCCGAAAGCGCGCGACAGCGTATCGGCGATGGCAGGTTCGCCCGCGACTTCGCTCGGGAAGTCGATGGCCTGCGTCTTCAGCACCATGCTCAGGCGCGCATCCGGCGCGAAAGCCCGGGCCATATACCAGGGACGATTTTCGTCCTTGGCATGGAAGTAATCGCGCAGCAGCTGTTCGGTGGTTGTCTTCATCAGGCCGTCTTCATCGTGGTTTTCGTTGCGTCGCATTGATTGCATCGCTTTCACTTACTTGGCCGGCTCTATCCATTTCGATATGGTGGGCGGCGTGTAGCTGGCGAAACGCTCCAGCAACCGCCCCGGGTCGCTTTCCACCGCCAGCATCGCGCGATGCTGTGGCCGCATGAAGGCTTCTTCCACCGTGTGGTCCAGGAAGGCGGTCAGGTGGTCGAAATAGCCGGCGATGTTCAACAGCCCGCAGGGCTTGGCGTGAAAGCCCAGCTGCGCCCAGGTCCAGGTCTCGAAGATTTCTTCCAGCGTGCCGACGCCGCCCGGCAGCGCCACGAAGCCATCGGCCTTTTCCGCCATCGAGGTCTTGCGCTCGTGCATGGACGTCACGATGTGCTGCTCGGTCAGGCCGCGATGGGCCAGTTCTTTCTTGACCAGCGCTTCGGGAATCACCCCGATGGCGCGGCCACCGCTGTCGAGCACCGCGTCCGCCAGGATGCCCATGATGCCGGAACTGGATCCGCCGTAGACCAGGGTCAGGCCGCGCCGCGCCAACTCGCGGCCGAAGGCGCGGGCGGCTTCGGCATAGACCGGCTGGCGGCCGGCGTTCGAGCCGCAATACACACAGATGTTTTCGAGTTTCATGCTTGCATCGCTTGTAATCATGGTGGCGGCAATCCGCCGGCCGGCGTCCCGGCGGCCGGGGCGCGCGGCGCGCGTAAGACCCCGGCGCGGGAGCGTGAAAGGCCGGGCGCGAAACTTGCGTACGCCCCGAACCTAAGACCGAAGCCCGGTAGTTTACGCATATTTTCCGGCGGTACCCGGGGGACGGCGATACGTTTGGACACAGCACCGGTTCGCATCCGACGGTGCGTATCTGCAATCGAGCAAGGCGGCAAAGGCCGCCACTTTTTGTCCAACGCCCTAGACAAGGAGAGTACCAATATGGATATGCCCACCCAATCGAAGAAGGCCGATTTCCACGTCGATATTCAGGCGCTGCGCCAGCGCGCGCGCCAGGGCCTGGAAGACGGCGCCGTGACCGAGACCTACCGCGCCGATCGCGAAACCGTTCTGCGCTTGCTGAATGAGGCCCTGGCCACCGAGCTGGTCTGTGTGCTGCGCTACAAGCGCCACTTTTTCATGGCGCGCGGCATGAACGCCGAACCGGTCGCCGCGGAATTCGCCGAGCACGCCACGGAAGAGCAGCAGCACGCCGACCGCATCGCCGAACGCATCGTGCAATTGGGCGGCGAACCGGATATGAATCCGGCCAACCTGGCCAAGCGCAGCCACTCCGAGTATGTCGAAGCCTCCACGCTGGAAGACATGATCAAGGAAAACCTGGTCGCCGAACGGATCGCCATCGACAGCTATAAGCAGATCGTCGATTACATCGGCGAAGACGACCCCACCACGCGTCGCCTGATGGAAGAGATCCTGGCCGTCGAGGAAGAACACGCCGACGATCTGTCGGACTTCCTGGACTGATCCGCCCCACGCCGGACATCGGCCGCCGACTTCCGGGCCCGGCGGCCCGGCATCGGCGCGGACATCAACGCTCGATCGCGTCGGCCCACAAATCGTATTCGTCGGCGTCGGTCACCGTGGCCCGGATCAAGTCGCCTGGCTTGAGCGGACTTTCCGACGCCACGTACACGCTGCCGTCGATTTCCGGCGCATCGGCGCTGCTGCGGCCGATGGCGCCGTCTTCGTCGACCTCGTCGATCAGTACCTCGATCTCACGTCCCACGCGCGCCTGCAGCCGTTCCGCCGAGATGTCCTGCTGGTGCGCCATGAAGCGTTCCCAGCGTTCCTGCTTGACCTCGTCCGGCACGGCGTTGCCCAAGGCATTGGCGGGCGCGCCTTCCACCGGCGAATACTGGAAACAGCCGACCCGATCCAGTTGCGCTTCGCTCATCCAGTCCAGCAGGTACTGGAAGTCTTCTTCCGTCTCGCCCGGGAAGCCGACGATGAAGGTGGAGCGCAGCGTCAGGTCCGGACAGACTTCGCGCCATTTCTTGATGCGCGCCAGCGTCTTGTCCTCGAAGGCCGGACGCTTCATGGCTTTCAGGATGCGCGGGCTGGCGTGCTGGAAGGGAATGTCCAGATAGGGCAGGATCTTGCCTTCCGCCATCAGCGGAATCACTTCGTCGACGTGCGGGTAGGGATAGACGTAATGCAGGCGCGTCCACACGCCCAGCTCCGACAGCGCCGAGCACAGTTCCGTCATGCGGGTCTTGACCGGCCGGCCATTCCAGAAGCCGCTGCGGTATTTCAGGTCTACGCCGTAGGCGCTGGTGTCCTGCGAGATCACCAGCAATTCCTTGACGCCCGCCTTCACCAGCCGTTCGGCTTCGTTCAGCACGTCGCCCACCGGCCGGCTGACCAGATCGCCGCGCATCGACGGGATGATGCAGAAGCTGCAGCGATGGTTGCAGCCCTCGGAAATCTTCAGATAGGCATAGTGCCGCGGCGTCAGCTTGACGCCTTGCGGCGGCACGAGGTCCAGGTAAGGGTTGTGTTCGGTGCTGGGCGGCGCGGCTTGATGCACCGCGCGGACGACCTGCTCGTATTGCTGCGGGCCCGTCACCGCCAGGACGCTGGGATGCACGTCGCGGATGACGGATTCCTCGACGCCCATGCAGCCGGTCACGATCACCTTGCCGTTCTCGGCCAGCGCTTCGCCTATCGCTTCCAGCGATTCGGCCTTGGCGCTATCAATGAAGCCACAGGTGTTGACCACCACGACGTCGGCGTCGTCGTAGGAAGGCGTGACTTCGTAGCCTTCGGTGCGCAGCTGGGTCAGGATGCGTTCGGAGTCGACGAGCGCCTTGGGACAGCCCAGCGAGACGAAGCCCACGCGCGGCGCGCGGCCGCTGCCCTTGCCGTCATCGGCCGAGCCGTTAGCGACGGCGTGGCCGCCGCCATCGCCCGCCGGGGACGTGCCCATGGCCTTGCCGGTCGCCGTGTTGCTGGAGCCGTTACCGGCGCGCGATTTTTCCAGGATTTCCAATCTAGTTCACCGTAGTTACGCGCGCGGGTCCAGGCCACGCGGCGGGATATTCGTTTCGGAGTTCAAAGCGGCGGCATGCCGGAGTCGTCCGCATGCCAGCGCGGCAAATCGCGCAGGGTTTCGGGGTGCAGCATGGCCACCTGCAGCAGCGTCTTGGCCGCGCCGGACGGATTGCGCCGGCCCTGCTCCCAATCCTGCAAGGTCCGCACACTGACGCCCAGCAGCTCGGCGAAGTCCGCCTGGGGCAGGCCGACGCGGCTGCGCGCTTCGCTGATGCGCGACGACTGCCGCCGGGCGGCATGCGCCGGCGGGATTGTTTCGTTCATGATCTGGATCTATTGAGGAATGGCGCCTTCGCTGAACAGGCATAGGCGCCGCGGACACCAGCGTAGCGCGCAATTATACGGCAGTGCCGTAGCCGTCCTATCAACTCACTGGAACCTCATACAGCCCGGAACGGCCCTTTGCGAGCAAGCTATGGGAGGGGGGATGGGTACCGGCACGGCAGGCGGGAAGTCGTTCGCCCGACGGTTGCCGGTGTGCCGGTAGGTCCTGAACATCCCAGTGACGGTGCTCTCTCTTGTGGGATACCTCATGTCGCATACCGATAACCTTGGTGGAACGTGTTCTTCCGATATCCCATTCACCTTTCATCACACGACATTACGGCCCCAGAGACGTTGCGCCTGAGTGTCTGGATTAGGATGTAAGCGCGCGAGTACAAGGATGGAGCCTTCATTTCTCAAGGGCACCCGGTCATGAAGAAAATTTTGCTTGTTTTCCTTTTCCTGCTCGCCTGTGATCGGGCCGCGTTCGCCGAGGTCAGTACGAACACCGGCGTATTGGAAGTCGTGGCTATAAAAGCGAATTGGGCAGCTGATCGCAGTCCCACCACCTACTGGTATACCTTGTCTGGAGATTTCGGTAGCGCGCCGTCCTCCTGTTCTGGCGAATACAAGGTTACATCGGCCGACGTAAACATAAACAATCTTCTCCAGCGGGCGTACCTGGCTGGCTTGGCGATCAAGGCTGGGCTATGGTCGGTGGGCTGCGTGGTCACAACGGTGGAATGGCAGTAGACGCATACGCGTCCTGGCCGGTTTACGAATCCTTTTTTCCAGAGGTGTGTGATGCGACGGGGCTTCTTTGTTTTAGGGTTGTTCGTGGCGCTCTGGTGTTCGCGGGCGCTCGCCGATGCCAACACCAATACCGGAGTGCTGACGGTGCTGGCCATCAAGGCCAGTTGGGCCGCGGACGGGAATAATGGAAAGGCCTATCGTTATTGGTTTGCCGGCGACTTTGGTACCGGGGACGGGCAAAAGTGCAAGGACCAGTGGTGGGCTTTGGCGGGCGATGACAACGTAAATAACCTGCTTCAACAGGCCTACCTGTCGAATATCCCGATCAAGATAGGGATATTGTCACCAGATTCGAACTGCTACATAACGACGGTGGAATGGCAGCAGTGACACGGGTGGCGGTGCTTGCGTTCAGGCGGGCCGCCCTGTTTTTGGCCGACCATAAATATGCGGCAAGCAGTTCCAAGGCGTCGCTGTTATAGCGGAGATAAGGCAATGAAAAGAGCACTTCTTTTGCTGTCCCTGATGGTTTTCTCTCCTTTGGCATCCGCGGATGCCAAGACCAACACAGGCATCTTGACCGTTACGGCGATAAAGGGGAACTGGGCCTCGGACGGCAGTCAGTATATTTACAAATACACGTTCAAGGCTGCGACCGACGCGGATTTCGGTGGCGCGCTACCCTGCAAGCCCGCGTGGAAGTCGTTTTCTCCGGATGCGAATATCAATCGGCTGCTTGATATCGCTTACCAGAGACGGCTCCAATTCAAGGCGGGCATCGATTCATATAGCAACTGCCAAATATCCACCGTGGAGCTGCAGCAGGGCCAGCCGCAATAGCGCGGCGAGCCATGGATATATGCATGCTCGCCCCGAGTATGCCTAGCCGCGGATCAGCGTTTTGTCGGCTACCAGCCTGCCACTCACCTTTGCAACGCGTTCCGCGCTGGGCAGCGTAAGCACTACACCGGTCTTTAGTTTTTTGATATCGCCATCCTTGAAGGCATGGCCGTTGGTTTCGAAGATGGCGACCATCTTCTGATACTGCGTTGCGCCTGGCACGTCGAATCGGTTGGCGATGCGGGTGATGGTATCGCCGAAGAACACCAGTTCCACGGTCTCGGGCTGAAGCCTGCGCGCATTCTGATCTCGCGGTTTTATGTTAGAGCAGGTGTGCTTGGCCTCCTTGTTCTCGATCGCCAGGACTACCGCGTCGGCGGGGCGAACAAGCCGTGTCGTTCCCTCCTTCAGCCGGGAGATGTCGTTGCCCTCGAAAGCGTCAGGATTGGCGCGCCACAACGCCACTGCCGCTTGGCAAATGCTCGCGCCAGGAATCCGTAATCGTGCAGCGACGTTCCATAAGCTGTCGTCCATATTGACGACAGCTTCAGTGCCGGTCTGGCGCCGATGGCGGGACAATGTATGCACGTCATGCGAGGGGGACGATTGCCATCCTGCACTGTCGCTCTGCACCGTCTCGAACGTATCCGCGGCGAACAACGTGAGTGAGGCCTCCCCGGCCTGTAAGGGTCGGGATGTAGGCAAGTCAGGTGTCGCGGAAGATGGGGCACTCATCACGGACGAAATATGCATCGCCATAACCTCATGGAAGGTGTTGAGAGCGCTTTCGTCCCGCGGAAACATCATCGGTTCCTCAGGTTCCCCCGAAGAGTTCCCGGCCGCGCAATCGCAGCAGATCCGCATCGACGACGGGCAGGATAACGACCTTCGTTACCCTTACGCCCACGGTGTCGGTTTCATCATTGGGGCAGTATTTGTCGTCATCCCCGCAGGCAACGCGGAACGTCATGTCCTGCGTGCCGGCGAAGTAGTCCAGGCTGGCGGATGCCACCGTGGTACTACCTGTAAAGTACTCTTCGTACGCGACATTTCCTACCACCGTGCGACCATGCCTGAACGTCTGGGTGACTTTCCAGGAGATGTAGAACTTTGTGAATTGGCACGAGTCATCCGTGGGAAGCTCTATCTCGTACGAGTGGCGCCCGACATCATCGGCGGTACGGGCGGGGACGGTGAAAGATGTGTCGCCACCACTGATCAGACATCCTCGGGCCGAGGTTCTTTCCACCGTATACGGAAATCGCGTGGCGTTTATCCATGTAATAGTGCCCTTTCCAGTATCGCCAGCGGCGTATGCGCAGGAGAAAGCTTGCGCAGCGAAAACGAAGCAGACTTGTATCGCCCGCAGGACTGGACGCATATGTCTCATGAGTTTCCTCACTGGTAGGCCAATAGGAACCTATTTCGCCTTCATTCATCCGGCCCGTCGATGTTAAGTCGGTGCGAATCCTACTGATCAGCGACCACGGTAATAACGTGTCAATAAACGTGGCAGCGCAGAACCCAGGCGGTGATGCTGAATGTTCGAGCCTGTCCAGATGCCCTCCACCGCGTTGGAAAACAAGGCGTGACGGCCAGGGCGCGTCGTATCGTGCCCACTCTATCGGGCTAGCCCGCCCCGGTTCGCCGCAACGCGCCTGGATACCTCCATCCGGCGCTGGAGCATCTCGCGCGCGGAGGCGCGCACTTTCTCCACCAGCTCGGGCGCCGCGACCCGGGGATGGCCGCTCTGGAACGGCGGCGCGGGATCGTATTCCATCATCAGCTGCAAGGCCTTGGCGGGTTCTTCGCCACGGAGCGTGGCGAGGACGGTGAAGGCGAAGTCCAGCCCGGACGTGACGCCCGCGCCGGTGATCCTATTGCCGTCCACCACCACGCGTTCCGGCACGGCCTGCACCCCGAACAGCGCAAGCTGGTCGATGGACATCCAATGGCAGGTCGCCTTGCGGCCGTCCAGCAGGCCCGCGGCGGCCAGCAGCAGCGATCCCGTGCATACGGAGGTGACCAGTTCTGCCCCCGCGCCCTGGCGGCGCAGGAAGTCGATGACCGTGGCGTCCTCCATCAAGGGCGTTTGTCCCGGCCCTCCCGGCACCACGATGACGTCGTACTGCGGCGCGTCGTCGAAGCCCCTGTCCGGCGTGATGACCAGGCCCGTGTCGCCCTTGACGGGCTCCCGGTTCTTCCAGACCAGTTCGGCCTGGCAGTCCGGCGCGCGCGCCAGGACTTCGAATGGCCCGAGGACGTCCAGCGACGTCACCATGGGGAAGACGAGCATGCCTATGCGGGTTTTGCCGTCGCGGTTTTCGGTATCGGTTTTCATGATGTCCACACTGGCAGTATCGCGCCGGACGCGCCAGACAAAATTGTGCCATTTGCGGACATGATGATCGTTGGCAAATCGTGAATGTCAAAAAATGGCACGCAAATGTCCGGTCGCCAGGACGCTGGACGGCGAAACTCGCGATCAGGGGAACCGCTCTTCGGCGGTCTATATAAAGTAAAGGTCGACCATGAAAAGCAGACGCAATGTCCTGCAGATGCTGGGCGGCGTGGCGTTGTTGCGCCCGGCGCTTTCCATGTCCGCCGACGCCCATCCGGGCGTGGTGCGTCTGCTGGTGGGATTCCCGCCCGGCGCCACCGGCGACAGGATCGCCAGGGTGGTGGCGCCGGTCCTGGCGGCCACGCTCCAGGCCAATGTCGTGGTGGAAAACCGCTCCGGCGCGGGCGGGCAAGTCGCCGTGGGCTACGCGAAAAGCGGGCCGGCGGACGGCAGCGTATTGCTGCAAACCATCGGTTCGTCGATGGTCATCTATCCGCACACCTATCGCAATCTGCCCTACGACCCGTTCCACGACTTCGTTCCCATCGGCACAGTGGCCACGGCGCCGATAGCCTTCGCCTGCGCGCCCACGGTGCCTGCCCGGACCTTGAAGGAAGCGGTCGCGCTGATCCGCGAGAATCCCGAGTTCGGCTTCTACGGTTCGCCGGCCTCCGGCAGCGTTTTCCATTTTTCGGGGGTGCTGCTGCAGCGGGCGATGGATTGCAAGTTCACGCATGTCGCCTATCGCGGCTCGGCGCCGGCGCTGGCCGACGTGCTGTCGGGACAAATCCCGTTCGCCTTCCTGGCCCCCAGTGATATTCTGGATCATCACCGCGCGGGCAAGCTGAAGATACTGGCCGTGACCGGAAAGTCGCGCGCCTCGCAGCTGCGGGACGTGCCGACCTTTCCGGAAGAAGGCTACAAGGAATTGGTAAGCCAGGAATGGTTTTCCTACTTCCTGGCGCGCAATGTCGGCGCGGCTACCGTGGATCGCTATCGAAGCGTGGTGCAGGCGCTGGTGAAGAACGAAAAAGTGCGCGGGCCGCTGCTGGCGGCCGGACTGGAAATCGGCGATGGGGATGCCGCGACCCTGGCCGACACCATGAAGAGGGAATATGGCCAGTGGAAGCAGGTCGTCCAGGAAATCGGCTTCGCCGCGGACTGATTCCATCGTCGCGTCACTGCCGGCCATCGCAACCAGGGAAATCGGGATCGTCGTATTCAACGACGTTCTGCTGCTAGACGCCACCGGCCCCGCCGACGTTTTCAGCCGCGCCAACCATCACCTGCGCCGCGCGGACGAGCCGGACCGCTATCGTGTCACGGCCATCTCTTCTTTCGGTGGCGAGATCGCGACATCGTCCGGCCTGCGCCTGCAAAGCGCGGCCCTGCCGCCCCCCGGCATCTGCGCTTTCGACACGCTGATCGTTGCCGGCGGCCCGGGGGTGATGAATGCGAAGCACGATCTGCAGCTCAGGAATTGGCTGCTGGCGGTGGAGCCGCGCGTGCGGCGCATGGGCTCGGTCTGCACCGGCGCCTATGTGCTGGCCGAGTCCGGCTTGCTGGACGGCAGGCCGGCGACGACGCATTGGGGGCATGTCCAGCGCTTCGCCCATCTTTATCCGGCGGTGCGCGTCCATGACGATGCGCTGATCACCCGCCAGGGCAAGATGTTCACGGCGGCCGGCGCCGCCGCCGGCATCGACCTGGCGCTGAGCCTGGTCGACGAAGATTTCGGTAGGGACCTGGCCCTGGCCATCGCGCGCGAGCTGGTCGTATTCCGCGTCCGCGCGCCCGGGCAGGGTCAGCAGAGCACGGCGCTCGCTGCCTACGGCGGCGCCACCGACCGCCTGCGCCGCGCCACCGACTTCATCCTCGCGCGGCTGGAGCATGGCGTCACGGTGGACGAAGTGGCCGAACACGTCTGCCTAGGCACGCGGCAACTGGCGCGCACGTTCAAGGAAGTGTTCAACCTGTCGCCGAACCAGTACATCCGCGCGGCGCAGGTGGATCTGGCCAGGGAACTGCTGTCGGGCACGAATCAGTCGCTGGACAAGATCGCGCTGCGTTGCGGCTTCTCGGGCCGGCGGCAGATGGCGCGGGCCTTCGAGCGGCGACTGGGCGTGTCTCCCATGGCGTTCAGGAGCGATGCCGGGGCGCCGGCGACGTAGCGGCGACACAGCGCAACGGCTCGGGCGCCACCTGCCCCGCCCATGTGCCGAACACAATCCCGACCCGCTATTTCCCGGCCTGTTTGTTCGCCGCCACTTCCTGTTCGGCGCGGCGTATGGTGCCGACCATGTCGTACTGCTCGCCCACCCACTTCTTGCCGATACGCTCGATGGTGCCGTCCGCCATCATGTCGGCAATGGCCTTGTCGACGCTGGCGCGCAGGGACGGCTCGTCCTTGATCAGGGCCGCCGCCGATAGCTGGTAGGTCAGGGGCTCGCCGACTTCCTTGATGGGGAGCTTATTGACGTTGGCGTACTTCAGTCCGCCGAAATGCGAGATGATCACGGCGTCGATCCGGCGGTTGCCCAGATCGGCGAAGACCAGGCCGCCGTTGTCGTAGGTCTTGATTTCCGACCGGGTCAGGTGCGCGCGCGACCAGGACTCGTTGGATGAGCCGGTGGTAACGCCGATGCGCTTGCCCGCCAGGTCGCCCTGCGAATGGATGTCCGTGTTGTCCTGGCGCACGAATATGCGAAAGTCCTCCACGCCATAGGGCGACGAAAAGTCCACCTGCTTTTCCCGTTCCGCCGTGGGTGTCAGGTCGTTCATCACCAGGTCGTACTTGTCCGCCTTCAAGCCTTCGACGAAGTTCTTGAAGGAATCCGCGACGAATCGCACCTGGGGAATGCCCATGCGCCTGGCGACCTCGTATGCCATATCGACGTCGTAGCCGGCCGGCTGGTTGGCGTCGTTCAGGAAGGTCCAGGGCGGTGAGCTCTGGGTGTTGGCGATACGGATGACACCGGCCGCCTGGATGCGCGCCAGCAAATGGTCGCCGGCACTCCATGCCGGCTGGCCCGCCAGCAGCGCGCAGGCGGCCACCAGGGCCGTGCGGACGCGGGCAAAGGTCGAGGTGCGGATATTCATGTGGTTCCCCATGGTGTCGTGGCGCCGCTGCTGTCGCGCGACGGCGTGGCAAGTCTCCGGTATCCCGCCGGATGGGGTCAACGTGGCGCGCCTCTATCCCTATAAGTAGCGCTTATTACCCAAGCGCGCCTGTCGCTTGCCGATGGAGGCGGGCCATTCAAGAATGCCAGCGGACGTCGGCAGCGGCGTCCGTATGCCGGCCCGAGGCGCGTCCAAGGCACGGTCCGCACGCCGCGTCGGGCATCGAACAACGCAAGGGGAGCCCTGCTCATGCATCCACATAAACCTGTACTCATTCCCGCGGGCGGACAGCAGTCCGGTCGCGCCAAGCCCGCTATCGCGCCATACCGCCGCCGGGACGTCGCGGCGGGCGCGACACGGAACACGGCGGGACGCCGGGCGTTCATCGCGACGCTGATGGCGCTGCCCGCGATCCTCATGGCACTGCCCGCGCATGCGGCGGACGACTCGTTGAACGTGCTACGTCAGCGCGGCGTCGTCCGCGTCGCCAACACGCAGACCAGCCCGCCATGGAGCTTCCTGGGCGCGGACAACGCCCCCGCCGGCTACGACGTCGCCGTCGCGCGCGAGATGTTCCGCCGCATCGGCATCCTCAAGGTCGAATTCGTGGCCGACAAGTTCAAGAACTTCATTGAAGGCATCAGCACCGGCAAATACGACGTGGTCGTCAACAGCCTGGCCAGGACGCCCGACCGTGAGAAAGTCGTCGATTTCACCGTGCCCTATGCGGTGCAGGACTTCCGCATCTGGGTCAATCAAAAGAACCAGGACATCCGCGACGCCGCCACCCTGAAAGGACGCAGCGTCGGCGTCAGCGCGGGCACGTCGAACGAGCTCTGGGCGCGGCGCAATCTGCCGGATTCGGAGATACGTACCTACGAAGGCGGCGGTTTCCTCTACAACGATCTGGTTAGCGGTCGGCTGGACTCTGTCATCGATTCCTACGTGCACGGCAATAGCGTGCGCACCGTCAACAAATTGCCCGTCAAGCCGGTCGGCGAGCCCCTGGTGTATTCGCTGGGCGCCGCCATCGTCCCCAAGGGCGCGACATCCTTGCGCGAGGCCATGGATAAAGCACTGACCGACATGCGCAACGACGGGACGCTGGAACGTTACGGCCACGAGTATGTAGGCGCGGACTACGATATGGTGGGCAATATGAACAAGGCAACGAAAGCATGGTGAATCAGTCGAGTACAGCAGCCGCCGCGGGCATGGGAAATCCCGAGCCCGCTGCCAACCCGATCAAATGCGAGATCGACCTTGACGCGGCGGGCAAGCAGGTGGGATTCCTGCGCCTGCCCCATTCCGTACATCGGTCGGCCTATGGCTGGCTACCCATACCCATCGCGTCCATACGCAACGGGGAAGGACCCACGGTCATCATCAGCGCGGGCACGCATGGGGACGAGTACGAAGGCCAGATCATCGTCTCCCGCCTGATACGCGAGATCGAACCGGAGAGAGTGACGGGGCAGTTGATCCTGCTGCCCATGGCCAATGCGCCCGCGGCGGAAGCGGGCATGCGGACGTCTCCCATCGACGACGGCAACCTGAACCGCCTCTATCCCGGCGACCCCGCCGGCACGCCTTCGCAGGTCATCGCGCATTACATCGAACATGTGCTGCTGGCGCGCGCGCGGTACATGGTGGACCTGCATTCCGGCGGCACGTCGCTGCAATATGACGGCGCGAACATGATGGGCCTGGAACCGCGCGACGCCGAAGAAGACGCGCACGTCACCGGACTATTGAAGGCCTTCGGCTTGCCCAGGGCGTTCCTGTACCAGCCCAACCCGGTGAACGTGACCGCGGCCGCCCGCCGTCAGGGCGCCATCTGTTTCCTGACCGAACTGGGTGGCGGCGGCAATGTCGATCCCGCCTTGGTCAAGCAGGGTATGCACGGCCTGCTGCATCTGCTGGGCTATATGGGCGTGCTGCATGGCGACCAGGTGCCCGATGGGCCGCCCGCGCGGGTGCGACTGATGACGATAAATCGCAACGCGCACTATGTATATGCCTACGACAACGGTGTCCACGAGCCGCTGGTTTCCCTGGGCGCCAAGGTGCGCAAGGGCGAACCCGCGGCCTTGATCCATTTCCCGGATACGCCGCAGCGGCCGCCGCAGATGGTTTATTTCCCCGGCGACGGCGAAGTCGTCTGCAAGCGGGCGCTGGCCATGGTCCGCCGCGGCGACTGCATCTTCCAGTTGGCCAGCGAGCGCCGGCCGCTGGTCTGATCGAAAAAGAGGGCGGCATTGTCGCCCTCTTTTTTTCGCCTTGCCGGGGTCTCAAACCACGCGTCGCAGGAACTGCCGGCAGCGTTCGCTGGCTGCGTCGCTGAAGAAGGCCTGCGGCGTCGTGTCTTCCACGACGCGCCCGCCTTCCATGAACACGATGCGGTCCGCCACGTCGCGCGCGAAGCGGGTCTCATGGGTCACGACCAGCATGGTCATGCCCTCCGCCGCCAGTTCGCGCATCACCTGCAGAACGTCATCCCGCAGTTCAGGATCCAGCGCGGACGTCGGCTCATCGAAGAAGATCACCTCCGGCTGCATGGCGAGTGCGCGGGCGATGGCGACGCGCTGCTTCTGGCCGCCGGACAGCTTGCCCGGATAGGCGTCCGCCTTGTCCTGCAAGCCCACGCGCGCCAAGAGCGCCAGCGCCTGTTCCCTGGCCGCCGCGCGTGCGACGCCCTTGACGGACATCGGCCCTTCCATAACGTTCTCCGCCGCCGTCATGTGGGGGAAAAGATTGAAGGACTGAAAGACCATCGCGGTCTTCTTGCGGATTTCCAGCGCCTTGCGGCGTGCGTCGCGCTGCAGCCGGGGACCGGGGTTTTCCACGGCCGTGCCGGCGATTTCGATATAGCCTTCGTCCGCCAGTTCCAGGAAGTTCAATGATCGGATGAAGGTAGTCTTGCCCGAGCCGGATGGCCCCATGATGACCACCACCTCTCCCTGCGCGACGCTCAGGTCGATGCCGCGCAGGACGATGTTGTCGCCGAAACGCTTGCTCAGGCCGCGCACGTGCACCGTACGAAGATCGGGGTTCGTCATTGATAGCGCCTCGACAGAGTGGTTTCGAGCCATGCCTGGCCCAGGGTCAGTATCTGATTGATGATCCAGTAGATCGCGCCGACGATCAGGAACATGTCCATATAGCGGAAGGTGCTGGCGCCCAGTTGGTCGGCCACGCGGGTCAGCTCCACGACGGTGATAGTGGAGGCCAGCGACGTGTCCTTCATCAGCGCGATCAGGCGGCTGCCCAGCGGCGGGATGGCGATGCGCAAGGCTTGCGGCAGGATGATGCGGACCAGCGTGCGGCGATAGCCCATGCCCATGGACCATGCGGCTTCCCATTGTCCGCGGTCCACGCCCGATATGCCGGAGCGGAAGTTCTCGCTCAGGTAGGCGGCGGAGAACAGCGTCAGGGCCAGTAGCGCCGCCGGTATGGGCTCGATGACCAGGCCGATATTGGGCAAGCCGAAGTAGATCAGCAGGATCTGGATCAACAGGGGCGTGCCGCGGAATACCGACACGTAGGCGAAGGCGAACCAGCGTAGCGGTGGCACGCTGGAAATGCGGGCAAGGCAGATGAGCATGCCCAGCAAGCTGCCCAGGATGAAGGAAGAAAGCCCCAGCCCCAATGTGACCAGCACCGCTTTCTGCAGCAAGGGCAGGGCGCGCAGGAAAAGATCAAGCATGGATATACCCCTTTAGCCGCCGGTCCCGCCGGCGTGCTTCTAATGCGCCGCCGGTCTTGCCGGCGTGTTCCCGATATGCCGCCGGCCATGCCGGCGCGCCTTCAATGCGCCGCCGTTCCGCCGGCGTGCGTCCCGCGCGGCCGGCTCAGGCGCCACGCGGCCCGGCCAACGGATTGGACGGATGATTCGCGTAGCCCTGCAGCGCGGCCGCCAGGTCGGCGATCAGCGCGTCCTTGTCCTCCAGCCCGATAGCCAGCCGGACGATGGGCTGGTCGGTGACCGGAAACGCGCGCTGCGCCTGCAGCGCCGCGGGATAGTAGGCCGCCAGGCTATGCACGCCGCCCCAACTGGCGCCGATGGAAAAGCGCCGCAGCGAATCGAAAAAGCCATGGAAGGCCGCTTCCGGCGCCGGCTTCAGGATCACGGAGAACAGGCAGCCGCTGCCGTGGAAATCGCGCTTCCAGACCGCGTGGCCGGCGTCGCCTTCCAGGGCGGGAAACAGCAACCTGTCGACCTGCGGCTGCTTTTCCAGCCAGCGTGCAATGTCCAATGTCGCGGCGCTTTGCGCATCCAGGCGCACCTTCAAGGTTTCCAGGCCGCGCAGGACCAGGAAGCAGTCGTCCGGGCTGACCTGCTGGCCCAGTATGCTCTGGGTCTCGCGCAGCACCTCGTAGTGGCCGTTGTCGTTCATCGAGATGGCCCCCATCAGCAGATCCGAGTGGCCGCCGAACAGTTTGGTGGCTGCCTCGATACTGAAGTCGACGCCATGTTCCAGCGGCCGGAAACCCAGCGGGCTGGCCCAGGTGTTGTCCATCATGGTCAACACGCCGCGGCGCCGGGCGACGGCCGCGACGGCGGGGATGTCGGGCATTTCCATGCTGACGGTGCCGGGCGCTTCCATGCAGATCATGCGCGTGTTGGGCCGGATCAGCGCATCGATATCCGCGCCGATGTCGGGCCGATAGAGTTCCACCTGGACGCCCATGTGCGCCAGCCACTTTTCGCTGAACGTCTTCAGCGCGCCGTAGCAGGCCGCCGACACCAGCAAATGGTCGCCGCCGCGCACGAAGCCCATCACCGTGGTCATCAACGCCGACTGGCCCGAGGGCGTGATCACGCAATGGCGCCCGCCTTCCAGGGCCGCGATCCGGCTTTCCAGCAGGCGCGCCGTGGGCGTGCCCGTGATGCCATAGCTGTAGCCGTCGGGTTGCCGACGCTTGCGTTTGACGAAGTCGTCGAAGGTGTTGAACACGACGGTCGAGGCCCGCAACACGGGCGGGGAGAGACTGTCGAAAGGTTCGTCGTTGGGAAGCGCGAGGATCATGTGGGCATCGCCGGAAAGGGAAAACGAGCCTAGCAGTCTAGTAGCGCCGCCTATAAACTCAACCGCCAATCCCACTAGGTGCATAAGCAAGGCTTATATATGGAAATGCGCGATATCGAGGTCTTCCGTGCGGTCATGCGCGCCGGCACCACCAGCAAGGCGGCCGCCTTGCTGGGCGTGTCCCAGCCCGCGGTAAGCCAATCGATACGCAAGCTGGAGGCCGCTTCCGAGCTGCGGCTGTTCGAACGCATACGGGGGCGGCTGGTGCCCACGCCGGAAGCCCAGGCCCTGATCGTCGAAGTCGACCGCTGCTTCGCCGGCTTCGAGATCATCGAGCACCGCATACGCAGCCTGAAGTCCTTCGGCCTGGGGCGACTGGCCGTCGCCTCCTTTCCCGCCCTGGGCACCAGCTTCATGCCGCGCGCCATCGCCGCCTTCGACCTGGCGTCGCGCCGCGCCCATATGTCGTTCCAGATCATGAGCTCGCGCGAAGTGCTGCAGCAGGTGTCGGCGGGCCAGCTCGATTTCGGCCTGATGGCCGACGAGCTATCCGTCGCGGGGCTGGAGCATTCCGAATTCCTGAGCGTGCCGGGCGTCATCGTCATGCGCAAGGACCATCCCCTGACCGCGCGCCGCGCGATCCAGCCGCGCGATCTGGTCGAACATCCCTTCATCGCCCTGAACCCGGAAGACGCCAGCCGGCGCCGCCTGGAACAGGCCCTGGCCAAGGAAGGCAAGGCCATCCGCGCGATCCTGGAGACGCCCTACTCGAATTCCGTATGCGAGCTGGCGCTGCGCGGTGTCGGCATGGGCATGGTGCATCCCATCATCGGCCTGGACTACCTGGAGCGCGGCCTGGTCATGCGTCCATTGTCGTTGGACATACGGTTCACCGGCCTGCTGGTGTTTCGCCCCGGCATGCCGCTATCGGAGAACGCGAAAGCGCTGCTGCGCGTGATGCGCATACAAATGGATGCCGACCTGAAGGCGTTGCGCCACGCGCTGAGCAGGGCCGCGTCCGGCTGACGTTACGGATCAGCCGGACGCCGGCGCCGCCTCGTGCGCGGGAAACCGCACGGCCAGGTGAAAGCCCCGTGCAGCGGGTATTTCTACGAGCTCGGCCGCGTGCAGCCGCGCGATGCGCGCTACCAGCGACAGGCCGATGCCCGTCCCGCCTTCGGGCCTGCCGGGAACCCTGAAGAAGCGGTCGTACACGCGGCGCCGATATGGGGCGGGTATGCCCGGGCCGTCGTCGGCGATCGACAGCACCGGCACGCCGTGGTCCAGGCCGCACGACACCGTGATGTGCCCCTGTTCCGGCGTATAGCGCACCGCATTGTCCACCAGGTTTCCCAGCAGAATGCCCAGCGCGTCGATGTTTCCCTGCACGGGGCAGCTTTCCGCCGCGATGGAGATCTTCTGCGACTTGTGCGCCGCCTTGCCTTCGAAATCGCGCACCACCAGGTCCACGATATCGGCCAGATCGATGTGTTCCATGGGCAGGGCCTCGTCCGAATCCAGGCGGGCCTGATCCAGCAGTTGTTCGACGATACGGGCGGCCCGCGCCGCGACGGCCTGCAGCTTGGCGGCCTCGGCCCGCGTGGTGTCGATATCGTGCGACGACGTCGCCCGCTGGGCCTGCGCCTGGATGGCGGCCAGCGGCGTCCGTAACTCATGCGCCGCATCGGCGATCAGTTGGCGCTCGCGGGCCAGCGCGGCTTCCTGCCGCGCCAGCAGTTGATTGATGGCGACCACGAAGGGGCGGATCTCGCTGGGCAGCCGATCCTGCCGCAAGGGCGAGTTGTCGAACGGCGAACGGCGCGCGATGACGTCGCGCGCCTGCTCCAGGGCGCGCAGGCTCAAGTGGACCGCCGTCCACATGATGATCGCCAGCAGCAGGAAAATGCCGGCCGCGGCGAATGCGCCCTCCCTGACCCATGCCTTGTAGGTGGCGGCCACGCCGGCCTGGCCCTTGGCGGTCTGCACCTGTATGGTCCCGGTACGGTCCGACAGCGCATACACGCGCCAGGTCTCATTGTCGAATTCGGTGGCGCTGTAGCCCTCGGAAAAACTGGGCTTCAAGGCGCGGTCCGGCGCGCTTGGCGAGCGCAGGATAAGCTTGCCCGAAGGCATGTGCCAGACCTGGAACAGCATGTCTCCTTTCGGGTCCGCGTCGCTGTCCGGCAGGCTGTAGGCCGCGACGGAGCCATGGGGCGACAGCGTGCGGGGGATGGATTCGACGATCTGCCGGGCGACGTCGCGCAGCCTTTCATCCAGGTACCCCGTTTCCGGCCGCTTCAAATCCCAGGCGCGCAGCGAATACCAGGCGCCGCCAAAGGCCACGATGCCGATCAGCATGGCGCATAGCAGCCGGATGCGCAGGCTGTTGTACTGCGCGGCCAGGGTGCGCCAACCCATCATGGCTGCGCCTCGCCGATGCGGTAGCCGAAGCCGTGGACCGTGGCGATCAGCTCGTTGCCCAGCTTGCGGCGCAACTGGTGGACATATACCGCGACGGTATTGCTTTCTATGGTGCCATGGCGGCCGTAGACCGCGTCTTCCAGCTGTTCCCGGGTGACTACATGGCCCTGGCGTTCGAGCAGGGCGACCAGCGTTCGGTATTCATGGATGCTGAGTTTCACCGGCTTGCCCGCCAGCATGACGTGGCGGCGCGTCGGGTCGACCTGCACGTCGCCCATGCGCATCAGCGGCACCACGCGATGGCTGGCGCGCCGGGTTACCGCGCGCAGCCGCGCCAGCAGCTCTTCGACGGGGAAGGGCTTGACCAGGTAGTCGTCCGCGCCCTCGTCCAGGCCCTTGATCCGGTCGCTGAGCCGGTCGCGCGCCGACAGGATCACGACCGGCGTGGCGTCGTAGCGTTCGCGCACGCTTTTCAGTATGCCCAGGCCGGAGCCGTGCGGCAGCTGCAGATCGAGCAGGATCGCGCCGTAGTCGTGATCGGTCACCGCGGCCCGTGCCTGCGCCGCATCGGTCATCCAGTCGACCACATAGCCCGCTTCCCGCAGACCGCCGCATAGGGCGTCCCCCAGCATGGGGTCGTCCTCGATTAGCAGTATGTGCAAGGCGTGGTCTCCGGTTCGGGAATGACGCGCAGATTATCGGCCTGGAATTAAAAAACTTTTAAAACGCCTTGCCGAGAATCCCAGTCCCGGAAGGCCGCCCCGTCGCGCGGCCATGCGTGAGGGTAAATAATGACTATCGGATCAAGGGTGCCGCGTTCCCGCGGCGTGTCGTTGGCGCGGTACCGGCTGCATGCCGCCTGGGCGGGACTGGGCGTATGGGCCATGCTGGCGGCCGGCGCCGTCCAGGCGGAGAACAGCGTGGGGCTGGGCCTGGGCATCGTACCCGAATACCCGGGCTCCAAGGATTATCACGCCAGGCCGGTGCCGCAGCTTTCCTACGAGCGCGGCGCGTTCTTCATCGGCACCAATGACGGCCTGCCGGCGCTGGGTCTACAGACGCGGCTGGCGCCGGACTGGCAGGCCGGCGTCTTCGCCGGCTTCCGGCTGGGCCGGGATGCGGACGATCACGATCACCTGAAAGGCCTGGACGACATCGACGCCCACGCCACCGCCGGCGCTTTCGTGCGCTGGCAGCCGGGCCGCTGGCGCTTCACGGCCACGGCGATCCAGGCGCTGCGCTCGGGCTATGGCACTCGCGTGGAATTGAACGGATCCTATGCCGTCTGGGAGGCCGGCCGCCATGCCGTGCGCCTGGGCGCGGAAACCACCTGGGCCAGCCATGACGACATGTCGACGTGGTTCGGCGTCAGCAGCTCGGAATCCGCGCGCAGCGAGGCGGGACTCGGCAGCTATTCGGCGGGCGCCGGCTTTCGCTCCGCCACGCTGTACGCCAACTGGCGCTATGCGCTGGACCAGCAATGGACTTTGTCCACCACGGTGGGCGTGCGCAGCCTGCTGGGTGACGCCCGCGACAGCCCCATCGTGGAGCGACGCACTTCCGCTTACGGGGTCGTAGGGGTCAGCTATCGGTTCTGAATAATGCGGCGCCGGCTCCGCCGCGTGCGAAAAGGTACCATTACGGGGTTACGGACCCGCCTTTTCGCTTTCCCATGCCAGACCCGACGTCTTCCTCCGCGACAGCAGCGCCATTGCGCGATCTCCTTGCGGAAAGCGCCGGGGTCGTGCGGGCGGTACTGGCGGGTCGTTCCATGACCGACGCCATTGGCCAGGTGCCGGCGCCCTTGCGCGCCGGAACGCAGGCGCTTTCCTTCCATGCCATGCGCCGGCTGGGAGAGGCGCGCGCCCTGCGCCGTATCCTGGCGCCGCGCACGCCGCCCGAGCCGCTGGCCGAAGCGTTGCTGCTGGTCAGCCTTTGCTTGCTGCTGCCCAGTGCTGCGTCGCCCGCGCCAGGCGACGGCGCGGCCCGGACGCGTCCCGCGGGCGCCGTGGACGGCCCGCATGCCGCGCCCGCCTACGCCCCGTACACCGTCGTCGACCAGGCGGTGCAGGCCGCGGCGGCCATGCCGCGCGTCGCGCCTTTGAAAGGTCTGGTCAACGGCGTGTTGCGCTCCTTCCTGCGTGACCAGGACGCGTTGCTGGCCCAGCTTCCGCGTCAGATCGAGGCGCGCTGGAACCACCCCCAATGGTGGGTGGACAAGCTGCGATCCGCCTATCCGGACGACTGGGAAGCCATACTCGCGGCAGCCAATGTGCAGGCACCGCTCACCTTGCGGGTCAACCGGCGCCGCGCGACTCGGCAGCAGGTGCTGGATGCCTTCCAGGCGGCCGGCATCGGGGCGCGACCGGTGGGTGACATGGGCATCGTCCTGGACCAGCCGCGTCCGGTGCAGCGCCTGCCGGGCTTTGAGGAAGGCTGGTGGTCCGTCCAGGATGCCGGCGCGCAATTGGCCGCGCCGCTGCTCGGCGTGTCCGATGGCATGCGCGTCCTTGACGCCTGCGCCGCGCCTGGCGGCAAGACCGCGCATCTGCTGGAGCTGGCCGATATCGACCTGCTGGCCCTGGACGCGGACGCCGGCCGCCTGCAGCGCGTGGGCGACAACCTGCGGCGCCTGGGCCTGCCGTCCGCCCAGCCGCCGCGTGTCACCCTGCGCGCCGCCGACGCCGCCGATCCGGCCGCCTGGTGGGACGGCAAGCCCTTCGACGCCGTGCTGGCGGACGTGCCGTGCACCGCGTCGGGCATCGTCAGGCGCCACCCGGACATCCGCTGGCTGCGGCGCGCCGACGATGTCCCGCGCACCGTCAAGCTGCAGGCGCGCATCGTCGATGCGCTGTGGCGCACCGTGGCGCCGGGCGGCCGGCTGCTGTACGTGACCTGCTCCGTATTCCCCGACGAAGGCGAACGCCAGGCGGCCGCTTTCGCCGCCCGCCACGCCGACGCGCGGCGCCTGGACGCCCCCGGCCAGCTGCTGCCCGTCGCGTCCGATGCAACAGACACGACTCAACATGACGGCTTTTTCTATGCCTTGTTTGCCAAGGGCAGCTGAATCGCCAAGAATAATGGGGTTGCAGCGCTGATTCAACGTATGCCCATTTCCACGCGCCTGTTCGTGCTTTTGCTGGCCACCGTGCTATCGCTGCCGTGGGCGGGGACCGCGCACGCCGCCGATCCCAAGGTGGTCAATGTCGATCCCGTCATCCGCAACGGCAAGGTGGAAATCGACGCCGACATCCGTTTCGAACTGAACGACCAGCTGCGCGAGGCCGCCGAACGTGGCGTCCCGCTGTACTTCACGGCCGACGTCGTCATTACCCGTTCGCGCTGGTGGTGGCTGGACACCACGGTGGCCGATACCAACATGACCTGGCGCATCGTCTACAACGCCCTGACGCGCCAGTGGCGCGCCGGCGTCGGCGAACTGAACCTGCCGGTGCAATCGCTGGACGCCGCCATGGACATGGTGCGGCACATACGCGGCTGGGCCGTGGCCGACGCGAGCGATCTGGCCACCGGCGTGCGCTATGACGGCCGCCTGCGCCTGCGCCTGGATACGTCCATGCTGGCCCGGCCGTTCCAGGTCAACGCCTTGAACAGCAGTTCCTGGTCGGTGGCCACGCCGTGGAAGGATTTCGATTTCGCGCTCGCCGATCCCGCCGGAGACAAGCGATGAGGCTGTTCCTGCGCATCGCCCTGGTCGCGGGTGCGCTGGCCGGCATGCTCCTGCTGGGCCTGCTGGCCTGGTCCACCGGCAATGCCTCGCGCCTGGCCCGCTACTACGACGCCCTGCTGGTGCTGAACGGCGTGGTGGCGCTGGCGCTGTTCGCCTGGGTCGTCGCCCTGACCGTCAAACTGGTGCGCCAGATACGGCGGCGCCAGTTCGGCGCGCGATTGACGGCCCGTTTCGCCCTGGCCTTCACGCTGATCGGCGTGGTCCCGGGCGCCTTGATCTACACCTTGTCGGTGCAGTTCATGTCGCGCTCCATCGAGTCCTGGTTCAACGTGCGGGTCGACAGCGCCCTGGAGTCCGGCCTGAACCTGGGCCGCGCCGCGCTGGACTCGCTGTTGGCGGACCTGGATGCGCGAGCCCGTTCCATGGCCACGGAATTGAACCGGTCCAGCGATTCCAATATCGCGCTGACGCTGACCCGCCTGCGCGAAGCCAACGGCGTGCAGGAAGCCCTGGTGTTCACCGGCGGCGGCCGCATGATCGCGTTTTCCACCAGCCAGTACGGCCAGTTGCTGCCGGAGCTGCCGCCCGCCACGGTCCTGAACCAGCTGCGCCTGTCGCGCGGCTATTCCGCGGCGGAAGCCGATGATCCGCTGGACCGGGGGCAGGGCGGCCTGCACTTGCGGGTCGTCATCCCGCTCATCGCGCCCGACCGCTTCGATTCCCTGGGCAACGCTGGCGGCGAGCCGCGCTGGCTGCAACTGGTGCAGCCGGTGCCCGACCAGATCGCGCACAATGCCAACCGCGTTCAGCAGGGTTTCCGCGACTACCAGGAATTGGCGCTGTCGCGCCTGGGCCTGCGCAAGCTCTACGGCATCACCCTGACGCTGGCCCTGCTGGTGTCCGTATTCACGGCTATCGCCGTCGCGCTGTCGCTGTCCAAGCGGCTGGTGCGCCCGCTGCTGCGGCTGGCGGCCGGCACGCAGGCCGTGGGTATAGGCGATTACCGGCCCTTGCCCGAACCCCCGGAACGCGATGAAGTCGGCCAGCTGACGCGCTCCTTCAATGCCATGACGCGCCAGCTGGATGAAGCGCGGCGCATGGTCGAAAGCAACCGGCAGCAGCTGGAACGCTCCAACGTCTATCTGGAAAGCGTGCTGTCCAATCTGTCGTCCGGCGTCCTGGTTTTCGACGAAAGCTTTCGCGTTACCACGGTGAACCAGGGCGCGCAGACCATCCTGCAGGCGGACCTGCGCTCCGTCATCGGCCGGCCCCTGGAAACCGTCGAAGGCATGCTGCCCTTCGCGCAGATCGTGCGGCAGGCCTTTGCCGCGCATACCGCCGTGGGGTCGGAGCGCCTGCACTGGCAGCAGCAGTTCGAAATCCAGCTCAGTCCCGCCGCCGGCCACCCTGCCTCCCAGCAAGCCGCCACGCTGCTGGCGCGCGGCACGCATCTGCGCGTCGATGGACGCGGCAACGGCTACCTGGTCGTGTTCGACGACATCACGGAACTGATGTCGGCCAACCGTGCCGTCGCCTGGGGCGAAGTGGCGCGCCGGCTGGCGCACGAAATCAAGAATCCGCTGACGCCCATCCAGCTGTCGGCCGAACGCCTGGCCATGAAGCTGGCCGACCGCCTGGAACCCAATGACAGGCGCATGCTCGAACGCTCCACCAACACCATCGTCAACCAGGTCGCCTCGCTCAAGCACATGGTCGACGATTTCCGCGAATTCGCCCGCACCCCGCCGGCCGTCATGAAGCGCATCGACTTCAATGAGCTGGTGTCCGACGTCCTGTCCCTGTACGGCTGGGATCCGGTCGAAGGCCTGATGCGCGACCACGTCAATTCGCTCAACCTGGAGGTCGCCCTGGACCCGGACCTGCCGGCCATCGAAGGCGACCCCACGCAGTTGCGGCAGGTCATACACAACCTGCTGGCCAATGCGCGCGATGCCATCGCCGACCAGCAGGACGGCAAGGTGAGGGTATCCACGCAGCTGACGCGCGCGCGCCATGGCGATGGCACGGAGCAACTGGCACTGCGTTTTACCGTGGCCGATACCGGCCCGGGATTCTCTCCGCAGGTCATGCAGCGGGCCTTCGAGCCCTATGTGACCACCAAGGCGCACGGGACTGGGTTAGGATTGGCGATCGTCCGCAAGATCGTGGAAGAGCACGGCGGGCGTATCGATCTGGCCAACCGGCGCGAAGGCGGGGCTCGCATTTCGATACTGTTGACCCGCCTGGCGGACGAGGTCGATACTCTGGACGCAACCGCACAACAACAGGATAATGCGGCTACGCAATAGGTGGACGGGTTTATGGCCAGAATTCTGGTGGTTGATGACGAAGTTGGCATCCGCGAACTTCTGTCAGAGATCTTGTACGACGAAGGACACACGGTCGAACTGGCCGAAAATGCGGCGCAGGCCCGAGCCGCTCGCCTACGTTCGCGTCCCGACCTGGTCCTGCTGGACATCTGGATGCCCGATACCGACGGCGTCAGCCTGCTGAAGGAATGGGGCTCGCAAGGCCTGCTGGACATGCCGGTCATCATGATGAGCGGCCACGCCACCATAGACACCGCCGTCGAAGCCACCCGTATCGGCGCGCTGGACTTCCTCGAAAAGCCCATCACGCTGCAGCGGTTGTTAAAAACTATTTCGGCCGCCTTGGCGCGCGGCCGCGCGCCGCAGCCGGCGCCGGTGGCGGCCGCCCTGTCGCCCGTGCCGCTGGAAGACGAACTGGACGCCGCCGCCTTGCCGTCCGCCGCGGCCGACGCCCCGGCCGGCTCCAACGGCTTGCTGGGCAGCATCTCGCTGGACCAGCCCCTGCGCGAAGCGCGCGATGCCTTCGAACGCATTTATTTCGAATACCACTTGGTGCGCGAAAGCCATAGCATGACCCGGGTTTCCGAAAAGACCGGGCTGGAGCGCACCCATCTTTACCGCAAGCTCAAGCAACTGGGCATCGAGTCGGCGCGCAAGCGCAGTACATGAAGATCCTGATCGTCGGGGCGGGACGGGTAGGCACGAGCGTGGCCGAAAACCTGGTTTCCGAGCAGAACGACATCACCGTTATCGACACCGACGCGCGCAATCTGCAGGATCTGCAGGAACGCTGCGACCTGCGCGGCTTGCGCGGTGACGGCGCGCAAGTGTCGGTGCTGCGCGAGGCGGGCGCGGAAGACGCCGATCTTTTCATCGCCTGTGCCGCTTCGGATACCGTCAATCTGGTCGCCTGCCGCATCGCGCGGCAGATATTCAATATTCCGCGGCGCATCGCGCGCATTCGCTCCTCGGACGTCGCCGAACATCCCGAGCTGATGGGCGACGATGGCTTTTGCATCGACGCCTTGATCAGCCCCGAGCGCAGCGTTACGACTTACCTGCACAGCCTGATCGAGTTTCCCGAAGCGCTGCAGGTGGTGGAGTTCGCGGGTGGCCGCGTCAGCGTGGTGACCGCCCGCGTGAGCCGCGGCAGCGCCATGGCGAATCGGCCGCTGGATGCGCTGCCGGAAGTCTGGCCCGACGTGTCGGCGCGCATCGTCGACATCGTGCGGGACGGCCGGCCATTGCAGGCGGGCCGCGGCACCGTCATCCAGCCGGGCGATGAGGTCGTGGTGGTCGCCGATACGCGCCATGCGCGCCGCGCGGTGCGCCAGCTGCGCGCGGCGGAAAAGACCGCGCGCCGCATCATGATCGCCGGCGGCGGCAATATCGGGCTGCGCCTGGCGCGCGAGCTGGCCGAGGAAAACTACAGCGTGCGCATCATCGAGCACGGCGCCGCCCGCTGCCAATACCTGGCGGAAAAGCTGCCGCCCAGCGTTCTGGTGCTGCATGGCAACGCCACCGACGAAGCCTTGCTGGAACGCGAAAACATCGAGGACATGGATACCTGGCTGGCGCTGACCAGCGACGATGAGGACAACATCATGTCGTCGCTGCTCGCCAAGCGGCTGGGGGCGCGTCGCGTCATCGCGCTGATCAATCGCCAGGCCTATGGGGAGTTGATGCAAGGCAGCCATATCGACGTGGCCGTATCGCCTTCCCATGCCACGATGAGCGAGCTGTTGCGCCATGTGCGGCGTGGCGACGTGGTCGCGGTGCACCGCCTGCGGCAGGGCGTGATCGAAGCGCTGGAGGCCGTCGCCCATGGCGACCGGCACACTTCGCGGGTGGTCGGCCGCCAGGTGTGCCAGGTGCGGCTGCCCAAAGGCGCGATCATCGGCGCGCTGGTGCGCGGCGATGAAATCATCATGCCGGACCCCGATACCGTCATTCAGCCGGACGACCATGTCATCGTCTTCGTGCCGGGCCGCAACCAGATGGCCCGGGTGGAAAAGCTGTTTCAGGTGTCCGCGTCTTTCTTCTGAGCCCTTCGGGACCCATGCAAGCGCTTCGTATCGTCGATGGCCGCCTGGCGGCCGTGTTCAATCTGCTGGGCCTGATCATGGCGCTGTTCTCGCTGACCATGATCCTGCCCCTGGGCCTCGCCATCTATACCGGTGACGCGGCGCTGGCGGCCTTCGTCGACGCCGCCCTGATTTCCATGGCCTTGGGCGGCCTGCTGTGGGCGGCCACCCGCCGCCATCGCTCGGAACTGCGCCCGCGTGACGGCTTTCTGCTGGTCTCCATGGTCTGGACCGTGCTGCCGGCGCTGGCGGCCATGCCGCTGCTCATCTACTTTCAGCGCGCGGGCGCGCCGCTGTCCTTTACCGACGCCTATTTCGAGGCGATGTCCGGCCTGACCACCACCGGCGCGACCGTGCTGACCGGCCTGGACCGCTTGCCGCCGTCGATCAACCTGTGGCGCGCGACGCTGGTCTGGCTGGGCGGCATGGGTATCCTGGTGCTGGCCGTGGCGGTATTGCCGCTGCTGGGGGTGGGTGGACACCAGGTATTCCGGGCCGAAACGCCGGGCCCCATCAAGGACGAGAAGCTCACGCCCCGGATCGCCAGCACGGCCAAGGCCCTTTACGCGATCTATTTCGGCCTGTCGCTGCTGTGCCTGGCGGCCTACCGGCTGGCCGGCCTGCCGTGGTTCGAGGCCTGGTGCCATATGGCCACCACCATGGGATTGGGCGGGTTTTCCACCTGGGATGACGGGTTCGCGCATTTCGATTCGCTACCCGTCGAAATCGTCGCGATCGTCTTCATGCTGATCGCCGGCATCAACTTCGCCACCCACTTCAGCGCCTGGCAGACGCGTAGCGCGCGTCCTTACCTTAGCTGTCCGCAGACCATCCCGTACCTGGCCGTGACGCTGGGCGCCGCGCTGGCGATATCGGTTTTCCTCTATGTCGATGGCATCTATGGAACCCCGGGCGAGGCCTTGCGCTATGGGATGTTCAACGCCGTCTCCGTGATCACCACCACCGGCTATGCGAACGTGGATTACACCCAATGGCCCTTGTTCGCCACGTTATTGATGCTACTGCTGTCGGGGGTGGCCACGTCCGCCGGGTCGACCGGCGGCGGCATCAAGATGATCCGCGCCATTCTGCTCGCCAAACAGGCGCGCACCGAACTGGTCACCATGCTGCACCCACATGCCGTCAGCCCGGTCCGCCTGCGGGGCAGGGTGGTCGACAACCGCGTGATGACCTCCGTCCTGGCCTTCATGCTGATATACGGCATGTCCATCGCCTTGTTGACGATCCTGATGCTGGTTTCCGGCCTGGATCCGGTGGTCGCCTTCAGCGCGGTGGTGGCCAGCGTCAACAATACCGGCCCGGGCCTGGGGCCGATCGGCCCAATGGGAAGCTTCTCCGTCCTGACGGACTTTCAGACCTGGCTTTGCACCTTCGGCATGCTGATCGGCCGACTGGAGCTCTTCACGGTGCTACTACTTTTTACGCCGGCGTTCTGGCGTCGCTGATCGCATCCGGAGATACCCTCGCTTGTGAGTACTTGCTTACGAGATCGCGGGGAGAAGTCGGCAGGTTACGCGTTGTTGCGCATTAATGTCACGATTTTCACCGTTTATGACCGCAACGGGCGGCTAAACTGCGGCTTCGCGTCACACACCCAGGCACCCCCGGGAGGCCCGTTCCACCCGGGCCGGGCTTCAAGACCCGCCTGACGCCGTCCCCACCATAAATAAGATACATAGGAGCAGGAAATGGAACAGATTCCGTTCGTCCCTTCCGCCCCCAACACGCTGGGCATCGAACTCGAACTGCAATTGATCGATCCGCGGACGTTTGACCTGACTGCTGCTTCGGATGAACTGCTGGCGCAAATGGCCGACCATCCCATCGCCGACCGGGTCAAGCCGGAAATCACGCGGTCCATGATCGAGCTGAATTCCTCGGTTCACGAGCACCCCATGGGGCTGCTCGCCGAAATGCGCGAAATGCGCTCGGCCCTGTGCGAGGCGGCCGACGCCGTGGGCGTCTCGGTCGCCGGCGGCGGCGCCCACCCCTTCATGCGCTGGCAGGAGCGCTCGATCTCCGATACGCCGCGCTTTCAATACCTGGCCGAAATGTACGGCTATCTGGCGCGGCAGTTCACCGTCTTCGGCCAGCATATCCACCTGGGCGTCAAAAGCGGCGACCAGGCCATCACGCTGACCCGCCAGTTGTCGGCCTACGTGCCGCATTTCATCGCCTTGTCGGCCTCTTCGCCGTACTACGAAGGCGTGGATACCCTGTTTTCGTGCTGCCGCCTGAACGCGGTCAATAGCTTCCCCCTGGCCGGCCATATGCCGTCCGAAGTCACGGACTGGTACCGGTTCGAGGCTCACCTGGCGCAGCTGCGCAACCTGGGCCTGGCGGAAAGCATCAAGGACCTGTACTGGGACATCCGGCCCAAGCCTGACTTCGGTACCGTGGAAATCCGCGTCTGCGACACGCCGCTGACCGTCGAGCGCGCCTGCCAGCTGGCGGCGTTCGCCCAGGCGCTGGCGGTGCTGTTGCAGCGCGAGGCGCCGCCGGAAGGCGGCCTGTGGCTGGCCTATCGCAGCAATCATTTCCAGGCCTGCCGCTTCGGCCTGCAGGGCAGCTACGTCACGGGCGAGGGCCAGCGGCTACGGCTCATCGACCATCTGCGCGGCTTGTTCGGCCGCCTGATGCCGGTTGCCGACGAACTCGGGACCACCGATATGTTGACCTCGCTGCGTGACGACGCGCTGCGCGCGGGCAACGACGCGCGCTGGCTGCGCGCCCAATTCCATCGCCTGCGCGACCTGCCGTCGGTGGTGGAATCCATGACGGGCGCTTTTCGCGGCGACAGCGGCCTGGTCGGCATGACCGGCACGGATCCGACATCGGTGCTGCGGCGGCGCGTCCGCGCCAACTCGGAGCCCCTGGGTGGGGTAGGGGTGCAGACGCTCGCCGAGCCCGGCGTGGCGCCGCGGCGCCTGCACTGATCGCGCTGGTCAGCTCAGCTGCCCGGCTGCCGCCGGCCGCCGATCGCGCTGACGGACAAACGCGTTTCGCCCGGCCCGGCATGCCGGGCCGCCGCCCGCCAGGCGTGACCGTAGGCTACTTCTATCGTCAAGGCCATGGTGCCGTCCGGGCGGCGCTGGGCCTCCAGCGCCTTGCACAGGCGGTCGCGCCAGGCCCTGGTCGCCAGGGACGCCTTGCGATGCGCGGCCGGATTGCCGCCCAGGGCGCGTACGTCTTCCAGCAGCCGGTCCGCCGTTTGATAGGTCAGTGTCAGGGTTTCCTGGTCCATGACCGGGTCGGCGAAGCCGTTTTCCACCAGCAGGTCGCCGAAGTCGTGCATATCGACGAAAGACGGCGTGGCGGTCCGCAGGCCGGCGTCGGCGACCGCCTGGCGCAGCTCGCGCAGGGTGCCGGGACCCAGACAGGAAAACATCGCCAGTCCGTTCACCTTGAGCACGCGCCGCCATTCGGCCAAGGCGGCGTGGGGCCGCGGATGCCAGTGCAGGGCCAGATTGGACCAGACCAGGTCCAGCGACTCCGGCGCCAGGCCGGTGTCGGCCAGGTCGGCCTGGATGAAGCGCGGCGCCGCCGCTTTATCGCCGCGCCGCACCAGCTGCGCGGCCATCCCCAGCAGCCCGCCGCGGCGGGGAGCATGGCGTTGGCGCGCGATCTCCAGCAGGGGCCCGCACACGTCCACGCCGATGTAGGCCGCGTCGGGATAGCGCTCCTGCAGCAGCGGCAGGCTGGCGCCGGCGCCGCAGCCGGCATCCAGCAGCAGCGCCGGTTGCGCGCGGATGTAGCGCAGGCGATCGAGCATGCGCCGGCCGATTTCGCCGTACAGGAACTGGGCGTTTTCCAGATCTCCGCGGCGGGCAAACTGGCGCGCCACGTGGGCGCTGACGATGGGAAGCTCAGGCGGGGTGTCGGACATTTCAGTCGCGCCGGAGCCGGTGGCTCCGCGCGGATGTGATGAGATAAGCCTTTCATTATTGCGCACCGCGGCCCCCGGGCCCGCGTAGGGCCATGCGGCGGCGCGGGTTTTGTCGCCGCCCGGGATGCCGGCATCCCTGACGCGGCCGCCCACGGTGCGCCGCTTTGACATGCGGGGGCCAACATGGGCCGGTTCACGATACGGTGGGCGGAATTCATACGCGGGTGGAGAGCGGCTCGGCGTCGGATGATCTCGCGCATTGCCACGCCCTGCCCGATGTGCGGCGGCCCGGCGGCGGGCGGAGGGCCGTGCTCCCCCTGCCTGGGCGACGTCATCGCCACGATGCACGACGGCCAATCCCGCTGCCGCCAATGCGCCCTGCGCTTGCGTTCGGCCCAGGCGGCTTGCCCCGATTGCGCCAGGCGCCCCTCGCCATTGACGGCCGTGTTCCCCGGGTTCGATTACGAGTCCCCCGGCGACATGCTGATTACCCGCTACAAAATCGAGCTGCGCTATGCGCTGGCAGAGCCGCTGGCCGATCTGGTCCTGCGCGCGCCCGGCCTGTCGACGCCCGGTGCCCCCGCACTACCGGCCGGCACTGTCCTGGTGCCCATTCCATCATCGCGCGCCTCGTTGCGCCGGCGGGGCTTCAACCCGGCGGGCGAACTCGCGCGCGCCCTGGCGCGGCGCACATGCCTGCCGCTGCGGCCGCACTGGCTGGCGCGCGGCCGCGACGGTCCCAAGCAGAGCACACTGACACGCGCCGCCCGCGTGCGCGTCGCGCGGGATGCCTATGTCTGTCCGGCGGCCATCCCGCCATGCACGATCGCGCTGGTCGACGATGTCATGACCACGGGCAGTACCCTGCATGCGGCCGCCTTGGCGCTGCGCGCGGCCGGCGCCGCCAGCGTCATCGGGCTGGTCGCCGCGCGGGCGCCGGCGGATGATGGCGGCGTGCTGGCACAATATCGCCTGCCGTAGCGGCGCCACGCCCGAATCCGAAACCATGTTCCACGTCATCCTCGTCGAACCCGAAATTCCGCCCAACACCGGCAACGCGATACGCCTGTGCGCCAACACCGGCGCCCAGCTGCATCTCGTGGAGCCCTTGGGCTTCGAATTGGACGACGCGCGGCTGCGCCGTGCCGGCCTGGACTATCACGAATGGCAGCCGGTGCGGCTGCATGCGTCCCTGCCGGCCGCCGTCGCCGCCATCGGCGCCGCGCCGGATCGCGTGTTCGCCATGACCACGCGCACGGAGCGCTCTTTTGCCGGTACGGCCCTGCAGCCCGGCGATGTATTCGTCTTCGGACGCGAGACCGCGGGCCTGTCGGAGGCACAGTTGGGCCTGTTCTCGCCAGAGCAGCGCTTGCGCCTGCCCATGCGTCCGGGCCAGCGCAGCCTGAACCTGTCCAACGCGGTGGCGGTGGTCGTGTTCGAAGCCTGGCGGCAGGCCGGCTACGCGGGCGGCGTCTAGGCGGGCGACCGCCTGTGCCGTGACCGCGGCGGGCGACAACTTCAACGCTTGCGTGGAATATCGCGGGGCTTTGCGTCGCATTTGGCCTGTGCGTCCAAAACGCGCGCATTGCCTCGCGGAACCGCCCCTATGCGCTGTGTACCTATCACACGACCATCGCGATACAGATGTCCGCGGCAACAACCGGAACAGATCCGATAGCGCCGTCGACAGCGCCCACGCGACCAGGTCGTTACCTGGATGACTCCCGCCGTACGCCGATGCGCTTGCCAACGATGGCGGGGTATCCAAACGCAGCAGAAGGATCGCATATGCCTGTCTATCCCACCTCCGGCGCTGGCCCCAACGTCCAGAACGAGCATGTCCAGCCCCAAGCACGCGGCCGCTTGAATTCTCCCTCATCGTCTGCCGGCTCGGCGTCGGCTGGCGCCAAGCGGTTCGATGCCAAGCCGGCCAAGCGCACGCAGCGCGTCGGCAGGAACGTTTGCCGCGTCGGCACGCACGCCGCCAATAGCTGTGTCGTCGCCGTGAGAGCCGCCGAAAGCCGCCTGCATAAAGGCATAGGCAAGGCAGTGGCCAGGGTCGAGAATGCGTGCATCAGTGCCGGCATGCGGGTACTGCAAAAGGTGGCGCCCGGAACCAGCGGGGTGATGCGAATGGCGGCAATCACATCCGCGCTGGATCCGGCAAAGTTGCAGGCGCGCCGGCAGCTGGACGAGGATATCGCGGACCTGCGCGTCAACAAAAAGACCTTCAAGAAGGCAGGGCGCAAGATCAAGGTGGCGCTCAAAAAACTCGGGCGTATCGAAGCCGCCGTCGTCAAGTGCCGCAACGACGCGCGCCGTCATCTGGAAAAAGACAGCGCATACCTGTGCGGCGGGTTGCCCGCGCTCTCCGTGGCTCAGGCCCGCGTGGATAGCGGCCACGGGCCGGGCTTTTTCGGGAACCTGGTGCAGAAGGGCAAGGAAGTCACGGGGCTCTCTTCCAAGCCCACCGCGGAAGAAGCCGCGCAGTTCATCAATCGTCTGTGGACGCATGGCCTCGAAGAGGCGAACGCCGAACGCATCGCGCGCGAACTCGCCAAGCTGCGCGGTAAAGTCGACCTGGGCGATCATCTGAAAAGCACCATAGACCAATGCCGCAAGCTGATCGAGGGCGGCGAGTCGCTGCGCCGGCAATATCCTTCGGAACTGGGGCAGTGGGACCAGGCCGTGGCGGATTTCCAGAGCGATAAAGCCGAGCCATGCGCCAGTCTGCTGCGGGAAATGAGCGGGGTCCAAGGACTGCCGAACCCTGGCTCCGGCGATTGGATGGCGCAGCTCGCGCAGGCTCTCGACCTGCTGCCGCCTACGCCGACGGAGACTCGGAATTTCATCCAGAGTCACGTGGGCCGGGCAATGCGCGCCCTTTCCGATAACGCCTTCGACGAAGTCTGCCGGGCCGCGTCTCCCGGCGGGTACATGGGCACCATCCAGATCCATGCCGATCGCGTCCAGTCGGCCGAGGTCCTGGACGCCTGGCGCGCGGCCGTGAGCGACGAACGCATACGCCGTTATGAAACCGAGCCCTTGCGCGAACTGGCGAAGCTGACCCAGCTCATCGAGTCGAATGCGATCCAGGGCATGAGCGACCGCGGCTGCGCCGCCGACGAGGTGCCGTTGCCCGACCAGCTGGATATGTACCAGCAGGGCAGGAACGCCGTTCACGCTCTGCTGCGGGGCATGTACCTGTCGATGCGCGGCGACGAGGACCGCACCGGCTATCTGTCGCGGCTGATCTTCGAGCGCGCTCCGGAAGACGTGCGCGCCATCCTGCGGGAAACGACGACCTGGCGGAAAAAGGCCGTATTCGACGCATTGATGGAAGGCATGGGCCGCATCACGATGAACGGCGATCTGATGGTGCCGCAGTATCGCCGCGTGCTGCAGGAAATACAGCTCATCCTGCAGGGGGACGTGCTGCCCGTCGGCGACGCCCGCCGATCGCGCTGGCGCGATTTGACGGACTATGACAACCTGGAAGGCGCCTTGGTGGCCAGGAAGCGCGGTCCGCTGCGCAAGGCGTGGGACAAGATCGCGTTCTGGGCCGGCTACCTGGTGATCGGAGACGGCGCCAAGATGGAACAGGTGCGTTTCGAGTATCACATGGGCCGCCTGGGCCGGAGCGTGCGGGCCGCGTTCAAGCCGTTGAACCGCTATCCCGCCGATCCACGCGAAGTCCAGCAGGCGTTTCGCAATATGCTGATCGCGGTGGATGACCTGCGCGCGCAGTTCGCCGCCAGCCAGTTCCCCAGGGATGCCTGCGATCGATACCTGCGCATCGAGTTCTCCCGCGCGGTGGCGACGCTGGGGCCGGATTCGCTCAAGAACCTCTACAGGAACCTGCAGCAGCCTTGCCCCGATATGAGAGAATCCGCGCCGCGCTTTGCCTGGATCGCCGGCCTGCAGGGATGGTGGCGCAACAAGTTCCTGGATACCGAACGCATGACGCCGCGCGATTCCGTGGCATGGCAACGCACGGCCAACCGTTGCTGGACCGCGCTGCGCGACGCGGTGGAGCAGGAGCCGGAAGTACGCAGCTATGCCTATCTGCTCGCACGGCTGTCGGACAAATTCGATCGTGATTCCAACAAGGACTATGAGGGCATCAAGCTGGCCCTGGATGGGCTCATCAAGCGGGACGTGGGCACGTGGTCCAGCCCGGATACCGGCACCTTCACCACTTACGATGCGACCTGGGCTCGCCTGAACCAGACGCACATGCAGAACATGCTGGGTCGGTTCAAGCGTTACGAAGGCCATATGGATGATTTCCTCAAGGCCGAGGCGGTTGTGAGCACGATCGGCGAGGAAAACCGATTCATCTATCGGCACTATCAGCAGGCCTTGCTGAATTCCGGCAGATCGTTCGAGAGGAACAATCCGATGAATCGTTATGCGGAGCAGCCGACGCCGGTGGGGAAGGCGGCGGACCCTCGGGTCGCCGCCATGCCCGAAGCCGCGAGCCCCGTGCCGGCGGCGGACCATCCACCCGCAGCCACGGCCACCATCACAACCACGACTACGGCCACTACGGTAACGGGCGCAACCGCCGCGGCGGCGGCGGTGCCTGCTCCGGCAACCGCCGTAACCGCTGCGGTATCGGCATTCGTGCCGGCACCCGCGCCGGTTATCGCCCCGGAGGCGCTTCCCGTACCGGCGCCCGGCGCCGCTGCTTGACGTCGCGCATGATCGCGGGGGAGCTTCCCCGCGATCAGTCCAGCGACAGATTCAGCTTCTGTATCACGGCGTCCCAGCGCGCCTTCTCGTCGCGCATGCGCGTCGCCAACTGCTCGGGTGACGACGGCGCGGGCGTGAAGTACTGCACCGCCATCTGCTCGCGCACTTTATCGCTGCTGATAATCCGCGCGAGCTCGCTATTCAGCCTCTCGACCACGCCGCTCGGCGTCCCGGCGGGCACCAGGACCGCATCCCAGGAAATCGCCTCGAAGCCCGGATAGCCCTGTTCCGCCATGGTGGGCACGTCCGGCAGCGTATCGGCGCGTTCCAGGCTGGTCACCGCCAGCACCGTTGCCTTGCCATTGCGCGCTTGCGGCATGGCGATGGCCGGCACCATGAAGGACGCCTGGATATCGCCGGCGATGATCGCGCTGATGACCTGCGGAAAACCGGGATAGGGAATATGGGCGATGTCCAGGCCGGCCTGGCCCTTGAACATTTCCATCGCCAATTGCGACGCGCTGCCGGGACCCACGGACCCGTAATTCAGGGCGCCCGGCTTTTCCTTGGCCAGCTTGACGAACTGATCCACGGTCTTGATGTTCAGGCTGCTGGGCACCACGAGCACGTTCGGGCTGGTCGCGACCAGCGTGACCGGCGTCAGGTCGGTGAAGGGGTCGTAGCCCAGCGTCTTGCGATACAGCGTCGGCGCCGTCGTCAGCGGTCCATTGATCGTGAACAGCATCGTGTAGCCGTCGGGCTTGGCCTCGGCAGCCAGGCGGGTGCCGATATTGCCGCCGGCGCCGGGCTTGTTCTGCACGATGATGGGCTTGCCCAGCGCCTGCGAAAGCGGTTCGGACACGATACGCGCCAGCAGGTCCGGCGAGGACCCCGCGGGGAACGGAACGATGAGGTCTATGGGGCGTTCCGGCCATTCCGCATGCGCGGGCGCGCCCAGCGTCAGCGCGGTGGCGATGCTGGCCAGGGCCAGCCACAGCCGTGGCATGCGTGCGCCGCGGCGGCCGGGGTTGAACAGGAACATCGATTTCTCCTTTGGCTGAGATGGCCGATCGCGCCAGGGCGATCGCGCGCTGTTTTTGAGTGGACGGCCTGGTGTGGACAGGCCCTTAGTCGGGCACGCGCAGGTCTCCGCTTTCCGGACGGGCGTCGCGTGCCAGCAAGGTCGACACTGCCGTCATGGGGGAAACGCCGTCGAAGAGCACCGCGCACACCGCGGCGGTAATAGGCAGATCGACATTCAAGGCCCGCGCGCGCGCCAGGGCCGAACGTGCCGCCCGCACGCCTTCCGCCGTCACGCCGCCGGCCAGGATGTCGTCCAGCTTGCGCCCGGCGCCGATATCCAGGCCGACCCGGCGGTTGCGGGAAAGTTCGCCGGTCGCGCTGAGCACCAGGTCGCCCAGTCCGGTCAACCCGGAAAACGTATCCGCGCGCGCGCCCAGCGCCACGCCCAGGCGGGTCATCTCGGCCAGCCCGCGGGTGATCAGGGCGGCGCGGGCATTGGTGCCCAGCATCAGGCCGTCGGAAATGCCGCAGGCGATCGAGATTATGTTCTTCATCGCGCCGCCGACTTCGACGCCGGCGACATCGGAACCGGCATAGACGCGCACGGCGCCGCCATGCAGCGCGGCCGTGGTCGCCGCGCATAGGCCGGCATCGTCGCTGGCCACCGTCAATGCCACGGGCAGGCCTTGCGCCACTTCGCGCGCGAAGCTCGGGCCCGACAGCACGCCGAGGCTGACGCCGCTGCCTGCATCCAGCGATGCCCGCGCGATTTCGTGCGGCAGCCGCCCCTGCGCTTCGTCGAATCCCTTGCACGTCCAGACCACATGCCAGCCGGCGCACCCGAGCGCGGGCAGGCGCTGAGCCAGGTCCTGGCACATGGCCTGCAGGCCGGCCACCGGCACGCCAAGGATGAGCAGCGGCACGCCGCCGTCCGCGGCGGCCCAGGACAGCGCCTGGTTGAAGTCGCTGCCTATTTGCAATGACTCAGGCAAAGAAACGCCCGGAAGATACCGGGCGTTTTCGTGTGTGGCGCTCATGGCGGCGGCCTGCGCCGCCTGGCGCGCCCACAGCAGGGTAGGGCGGCGGCGCGCGGCTACCGCCGCCAGCGCCGTTCCCCAGCTGCCCGCGCCCAGCACCGCCACCCGCGGCGGCACCTGCGTGCCGGCGGGCGGGCGGGGGCTTGCGACGGGTTTACTGGCGGGTGACATTGGGCGGCAGGATGATGCCGGAGTCATTGCCGGATCCGCCTTGCTGCGATTGCTGCTGCAGTTCGGCGATGCGCTGCTCGTACAGCGCCTGGAAATTGACTTCCGCCAAATGCAGGGCCGGCAGCGACGTGCGCGTGATCGCATCCGCGACATTGGCGCGCAGGTACGGGTAGACCATGGTGGGGCAGACGATGCCCAGCAGCGGATCCAGCTGTTCGGCCGGGATGTTGGCCAGTTCGAAAATGCCCGCCTGGGTGCCTTCGACCAGATACAGCACCTTGTCGGTGACGCGCGTCGTCACGGTGACGGTGACGGTGGATTCGAACAGCGTTTCGGTCAGCCGCTGGCCGCCGACATTGATGCTGACTTCGACCTGCGGCGTGTCCTGTTCCAGGAATACGTGCGGCGCGTTGGGCATTTCCAGCGACAGGTCTTTCAGGTAGACGCGCTGCAGATTGAACGACGGAGCGTCGTCGCCCGCCTGCTGGTTGGTTTGATCGGCCATGAAGAATTCCGGAAAGGTAGGGAGTAAAGCCTGAGGCAGGCAAGGGATGCGCCGTCCGCCGGACGGCGCCATGAATCAGCCCAGCATGGGGACCAGCTTGTCGGCGCGGTCCAGCGCGGCCAGATCGTCGTAACCGCCCACGTGCGTGTCGCCGATATAGATCTGCGGCACCGTGCGGCGGCCTGTGCGCTCCATCATCACGGCGCGCTGGGCCGGGTCGAGGTCTATGCGGATCTTTTCGATTTCGCTTACGCCGCGCTGTTTGAGCAAGGCTTCGGCACGGATGCAATACGGACAGACGCCGGTGCTGTACATCAGGACTTTTTTCATCGTCGGTTCTCTACGTTGAAAGCGGAAGGGGCGACATTTCAGGCTGCCGCCCGCCCTGGGACGGCTCGCGTTCAGGCTTTCTGCGTGACGGGCAGGCCGGCCTGGCTCCAGGCCTTCATGCCGCCCTGCAGGGCCACGACTTCGGCAAAGCCCTGGGCCTTGAGCCTGGCCACGGCGCGGCTCGCCTCGCGGCCCTGTTCGCACACGACGACCAGGGGCTTGTTTTTGGGCAGGCCCGCGGACTTTTTGTCGATATCGCCCGCCGGCACGCTGCGTGCCTGCGCGATGTGCCCCGCCTGGTATTGTTCGGCCGGACGCACGTCCACCCATACGGCCTGCCGCTGGTTCACCATTTGGATGGCTTCGGCCGTTCCGATGGCGGATCCGCCGCCAGTCTTGCGCAGCGCGGGAATGGCCAGCATGATGCCGGACACGACCGCCGCGGCGACGATGAAAATATTGTTCTGACCTAGCAGAAAATGCACAAAATCCACGGAACGTCCTGAAGTATGACGGTTAATGGGCTATCGAAGCCCACCGGGCGCCGCACTCCGGAAGGGCGGCGGCGCGTGACCGTCCGGAAGGGGCATAACCGGGCAATTATAAAATGATGCCATCCCGGCATCTTTCAACTCTGTTTCAAGCGACCGCACCATGCATAAACTCGTTCTGATGCGTCACGGCGAAAGCCAGTGGAACCTGGAAAACCGCTTCACCGGCTGGACTGACGTCGACCTGACCGATACCGGCCGCCAACAGGCGCGCGCCGCCGGTGAACTGCTCAAGCGCGAAGGCTACACGTTCGACCTGGCCTTTACCTCGGTCCTCAAGCGCGCCATCCGCACGCTGTGGATCGCGCTGGACGCCATGGACGCGATGTACACCCCCATCGGCAACAGCTGGCGCCTGAACGAACGCCACTACGGCGCCCTGCAAGGATTGAACAAGGCCGAGACCGCGGCCAAGTTCGGCGACGAGCAGGTGCTGATCTGGCGTCGCGCGTACGCCATCGCGCCCGATCCCATTCCCCTGGACGATGAGCGCCATCCGCGCTTCGATAGCCGCTACGCGCGCATTCCGGCGGACCAGCTGCCGGCCACGGAATGCCTGAAGGATACGGTCGCCCGCGTCCTGCCTTTCTGGAACGAGTCGATCGCGCCCGCCATCCGCTCCGGCCGCCGCGTGCTGATCTCGGCGCATGGCAACAGCCTGCGTGCGCTGATCAAGCATCTGGACGACATCTCCGACGACGATATCGTCGGGCTCAATATTCCCACCGGCCAGCCACTGGTCTACGAACTCGACGACAATCTGCGTCCCCTGCGTCATTACTATCTGGGCGATCCCGCTGAAATCGAAGCCGCCATGGCGGCCGTGGCCGCCCAGGGCAAGGCGAAAAAGGCCTGATCGATGCGCCTGGCTGGCAGTGGATGGGCGGCCGCCGCGCTGACGATGGCGCTGGCGGCCGGCGGCGCCTGGGCCGCGCCGGCGGATCTCGCCGAGAAACAGACCGAGGCCCAGCGCCAGCAGTCGGCGCTGCGCGAGCGCATCCAGTCGCTGCAGAAAACCATCGACGAACGCGAGTCGGCGCGCAAGGAAGCCGCCGATGCGCTGCGCCAGTCGGAAACCGCGATCTCGCAGATCAACCGGCGCCTGGCCGAGCTGGCCGCGCAAAGCAAGCAGGCGGAAGCCGAGCTGGCTGCCCTGGAACGGCAGATGACGGCGCAGCAGGCGGTGCTGGCGCAGCGGCGCGAAGAACTCGCCAAGCAGCTGCGTGCCCAGTACACCAGCGGGCTGTCGCCCTGGACGGCGCTGCTGTCCGGCGACGATCCCCAGCAACTGGGCCGCAATCTGGCCTACCTGGGTTATGTTTCCCAGGCGCGGGCAGAAGCGGTGCAGGCGCTGCGCCGCGACCTGGACGAACTGGCGCGCCTGCAAGGCCAGGCCGACGCACGGCGCCAGGAAATCGCCCAGGTGGTCAAGGAAACCGCCGACCAGAAAACCCAACTGGTCGGGCAGCAGAAAGAACGCGCCGGCGTCCTCGCGCGACTGGAAGGCCAGATTACGGCGCAGCGTGAAGAGGCCGTTAAATTGGGACGCGACGATCAGCGGATGACGCGCTTGATCGACGACTTGCAGGCCGCCATCGAAAAGCAGGCCGAAGAAGCGCGCAAAGCCGAAGAGGCCCGCCGCAAAGCCGAGGAAGCCCGCAAAAAGGCGGAGGCCGAAGCCGCCCGCAAGGCCGAAGAAGCGCGGCGCCAGGCGCTGGAAGACGCGCGCCGCAAGGCGGAAGAAGCCCGCAAGCGCGCGGACGAGGCGCGCAAGGCCGCCGACGCCGCGCGTCGCGCGCAGGAAGCCCGCGAAGCATCGCAGGCGCGCGAACAGGTCGAAGCCGCCGCGCGACGCAATGCCGAGGCCGCCGCCGCCGCGGACCGGCAGGCCGCCGCCGCCGCCAAGCAGGCGGAGGACGCCGAAGCGGCCGCGCGCCGGGCGGCGCAGGCCAGCCTGCCCGTGGCGCGCGGCAATATAGAAGGCTTAAAGCCAGCTGAACCCACGTCCGTGGAACCGGCCGATGCCAGGTCGCCCTCGGGCCCCTCCTCGCCCCCCGGCACGGCGAGCAGTGCTCCGGCCCGGCCCGTCGAACGGCCGATCCCCGCGGGCCGCGGCCTGCGGCCCGGCCTGCCGGTGCCGGTGCAGGGCGCCACCGTGCAAGGGCGCTTCGGCCTGGGCCGTCCGGACGGCGGCGTCTGGCGGGGCATCGTACTGCGCGTGCCGGAAGGCACGCCCGTGCACGCCGTGGCGCCCGGTACCGTGGTTTACGCCAATTGGCTGCGGGGCTTCGGCAACCTCATCATCGTGGATCACGGCCAGCAGTACATGACGGTCTATGGCTATAACCAATCCCTCTTGAAACAGGTCGGCGATCGCGTCGCCGCCGGCGACACCATCGCCGCGGCGGGCGCGACGGGCGGGCAGGTGGAATCGGGCCTATACTTTGAAATTCGTCATGGCGGCGCGCCGGTGGACCCAGCCCAGTGGTTGGCCCAGTAGAAGCGTTTGGCTAAACCAATTCAGGAAGTGTGCATGAGCACTCGCAAGTTTCGCAGTTTCGGCCTGGTGTCGGTCGGTGTCGTCGCCGGTGTTTTGCTAAGCGTCGGCGTGACCGCGGTCGCGCAGCGCGGCGGGAGCCCCCTGCCGTTGGACGAACTGCGTCAGTTCACCAACGTCTTCGGCGCCATCAAGAACAATTATGTCGAGCCGGTGGACGACAAGACGCTGATCGACAACGCCATCTCCGGCATGGTGTCCGGTCTCGATCCGCACTCCGCCTATCTGGATGCCGACGCCTATCGCGACATGCAGACCGCCACGCAAGGCGAGTTCGGCGGCCTGGGCATCGAAGTCGGCGCGGAAGACGGCTACGTCAAGGTCATCTCGCCCATTGAAGACACGCCGGCCGCGCGCGCGGGCGTCATGGCGGGTGACCTGATCACCAAGATCAACGATACGCCGACCAAGGGCATGTCGCTGAACGACGCCGTCAAGCTGATGCGCGGCGCGCCCAAGACGCCGATCACGCTGACCATCATGCGCGCCGATCATCCGCAGCCCATCGTGCTGCGCATCGTGCGCGACGTCATCAAGGTGCGCAGCGTGCGCAGCAAGATGCTGGATGGCAATGTGGCCTATGTGCGCATCGCCCAGTTCCAGGAAAAGACCGGCGCCGACATGGCGCGCCAGCTTGCCGAGCTCGGCGCCAAGCAGCCGCCGCGTGCGCTGGTCCTGGACCTGCGCAACGACCCGGGCGGGCTGCTGACCAGTGCGATCGGCGTGGCCTCCGCCTTCCTGCCGGCCGATTCGCTGGTCGTGTCCACCGACGGCCGCACGCCCGACGCGCGCCACAAGTATCTGGCCACGCCGGCCGAATATGCGCGCGGCGAAGGCAACTATCTGTCGGGCCTGCCGGGTTGGGTCAAAACCGTGCCCATGGTGGTGCTGGTGAACGTGGGCTCCGCGTCCGCTTCGGAGATCGTCGCCGGCGCGCTGCAGGATCACAAGCGCGCCAAGGTGATGGGCAACCGTACCTTCGGCAAGGGCTCCGTGCAGGTGATTCTGCCGCTCAGCGAGGACACGGCCATCAAGCTGACGACGTCGCGCTATTTCACGCCTAGCGGCCGCTCCATCCAGGCTACCGGTATCGAACCGGATTACGTGGTGGCCGATACCGCGACGGGCGATTTGTTCCGCCTGCCGCGCGAAGCCGACCTGCAGCGCCACCTGGCCAATCAGCAAGCGCCCAACGGCGAGATCAAGTCGGCGAATGATCCGGCCAATATCGAACTGCCCAAGACCTTCGAGTTCGGCGGCAAGGACGATTTCCAGCTGAAGCAGGCGCTGAACCTGCTGGACGGCAAGCCGATCCAGAAGGCCGTGCCCAAGACCGCGTCCGCCGACAAGGTGGGCACCCAGCAGCAGGCCACGGGGGCCGCTCCGGCACCCACCGAGCGCATGACGATCACGCCGTCCGGAGTCCAGCCCACCAAGGCAAAATGAACGACCAGCAGTTGCTGCGTTATGCACGCCATATCCTGCTCGACGAACTGGGTATCGAAGGGCAGGAAAAAATCCTGGCGGGGCGTGCGCTGATTATCGGGGCAGGGGGGCTGGGCTCTCCGGCGGCGATGTATCTTGCCAGCGCCGGGGTCGGCCATATCACCCTGGTCGACGACGACGTGGTCGAACTCAGCAACCTGCAGCGGCAACTGCTGCACACCACCGAAAGCCTGGGACAGGCCAAGGTGGAATCAGGTCGTCGCGCCCTGCACGCCTTCAACCCGGAGATCGCCGTCGATACCATCGCCCGGCGTTTGCAGGGCGACGCCTTGCTCGCGGCCGTGGCGCAGGCGGATGTCGTACTCGATTGCTCGGACAACTTCACGACGCGGCATGCGATCAATCGCGCGTGCGTGCATCATCGCAAGCCGCTGGTATCGGGCGCGGCCATCCGCTTCGATGGGCAGGTCAGCGTGTTCGACATGCGCGACGAGACCTCGCCGTGCTATCACTGCCTGTTCCCGGAAGCGGACGACGTCGAGGAAGCCAGCTGCGCCACGATGGGCGTGCTGGCGCCGCTGGTCGGCATCATCGGCAGCGTGCAGGCGGCGGAGGCGCTGAAGCTGCTGGCCGGCATCGGCGAAACGCTGGCGGGCCGCCTGCTGTGCCTGGATGGCTTGGCGATGCAATGGCGCAGCCTGAACGTACCGCGCGACCCGGAATGCGCGGTATGTGGGAGACCCACCCCCTAAGCGCTACGCGCTTCCCCCTCAAGGGGGCGCCGCCGGCGGACCGGCGGAGGGCTGGCCGCCCACCCGGATCCGCGGCGTCCCAGGTAGGCCTCAGCCCAAGGCAAGCCGCAGCTGTTCATCCAGATGCACGGTAGGCGCCACGCGCCAACCGCTTTGCGCGTAGCGCAGCCAACGGCCCAGCACGAAATGCGTCAGCAAACTGGCATGCGCGCTGATATCGGCGTTCGCGGGCAAGGCGCCATCGTGTACCGCCGTGCGCAATGCCTGCCGGAACGACGCCTCGATGCGATCGTTGATGTGATTGATCCGTTCCTGCAGGCGGTTGTCTTCCGTCACCAGCGCATCGCCCGTCAACACGCGCGTCATTCCCTTATTGCGTTCGGAGAATGTCAGCAGCATGTTCACCATGCGGCGCGCCTGGCCTATGCCGTTGGGCTCGGCCGAACCGATCTGATTGACCAGCGTGAATATGGTCTGCTCGATGAACTCGATCAGGCCTTCGAACATCTGCGCCTTGCTGGCGAAATGCCGGTACAGGGCGGCTTCCGAAACCTGCATGCGTGCCGCCAGGGCCGCTGTCGTGATTCGAGCCGCATGGGGCTGCTCCAGCATTTCCGCCAGGGTCTGCAGGATCTGCGTTTTCTTTTCGCCGGGTCTGCTTGCCATGGGTGTGGCCGTCCGCGAGGCGGCCGGTAAAGAAGTTCAGGAAATAAAAAGGACCGTGCTAGCGCCGCAGGGGGCGGCGTTGCAGAAGCAGCTCGCTGACCGAGTGTACCCGCAAGTCCACATAGCCCGGCCGGTTGCGGCCGCCCTTGCTGAAGGGCGTGCCAGGATGGTGGATGTGTACCGTGCGCAGGCCCGCGCGGCGCGCGCCGCGCAGGTTTTCCAGCGTGTCTTCGACCAGCACGGTATGCGCGGCCGACGCGCCTTCGCGCGCCAGCACGCGTTTCAACAGGATCGCCGAAGGCTTGGGCCGGAAGCTGCCGTGCCAGTTCATGTGCTCGATGGCCCACAGGCTGTCGAAGTGCGACAGCAGGCCCAGGTGCCGCAGCACCGCGCGCGCGTAATGCAGCGGTGCATTGGTCAGCAGGACCTTGCGCCCCGGCAGCCGCCGCAGCTTGGCCGGCAAGCCGCTTTCCGACTTGAGCAGGGGACGTACGTCGAAATCATGGCTCATGCGCAGAAAGGTTTCGGCATTCACGCCATGATGGCGCACCATGCCGATCACCGTCGCGCCATAGCGCTTCCAGTACTTCGTGCGCAGCGCGTTGGCGGTGTCCAGGTCCACGCCCAGTGTCTCCGCCACGGCGCGCGCCATGCCCGCGTCGATGCGCGGGAAAATGGCATGCGAGGTGTTGTGCAGCGTATTGTCCAGATCGAACAGCCACAGGCGCTGAGGCGCGGCGGTGGCCGTCCGGCGCGAGCGGCGCAAGCGCGCCGCCGGCCGCAGCAAATGCCGGCGTATCTGCATCAGCGCGACGTGATCATGGTGCCCACGCCCTGGTCCGTCAGCAGTTCCAGCAGCAGGCAGTGCGGCACGCGCCCGTCGATGATGTGCACCGAGTTCACGCCGCTGCGCGCCGCGTCCAGCGAAGAGGAAATCTTGGGCAGCATGCCGCCCGAAATGGTGCCGTCGGCGAAGAGTTCGTCGATGGCGCGCGCCGACAGGCTGCGCAGCAGCTGGCCGTTCTTGTCCAGCACGCCCGGGGTGTTCGTCATCATCAACAGCTTTTCCGCGCCCAGCACTTCGGCCATCTTGCCCGCCACGACATCCGCATTGATGTTGTAGGCCTTGCCGTCCTGGCCGTAGCCGATGGGGGAGATCACGGGAATGAACTGGTCGTCCTGCAAGGCCTTGACGACCGCCGGATCGACCTGGGTGATGTCGCCGACGAAGCCGATATCCAGCGGCTGGTCGGGATTCTCCTTGTTGTCCATCAACTTCTTGCGCGCGCGGATCAGGCCGCCGTCCTTGCCGGTCAGGCCTACGGCCTTGCCGCCGGCTTCGTTGATCATCAGGACGATGTCCTGCTGCACCTGGCCGCCCAGCACCCATTCCACGACTTCCATGGTTTCGGCGTCGGTCACGCGCATGCCCTGGACGAAGGTGCCGCTTTTGCCGACGCGGCGCAGGGCGTCGTCGATCTGCGGGCCGCCGCCGTGGACCACCACGGGATTCAGGCCCACCAGCTTGAGCAGTACCACGTCGTGCGCGAAGCTTTCCTGCAGGCGTTCTTCGACCATGGCGTTGCCGCCGTACTTCACGACGATGGTCTTGCCGTGGAAGCGCCGCAGGTAGGGCAGCGCTTCTGAAAGAACGCTGGCCTTCAGCGCGGGGGACAGGGCGGCGGTATCGGAGGTAGCGGTCATGGCGGCTGGAAACGCGATGATGGAGTAGGGGCGTGGACGACACGCCGAAGGGCGCATGCGGCGCGGGCGGCGCCGCTGAACGGCATTGTATTACCCGTCGCGGCTTATGCCAGCGCGTAATAAACAGATGGAGTACAAAAAAGCCGGGTTCATGTAGATTTGATCCCTTTCGTATTAAACGGTCTGTGCGGGAACCCCGACAAGGAGGAAGAAAATGAATCGAATATCGCCGCGCGCGATCGTCGCGCTGCCCGCGGCCGCCGCTGCCGCAACTCACGCTCCCGCGCGCCGTCCGGGTCGTTCGCGCCGTGCCTGGCTGGCCTGCGCGGCCCTGCTGGCGTCCGGGGTGTCGGCTGCCCTGATGGCGCTGCCCGCCGCGGCGGCCGACAAGCTGGTCGTGGCCGCCACGCAGGTGCCGCACGCCGAAATCCTGGAGTTCGTAAAGCCGACCCTGGCCAAGGAAGGCGTCGACCTGGACGTCAAGGTGTTCAGCGACTACGTCCAGCCGAATGTGCAGCTGGTGGACAAGCAGGTGGACCTGAACTTCTTCCAGCATCAGCCTTACCTGGACACCTTCAATCAGGATCGCAAGAGCAACCTGGTGGCGATCGCGAAGGTGCACGTCGAGCCCTTCGGCGCCTATTCGCGCAAGATCAGGAATGTGTCGGAGCTGAAGAGCGGGGCGACGGTGGCGATACCCAACGATCCTACCAATGGCGGGCGCGCCCTGCTACTGCTGCAGAAGCAAGGGCTGATCAAGCTGAAGGACGCCGGCAACATCCGCGCGACGCCGCTGGACATCACCGAAAATCCCAAGAAGCTGAAGTTCCAGGAGCTGGAAGCCGCCATGCTGCCGCGCTCGCTGGACGACGTCGACCTGGCGCTGATCAACACCAACTACGCGCTGCAAGCCGGCCTGGTGCCGACCAAGGATGCGCTGTTCATCGAAGGCGCGGACTCGCCCTATGCCAACGTGCTGGTGGCCCGGCCCGACAACAAGGACCAGCCCGCCGTGCGGAAGCTGGTCCAGGCGCTGCATACGCCGGCGGTAAAGCAGTTCATCCTGGAAAAGTACAAGGGCGCGGTCGTCCCGGCGTTCTAGGATACCGTCGGCGTCCGGAGCGACCGACGGCGCGGCCGACGCGGTAGCCGATGACGCGGCCGGCTCAGCGAGCCGTATTCGCCAGGCGGCGCCGCAGCGATTCGAAGAACAGCGTCGACTGCAGGCGTTCGCCCTGGATCTGTACGGCCACGTGGCGCGCCATGGTCTCCGGCACCGGCTCCAGCGGCTGTCCGGTGGACAGCGCCAGGACCTCGGCCTGGCAGGCCCGTTCCAGGAAGTACAGATCGTCGTAGGCGTAGTCGACGCGTTCGCCGCAGACGACAACGCCATGGTTGCCCAGGAATAGCACGTCGGCGCCGTGCATGGCGCGGGCGATGCGTTCGCCTTCGGCCGTATCCAGCGCCAGGCCGTCGTAGCGGGGATCGATGGCCACGCGGCCGTGAAAGCGCATGGCGTTCTGGGACAGGCGGGTATCCAGCCCACGCCGGGCCGTCAAGGTCAACGCCGTGGCGTACGGCATGTGCGTATGCAATACACAGGTTTTGCGGGCGATGCGATGTATCGCCGCGTGGATGATCATGGCCGTGGCTTCGACATTGTGCCGGCCGGCCAGCCTGACGCCGCGCCCATCCACCATGACGATGTCGTCGGCGTCGACCTCGCTCCAGTGCAGGCCGTGGGGATTGATCAGGAAGCGGTCGCTGCCGTCGGGAAGCGCGACGCTGAAATGATTGCAGACGCCTTCTTCGAGCCCGTGATAGGCGGCGGCGCGCAATGCCAGCGCCAAATCGGCCCGCAAGGCCAGGGTGTCGGGACTATGGGGAATGCTATCGGTTTGAGCGGACATGGTGTCGGAGGACGTAGGGCGCGGCGGCCGGAACCGCAGATTTAAACCGAATCGCGGCACGCCGGACAGCGGATTCGGTCCGGGCTTGCTGCCCTGTTCAGTCACTCGTCAGCGGGTGCGGCGATATAATAACGAACGTTATTAGTTTCCGCTGTGAGACGCCGAGCCGCGATGTCCCCATCTTCCTTCGAACCCTTCGAGCAGGCCATGGACGAGCTGTCCTTGCGCCTGGCGTCGCGCCATCAATTGCGCGAATCCGTCATCAGCCGGCTTTTCATGCACGTGGCGACGCGGCTCGGGGACCACATGGATGCGCCGCTGCGCGAACATGCCTTGAATTCTACGCTGTGGACATCGCTCGTCGTTATCTACGCCAGCGAGCAGCATCGTCTGAAGCCGTCGGACCTTAGCGTGTTCATGAATTCCTCGCGCACCAACAGCACCCGCGTGGCGCGCGAACTGGAGCGGCAAGGGTATGTGACCCGGCTGGCGGGGGAAAGCGACCGCCGCCAGCTGTTCCTGCAGCTGACGCCGAAGGCCCAGGACTTCGTGCGCCAGTATCTGCCGCGGCGGCGGACGCAGCTGAAGTCGCTGTTCGCCAATTTCGAAGCGTCGGAAATCGATGAGCTGGAGCGCTTGCTACGCAAGCTGTTGACCCATGTTGAATAAAGCGGCCCTTGGGGCGAGCGGGGGCGGGAGCCCCTTTTTTTCGGTAAATAATAACGTAGGTTATTAAATCATGACCCCCGCCAGCCCCGCCTCGCACAAGTCGATGATCACCGTCTCCATCATGCTGGCGACGATCATGCAGACCCTGGACAGCACCATCGCCAACGTCGCCCTGCCGCATATGGCGGGGGGGTTGTCGGCATCGCAGGACCAGATCACCTGGGTGTTGACGTCCTATATCGTCGCCGCGGCGATTGCGACGCCAGTGACCGGCTGGCTGACGGGGCGCTATGGACTCAAGTCGGTATTCCTGGTTTCCATCGCCGGCTTCACGGTGATGTCGCTGGCCTGCGGGGTCGCGGCGAACCTGGTGCAGATCGTGCTTGCCCGTTTACTGCAAGGCGCGTTCGGCGCAGCGCTCGTGCCCTTGTCCCAGGCGGTGATGCTGGACATCAACGAGCCCAAGGATCACGCCAAGGCCATGGCGGTGTGGGGCATGGGCGTGATGCTGGGCCCCATTCTGGGGCCGACGCTGGGCGGCTGGCTGACCGACAACATGAATTGGCGCTGGGTCTTCCTGATCAATCTGCCGGTGGGCCTGCTGTCCTTTTATGGCGTTGCGCGCTTTATCCATGACGACGGTACGCGGCGCGACAACCGCTTCGATGTCTTCGGTTTCGCCACGCTGGCGATAGCCATCGGCCTGCTGCAGCTGATGCTGGATCGGGGCGAGCAGGCGGACTGGTTCGATTCCATCGAGATCCGCATCTATGCGGTATGCGCCTTCGTGTCCTTTACTTTTTTCATCCTGCATACGGCGACCAGCGGGGAGCATTCGTTTTTCAAGGTCGCCCTGCTGCGCGACCGCAACTTCACCATGGGCCTGGCGTTCTACTTCCTGCTGGGGCTGCTCCTGTATGCGACGCGCGCGCTGTTGCCGCCGCTGCTGCAGACGATACTGGGGTATCCGGTGGTGACCACGGGCGTGGTCACCGCGCCCAGCGGCGCAGGCACCATGGTGTCCATGCTGGTGGCGGGGCGGCTGGTGGGCCGCATCGACGGCCGCCTGATCATCGCCCTGGGTTTCGGGCTGACCACGCTGTCGCTATGGCAGATGTCCGGCTATACGCCGCAGATCACGGAGTGGGACGTGATCGTGCCGGGTTTTATCCAGGGCCTGGGCCTGGGATTCACGTCGGTGCCGTTGACCACCATGACCTTCTCCACCCTGGACCGGTCGCTGCGGTCCGACGGCACGGCGATCTACAGTCTTTCGCGCAATATCGGCAGCAGTATCGGCATTTCGGCCATGCAGACGCTGCTGGTCCGCAACAGCGCCACGCTGCATGCCTCGCTGGGCGCTTACGTTTCGGCGGCCGCCATCATGACCCATCCGGATGCGCTGTCGCGCATGTTCGATATGAGCACGCCCGCCGGGATGGCAGGCATGAATGAGGTGGTGACCCAGCAGGCCGCGTTCATCGCCTACCTGGACGACTTCCGCTTCATGATGTGGCTGACGCTGGCCGCCATTCCTTGCCTGATCTTCATGCGCACGCGGCGGGCCGCGTCGCCGGCGCAACAGGCCGCCGAACAGTCCGAATTGCAACACGTGGTGGCTGATTAGCCGCGCCGTCTCGCTGTCGCGGCGACGGCGCTATGTTGTTTCTGGCGTGTTCGCCGCGCGCGCGGCGGGCGACGCCACGGCCGCGGATGGTTCGCTCGCGGAATGCGCGGTGGCCGCATGCTCGGCCGCCGCCGCTGTTGCATCCGTCTCGCCGGATGCGGCGGCCTGGTGCGGCGCCGAGCCATTATGCGGCGCCGAACTGCGCGAACGCTGCTGCGCCGGCCCCTGAGCCTGTAGCAGGTTGTAGGCGGTATTGATCAGGCCTATATGTGAAAACGCCTGCGGGAAATTGCCCACCATGCGTTGCCGGACGGGGTCGTACTCCTCCGCCAGCAATCCCAGATCGTTGCGCAGCGACAGCAGCCGCTCGAACAGCGCGGCGCCTTCGTCCAGCCGGCCCTGCATGACGTAGGCGTCCGCCAGCCAGAAGCTGCATGCCAGGAACACGCCTTCGTCCTGCGCCAAGCCGTCGTCCGATTGCTCCGGCACGTAGCGCATGACCAGGCCGTCGCGCAGCAGGCCCTTTTCTATTGCCTGCACGGTGCCGGCCACCCGCGGATCATCGATGGGCAGGAAGCCCACTTGCGGAATCAATAGCAGGCTGGCGTCCAGCCCCTTGCCGCCGTAGTACTGGACGAAGCTGTTCAAGTCGCGGTCGAAGCCGTGCTGCAGGATATCCGCGCGTATCGTGTCGCGGATATGGCGCCAGCGGTGCACGGGACCTTGCAGACCGAAGCGTTCCGCCGACTTGACGGCGCGGTCGAAGCCCACCCAGCACATCAGCCGCGAATGCGTGAATGCCCGCCGCGCGCCGCGTACTTCCCAGATGCCGTGGTCTTCGGTATCCCAGCCGTGCTCCAGCGGCGTGAGCAATATGCGCTGCAGACGCCACGCCTGCTCCAGCGGCGCCAGTTCGGCTTCGCGTGCCGCATGCAGCGTATCGATCAGCTCGCCATAGATATCCATCTGGATCTGCGCCGACGCGGCATTGCCGATGCGCACCGGCTTGCTGTTCTCGTACCCCGGCAGCCAGGGGATTTCCATTTCGGGCAGGCTGCGTTCGCCGGCGATGCCGTACATGATCTGCAACTGGTTCGGATGGCCGGCCGAGGCGCGCATCAGCCACATGCGCCAGGCTTCGGCTTCTTCGCGATAGCCGGCGTTCAACAGGGCATACAACGTCAACGCGGAGTCGCGCAGCCAGCAATACCGATAATCCCAGTTGCGTGTGCCGCCGATGTTCTCGGGCAGCGATGTGGTGGGCGCCGCGACAATGCCGCCCGTGGGCCGGAAGGTCAGCAGCTTCAGTGTGATCAACGAACGCACGATCGCGTCGTGCCACTCTGGAAAGCGGTGGTCGGAGCGGCAGCGCTTGGACCACTCTTTCCACCAGGCCACCGTACGGTCCAGGCTTTCCAGGCGATCGGGAACGAAATGCGGCACCTTGTGCGACGGATGATAGGAAAGCGTGAAGGGCACGTGCTCGCCGGCCCGCACCGTGAAGCGCGAGACGGTGCGCAAGTCCTTGCCTTCCAGCGGCGCCTGGGTATGCAGTTCGACGGCGTCCGGCCCGGCGATGGCGCTGATGCCGTAATCGCGGCGGCGCACCCACGGTACCGCCTGGCCGTAGTTGAAGCGCAGCACCAGATCCATATCCATATCGACATGACCCTGGTCGCCGCGCACGATGCGCACGACGTCGACGCGTTCTTCGTCGTCGCTCAAGGGCATGAAGTCGAACAGGGTGACCGCGCCGGTGGCGGTTTCGAAGCGCGTCTCCAGCACCGCGGTGCCACGGATATAGCGCCGATGCGACTCGAACGCGCCGCGCGGCCGCAACCGCCAGCAGCCGTGCTCTTCATTGCCCAGCAGGGCCGCGAAGCATGCGGCCGAGTTGAAATGGGGCAGGCAGAGCCAGTCTATCGAGCCGTCGCGCGATACGAGCGCTGACGACAGCATGTTGCCGATGATTCCGTAGTCTTCCAGCGGTTTCGACATGAAGCACAGTTCTCCCGTGGGCGCCCTGGATGAGCGCAAGCCTATCATGTACCCAAAGTGGTCATAGGAGGCTTAGGCATGCTCCGCCGAGAAAATATCCCGCACCCGCTGCAACACGGCGTAACAGCCCGGCGTTTGCTCGAACTGATGTAATGGGCCGTTGAGGTGAATTGGGGGCTCCGGTGGACAAGGCCATGCACGTATTGGTACTGGTCCCGCATGGCGAGGACGGCCAGATCCTGGGCAATGTACTGAACGCAATGGGCGGGCAGGCCATGGCCTGCGCCGACGCGGCGCAGCTGATGGCGGGACTGCGCGCCGGAGCCGGCTGCGCCGTTCTGGTGAAAGAAGCGTTGAAACCACATGTGCTGGATGAATTGGCCGACTGGGTGTCCGGCCAGGAGCCCTGGTCCGACTTTTCTTTCCTGGTGATCGAGTCCGGTGCGGCGCCGGCACCCGCGGCCGACGGCGCGGCCGGCGACGGCGGCTCCCATGATGCCTACGATCAACTCGGCAATGTGATACTGCTGCAGCGGCCATTGCGCGAGGACATCGTACGCCGCGCCATCGCCACCGCGCTGCGGGGGCGCGCCAGGCAGTACGAGGCGCGCGCCGCCCTGCACCGGCAGGGCGAAAGCGAAGAGGCGCTACGGCTGTTCAACGAAACGCTGGAGACACGCATCGCGGAGCGCACGCACGCCCTGGCCCGCGCCAACGACAGGTTGATGAAGGAGATCCGCGAACGCGAGCGTACCCAGAGCGCGCTGGTGCAGTCGCAGAAAATGGAGGCCATCGGCCAGCTGACGGGCGGCCTGGCCCATGACTTCAACAATCTGCTCAATGTCATCATGGGCAGCGTGGAGTTGATACAGCGCACGTCTCCGGACGATCGTCTGCGGCGCCTGGCGGTCAACGCCAGGCACGCGGTCGAACGCGGCGCGAAGCTGACCGCGCAATTGCTGGCATTTTCCCGCAGCCAGAACCTGGACCTGCGTCCCACCAACATCAATGCCTTGCTGGCCGCAATGCGCGAACTCCTGGGCCTGTCCCTGGGGCCGACGGTACGCGTACTGACCGAATTCGCGCCCGACCTGCCCATGGCCACGGCCGACGGAAATCAACTGGAGCTGGCGGTCCTGAACCTGTGCCTGAATGCGCGCGACGCCATGCCGTCGGGCGGCGAGGTCAGCCTGGCGACCGCGGTGCGGGAAAGCGGGGAAGGCGACCTGCCGGCAGGCCGCTACGTTGTCATATCGGTTAAAGACACGGGCACCGGCATCCCGTCCCATGCGCTGAACAAAGTCTTCGACCCGTTTTTCACGACCAAGCCGGTGGGAAAGGGAACAGGCCTGGGCTTGAGCCAGGTCTACGGCATTGCGCGCCAGTCCGGCGGAACCGCCCGCATCGCCAGCGAAGAGGGCCGCGGCACGGTCGTGGAAATCTGGCTCGCGCTGGCCGATCCGGCCGCCGTGGACGGCGTGCCATCCGCCGATGCCGGCGTACAAGCGCAGGGCCGCGCCGCCAGTGTGCTGGTGATCGATGACGATGCATCGGTGCGCCATCTGATCGTGGAATGCCTGCAGATACTCGGCTATGAAGTGCGGCAGGCCGCCGACGGCGAAGAAGGCCTGGCGATGCTGAGCGAACAGCCGCCCGACCTATTGATGGTGGATTTCATCATGCCCAAGCTGAACGGCGCCGAAGTGATCGAGCGCGCGCGCAGTCTGTTCCCGGACCTGCCCGTTATCCTGGCGACCGGCTACGCGGACGCCCAGGTCGGCGGCACCGTACTGGAACACGAACGCGTGCTGCAAAAGCCGTTCAATCTGGACCAGCTGGCCGCCATGGTCAGCGAGGCTCTGCAGCGGTAATCCCGCTGTCCGCGACGTTGCGCTTGATGGCCGCGTGGCGGCGCTGCATTTCCTGGCGCAGGGCGCGGCGCTGGTCGGCCGCTTCGAAGCGTTGCCGCTCTTCTTCGGTGCGCGGCTCCAGGGGTGGCACCGGTGTCGGATTGCCCAGCTCGTCCACCGCCACCATGGTGAAGTAGCAACTATTGGTATGGCGCACCAGCTTCTGCCGGATGTCTTCGGTGACCACCTTGATGCCGATCTCCATGGACGTTCTGCCGGTGTAATTGACCGACGCCAGGAAAGTCACCAGTTCACCGACGTGGATGGGTTCGCGGAACACCACCTGGTCCACCGACAGCGTCACCACGTACTGGCCGGCGTAGCGGCTGGCGCAGGCGTAGGCCACCTGGTCCAGATACTTCAGGATATGGCCCCCGTGGACGTTGCCGGAAAAGTTGGCCATATCCGGAGTCATCAGGATGGTCATCGACAACTGGTGGCTGAAAGCTTCGTCCATGCTGGGTGTCCTTTCTTGCATCACGCCGCGATCTTAGCAATGGGCGGCATGGCGGAAAGCGCCAAGAAAATCAGGTTTCGGGGTCTTTTTCGCGCGGGCCGGGCGTGCCCGCGGCTCCGCGCTCAGGTGGTTCAGGCGATCAGCCGGGCCAGCTCCGCGCCCGGGTCGGGCGCGCGCATGAAGGCTTCGCCCACCAGGAAGGCATCCACCTTGTGCTCGCGCATCATGCGGACGTCCTCCGGCCGCAGGATGCCGCTTTCCGTGACGATGCGGCGTCCGGCTGGCACCAGGGGCAGCAAGTCCAACGTGTTCCGCAAGGTGGTTTCGAAGGTGCGCAGGTTGCGGTTATTGATGCCGATCAGCGGCGTACGCAGTTGCGTGGCGACTTCCAGTTCAGCGGCGTCATGGACTTCCACCAGCACGTCCATGCCCAGGTCCATGGCGCAGGCTTCCAGTTCCTTGAGCTGCGCGGGCGCCAGCGCGGCCGCGATCAGCAGCACGCAGTCCGCGCCCAGCGCGCGCGAAAACACCACCTGGTAGGGATCGATGATGAAATCCTTGCGCAGCACCGGCAGCGGGCAGGCGGCGCGCGCCTGCCGCAGATGGTCGTGCGAACCCTGGAAGAACTGCACGTCGGTCAACACCGACAGGCAGGCCGCGCCATGCACCGCATAGGAGGCGGCGATTTCCGCCGGGCTGAAGTTTTCGCGCAGGACCCCGCGCGACGGCGAGGCTTTTTTGATTTCCGCGATCACGCCGGGTTTGCCGGCGGCGATCTTGTCTTCGATCGCCTGGGCGAAGCCGCGCACATCCTGGCGCGCTTGCGCTTCGCGCAGCAATTCGGCTTCGCTGCGCATCTGGCGGGCGGTGGCGACTTCCTCGGCCTTGACGGCGAGGATCTTCGCAAGAATGTCGTTCATCTCAAAACTTCCGGGTGTAGGCGCAAAATTCTTCCAGCTTGCCGCGAGCGGCACCAGAGGCAATCGTATCAACCGCCAGTTTCAGGCCGGCTTCAATCGATGGAGCGACGTTGCCGGCGTAGATGGCAAGGGCGGCGTTCAGGGCGACGATATCGCGCGCCGGGCCCGGTTTGTCGTTCAGCGCTTCCAGGATGAGGTCGCGTGATTCTTCCCGATTGGACACCTTGATTCCCCGGTTGGACATCATGGATAGCCCGTAGTCCTCGGGGTGGATTTCGTATTCCAGGATTTTGCCGTCTTTCAGTTCGCCGACCAGGGTGGCCGCGCCCAGGGATGCCTCGTCCATCCCGTCGCGCCCATGCACCACCAGGACATGGCGCGAGCCCAGGCGTTCCAGCACGCGCACCTGTATGCCGACCAGATCGGGATGGAAGACGCCCATCAGTTGATTCTGCGCGCCTGCCGGGTTGGTGAGCGGGCCCAGAATGTTGAAAATGGTCCGCACGCCCAATTCCTTGCGCACCGCGGCGACGTTCTTCATAGCGCCATGGTGCGCGGGCGCGAACATGAAGCCGATGCCCACGTTGGCGATGCATTCGGCGACCTGTTCGGGATGGATCTGCAGGTTCGCGCCCAGCGCTTCCAGCACGTCGGCGCTGCCCGAGGACGACGACGCGCTGCGCCCGCCGTGCTTGGCGACCTTGGCGCCCGCCGCGGCGGCGACGAACATGGCCGCGGTGGAGATGTTGAAGGTCTGGCTGCCGTCGCCGCCGGTGCCGCACATATCCAGCAGCTGTTCCGGATAGGGCGTATGGACCGGCGTGGCGAATTCGCGCATGACCTGCGCGGCGGCGGTGATTTCGCCTATGGTTTCCTTCTTGACCCGCAGGCCCATCAGCAAGGCCGTGGCGATCTGCGGCGACATTTCGCCGCTCATCAGCATGCGCATCAGATGCAGCATTTCATCGTGAAAAATCTCGCGGTGCTCGATGCAACGGGTCAGCGCTTCGCTCGCCGTTATCGTCATGATGGAGTCCCTCTTGGTAGGCCCGGTTCCGGGTTCTTTATCGGATGTTCAGGAAATTGCGCATCAAGGCATGCCCGTGCTCGCTCAGCACCGACTCGGGGTGGAACTGTACCCCGTATATGGGCAGGGTTTTGTGACGCACGCCCATGATGTCGCCGTCTTCCGCGGTGGCGGTGGCTTCCAGGCAATCGGGCAGCGTGCCGGGCGCGATGGTCAGCGAGTTGTAGCGGATCACCGTGTACGGCGTGGGCAGGCCGGTGAAGATATCGGTGCCCGTGTGCGTGATCTGCACCGTCTTGCCGTGCATGATGGTCGGCGCGCGCACGATGTCGCCGCCGAAGGCCGCGCCTATCGCCTGGTGGCCCAGGCAGACGCCCAGAATGGGGATCTTGCCGCCGAATTCCTGTATCACCGGCACCGAGATGCCCGCTTCCGCGGGCGAGCACGGGCCCGGCGACACGCAGATGCGGTCCGGCTTCATCGCGGCGATTTCTTCCAGCGTGATCTGGTCGTTGCGCGCGACGCGCACGTCTTCGCCCAGTTCGCCGAAATACTGCACCAGGTTGTAGGTGAAGGAATCGTAGTTGTCGATCATCAAGAGGCTCATGGCGCTACCCTTGTTTCTGTTCATGGTGGTGTCCCGGCAGGCGCCGCTATCGGCGCCGGGACAGGAATACGGAACGGAGACGGGTCACCATCGCCAGGCACGGCCAGCCATGCGCGGCCGGCCAGCGGCGCGGGCGTTGTTGGATCGATTCAGGTCTGTTTGCTGGGGCATCAGGCTGTCTCCTGGGATCTGGGAGCCGCCGTGCCGGGGAGGGGAGCTATTTCGCTAGCTGGCCTTGTCTGCCGGTTACGGCGGCAAGGCGCGGCTGAAACCGCGACGACGTGCCGCTTCCTAGTGGAAGCGCCACCACTGACCAAAATCAGGCGTCGTCGAGCGGGTCATATTCGGATGATTCAGCTGGGAAAGCAAAAAACACAGATAAGGAGGGCGGCGCGGCCGTCCTGAGTGCGGAATTCTACCCCAATTATGGCCGCGGGTTCAGGGGACTTGCGGCGGGTGGATCGACCTCGCGCCAAAACCGACATAGGAGGGCATCTTTCATCCTGGACCAACCATGTCATATCCCTCCATCCACGGGCCAGCCGCCACGTGCGCGCGGCCCTCGCCTGTTCCACGCGCGGACGCGGTGCCCCGTCCCGGGCCGGTCGAACGCCAGTTGCTGGCCAGCCTGGCTCGCGACGCCAGGGGCCAGTCCTTCGAGGCCCTGTACGCCGACTTTCCGCACGACATCGGCCGCGACGCGTTGCGCGACGCCGCGCTGGATTGCCTGCGTCTGAAGTGGCTGGCCGGTACTTTCGCCTGCCTGCGCTGCACCGACGCCGGGCGGCTGCTGCTACAGGCGCACGATGCGGGCGAAGGCGAGAATGGCGCGTGCCGCCGGGATGAAGCGTCCGCCGGCCTGGACGGCAGCGAGGCGTCCTGGGGCGCCTCCGCCGTTGCGGAAGATGTTCCCGGCGAGGCGTCCTCCTCGGGCGCCGGCGACAGCGGCTCGTCGAGATCCAGGCAAATGCGATGGGCGCCGCGGCTGCATACCGTACGAACGTACGACGCCGAGGCAGCGCCGGCGTCATTTCCGGCCGAGGCGGATCACGAGCAGGCGGCGCCGGCAGGGCAGGGAAGTCCGGCGGACGCGTACCCGGATCTACGGGCGGCGCCACGTGATGAGCCGCGGCCGCGTCTCATCGAAGCAAAGTCCGGACAGCCCGACGCCCACCTGCGGGTCAGGAAGAAACTCGGCAGGCTGGCCTGCATCGATTTCGGCGATCCGCCCTTGGGCGGGACGGGCAAGCGATCCGCGACGACAGTGGCGCGCCGGCTGCTGCTCGGCCTGAAATGCCTGCTCCTGCCGTCATATCGGGATGCTCGCGCCGTCAGCCGTCATATGGGTGAACTGCTGGGCGCACTGACGCGTCCCGTCGATCTGCTGCCCATCGCGGCGCCGGTGCGCGGCTGGCCGCCCTTGAGCCGGGCCCACCTGCACTTCATCGCTTCGGATGAAACCGCGCTGCGTACCGAGGCGCGGGCGGTGCGGGTCGCCGGAGTCCCGCCGGAAGAACGCTACAAGCCGACGCCGATAAGCCTGTGCATCCCGCCGCTTACCCGCCACATCAGCCGCCTGGGCGAAGCGGACCGCAAGGCGCTGCTGCACGGCCTGGACCAGGAACTGTCCAGGCTGATGCAGTACGCCGGCAACGCCTTGCCGCCCGAGCCCGCGGCGGCCGCCCTGGGGGTGGCCGACGGGGACGACGGGGGCGAGGCCTCGTCGCCGCACAAGATCATCGGTCCCGGCGAACCGCTGCGCTACCGCATGCTGTTGACGATGGTGAAGTTCCTCGTCGAAGACGCGCAACAGCCGCTCAGATAGGCTGGTCCAGCCCGTTCTGCACCTGCTCCGCGGCGCGCAGCACGGCACGGGCCTTGGCTTCGGTTTCCGCCCATTCGGATTCCGGATTGGAATCCGCGACGATGCCGGCGGCGGCCTGCACGTATAGGGTGCCGTCCTTGATCACGCCGGTGCGGATGGCGATGGCCACGTCCATTTCACCGCCGTAGCTCAGGTAGCCCGCCGCGCCGCCATAGATGCCGCGCCGCACGGGTTCCAGTTCGTCGATGATTTCCATGGCGCGCACTTTGGGCGCGCCGGTGAGCGTGCCGGCGGGGAAGGCCGCGCGCAGTACGTCCATGCTGGTCATGGCGGGGTCGAGATTGCCGGCCACGTTCGACACCAGGTGCATGACGTGGGAATAACGTTCGATGGCCATGGTGTCGGTGACCTTCACCGATCCGGTCTCGGCCACGCGACCCACGTCGTTGCGGGCAAGGTCGATCAGCATGACGTGCTCGGCGATCTCCTTGGGGTCCGCCTGCAGTTCGGCGGCCAGCACGGCGTCTTCTTCCGGCGTCGTCCCACGTTTGCGCGTGCCGGCCAGCGGACGGATGGTGATGCGCGACTTGGGCTGGCCGTCCTCGACCACGCGTTCCTGGCGTACCAGGATTTCAGGCGACGAGCCGACGACGTGGAAATCGCCGAAATTCCAGAAGTACATATAGGGCGACGGGTTCAGCGAGCGCAGCGACCGGTACAGCGACAGGGGCGAATCGCGGAAGGGCTTGGTGATGACCTGGCCCACCTGCACCTGCATCAGGTCGCCCGCGGCGATGTATTCCTTGGCGCGCCTGACCGCGGCCAGGTAGTCTTCTTTCTTGAAGTCGCGCCGTTCTTCCGTCTGCATGCTGGCGTGGCTGTAGGGAATGTCCACCGGCTTGCGCAGTTTCTGGCGCAGCTCGCGCAGCCGCTGCTGCGCGCGGGCATAGGCTTCCGGCTGGGCGGGGTCCGCATAAACCATCAGGTAGATGCGGCCCGCCAGGTTGTCGACGATGACCAGTTCGTCCACGTGCAGCAGCATGATGTCCGGCGTGCCTTCATCCATGCCGGCCGGAAAGGGCTTGACCGCCGGCCCCAGGCGCGGCTCGATGTGCCGTACCGTGTCGTAGCCGAAATAGCCCGCCAGGCCGCCGGCGAAGCGCGGCATGCCCGGCCGCAGCGCGACCTTGAAACGGGACTGGTACTGTTCGATGAAGGCCAGCGGATCGCCGTGATGGGTTTCCACCACCTTGCCGTCGCGGAGAACCTCGGTGACCGTGCCGCGCGCCTGGATGACGGTGTGCGCGGGCAGGCCGATAAAGGAATAGCGGCCGAAGCGTTCGCCGCCCACCACGGATTCCAGCAGGCAGCTCATGCGGCCGTTTTCCGGACCGGAATGGGCCAGCTTCAGATAGATACCCAGCGGAGTGTCCAGGTCGGCGTAGGTATCGGCGACCAGGGGGATGCGGTTGTAGCCTTGCGTGGCCAGTGCTTTGAATTCCAGTTCAGTCATAGCGGTCTCGTTCGGGTTTTTCTGCTGTCGAGCCGGGCGGAAAGCAAAAAAGCAAAAAGCCCGGCCAGTGTGCTGGTTCCGGGCTTTGGGATTTTGCTGCGGTCGGCGCCTGTTTGGTGAACGTCGGACGCCGGGGAATGCTAGCTCGCTTATCGCTTCATCGCCACCCGGAAGACAAACGCCACCAACGCCACGAGGCGCTGAGCATTTGGGTAGGGGCGGAGAGATTCATTTCGGATTCGCGTGTCTGTCTGTATGCGTAACTGCGTGCGTATCTGTCAGTGTGGCTTGCCGTGGGATGGACGCTGTTTCAGGGATGGCCCCGGAGGGTGGCCCCTGGTCAGGCACCGTTCCGCGCGATCCACTGCGCGGCTTCGACCAGCGACGACACTATACCATCGACGTCCAGCGTGCGCACATCCACGCCTTCGTTGTACCCGTAGGGCACCACCAGCACGCGGGTGCCCGCGTCGCGGCCGGCCTGCGAGTCATTGAGGGAATCGCCAATGGTGACGGCGCGTTCCGGGCGCACGCCCAGCAGCGTGCACGCATGCAGCATCGGCTGCGGATCGGGCTTCTTGCGGGCGCAGGTGTCGCCGCACACGACCGCGGCGAAGAACCCCGCCAGGCCGGTGCGCTGTAGCAGCGGTATCGTGAATTCCGTCGGCTTGTTGGTGACGACCGCCAGCTTGAGGCCCTGGTCGCGCATGGCCTTGAGGCCGTCCAGCACGCCATCGAAGATTTCCGCTTTGTCGCCATTCACCAGGTGATAGTGCTGGTAGAACGAGGCGCGTCCGCGGGCGAACAGGTCGGGATCCAGCGCATCGTGCTCCTGCGAACCGGCCAGCGCGCGCTGCACGAGCCGGTCCACGCCTTTGCCCACGAACGTGGCGATGACATCTTCGCGCAGGGGCGGCATGCCGAGCTCGACGCGCATCGCGTTGGCGGCCGTCGCCAGGTCGGGCACGGAATCCAGCAGGGTGCCATCGAGGTCCAGCAGGGCGGCTTGGAAGAATTTCATGGCGGGTTTCCTTCAGGCCCGGAATTCAGGCCGCGCTTCAGGCTGTACTTCAGGCTGCACTTCAGGTCGCACTTCAGGCCGACAACGTGCCGGCCTGGGCGATCTGCTCGCGCATCGCGCCGATGATCTTGGCGTAATCGGGGTGGCCGAAGATAGCCGATCCCGCCACGAAGGTATCCGCGCCCGCCGCGCGGATTTCCGCGATGTTGTCCACCTTGACCCCCCCGTCGACTTCCAGGGCGATGTGCTGGCCGCCTTCCTGCGTCCAGCGGTCGATGCGGGCGCGCGCTTCGCGCAGCTTGTGCAAGGCCGAAGGCAGGAAGCTTTGTCCGCCGAAGCCGGGGTTCACGGACATGATCAGGATCACGTCGAGCTTGTCCATCACGTAGTCCATGTGGTCCAGGGACGTGGCCGGGTTGAACACCAGCCCCGCCTTGCAGCCATGGTCGCGGATCAGCGACAGGGTGCGATCGACGTGGCGCGTGGCTTCGGGATGGAAGGAAATGATGTTGGCGCCGGCCTTGGCGAACTGGGGCACCAGTTCATCCACCGGTTCCACCATCAAGTGCACGTCGATGGGCACTTCGACGTGCGGCCGGATCGCGGCGCAGACCATGGGCCCTATCGTCAGGTTCGGGACGTAATGGTTGTCCATGACGTCGAAGTGGATCCAGTCGGCCCCTGCCGCGACGACATTGCGGACTTCTTCCCCAAGACGGGCGAAATCGGCGGAAAGGATGCTGGGCGCGATACGGGTGGCCGGTGATAAGAAGGACATGGTCGGCGGCATTCAAGGGATAATGTGCCAATATTGTAGTTCGCCGGGATCGGCGCCCGTCGCCGATTTGGCATGCACGCGCGGCTGCCGCTCCGGCGGCAAGCCGCCATCGATTCAACCGACCCACCCTAAAGGCCGGAAAGCCAGTGAAACCCTACGACCTTACCGTTGCTGTCGAGCCGCGCTACGTGGCGGAGCAGTCCAATCCAGGGGAACAGGAATATGTTTTTGCCTATACCGTGCGCATCACCAATACCGGAGAGCATCCGGCGCAGGTGATCAGCCGGCATTGGATCATTACGGACGGCAACCAGCGTGTCCGGGAAGTGCGCGGCCTGGGCGTGGTCGGCCAGCAACCGCTGCTCGCGCCCGGCGAAACCTTCGAGTACACCAGCGGCTGTCCGCTGCCCACGCCCGTGGGCACCATGCGGGGCAGCTACCATTGCGTCGGTGAAAACGGCATTCCCTTCGAGGTGCCGATCGAGGAATTCCTGCTGGCCATGCCGCGTACCCTGCATTGATACCTCCGCCCGCGCGTTCGTCGCGGGCACCCCCAGATACTGTCCCCCTCTAGATGAAGCACTCCTTGTACCGCCTGGTTCCGCTTGCGCTGCTGGGCATCATCCTGGCCGGCTGTTCCACTGTCGAAAACGGCATCCCGCCGGAAGAGGCCGCCGCTACGCCGGGCGCGGGCACGGCTGTCGCGCCTGCCGCCGAATCGCCGCTGGTGGTGCCGCCCTTGTCCAGTCTGCCCGACACGCCGACCCGGCCGCTGGTCGGCCGGTTCCAGCGCGTCAACTACAGCGATATTCCCGCATGGCGCGACGACGATCTGGCGCAGTTCTGGCAGGTGTTCCTGCGCAACTGCAAGGGCTTGATGCGGCCAACCTCCGGCAACCTGACGCTGCCGGCGCGGGCCACGCCGCGCGCCTGGCAGCCGGTGTGCGCCGCCGCCATCGATCCATCCCGCCGTCCCGTCGCCACCGATGCCGAAAGCGTGCGTCGCTTCCTGCAGACGTATCTGCAGCCCTGGCGCCTGCTGGCGCCGGATGGCAAGCCGGCATCGAATATGGTCACCGGATACTACGAACCGCTGGTGCGCGGCTCGCGCGTGCAGGGCGGGCTGAACCAGTGGCCGCTCTACGCGCCGCCCAAGGATCTGCTGACCATAGACCTGGGGTCCATCTATCCGGAGTTGGCCGGCAAGCGGGTGCGCGGCAAGCTGGACGGCAAGCGCGTCGTGCCGTATGACACCCGCGCCGAGCTCGACAGCAATCCCGCGCGGCGTCCGCCGGCGCTGGTATACGTGGACGATCCGGTCGACAACTTTTTCCTGCAGGTGCAGGGCTCCGGCCGGGTCCAGCTGACGGATGGCCCTGACGCCGGCAAAACGATACGTGTGGCCTACGCCGATCACAACGGCCAGCCCTATGTCTCCATCGGCCGCTGGCTGGTGGACAAGGGCGAATTGACCGCGGACCAGGCTTCCATGCAGAACATCCGCGCTTGGGCCCAGCGCAATCCGCAACGGGTGCGGGAGATGCTGAACGCCAATCCGGCGGTGGTCTTCTTCAAGGAGGAGGCCGTTACCGATCCGGAGGCGGGCCCGCGCGGCGCCTATGGCCTGAGCCTGACGGCGCGCAGATCGATCGCGGTGGATACGTCCTTCGTGCCGCTGGGCACGCCGGTTTTCCTGGGCACCACCTGGCCGGGCTCGGACCGTCCGCTGGAACGCCTGGTGTTCGCCCAGGACACGGGCACCGCCATCCGCGGCGCCGCGCGCGCCGACTTCTACTGGGGCTACGGCGACGCGGCGGGCCAGATGGCGGGCCGCATGAAGCAGCGTGGCCAGATGTGGATTTTGTGGCCCAAGCAGGCCGGGGAGCCCAGCGCGCGATGAAACACGGAATTCTCGTATGCGGCGCCGGCATCGTCGGCCTGGCGACCGCCCTGGCGCTGGCGCGCCAGAAGCAGGCGGTGACCGTGCTGGCGCCCGTCGCCGCCGTGCCGCCGGCTCCGGCTGAGCACTACCACCCGCGCGTGTACGCGATCTCGCCAGCCAGCCAGCGCTTCCTGGCCGCGCTCGGCATCTGGGATGCGCTGCCGGCGGCGCGCATCGCGCCGGTCGACGCCATGGAGGTCCACGGCGACGCGGACGGCTCCGTCACCCTTAACGCCTGGCAGGCGGCGCAGCCCCACCTGGCCTGGATCGTCGAGGCTGCTGAAATCGAGCGGGTCCTGGCGCAGGCGGTACGCCTGTCCGGCATCCCGTGGATCGCCGATCGCTGCGCCGGCTTCGAAGCCGGCGCCGTACTGACCGAGAACGGCGCACAGCTGCGCACCGATCTGGCGATAGGCGCGGATGGCGCCGGGTCGCCGCTGCGGTCGGCCGCCGGCCTGGCCCAGCATTCCAGGCCTTACGGGCAGGTCGGCCTGGTCACCCATCTGGATGCGGCGCTGCCCCACCACGGCACGGCCATGCAATGGTTCCATGACGAAGGGGTGCTGGCGCTGCTGCCTTTGCCCGACACGGCGCGCGGCCCGCAGGTGTCCATGGTCTGGTCGGCGCCCACCGCGCGCGCGCAGGCTTTGCAGGCGCTGCCCGCCGAAGCGCAGGCGGACGCGGTGGTCGCGCACCTGGCGGCGGTGACCCAGGGGCGCCTGGGCGATCTGCGCATGAATATCGGCCTGCACGGTTTTCCGCTTTTCCTGGAGCACGCGCAAATGACCGCTCCGGGCGTGGCCTTGGTGGGGGACGCGGCGCACCGCCTGCACCCCCTGGCGGGGCAGGGCTTGAACCTGGGGCTGGGGGACGCGGAGGCGCTGGCGGCGATCGTCGCGCGGCGCGAGCCCTATCGCGCCGCGGGCGATGCGCGTGTCCTGCGACGCTACCAGCGCGCCCGGGCCGAACCCGTGCTGGCCATGCGCCTGGCGACCGATGGCCTGCACAAGCTCTTTACCAGCCGGGCCGCTCCAGCCGCCTGGCTGCGCAATGCCGGCATGCGCTGGGTGGATGCCGCGCCCCTTTTCAAAAGGCTGCTGATCGAGCAAGCTTCCGGGCGGTGAACCCGCGTGCCCGGCCCCGGTCGAAGCCCCCGGGGCCGGCTTTGGGCGCCCTCGGCCCGCTGCCGATGCCGGGTGGCTGGCCCGGACCATTCGCCCCCCGGGGCGGCCGGCGACGATACGCGCCGGTTGACGCCGGTTCCTGCCGGCAAGTTTCAAGGAGTCGTACATGATTACCCGAGCCTGGCTTTCCGCCATTCGCGCCGCGGCGGCCGCCGCGGCCACCATCCTGGCGGTTGCCGTCCTGCCTGCCCCGGCCAGCGCGGGCGACAAGGTCACTTCCACCCAGTCGGCGGGTCAACCCCAGCCGGGCCAGACGGTGACCAGTACAGCGGGCGCCGGTCCCGCCGCCAATGTCACCAGCGGCCCCAACCCGGGTGAAAAGGGGATCAGCACGGCGACGGGCCAGGGCGGCGGCGCCGATACCGATCAGGTGGGGGCGCTGTTCCGCCAACGCTTTCCGGACCTGACCATCACTGCCGTGCGCCGCACGCCTTACGGCCTGTACGAGGTCCAGGTGGGCATGGATCTGATCTACACCGACGCAAAAGTAGGCTGGGTGATGGAAGGCCCGCTGATCGACGCGTCCACCCGGCAGGACATCACGCGCGAGAGGCAGGAGCAGATCGGCACGATCTCTTTCGATCAGTTGCCCTTGAATCTGGCCGTCAAGCGGGTGACGGGCGACGGCTCGCGCGTCGTCGCGGTCTTCGAGGACCCCAACTGCGGCTACTGCAAACAGCTGCGCCATACGCTGGAAGACATTCCCAACCTGACCGTCTACACCTTCATCTACCCCATCCTGGCGCCGGACTCGCGCGTCAAGGCGCGCGATATCTGGTGCGCGCAGAAGCCGGGACAGGCGTGGGATGACTGGATGGTGCGCGGCAAGCTGCCCGAGGCCGCCAACTGCAATGCGCCGATAGACCAGGTGCTGGCATTGGGCCAGCGGCTGATGGTGCGCGGAACGCCCACGCTGTTTTTCCCCGACGGCAGCCGGGTCAGCGGCGCGCTGCCCCCGGATGAACTGCTCGCGCACCTGAATAAATCATCGAAGAAGAGCGGCTGAGCGGACACGCTGCTCCGGACATCCCCATCCATCCACCAGGAGACGGCATTGAAGATTGCCATTCTTGACGACTACCACGGCGTGGCGAAGGACTACGCGGACTGGGCCTCGCTCGGGCCGCAGGCCAGTGTGCAAGTATTCCGCGAATATCTGCCCGAAGGCCCCCAGCGGGTGTCCGCGCTGCAGCCGTTCGACGTCATCGTGATCATGCGCGAGCGTACGCCCTTCCCGTCGGACCTGATCAATGCCTTGCCCAATCTCCGCCTGCTGGTCACGACCGGGTTGCGCAACAATTCCGTCGACCTGGCCGCCTGCAAGGCACGCGGCATCGTGGTGTCCGGTGCGCCGGGTTCGGAAAATGGCCTGAACGCCACGGCTGAGCTCAGTTGGGCGCTGATCCTGGCCCTGTTCAAGAATATCTGCACGGAAGACGCCAACATGCGCAAAGGCCTGTGGCAGACCGGCATGCCGGTCTCGCTGAAGGGGCTGCGCCTGGGCGTCGTGGGCCTGGGCAAGCTGGGCAGCGCCCTGGCCCGCGTCGGCCGCGCATTCGATATGGATGTGGTGGCATGGAGCCCCAACCTGACACCCGAGCGTGCCGAAAAGGGCGGCGCCCGCTACGTCGACAAGCAGGAGTTGTTCGCGACGGCCGATGTCATCAGCGTCCATCTGATCCTGTCCGCTGCTACGCGCGGTGTGGTGGATGCGGCCAGCATCGCGGCCATGAAGCCCACGGCTTTTCTGGTGAACACGTCGCGCGCCGGTCTGGTGGATCAGGATGCGCTCATGGACGCGCTGCGCAACCGGCGCATCGGCGGCGCAGGCCTGGATGTCTACCCGGTCGAACCGCTGCCCGCGGATGACCCCGTGCGGCAGTTGAAGAATGTCGTGCTGACGCCGCACCTGGGCTATGTCAGCGCCGACAACTTCAAGGCTTTCTATCAGAACGTGCTGGAGGCCATCAAAGCCTGGGCCGCCGGGTCGCCTATCCGCACCTTGTGATGCGGCGGTGGGGCCTGGTATGCCGGGGCTCGGTAGCCCGGCATACCCTTGCCGCCGCCGGTTGTCCGCCGCCGGCGCCTTAAAGCGCCGGCGCGGTTTCCACGGAATCCAGCGCCGCCGGCGGCGCCTCGCGTGGCGCGGTGCGCTCGCGCAGCTGCACCGCATGTTCTTCGCGGCTGCGCCATATTGCCCCGTGCACGCGGCTCAGCGCCACGGGATCGTCCAGCAGCTTGATTTTCTGCGGCTCGGACAGGGCATCCACCCCGTACTCCATGACATGGTCGACCTGCTGGCGGCGGAAAGCTTCATTCAGCGCATTGGGCCTGTGTCGCGCGGTCGCCATCGCGCAGGCCAGCGCGTTGACTCCCGGATCGACCACGGCATCCTCGAAGTCCGGCACATGTGCTCCGCTGCGGTTCTGCGCCGTATAGCGGCGCGTCGCCTGCAATTCGGTGGGCGGCTGCGTTTCCTCCGGAATGCGGAAGAAGCGGGCCAGATAGGCGCGCCGCCCCAGGTCCACCCGGCTGGAATAGACCGAAAGCGGAATAATCAGCAGCAGCGCGGCCAGAATGGGCGCCATCCAGAACAGGAAGACCGGATTCAGCCACGCCACCAGCGCCGCCCAGCATATGCCCAGCAAGGTCTGCGACCCATGGCGCTTGAAGGCGTCGCCCCAGGTCGTCTGGTCATTGTCCCGCGCGGGTGAAATCCACTTGGCCGATATGCCCAGGAAAGCCGCCACGACGAAACGCGTGTGAAACAGCATGCGCACCGGCGCCAGTAGCATGGAGAACAATACCTCCATCAGCATGCTGGACAAGGCCTTCTGCCGGCCGCCGAACAGGCGCGAGCCGCGCGCCCACACCAGCAGGACGCCCAGCACTTTCGGCAGGAACAACAGTACGGCGGTGGTCGAAAACAGCGCGATGGCCTTGTCGGGATGCCATTGCGGCCAGATCGGGAACAACTGGCGCGGCTCGACGAAGTACTGCGGTTCCGTCAGGGTATGCACCGCCAGCAGCGCCGTGGACAGCAGCAGGAACAGGAACCAGAGGGGCGCCGACAGATAGGACATCACGCCCGTCAGGAAGACCGCCCGGTGCACCGGATGGAAGCCCTGGATGAAGAACAGCCGGAAGTTCATCAGGTTGCCGTGGCACCATCGCTGGTCGCGCTGCAGCTCTTCCAGCAGATTGGGCGGCAGTTCCTCGTAGCTGCCCGGCAGATCGTAGGCGATCCATACGCCCCATCCGGCCCGCCGCATCAGTGCCGCTTCGACGAAGTCGTGCGACAGGATGGCGCCCGCGAAGGCGCCCTTGCCCGGCAGCGGCGCCAGCACGCAATGCCGCATGAAGGGCGCGAGGCGAATGATGGCGTTATGGCCCCAGTAGTGCGATTCGCCCAGCTGCCAATAATGCATGCCGGCCGTGAACAGCGGGCCGTAGACCCGCGTCGCGAACTGCTGGATCCGCGCGTACAGGCTATCCATCCCGCTGGCCTGCGGCGCGCTCTGGATGATGCCGGCGTCCGGGCTGGCTTCCATCAGCTGGACCAGGCGCTTCAGGCACTCGCCGGTCATGACGCTGTCCGCGTCCAGCACGATCATGTAGCGGTAATTACCGCCCCAGCGACGGCAAAAATCGTCGATATTGCCGCTCTTGCGCTTGACGCGCCGGCGCCGGCGCCGATAGAAGATACGGCCGAAGCCCTTGACCGCCTTGCACAGGTCCACCCACGCGCGCTGTTCCGCCACGCAGATGTCGGCCTTGTAGCTGTCGCTCAGGACAAAGATGTCGAAGCGGTCGAGCGCATCGGTCTGCGCCAGCGATTCATAGGTCGCGCGCAGGCCCGCGAAGACCCGCGAGACGTCCTCGTTGCAGATCGGCATGACGATCGCCGTGCGCGCCGACCGGTCGATGGGGGCGTCCTCCATGCCGCGCGCCGAAATGCTGTAGCGGTCGCGACCGATCAGCAATTGCAGGAAGCCCATCATGGCGGTCCAGAAACCGGCCGACACCCAGCAGAACAGCAGGGCGAACAGGAACAGGATGCCGACTTCCAGGATCTGCTTGCCCTGGTAGGGCAGCACGCCCTTCATGTAATAGGTGGCGATCACCGTCTGCAGGGCGACCATGGTCACCAGGCACATCCGGCGCCGGCTGCCGGCCTGGCGCCAGCGGGGGTCCATGCGCGGCGCGGTCGCCATATAGTCGTCAGAGATATTGGGAACCTGTCCGCGCATGCGGCGCCAGAAACGCACCATGGGATTGGGTACCCAGGGCTCGGGCGACATCGGCGTGCGATTCAAGGGCGGCGCCGATGCAAGACAGACGCCCGAGTCAGGTAGCTGCCGCGCCATGCCGGCGATATCGGGATCGTCGCCTTCGGCCACGCGCAAGCGCTCCAGCCCCGAGGCCAGCACCGGATCGCCGCCCAGCGTGTCGTCGCCGGCCAGAGAACGGTGTACCGCGTCCAGGGCGGACCGGCCTTCGCCAGCCGCCGCGGCCGCGCGTTCCTGCGTGGCGGCTCGGGTTTCGGGCGGAAGCGCCAGGCGTTCGAGGTAGTCTTCGACCGCGTCGGCGCCCGGCAGGCTGTTATTTGGCTTCAGGTTCATTCGGAATGCGATAAGTCCAGGTTTCCGACAAGGGCGCTTGACCGTTCGTCAGGAAAGCCCGCATTTCCACCGGCTTGGTGGGATCCTTGATATTCACGCGCAGGGTCAGGCGCCGTCCGCCCGTCACCGGGTTCGGCCGCACGCTGTTTTCCACGATCTGGCCATTGCCGTCGACCCAGGTATCCGCCGTAATGGTGGCGTCCGGCGCCAGCGACTGCAGGGACGGTCCGACGAAGTCGATGATGTAGGCGATGCTGCCGTCCGAACGGCGGATCAGGTCGGGGCCCTTGACCTCGTCGCGCGAGCGGCGCGTTTGCATGACCCAGGCCAGCGGCGTGTCGTGCACCTTCTTTTCATCCAGCGTCCAGACCATCCGGTAGCTCAGGTCCAGCGGGTCGCCCTTGGACGGTTGTTTATCCGGTACCCAGAAGGCAACGATGTTGTCGTTGGTTTCATCTTTCGTGGGAATTTCCACAAGCTGCACGCTGCCTTTGCCCCAATCGCCCTGCGGTTCTATCCACAGGCTGGGACGTTTTTCGTAGCGGTCGTCCAGGTCCTCGTAGCGGCTGAATTCGCGGCCGCGCTGCAGCAGGCCGAAGCCGCGCGGGTTCTCCACGCTGAAAGCGCTGACGGCGAGCCGGCGCGGATTGACCAGGGGGCGCCACAGCCATTCGTCGCTGCCGGTATGGATGGCCAGGCCGTCCGAATCGTGCATTTCCGGCCGGTAGTTCACCACTGGCGACGGCTGGTTGGAGCCGTACAGGAACATGCTGGTCAGCGGGGCGATGCCCAGGCGGCCCACCTGGTCGCGCAGGAAAACGCGCGCCTTCACATCGACGATGCTGTTGGCGTCGTTGGGGCGCAGCAGGAACCGATAGGCGCCGGTGGCCCGCGGCGAATCGAGCAGCGCGTAGATGGTCAGCGTGGTGTCTTCCGGCGACGGGCGCGCGATCCAGAACTCGCGGAAGCGTGGAAATTCCTCGCCGGACGGGAGTGCCGTATCGATGGCCAGGCCACGGGCCGACAGGCCATAATTCTGGCCCTTGCCGATCACGCGGAAATAGCTGGCTCCCAGGAAGGAGGCCAGTTCGTCGTCCTTCTTGTCCTTGCTATTGACCGGATACAGCACGCGGAATCCGGCGAAACCCAGGTTTTTCAGGGCCGCGGTATCGAGCTTCAGATTGCCATAATCGAAGTCGTCAGGGTTGAATTTGATTTCATGCACACCCGCCGCGTCGATTTCGTTGATCTTGACCGGCGTATTGAAATGCATGCCCTCGTGATAGAAACCCAGGGTGAATTTGGTACCCGCATTTCCCCAGTACAGGTGGTCGTTCCTGAACCGTACCTGCTGATAACCGGCGAATTTCAATTCCTGCAGGGAATCCGGAAGATTGGGTTCCGGCGCCTTGTAGCTTTGGTCCGCGAGATCGCGGGCCTGCTTCATGACGTCAAAGAAAGAAAACGCGTGGGCGGATTGGCCGATGCCCATGCCGGCAAAGGCGGCCATCGACAGGCAAAGCGCGGACAGTGCGCCGGTCAACCGGCGGGAAGAATACGCAAACACGTGGGATTGCCTCTGGCTCCAAGGGTGGGGCGGAATGCATGTGACAGCGCGATTTTTGCACAATGTCCCACCCGATTGGGCCGGCATCCTGTCAAACCTGAAATAATTTTTTGCGCGCCGCCAAGGCGGAATCAACCCGGGTTTTTCATAATCGCGCCTCGATAATGGCCGCGGATTGCGGTCCTTTATTTGGGGTTCGACGCCGTCGTTTCGCGGCCGGTGTGAAAAGGGCGGCGGCCGCCCGCCGCGGCCTGCCCGGATTCAGGCAGGTACGGCGGGCGCGCACTCAGTCGTCGAAATCGCCGGTACCCAGCGTGGTCACGCCATCGGTCGGGGTGTTGAAAGCGGCCGCGGCAACCATCTGGATTTTGTCGCAGCCGCGCTCGAAGGCGCGCAGCAAGGCGCTGCCGGAGTTATCTTCCGCGCCGAAATATTCACGCAGCGCGTCTCCGGAAATCTCGAATTGGCGATCCTCCCCATTCCGGGAAAGGGAAAAGACGATGACATCGTCCTCGACCCGTGCGTGGGTCTTTTGCGCAAACGTCCCCATGCTTGCTCTCCATACGCGTTGCGCACACCGCCGCCAGGCAAGTCGCCTTGCCTGGCTGTGGATTCGCGGTGGCGGATATGGAATGCCGGCCCTTATCGGAATTGGCCGGCCGGAAGGGCTGTACTACTTGCCCGCGCCGGTCGCGGGAACCGACTTCGACGGCTGCGCGGAGCCAGAGGTCGACGTATCGCCGCCCATGCTGCTGGAGTTGCGCGTGCCCGAGTGCGTGCTGCCGCTCTTGTTCTTGCTATGGGAGCCGTTGTGCATGGTGGAGCCGCTGCGGTTGCCGCTCTTGTGCGTGGACGTGCCCATGCCGGTGTTGGACTGCGGGGTAGCCGTCGAGTTGACCGGCGGCGACGCCGTGCCCGGAGGAACCTTGGGATTGTTCGGCGGGGTCGCGGTGGAGTCGTTCGGCGTCGTGGACGGCGTGGTGGGAGCGGACGACTGGGCGTAAGCGCCACCCGCGGCGAGCAGGGCCGCCAAAGTCAAGGCGGGCGTGAGACGGCGTAGCTTCATGTGAATCTCCTTGCCGGTTGATGGAACCGGGCAAGGAGCAAGCAGCGTGCCCCGGTCGGGCCGCACGGGCTGGCGGTCGGGGATCCGCGTGTGTCTAGCGTCCCTGCGATGCGAGCTTATTTTCGCTCGCGCGCCCAGGCGCGTTATGCGTGCTGGCTTTATTCATGGCCGCGGACTTGGCGGTCCCCGTGGGACGGCGCCACAGCGCTATCAATTCGGCCCAACGCCGCGGCAGCAGCGGCACGTCCCGACGAACCGCGGCCCTGCGGTCCAGATACGGGCGCATCTGCTCCCCGATAGGGGCGGATAGGTACTGCTGGAGGGGGGTGCTGAGGTTGCTCATGGTAAACACCGATTGCGTTTCTGTAACCAACATTATAGCAAGCCGCCGGCAATCGCCTAGGGCGCGGCTGCGCGTTTCCCCTAAGTGTGGCGTCTGGAATACGGTATACAATGTTCCGTAATGGCACTTCGTTCCGAAGCGCCGACTCAACAACGCTGAATCAGGAGCCCGCCATGGCCGAACTCATGAGCCGAGACGTATTTCGCACTGCCCTGGAAAACGCCATCAAAGGCAAAAGCGCCAACGCGTCGCCTTTCAGCATCGCCTGGGCGAACGGCAAGCTCAGCCGCGAACATCTGTGCCGGTGGGCGGAAAACCATTACCACTATGTCGGCCCGTTCGCCGACTACCTCGGCTATCTGTATGCCCGGACCCCGGACGGTTATACGGAGGCGAAGGACTTCCTGCTGGCCAACATGTACGAAGAAGAAATCGGCGGCGACCGGCACACCGACCTGTTGATCCGCTTTGCCGAGGCCTGCGGGACCACGCGCGAGCGTGTGACCAACCCCGACAATATGTCCCCCACGACCAGGGCGCTGCAAAGCTGGTGCTATGCCGTCGCGATGCGCGAGGATCCCATCGTCGCCGTGGCGGGACTGGTGGTCGGCCTGGAGTCGCAGGTGCCGTCCATTTATCGTAAGCAGACTCCTACGCTACGGGATAAATACGGTTTCACGGACGAAGAGATCGAGTTCTTCGACCTGCATATCGTGTCCGACGAGATCCACGGCGAGCGCGGTTATCAAATCGTCCTGGAGCATGCCAATACAGTGGAATTGCAGCAGCGCTGCCTGAAAATCTGCGAAATCGGCGCGCAGATGCGCCTGCTCTACACCACGGCGCTGTATACCGACTACGTCCAGCAGGATATTCCGCTGCCCGAGTTGCAGATGGCCGCCTGACACCAGGTCCCGCCATGCCTACCGTCGTATTCCACAAAGCCGGCCAGACCTATACCGACGTTGTGCAGGACAACGCCAACCTGGTGGTGCGCGCCGGCATCAAGCGATTCCCCTATCCGCATCTGCGCTACGAGTGCGGTATGGGCAAATGCGCCAAGTGCGCCTGCCGCGTACTGGCGGGGGCCGAACACCTGCCGCCGGCGAACTGGAAAGAGAAGAAGCAGTTGGGCGAGCGGTTGGAGCAGGGTTACCGGCTGGCCTGTCAGTTGTGGCTGACGGCGGATATCGAGCTGGCCCAGGATGATGGCGAAGCATGATCGACGCCGCCCCAAACCCGCCCCTGGAACGCGCCGCGGATGGCTACGTGGTGCTTACCAGCAAGCCCGGCATCTACCGCAGCGAGCCGCCCTCGGGCGCCTCGGTCGTCGAAACCTACGACTACGCGTTCTACGGCAAACCCACGGCTGTGTTTCAAATCGTCAGGCTGGCGGCCGATGCGCGGGTGCGGATCGTGGAAGAGGCGCCGCCCCATACCGTGAACGTCGTGCCCGTGCGCGTAATGGAGCGATATGCGCTGCTGGAAGATGCCCGGCGCGCCCTTGGCGATCTGGTCACTTTCGGCACCTTGCAGGCCACGCTGATCAAGCGCTGAAGGCGCGCGCGGCTTATCCCGAGTTCAACCGGGGCTTACCTCCAACATGATAGAAATCACCTTTATTACCAACGGCGGCAAAGTGGTGTCCGCGGCGCCCAACAGCAATCTGCTGCGTGTCTCGCTCAAAGAGAAAGGCGGCATCCCGTTCAAGTGCGGCGGAGGCCTCTGCGGCACGTGCAAATGCCTGATCGAAGAGGGGCTGGAGAACACGGACGCCGTCAAGCCCAAGGAGCGCCGGCATCTGAAGCCGGAGGAGTTCGAGCAGGGTTACAGGATGGCCTGCCAGACCTTCGTGAATGGCAATATCAAGGTTTCCTGGGCCGGCCGGCCGGAATAGCGTGTTGCCGCCGATCTTCTAGCCGACCGCGCGGGATTGCTGGGCGTCCACATAGGCCTTGGCGGCGTTGTGGACGTGCTGGCTGGCCAGCAACGCCGCCAGATCGCCATTGCCGGCGATTACCGCATTCAGAATTTGCGCGTGCTCATCCCAGTTCTGCTTGGCGCGCCGCATATTGCTGGGAGCGAACAGCAGCGCGGTGCGATCGCGCAGCGAACGCATCAGGTCTGTCAGCACGACGTTGCCCGCGATGGTCGCCAGCATTTCGTGGAATTCGGAATTCAAGGCCAGGAAGCGATCCAGGGTATCGGCGCGCGCGGCCGTGTTGCCCGCTTCCAGAAAGGCCTGCAGCCGCGCCACCGTTCCCTGGTCCCGCCGTTGTGCCGCCAGCTTGGCGTTCAGGCCTTCAAGCGTTGCGCGGACCTCGATCATGTCGTGCGCGACGTCGTCCGAGAGCACCGACACCGACGCTCCCCGCCGCGGCTCGATGGTGACCAGGCCTTCCGCGGCCAGCGCACGCAGCGCTTCGCGGACAGGGATGCGCGACACGCCCATTTCGTCCGACAGGCGCCCTTCGACCAGGCGGTCGCCCGGCGTGAACTCGCCGCTCAGGATGCGTTCGCGGAGCTGGTCGCGAACGACCGCGAACAGCTGAGGGTGCTGTTCGCCGATCTTGAGGGGGCGGGCAGTTGCCGCCGCGGAGTTGTTCATTGCCGGTGATGATGGATTTGAAATGGACATGACGGCGTGAAGACGGGGCGGGTGTTTCGTGGTCATTGTATTACTCCCTGTGCCGCCAAGCAGGCGGGTGGCGGCGATGTCGGGCAGTATTTCTGTATATGGTATTCCATAAAGGCCGGGGACCGCGTGGATTCCCCCGTCCCGCGGCCGCTAGCCGGGCATATCGTATTCCCTAGGGGCGGCCAAAGCCCATTGGCGGAGCATCATATGCCATATAGTATACAGTCCGTATGAACAACACAGTGCCGATACGGCAGCAAGGGGATAGTGATGCATACGGACGTGGTGCTCAATGCGTCGCATTGGGTGTATTTGATAAGTGTGGCGGCCATCATCCTGACGATGGTCTTGCGCGCCAATGTGGTGGTGCCGTCCGTGATCGGTACCTTTCTGGTGGTGCTGGCTATCACCGGCAGTCCCATTAGCGCCCTGATCGGCATCTTCAACGCCAGTTTCGTCGCCGCCAAGGAGCTGTTCAACATCTTCCTGGTCATTACCTTCATGACGGCGCTGCTGAATGCGCTGAAGTCCATCCAGGCCGACGTGCGCATGGTGCAGCCCATGCGCCGCATCATGCGAGGGGGACACGTTTCCTACTTCATCATCGCGGCCTGTACTTACGTAATCTCGCTTTTCTTCTGGCCCACGCCCGCCGTGCCGCTGGTGTCGGCCATCCTGTTGCCTGCCGCTATCGCCGCGGGGCTGCCGCCGCTGGCGGGCGCCATGGCCATTGCGATCGCCGGCCAGGGCATGGCCTTGTCCTCCGACTATGTCATAGGCGTGGCGCCCGGGATCAGCGCGAAGGCCGCGGGCGCCGCGGTCAGCGCGGCCACGGTGGCTGATCGCGCGCTGGTCCTGTCGTTGATCACCGGGGGTATCGCGCTGCTGGTCACTTACTTCATGATCCGTCGCCATATCGTACCCGGCAGCGCGGCCTTGCTGGACGCCTGGCAGGCGCGCGCCCAGGACGGGACGCTGGCGCAAATCGAATCCGAAGGCAGCTTCGACAAGGCGGAACTCGCGCGCGGCACCAGCTACGATGAACCTCCCGGCACGCCGCCGCGGCGCGCCGCCACGCCCGAGGAAGCCCGCCGCATAAAGTGGTCGCGCGCGTTCGCGGTGATCACGCCGTTGGCCTTCCTGGGCGTGATCGCCATCATGGTGCTGCCGCGCATCGTGCCGGGCCTGCCGGCGCTGCGCGGTGGCGATGCGGCGGCATTGGTCGGCGGTGTCGCGGTCGCGCTGATGATGCTGGTGACGCTGGCGGCGGAAGGACCGCGCCGCATGCTGGACGTTTGCCCGGATCACATCACGGACGGTTTCGTCTTCGCCTTCAAGGCCATGGGCTCGGTCCTGCCGATCGCCGGATTCTTCTTTATCGGCGCGCATGACACGGCGGCCCAGATATTGGGTATGGACAATGCGGCGGCACCGGGTCTTCTGTTCGAGATCATCGCGTCCGCGCAGCAGTTCATCCCATCGAATCACTTCCTGGTGGCCTTCGGGGTACTGATCGTCGGCATGGTCACCGGGATAGATGGATCCGGGTTCGCGGGCCTGCCCCTGACGGGAACGCTGTCCGGCGCGCTCGGTCCCGTCGTGGGCATCGATCCCGCGACGCTGGCCGCGGTTGGCCAGATGGGCGCGGTCTGGACCGGCGGCGGCACGTTGATCGCCTGGTCCTCCTTGATTGCCGTCGCCGGCTTCGCGCGCGTGCACGTGCTGGAGATGGTGCGCGCCTTACTGCTACCGGTGGTGCTGGCGCTATTCGTTTCCACGATCTGCGCGATTTTGATCTGGCAGTAGGCGAGCCTGGTGCGCGCCGGCGGATAAGCTGGCACGCTCCGGATTACAGTATACAATGTGCAATTCTAGGCGGGCGGTCGCGCGTCCGTATCCGATCATGCTTCGAGGGCAGTCCATGGAAGACCTGAGCAATAGCGAGTTCATGAACTACATCGCCGGTAAATGGGTGCCATGCGCCAGCGGCAAGACGGTGCCTAACATCAACCCGGCGAATATCGAAGAGGTCGTCGGCCATTTCCAAGCCTCCGGCGCCGCCGACGGCGAGGCAGCCGTGGCGGCCGCTCAGGCCGCGTTCGAAAAATGGAAGGCCACGCCCATATCCAAAAGGGCCCAGATCCTGTCCCGCGCGGCGGACTATCTGGAAGCCCACGCGGGCCAGTTTGCCGAGGAGCTGACGCGCGAGGAAGGCAAGGCGCTAGGGCTCAGCCGCGACGAGATCCTGCGTTCCGCGCAGACCCTGCGTTTTTACGCGGCGGAGGGATTGTCGTTCACCGGCGAGACCTTCCCGAATGATGATCCGGAGATGGTCGTCTACAGTCAGTTGGAGCCGCTGGGTGTAGTCACCGTGATTTCACCGTGGAATTTCCCGGTGTCCATCCCGGCGCGCAAGATCGCGCCGGCCTTGATCATGGGCAATACGGTGGTGTTCAAGCCTTCGTCGGACGCGCCGCTCAGCGGCTACCGGCTGACGGAAGCCTTCGTGGAAGCGGGTATACCGGACGGCGTGTTGAACTTCCTGACCGGACCGGCGGCGGCCGTCGGCCCGTCGATCATCGAGTCCGCGCACGTCAAGGCGATCTCCTTTACCGGATCGACACAGGCAGGCGAGCAGATCCATCGCTCGGTCGGTCTTGCTACCCGCACCCAGATGGAGCTGGGCGGCAAGAATCCGCTTATCGTCCTGGCGGACGCCGACCTGGACAAGGCAGTGGACCTGACGATCAAAGGCGGTTTTTCCCTGACCGGCCAAGCCTGCACCGGCACCAGCCGTGTGCTGGTAGACCGACGGGTCAAGGCGGCTTATACGGAAAAGCTGCTGGCCAGGGTCAAGACCATGAAGATAGGCAACGGGCTGGAGCCCGGTTGCGAACTGGGGCCGTTGGCTACGGGCCGCCAGCTGGACAACGTCCTGTCGTATATCGCCATCGGCAAAAGCGAGGCCACGCATTTATATGGCGGCGACCGCTTGATGGAAGGCGGCCTCGCCAAGGGCTATTACGTCTCGCCGGCCATATTCACCGATGTCACGCAGCAGATGCGCATTGCGCGTGAGGAAATCTTCGGACCGGTTATCGCCATCATCGAAGTGGACGGTTACGAGGATGCGATCGCCAAGGCCAATGACACCGAGTATGGGCTATCCGCGGCCATCGCCACTACCGATGCCGGCTACGCGCACCGGTTCGCCAAGGACATCCAGGCCGGGACGGTCAAGATCAATCGGACCACCACCGGCAACCTGATCAATGCCCCGTTCGGCGGGTTGAAGCAGTCCAGCACGTCCACCTTCCGCGAATCGGGCAGGGTGGGACTGGCGTTCTATACGCAGATCAAGACGGTATATCGCGCGGCATAGGCCGGCCGTGCCGGCCTGGAGCCCAGGCGGGCAATTGTCATCGCAGTACAGCAGGAGCATGGAATGAAACAGGTATACAGACTGGAACTCGAAGAAGCGCGCGCGATGATCGCCGCGGCCATCGCCAGGTCGCGCGAGATCGGCGTGCTGGAGACCATATGCGTGGTGGATGACGGTGGCTACCCGATCGCCATGGAGCGGATGAATGGCGCGCGGATCACCGGCCCGCAGATCGCCTGGAACAAGGCATTTACCGCGGCCGGCCACAAGCGCTCCACGCATTTGTTCAATACCGCGCCCAATGGCCCGGCGTTGCCCGGCAACGAGGCCTTCGGCATCCAGTGGAGTTTCGACGGCAAGTTCGCCGTATTCGTCGGCGGCTTTCCCATTGTCGTGGATGACGAGGTCATAGGCGGGGTGGGCCTGAGCGGCGGTAACGGCGAGCAGGATACGGCAGCCGGTCTGGCGGCGTTGCAGGCGCTTGCGGACCTGCTGGAGCAGAAAGGCATGAAAGTGCTGGTGGCCGCCGACATCAAAAAGTGAATAACTCAGGGGGATGACTGCCATGTCCTACCGCGTTGTAGTGCTGGAATCCGACGTGACCTTCACGGTGGAAGAGAACGAATCCATCCTGGACGCGGCGCAACGCGCCGGCGCGGCGATGCCGCACGAGTGCACTTTCGGCATGTGCGGCAGTTGCCGGGTCAAGATAGAGGAAGGCGCGGTTGCCTATGAAGAATTGCCCCCCGGCCTGGCCGCCGCCGAGCATGAACAGGGCTACGCGCTCGCTTGCCAGGCGCGCCCCCTGTCCGACGTGGTGTTGAGCCTGCCCGCCCGCGGTCCGCTCATGCCCGCCTCCATTGTGACCAGCGCATCGCTGGTCCATATACGGAACGTCTGCGACAGCGTGTTGCACCTGAGGCTGGCCGTGCCGGAGGGCGGCCTGCCCGAATACCGGGCGGGACAGTATATGAATATCCTGCTGCCGGACGGCAGCAAACGCAGCTTTTCGATGGCGTCGCCGTGCCCTGGCGGTGGTGGAGAAATCGATTTTCATATCCGCCGCATACCCGGTGGACGTTTCACTGACACGATATTGGCCCAGGCGACGCCCGGCATGTCCCTGCGGATAGAAGTGCCGCTGGGCACGTTCTGCTATCGCGAAGAGGACTATCGTCCCTTGCTGATGGTCGCGACGGGAACCGGCCTGGCCCCCATCAAGGCCATTCTGGAGTCCTTGCTGGACAACGCCGACTGCCCGCCTGTCAAGCTGTATTGGGGCGTTCGTACAGAGGCGGATCTTTACATGCGCGACGTCATCGAAAGCTGGAAGGGCAGGTTGTACGAATTTGAATTCATCCCGGTCTTGTCGCGCCCGGATGCGTCCTGGCATGGCCGGCGTGGCCATGTCCAGGATGTCGTGGCGGAAGACCATGACGATTTATCCGAGTACGCGATATACCTATGTGGCTCGCCCAACATGGTGAACGAGGCGAAAGCCGTCTTCGCCATGCTGGGCGCCAGCATGGCGCATGTCTATGCGGACAGCTTTACCTTTCAGGAGCTGATCCCGGCTGGATAAGCCGGGGTGCAGCTTGTCTTACGCCGGGACGCCCGCCAGGCGGGACAGGATTTCCAGCTGGCTTTGGCGGTACTGCTGCCAGACCTTGGGCATGTAGCTGAGTTGCCCGTGAAGTCGACGCATATAGTTCTTAACGTCCTCGCGTCCTTTCAGAAGCTTGTGCAGCGCCTTGCGTGCCGGCTGGCCCAGGCGGTTGAGGGCTTCTTCGTGGAAATCCATTTCGCTCTGGTGGTTGAGCGCCTGGCATTGTGCGTCGGCCAGTTTGTCCATGGCATCGAGCAGCGCCTCGGGATGTTTTTTGTGGGGCAGCGCCGCGATGACGCCCGCCAGGGCCGCGGCGCCACGTCGTATGCCGGCTTCCTTTTCCATTCGATCGTGCAGCGTCCGGTAGAAGCTTTGCAATGTGGCGTTGGGCGTCGTAGCCGCCTGGAGTTCCTGGCGCGCCGTGGCCAGATTGGTCCGCAGCTGGGCCAATTCATCAGGCCGCAGCTTGCTGAGGCGATCGCGGACCAGTTCGATCTGGGTGAAGGAGGCGTTGATCTTGCCGCCTTTGCCATTCGGTCGCTGCGCCAGGCCTTGCAGCGCCTGCAATTGTTTGTCCGTGATCCGCCCGCCATCGATCAAGGTGTGCACCGCGCCCTTGACCACGGCCTTGGCGGCATCCTGTGGCGTCGGTGTCCAGCGCAGCTTTGCCGCGATGCTGTGGCGGGCCTTGCGGAAAGACATTCCCAGCGTTGTCATGGGAGTGACGACGGCCGGATACTCGATGTGGCCGGGCTGGGCGCCGGCCGCCGGCGGGTTATGGCCGGCAGCACGCGACGGGATCGATGGAGTGGTCGGCATCGCCGGGATTGCCCTGATGTCCGCGTTCCGCTCGCGGAAACCCGCCGGTCGTCCGCCCGCGCCCAAAATCCCGCGGCAGGCGGTACGCAGATCATCGATGAAGCGCACCATCTGATCCCGTATCGTGGGGTCGCGTTCGAAGTCGAACAGATCGTCGGCCATGAATTTGTCGAACGCGCGCGATGCTGCGTTTTCCTCCGGCGTTTGCCGCAGCATGGTCGCCATCGCATATTGCTGTTCCGGCGAGAATCGCGACATCAGATCCATCAGTCGTTCCACGCGAGGCCGGTCCATTTCGCCCGTCAGCAGGTCGCCGTAATACATTTCGCGTATGGCGGCACTGAGCTGCTGTGGCTGGCCATTGCGGGCGGCTACCAGTGCGGCCGCGCCCGGCCGGTCCCAGGAAGCGGCGCGGCCGTGTTCCCGCGCCAGTTCGGCAACCAGCCCCAGCAGGAGCGAAGCCGCCCGGTGTTCCCGGGCTGCCCGCATGGCCTGCGGCGTGCCGGCCTGCTTGCGCGATCGATTGTGTACGCCCAGCAGCTTGCCGGCATCATGCAGGATCGTCTTGCCCATGCCGTCGGTGCGATCGTTCAAGCGCGCCAGGGCGCCGAGCGTTTCCGGCGACAGGCTGTGCATCAGCGGGTCCAGCACACGTTTGATGAGCTGTCTATCGAGGGCGTCGTAGCCTTCGGCATGGGTCCGCTGGGCCAGCGCGGCCACCATCAAGGCAACATTCCGCGCGGCTTTCGGATCGTTGTCGTTGTCGGCGAGCGCCGTCAGGGACTTGTAGAAGTCCAGGGCGCGACGATGCAGGGCTTCCGGCGCATGGCGTTCGGCGCGGGCGATGCGGCGCAGTGCCGAGGCGCCCGTGAGCCTGGGCGGCGAGCTGGCGGCCGAGGCTGTTTCCGTGTCGTCTTGCGACGCGATCGGCATCAAGGCTTGCTGCAGTTCCTTGATGACGATGTCGACATCCCGATGGTGCCTGGCGCTGGTCGTCAGCGTCGATACCAGGCGCAGGCCGGCGCCGCGGGTCGCCGCGCGTTCGGCTGACGCATAGGCTGGCGCGGCCGGGGCGCGGACGTGGTGATCGGGTCGTTCGGCGTCGGCGTTCGCCTGTATGGCGCCGGAGTGAGCGCTCGGGATCTCGTCCAGCGGTGTCGCGGTGGCCGCCAGGCCGGACGCGTCGGAGCCACGGAACGACGGAGGTTCCTCTCCGTAGGCGGAAAGGTTGTCACCCAATGGCTTGATGCTGTCCGAGCAATCCGAGGGTTTCTTGCGCGGAATCGGCAGGCTCCGGGTGTGGATGGAAATTGCATCGTCGAGCGGGTCGAGCCCGCTCTGAATGGACTCCGACGACGGAAAGCTGTTGGACATGGTGCGCGGCACGCCCGAATCCGGCGTGGAAGGCGTGCCGGCGAGTTCGCCCGTGCTGCCGCGCGAGGCGGCACGTTTCGTATCGACCCGCGGCACGTCCACGCTTGCGACGAGCTTGAGCTTGCGCGTGGCGGGTATGGGCCGCTCATCGGGCTGGTATTTGTTGCTGGCCCGGCCCGTTTCGCCGACCGCGCCGGCTTCGAAGGAATGGCTGCCCACTTTGCCGGAGCGTGCCTGTGTGTCGGACCCGTAGGCGTCGGTGGGGGATTGGGTAGCCTGGACGGCTGCTGCGACTGCTGTCATGGTGCATCACTCTGCGTGGTATTAAGGAGCCGGGCCGCCACGGCGGTGGCCGGGGTGCTGCCGTGATGGCGTACACCGGCAGATCGGTTACCTGTCCCGTCCAGTGGGTTCGAGCTTATGCGTCTCGGATATGGATGATTTTCGTGATGGCGTGCAACTTATGATGGCATGCCGTTCACTTGGTCCGCCTCCGGGGCGTCCTGTCCCGAAGCGCGGCGGGTCGGCCATGGTTGACCAGGCCGTGTCGCGCCGCGAACGCCTGTCGGCGACAGGCGGTATAGTCTGCGCGACTACCTCCGTCGAGAGTTTCGATGCCGCACTTCCATGATGCTGAAGACCGGGCAGGCCGCCAGGCCGGCCATGAGCCGGGCAGCGACGGCCATGGCGGTCACGCCCACGATGGCCACGGCCACACCCATGGCCCGGGCGACAGCCACGGCCACGGCCACAGCCATGGCGCCGCCGATGAACGCAGGCTGGCGTGGGCGCTGGGTGTGATCGTGGTGTTCATGATCGTCGAGGTCGTCGGCGGCCTGGTATCGGGATCGTTGGCCTTGCTGGCCGACGCCGGCCATATGGTCAGCGATGCGGCCGCCCTGGCGTTCAGCCTGGTGGCGCTGCGCGTGGGCCGGCGATCCGCGACGCCGCGCATGTCGTACGGCTACCGCCGCCTGGAGATATTGGCGGCATTCGTGAACGGGCTTGCCTTGTTCGCCATCGCGATCTGGATCACGGTGGAGGCCGTCGAGCGATTCCGGCAGCCCGTGCAAGTGATGGGGAACACCATGCTGGCCATCGCGGTCGCCGGCCTGCTGGCCAACATCGTCGGTTTCATGATCCTGACCGGCGGCAGCCAGGCGAATCTGAATATGCGCAGCGCGCTGCTGCACGTGATGGGTGATCTGCTGGGTTCGCTGGCGGCCATCGTGGCCGCGGTGGTGATCATCTGGACAGGCTGGATGCCTATCGATCCCATCCTGTCGGTGCTGGTCGCCCTGATCGTTCTGAGAGGCGCGTGGTACCTGGTGCACTCCTCCGGCCATATCCTGCTGGAAGGTACGCCCCGCGGCCTGGAGCCCAATGCAATCAAGGCGGATCTGGAGGAGAATGTCGCCGTGGTGCGCGTGGCGCACCATATCCACGCCTGGTCCATCACCGCGGAGCAGCATATGCTCACGCTGCATGTCGTTCCGCGCGAAGGCGTCGCCGCGCGCGACGTCATCAGCGCCGTGCGCGAGCGCGTCGCGGAGCGATTCAATATCTCGCATGTGACGGTGCAGGTGGAGGATCCCGACCACTACAACTTGGATGCGGCCGGCGCAGCGGATTGCGATGGCGCCGCTTCCGGAGAAGGACGTTCATGAGCGGAATACGTATCGGTATCGCGGGCTTCGGCGCCATCGGGCAATCGGTCGCCCAATCGTTGGATGCGGGCGTGCTGCCCGGCGTTACGCTGGCGGCCATCGCGGTGCGCGATCCCGCGCGGCATGCCGACATGCCGTGGCAAGGCACACCTCCGGTCTTCACCACGCTGGACGGCCTGGAGCCGCGATGCGATGTCGTCGTCGAATGCGCGCCGGGCGCCGTTATCGAGCAGGCCATCGGCCCCATGCTGCGCGCCGGCAAGAAAGCCGTCGTTCTCAGTTCAGGTGCCTTGCTGTCCCATCCAGAGCTGATCGAGATCGCGCGCGCCAGTGGCGGACAAATCGTCATCCCCTCGGGCGCGATCCTGGGCCTGGACGCCTTGTCCGCCGCGGCGGAAGGCCAGATCCGCGCGGTCACCATGATCACCCGCAAACCCGTCCGCGGTCTCCTGGGAGCGCCGTACCTGACGGCGAACAACATCGATATTTCCGACATCACCGAGCCGACGCTGATATTCCGCGGGTCCCCGCGCGAAGCCGCCATCGGTTTCCCGGCCAATCTGAACGTGGCGGCCAGCGTGTCGCTGGCGGGCATCGGGCCGGACCGGACCACGCTGGAAATCTGGGCCGATCCCACGCTGGAGCGTAATGTGCATCGGGTCGAAGTCGATTCGGATGCCGCCGCCTTTTCGATGGAAATCCAGAACATACCGTCGGAAAATCCCAAGACCGGCCGGATCACCGCGCAAAGCGTGCTGGCGGCGCTGCGCAAGCTCAATGGTCCGCTACGCGTAGGCACTTGATCGCCGCGTGGCCGGCGCGTCCGTCGGCCATGCCAGGCTGGACGCTTACGGGGCGGAGCCGCGGTCGCGATGCGCCGGGCTTGCGCTTACACCGCCGGCCACACGCCCGAGCAGCCGCGACGATGGCTGCCGACCAGATGCGTATCGATGATCCCGGTGGCTTCCATCAGCGCGTGCATGGTCGTCGGCCCGACGAAGGCGAAGCCGCGTGCGCGCAAGGCCTTGCTCAGCGCGATCGAGTCCGCCGAGATCGTGGGAATTTCCGCCAGGGTGCGGGGGGCCGGTGTTTCCGCCGGCTGGAACGACCAGATGAAATCCGCCAGGCCGCCGTCTTCGCGCAGCCTGATCGTCGCGGCGGCATTGTTGATGGTGGCGAGGATCTTGGCGCGATTGCGCACGATGCCCGCGTCGCCCAGCAGGCGCCGGACATCGTCATCGGTGTAGGCGGCCACTTTGTCCGGATCGAAGCGATGGAAGGCAGCCCGGAAGGCCTCGCGCTTGCGCAGGATCGTCGCCCACGACAGGCCTGACTGAAAGCCTTCCAGCACCAACCGTTCGAACATGCCGCGCTCGTCGCGCACCGGCATGCCCCATTCGGTATCGTAGTAAGCCTGCAGCAGCGCGTCGACCGCGGCCCAGGGCGGACGCGCGAGTCCATCGGCGCCCACGATCAGGCCGCTGTTTGCGATATCGATTGCCGGCGCCGGTGCCGCCGGCGTTTTGGGCTTGCCCCGGGTAGCCAAGTCCGCTATCCCTTCACATCGGACGGGCGTCAGCGTTGGCGTAATTGCGCTGCAGGCTGGGCACCGGGAAGCTGTTGTTGATCATGGCGGTGCGCAGGTGTTCGGCGTCCATGAAGTCCGCATGGCGGCGGTTGGAATGCAGCAGCACCATGACCACCGGGCGGCCTTCGACGGTGGCCTGCATCACCAGGCAAATCCCCGACTCATTGATGAAGCCGGTTTTCTGCAGGCCGATCTCCCAGTCCGGCTTGCCGAGCAGGATGTTGGTGCTGCGATAGTCGAGCACGCCCTTGCCGGTATTCACCGTATAGTTCTGGTCCGTCGAATACAGGCGGATCAGGGGATAGTGCGCGGCGGCCTGCACCATCTTCACCAGGTCGCGCGCCGTGGAGACGTTGTACTTGGACAGGCCGGCCACATTCTCGAAATGCGTATGCGTCATGCCCAGGGCCCGCGCTTTTGCGTTCATCGCGGCGATGAAGGCCAGCCGTCCGCCGGGGTAGTAGCGCGACAGCGCCGCCGCCGCGCGGTTTTCGGATGCCATCAAGGCAATGTGCAGCATGTCCTCGCGCGATAGCACCGAGCCTATGCGCAGGCGAGATCCCGTGTGCTTTTCGAAATCCTGGTCGTCGTCCGTGACGCGGATCGGTTCGGCCAGCGATGCGCCGGAATCCAGCACCACCATCGCCATCATCAGCTTGGTGATCGAGGCGATGGGAACGACGGCGTCCGCATCCTTGTCGACCAGCGGCAGGCCGGTGGTCTCGTCGACCATATAGGCGATTTCGGAGTGCAGGGTGCTGCCGTCCGGCGCGAACGGCTGCTTGGCATAAGCGTCGAGCTCAAGGGCGGTGCGCGTGGCCACGGCCCCGCGAGCCGCGCCGCGGCCGTGGGCGCCCGTGACTTCGCGCGAACGCGAGCGATAGATGATCTTGCTGGTTTTCTTTTTGGCCGCGACCGGTTTGGCGGGGGCCTTTTTGGCGGTGCTCTTCTTGGTCGTCTGCGGCGCGTCGGCGGCGCTGGCGCCGGTGGCGAGCGGCAGGGCCAGGAAGGTGGCCGCGGCGGTCTGCAGTATCAGGCCGGCCGAAACGCGGCGCGCGAGGCCACGCAGTGGAGATAGGAAATCAGGCATGGGAAGGCGGGGAAGGCGGTGGTGAGACGATGGCTTGCCCGGGCTTGAAGTCAGCGGCCGGCAGCGTCATCGTCAGCGTTTGGAATGGGGGGATGCAAAGCAGGCCACGCGTACTCATGGCCGCTCCCCCTGCAGGAATTCTTCGATTTCGGCGCGTTCTTCGCGCGTGACGTGTCCGCGCAGGGCGGCCAGCACCAAGGCCTTGCCGGATCCCGAGAAGACCTTCTGGATCAGATCCTTCAGCAGCCGGCTTTGCAGCGCATTCTGCGTGTGGGCAGGCGCATAGACGTGCGACCGCTCGCTTTCGTCGCGCGTCAGCAGGCCCTTGGCGTGCATGATCTGCATCTGCCGCAGGACCGCGGCATAGGTCAGGTCGGGACGTTCAGCCTGCATGGCCTGGTGCGCCTGCTTCACCGTCGCGGGGCCGAGCGCCCACAACGCGCGCAATACCTGGAGTTCGGCGGCGGTGGGCTTGGCGGAGACGGCGGCGAGAGTCACGGAACGCGGGCTGGAAGAACAAAATTGCCGCGTAGAATACTTTTTCTAGAAAAATCCGTCTACTTCCCCGGGTTTGCCCGGGGGCGCCGCAGTCCCGCAATCAGCGCCGCCATTGCACCTGCCCACTAAGCCAACATCCCGCGCCATCGTCCCGGGCACGCAGATGGATGGCGGAAGGCGCGCCCATCGCCACGCCTTGCCGCACGGTATAGGTTTGCGTCGGCGGTAGCAGGCCCTGCGTATGCAGATAGCCCCACAGCGCGGCGGCGGCGATGCCGGTGGCGGCGTCCTCGGGATAGCCGGATGCCTTCGGGAATTGGCGGGCGCAGGCGCCGCCATCCCGCAAGGTATAAGGGTAGAGGCCGGTGGAGCCAATCGCTTCGCATAGCGTGGCCATGGCGCTGAAGTCGGGAGCCAGCGCATCCAGCGCCTGTACATCGGGTAGCCGTACCAGCGTTTTTACACGGCTGGTGCTGGCGTTGACGGCGTGCAGGCCCGGCGTCGCGGGATCGATGCGCAGGACGCGGGCGATGTGTGCCAGCGCGCTTGGCGGCAGGGCTTCCAGGGAAACGTCCGGCTGCGAAACCCAGGCCCATTGCCGCGCCTCGTCCCATTCGACATCGACGCTGCCGCTCAGGGTCTGGACGCGCGCGGTCGGCGCATTCCACAGTCCCCATTGCCGCAAGGCCCACAGCGTGCCTACGGTTGCGTGGCCGCACATCTCCATTTCGTGATCAGGCACGAAGAAGCGCAGCCGCCAGTCATGCGCGGCGGGATTGTCCGGCGGCAGCACGAAGGACGACTCGTGTCCATGCGCGGCCGCCAGCGCCCGCATCCGGTCCGCCGGCATGCCGCGGGCATCCAGCATCAGCGGAACCGGATTGCCGCCCCGATCGCCGGCGCCGGGATCGACGAAGACGCGCAGCAGGGTGGCCGCGCCTGCCGGCGGGCGCGGCACATCCGTGGATGTAATGGACGTATCAGTCAAGCTGGGCTCCGACGGAACGCACGATGTTGCCCCAGAACGGTGTGTCGCGGGTCACCGCCTGGCTCAGGGCCGCAGGCGTATCGGGATGAACGTCCACCCCCTTGGATGCCAGATCCGCCGCCACGGCGGGATCCTTCAGCACTTCATTCAGCGCGGCATTCATGCGCGTGACGATGTCGGGCGGGGTCCCTTTGGGGAAGGCCAGCCCGTACCAAAGCTGCTGCGTGTACGCCGGCATGCCCTGCTGGGCGAAGGTGGGGACCGCAGGCAGGATGGGCGTGGCCGCTGTCGTGGCGACGGCGACGAGTTTGCCGGCGCGAACGAAGGGCGCCAGGCCGACCGGGTTGTCGAACATGATATCCACCTGTCCGCCGATCAGATCGGTATAGGCCGGCGCCGCGCCGCGATACGGGACGTGCGTCAGGTTCAGGTTCTGCTCCTTGCGGTACATCTCGCCCAACAGGTGCGACACGGTGCCGACGCCGACCGAGGCGAACGTGCTCTGGCCGCGCGCCTTCAGTGCCTGAGCCAAGGCCGCCAGCGAGTTCGCCTTCAACGCGGGATTGGCGGCCAGCACATACGGCGATGTGCCGATGAAGCCGGCGTAAGCGAAGTCGCGCGAGGGATCGTAGGGCAGGTTTTTGTACAGGCTGGGACTGACCGCGTGGGTACTGGTCGTGACCGCCAGCGCCGTATAGCCGTCGGCGGGCGCGCGCGCGGCCTGGCCGGAGCCGATGGTGCCGCCCGCCCCGCCGACGTTGTTGATAATGATAGTCTGCCCGAGCTTGCCGGCGAGCATGGGCTGCAGCGCGCGGACCACCAGGTCGGTGCCGCCGCCGGGCGGGAAGGGCACGATGATGGTCACGGGCTTTTGCGGCCAGGCGGTCTGGGCGGGCGCGGCCGGCGGCACGATGGCCAGCGCCAGCGCGGCGGCAAGGCAGGACCAGTTGCTTCGGGACATGGCGTCCTCCTGTTAGAGGCAATCATCCTATGCGCCGGTGCGGGCGCCGGCGAACCGGTACGCGGCATATTCCGATCCGAATCGCGACAGCGGGATCGGCTTGCGGGAAAACGCCTGGCGCGCCGCGCGCCGCCATGGGCGCCGTCCCGGTTAGCATGTCGCAAGAGACGCGTTTCCGCGCCGACGGCGGCCGCGATATGACCGCCGCTGCCGGCGCAGCACGACGAGGCGCCAACCGCCTCTATCGGAGTAATCGCATGGTCCGGCATGTCCCGCTTTCCTCCAAGCTCGACCTGATCGCGCGCGACGGCTATGCGCTCGCCGCCAGTCGCCAGCCCGGCTACACCTTCAATTGGCACGCCCACGATTGCGCCATGCTGCTGTGGCCGCGCGCGGGCGCGCTGGATAGCGCATGGGACATGGCCGGCGGCCGTCGCCGCGGCCGGCTGGTGCGCGGCCAGGCGCTGCTGCTGCCGGCCTACGTCTCGCACAGCACGCGTTCGGGCAGCGCCACGCATCAGCATGGCGAGCTCTATCTGGCTCCCGAGTTGATGCGGCGCTGCCTGCCCGGCGTGCTTGCCTATGGCGATGGCGGACGCCGGGATGCCGGACCGGGCGGAAGCCGCCGGGCAAGTGGCCAGTCCGGCGGCGCGCTGCAGCTGGATGGCGCGGCGCAGGCGATACTGGAGGCGTTATGGATGCCCGCGCTGTCGTCCAGGGCCATGCCTGGCCTGGTGTGCGCGCTGATCGAACAGTTGGGCGCCAGCCGCCCCGCGGCGATCGCACCGGAGCCGGTCGGGCATGTGGCGCGCCGCTGGCTGCATGGCCTGCAGGCAGGCCTCGAGCACGGCAGGCCATTGCCGTCGATTGCGCAATCCGCCGCTACGCTGGGGGTATCCGTCCGGACCCTGCAGCGCGCCTGCATGCAGGAATACGGATGCGCTCCGGTCACATTGCGCCGCATGGCGCTGGCCGAGGCCGCTCGCGCGAGGATGGCGGCGGGCGAGCCGCTGGCGCGCGTCAGCGTGGAGCTGGGTTTCGCCAACAGCGGCCATCTTGGACGGCTGTTGAGGGAAGCGCCCGCGTCGCTTCCATTCGTGTCCCGCATGCCGCGCGACGGATGAGGCGCATGCTGGCCGCGCGGTCGCGGACGGCGGAGTTCCAGATGCCGGCACCCGCTGGCCGCATGGCCGGGGCGCGTACCTGGACCGGTTAAACTTCCCGGCTGTATTGGCATGAGGGCGCGGCGATGGTATTGGGCAGAATCGAAAAACAGTCGGCTGAGCAGCTCGCCGCCGACGCCATACGCGAATACATCCTCAGCGGCCAGATCTCGCCCGGTTCCAAGCTGACCGAGGCCTTTCTCGCGGAGCGGTTCGGCTTGTCCAGGGCGACCGTGCGCGGCGCCTTGCAGCGCATGTCGCAAGAGGGCCTGGTGCAACTGGTGCCCTACACCGGATGGGAGACGATCAGGATCACCTCCCACGACGCGTGGGAGCTTTACACCTTGCGCGCCAGCATGGAATCGCTGGCGGCGCGGCTGGCCTGCGCGAGTCTGGATGAGAAGGGCAGGGGACTCCTGGAGACCGCTTACAAGCGCCTGGTGGATGCTTGTGCCGCCGAAGACAACCGCGCGGTATCGCGCGCCGACTTCAATCTGCACCAGACCATCATCGAGCTGAGCGGCCACGCGCGGCTGGCCCAGTGGTACAAGGTGGTGGAACAACAGATCTCGCTGTACATCACCTGGAGCGACTTCATTCCGAAGAACGTCTACACCACCGTGCCGGCTCACCACGGCCCGATCGTGCAAGCCATACTGGCGGGCGACGCGGAGACGGCGGCGCGGCTTTCCGCGGAGCACAACGTCGCCGCGGGCGAAAAGCTGATGGCGCATCTGCGCGCGCTGGAAACCCGGCAACTGGCGGGCGTCGAGCCAAAAACCGGCGCCGCCGACGGCAAGCTGGGCATCCTTTCTTCTTGACGCGGGCAAAATCCCACTCCATACTTTGCAGTATATGGTCGACCATCGACTAGCGACCATCGACCACCCGGTGCGTGTGTCCACGCGCCCCCAAATTTTCAAGGCTCAGCTAATGAAGGTCCGCGAGGTACGCGTCTACATCATTCACACCGCCCGTCTGCATCCCGTCGTGGTCGAGGTGGAAACCGACGAGGGAATAATCGGCATAGGCGAAGCCGGCATCGCCTACGGGTTGGGCCAGACCGCCGTCGCGGGCATGGTCAAGGACATCGCGGAGCGCATCCTGATCGGCAAGGATCCTTTCCGTATCGAAGCCCTGTGGTCGGAGATGTATGACCACACCTTCTGGGCCAAGGGCAATGGCGGCCCTATCGTCTACGGCGCCATCAGCGCGATCGAAACGGCGCTGTGGGACATCAAGGGCAAGGCCCTGAATGTTCCGGTGTATGAGATGCTGGGCGGCAAGATACGTGAGGACGTGCGCCTCTATTCCAATGGCTGGGGCCAGCCGCATCGGGAGGTAAAGCCTTTCGCGGACGCCGCCGAGAAAGCCGTCAGCGAAGGCTTCGACGCGCTCAAGTGCTACCCCTTTGCCTATCGCGATCCGGATCCGCGCGCGACCTCGCGCCATCCCTCCATGCGGGCGCTGGACAAGGACATCCTGAATCTGGCGTATGACAAGCTGAAAGCGGCCCGCCAGGCCGTCGGTCCGAACGTGGACATCATGCTGGACCTGAGCGGGGGCCTGAGCTGCGACGAGACCATACGTTTCTGCCGCAGGGTCGAGGAACTGGACATTTTCTTCATCGAAGAACCTTGCGATCCGTTCGACGTCGGCGCGCTGAAAAAGATCTCCGAGCACGTGCGCATACCCGTGGCCGCGGGCGAACGCGTGTACACGCGCTATGGCTTCCGGCCGATGCTCGAAGCGCATGCGGTGGACGTGATCCAGCCGGATATCGCCCTGACCGGCGGCATCATGGAAGCCAAGAAAATCGCCGCGATGGCCGAGGCCTATGACATCCGTGTGCAGCCGCATGTCTGCGGCAGTCCGCTGTCGACCGCCATCGCGCTGCATCTGGATGCGTGCATTCCCAACTTCGCCATCCAGGAAATCTACCCGTATTGGCAAACCATGCCGGGCTACATCGAGATCCTCGACGACGCTCCCGAAGCCCGCATCAAAGGGGGGCGCCTGGACATCTCCGATAAGCCGGGATGGGGCGTGAACCTGCGCAAGGACGCGATCCGGTCCTTCCTGGCGCACACCGTCACCGCCGCCTGATAGGCCGGTCCGGATTCACCCGTGCACGCCGCGCCGCGCGAGAGCGGCCCGGCGATTTCCGATCAGTCCAAAACTCCAAAGAAGAAGGGGAAATCATGAAGAGCTTCGATCTGAAGAAAGTCGCCGGCATGCTGGCTGTGGCCGTGGCGGGATTCAGCCTGACGGCGGCAAGCGTGGCGGCCGATACGGCGCCGGCCGTCGACAAGGATACGTTGACGGTTGGCATCGCCAACAACAAACCCTGGGCTTACCGGGACACGGATGGCGTCTACAAGGGCGTGAACATCGACATCCTGCGCGCCGTGTTCGAGCCGCTGGGCGTCAAGCATTTCAATTTCGCCATCGGCGATTTCGGCTCGCTGATCCCGGGACTGGCTTCCAGGCGTTTCGACGTGGTCGATTCCGGCGTGGTCATCACGCCGCAGCGTTGTGAGCTGGTATTGTTCGGCGACCCGGAGCTGACCAGCCTGGACGCCTTGCTGGTGCTCAAGGGCAACCCGCGCAATATCCACAGCTTCGACGACGTCGTCAAGAATCCGGCGCTGAAGATCGGCGGCAGCCGCGGCGGCCAGCAGACCAAGAACGCCGCATCGGCGGGCGTGACGGGCGACCAGCTTCAGCAATTCCAGAATACCGAGTCCACCGTGTCGGCGCTGCTGGCGAACCGGGTCGATGGCATCGTGTTCACCTCGGGCACCGCCAACGCGCTACTGGAAGGCCCCAACGTGGGCGATAAGATCGAACGCGCCAAGCCCTTCACCGGCCTGATCGATCCCAAGACCGGCAAGGTCACGCAATCCTATATCGGCGCGGCTTTCCGCAAGGACAGCCAGGCGTTGCGCGATGCCTACAACCAGCAGTTGGCCAAACTGAAGGCAAGCGGCACCATCAACAAGATCGCCGGGAAATACGGCTTCAGTATCGAAGAAAAGGCGCCCGACGGCCTGACCAGCAACCAGATCTGCGCCGCCGGTTAAGCCGCGCGGCCAGGACGTCGTGCCATGGATTTCTTCGCAATTCTGGGCAATGTCTGGGGCGGCTTCGGCACCACGGCCAGCGTCGTGGCCTTGGCCCTGCTGTACGGCATTCCGTTCGCGCTGCTGTTCGGTACGCTCCAGCACGAGCTGACGGGCTGGAGGCGGCTCATCGTCACCGCCATCATCGAGTTCTGGCGCAGCTCGCCCATCATTGTCCTGCTATTCGTCTTCTACTACGCGCTGCCCATGATCCACATCGAGCTCAGCGCGCTGGCGGTGGGCTGCATGGTGCTGGGCCTGAACATAGGCGGTTACGGGACGCAAGCCGTGCGCGCCGGTTTGCAGGCGCTGGATCCGGGCCAGAAGGAAGCGGGCATCTCGCTGGGACTGTCGCCGCTGCAAAACCTGCTGCTGATCCAGCTGCCGCAGGCCCTGCGCGCCGGCATCCCGACTTACATCAATTTGCTGATCCAGCTGATCAAGGGCACGGTGCTGGTTTCGCTGCTGAGCCTGGCCGACATGACCTTCCGGGCGAAGGAAATCGCGCAGGTCACCTTTATGCCCACCACGGCATACTCGGCCCTGCTGCTCTCTTACTTCGTCCTTTGCTATCCATTGACCATTCTGGGCCGCTATCTGGAAAGGCACCATGGCATGCGGGAGCGTAAACAGGATGTTTGACGCGCAATTCCTCATCAAGGCATTCCCGGTCATCCTGGAATCGCTGGGCACGACCCTGTGGATCACGGTCGCTTCCTGCATCCTGGCCACGGTGCTGGGCTTCGCGCTGGAGCTCCTGCGCCGGGCCAACAAATGGTTCGGCTTTATCACGGACTTCATCCGGTCGACCCCCATCCTGGTGCAGATCTATTTCTTCTATTTCGTCCTGCCCAGGTTCGGCATCACCCTGCCGGCCTTGGTCATCGGCGTGTTCGCCCTGGGGCTGTACTACTCTGCGTACCTGGCCGAGGTGTTCAAGGCGGGCATCGATGCGATTCCGCGCGGGCAGACCGAAGCGGCGCAGAGCCTGGGCCTGTCCTGGGCGGACCAGGTCATACGCATCATCATGCCGCAGATGCTGCGGCACGTCGCCGCGCCCATGGGCAATTACTTCGTATCGCTGCTGAAGGCCACGCCTTACCTGGCCGTCATCGCCGTGCCGGAAATGCTCGGGGCCGCCCTGGAGCTGGGCTCGGACAGCTTCCGCTATGCCGAGCCCATGGTCGCGACCGAAGTGATTTTCCTGGTACTGGCGATCGCCATCGCGCAGCTGGTGCGTTTGCTCGAACTACACATGATGCGCTCGGCGAAGCGTTAAGGGGATTCCCATGAGACAAGAACCGCTTGCAACGGCGTCCGGCCCCGCCGTGCAAATCTCCGGCCTGAACAAGTGGTACGGCAAATACCACGCCTTGCGCGACGTCAACCTTAGCGTGGCCCCGGGCGAAACCATCGTCATCTGCGGGCCGTCGGGATCGGGTAAGTCGACGCTGATCCGCTGCATCAACGGATTGGAGCGGCACCACCAGGGCACGATACTGGCCAACGGACTTCCGGTGGGCGAGGACGCCAGGACGATGCGCGAAATCCGCAAGAACACCGGCATGGTGTTCCAGCATTTCAATCTGTTCCCGCACCTGACGGTACTGCAGAACTGCACGCTGGCGCTGACCCGCGTGCGGCGCATCGGACGTGCCGAGGCGGAAGGGATCGCGAACACTTTCCTTGAACGCGTACGCATGGGCGATCACGCGCGCAAGTATCCCAGCCAGCTGTCAGGCGGGCAGCAGCAGCGGGTCGCCATCGCGCGATCGCTGTGCATGAAGCCGCGCATCATGCTGTTCGACGAGCCCACGTCCGCCCTGGATCCCGAAATGATCAAAGAGGTGCTGGACGTCATGCGTACGCTGGCCAACGACGGCATGACGATGATCTGCGTCACGCATGAGATGGGCTTTGCCCGCGAGGTCGCCGATCGTGTCGTCTTCATGGATGGCGGCGCCATCATCGAAGAGGACACGCCGGCGTCCTTCTTCGGGTCGCCCAAGCACGAGCGCAGCCAGCGCTTCCTGGCCCAGCTGCTGCACTGAGCGAAGGGATGGCGAACTCAATATCAATAGCCGCGAGCCATATCGATGTGGCCGGATACCGGCAGTCCGTCCTCCAGGGCGCGCAGCTTCTGGACGACCTGCGCTATCCCTTCATCGTTCAGGGTGACGGCTGCAATGTGCGGAGTAATGTTGATGCGAGGCTCGCTCCAGAACACATGGTCGGCCGGTAGCGGTTCCTGCCGGAAGACGTCCAGCGCCGCGCCGCCAATGCGGCCATCCTGGATGGCCGCCAGCAGATCGGCTTCGGCCAGGTGGTGGCCGCGCCCGATATTGATGAGATAGCCGGGGGCGCGCATGCGGTCGAAGCAATCGCGATTGAGGATGTTCTCGGTTTCCGGCGTAAGCGGCAATAGATTCACCAGCACGCGCAGGCCATCAAGGAAATCGCCGAGCTGCTCCTGGCCCGCGTGGCACCGTATGCCCTCGATCTGCCTGGGCGAGCGGCTCCAGCCTCGCACCGGAAAACCCATGTCCGCGATATCCGTCGCGACCTGCCGGCCCAGCACGCCCAGGCCCATCACACCGACGGAGAACCCGGATAGCGCTTCAGGCGGCCGTTTGCGCCATTCCCGCTTGCCGCGGTCGACATCGTATTCGTGCATGCGGCGGAAATAGCGCAGAACATGGTACTTCGCATACTCCACCATCTGCCTGCCCATGCCGGCATCTTCGAGCCGCAGCAGCGGCACGTGGGCGGGCACCAGCCCGGGGTTGCGCCGCAACAGCTCGGCCAGGTATTCCACCCCGGCCGCCAGGTAGATCACCGCCTTCAGGCCAGGGCGTCCGGCCAGCAGTTCAGCGGGCGGTTTCCAGACCAGCGCATAGTCGGCCGCGGCGCTATCGCCAGGCTCCCATACGCGGATGTCCGCTTCCGGCAGGCGCGCTGTGAAAGCGTCCAGGAACATCTTTGTTCGTGTCGCGTCACCGCCGACATACAGTAGGAGTTTCATTCTTCGACCCTTGCCTCGATCCGTGTCTGGACTATCGGTTTTGCAATCAGCCAGCATATGGTGAGGCCGCCCCGACGGGCCCGCCAATTCTTTTTCACCGCACGCCTATTCGTTTCGAGAATGACTTCTATCCGCCTCCGATACATCGAGGTCTTTCTGGCCTTGATGCAGACCGGTTCCGCCCAGGGCGCCGCCAATCTGCTGTGCACGACGCAACCCAGCATCAGCAAGACGCTCGGCGCGCTGGAGCGTCAGCTCGGATTCCAGCTGTTCGTCCGTAGCGCCGGAAGCCGGCTCAAGCCCACCGCCGACGCCTATGCCCTGATGGTCGAAGGCAATCGCGTCAATGAAGAATTACGTTCCTTCCTGCAGGTCGCCGCCGAACTGCAGGCCGGCCAGGCCGCGCACTTGAACGTGCAGTCGACCGCGGCGATCGCGACCTGGCTGCTGCCCCGGGTGGTGGCGCGCTATAAGCAGGCGTGGCGCGAGGCGAGACTGAGCTTGACGGTGTCGGGCGCGGACGCCATCGTCAGCAGCGTGCGCAACCAGCACACCGATATCGGCATCGTCATCACCGGTCCGGAAGAAGAATTCCCTTTGGTGCGTACCGTATGGTCGGCGCCCATGGTGTGCATTTTCCCCAAGGGGCATGCGCTCGCCGCAAAGTCCGAAATCAGTCCCGAAGACCTGGCCGGGCAGCCGCTGATCGCGTATCGGTCCAGCCTGGGCCTGGGGAAAATGGTGGAGAACGCGTTCACCGGCGCGGGCGTGCCATTGCCCGCGGAAATCCGCGTCAACAATACCGGCGTGACCTGCCGCATCGTCGAAGAAGGATACGGCGTGGCGGTGGTCGATCGCCTTTCGCTGGCGGCGAACAACTATTCCAATATCGAATGCCGGCCCTTCGTGCCCACATGCCTGATGCGCATCGGCCTCGTGCTATCGGAGCGCGTGCCCTTGTCGATACAGGGACAACGCTTCGTTGAAACGCTGGAAGACTGCCTGAAAGCACTCTAGGGTTATCACCAGTCATTCCTGAAGTGAATGGCTGCACGCGTACAAAGAATTTGCGACGCCTGCATGCGTCTTCGATCATGACGGCTTCCGGGTATCCCGTATCGAGAAACGGGTCCGGTCTCTTACAAGGGGAAGCAAATGATCAGGCGTTTCATGGGTTTCGTGGGCTGGCTGGGCGCCGCCATGCTGGCTTGCCACATCGGCGTGGCGTCGGCGACCTATCCGGATAAGCCGATAACGCTGCTGGTGCCTTTCACGTCGGGCGGTACGTCCGACATCATGGCGCGCATGCTCGCCGAGCACCTGGGCAAAGTCTGGGCCCAGTCGGTGATCGTGCAGAACAAGCCGGGCGCCGGCGGCGTCATCGCGATGACGCAGGCCATGCGGTCCGAGCCGGACGGCTACACGCTGGTCCTGACCTCATCGGGCAATACCTCGATCACGCCTTATCTGTACAAAAAGCCGCCGTTCGACAGCGACCGCGACTTCGTCAACATCATCGTGATCGGCGAGGTGCCCTTCGTTCTGGTGGTGGACCAGAAGTCGCCCATCAAGACGCTGGCGGACTATCTGGCCGCGGCGAAGGCCAAGCCCAGGTCTTTGTCATTGGGCTCATCGGGAATCGGCTCGCATCAATACATGGCCGCCCAGCAGTTCGTCGCGACCGCCGGCATCGAGCTGAACCTGATTCCCTATAAAGGGACGCCGCAGCAGCAGACCGATCTGCTGGGAGGATCCCTGGATTCGATGATGGACAACGTCATTACCGAGATCCCGATGATCCGCACGAACAAGGTACGCCCGCTGGCGGTCTCCAGCGCGAAGCGCATCCGTCAGCTGCCGGATGTCCCGACCTTCGAGGAATCGGGGGTGCGATTCCAGAGCCTGCCCTGGTATGGCGTCGCCGCGCCCAAGGCGACGCCGGCGGATGTCGTCCAGAAGATCCAGCACGAAATCGCGGCCTTCCTCAACGACCCCGCGACGCGCGCGAAGCTGGAGGATATGGGGCTGGTCCCGGTCGTATCCAGCACCGAGGAAGCGACTCGGCGGGTGCGGGCCGACAACAAGGAATTCAAGAACATCATCGACCGATTGGGCTTGGAATTGCAGTAGCGGATGACGGCCCGCGCGGCCGCTTCCGCGGTACCGGCGGGTCTTTTGTAAATAACGCGGAACAGGATGGAACATGGCTTGGCGACTAGGCGTCGATTCCGGCGGCACGTTCACGGACGTGTGTTTATTCAATGACAGGACAGGCGCGAGCCATGTCTGGAAGCTTTCTTCCACGCCCGAGGATCCTTCGGTAGGAATCGCCGACGGGATCGCACAAGCGCTGGAACGTGCCGGTGCCGACCCGCGCGACGTGAGCTTCCTGGGCCATGGGACGACTGTCGCCACCAATGCGCTGATACAGCTGCGCGGCGTGCCCACCGGACTCATCACCACGGACGGCTTTCGCGACCTGCTGGAGATCGGCCGGCAGAAGCGCCCCCACCTGTACGACACCCAGGCGGTGAAACCGGTCGTGCTCGTGCCGCGCGTCCTGCGCAAGGGCGTGGTCGAACGGCTGCGCCACGATGGTTCAGTGGACCTGGCCCTGGACGAGGACGGACTGCGCGCGGCGGCGCGGGACCTGGCGGAAGAGGGCGTGCAATCGGTGGCGGTGTGCTTTCTCTATAGCTACCGCAATCCCGGCCACGAGCGGCGCGCGCTGGATATCCTGCGGGAAGCATTGCCTGGCGTCTTCATCTGCACATCGAGCGACGTGGCGCCGGAGTTCCGCGAGTTCGAGCGCATGTCGACCGTGGTGGTCAACGCGTATCTCGGCCCGGTCATGCAGCGCTATATCCGGCGTCTGTACGATCGCATCAAGAGCCTGGGCATCACGGTCGAGCCCAAGCTGACGCAGTCCAACGGCGGGATCATCAGTTTCGATATGGCGGCCAGCCTGCCTGTCCGCACCATCCTGTCCGGTCCCACGACCGGGGTGGTGGCGGCGCAGGCCATTTCCCGCAAGGCCGGCTTTCCCAACGTCATTACCTTCGATGTGGGCGGCACCAGCAGCGACGTGGCGCTGCTGACGGACGGCCAGTGCGCGCAGGCGAACCAGGCGGATGCCGGCGGCTATCCCATCAAGGCCCCCATGCTGGACATCCACGCCGTGGGCGCGGGCGGCGGTTCCATTGCCTACGTCGATAACGGCGGGCTGCTCAAGGTCGGCCCCCGCAGCGCGGGCGCCGATCCCGGTCCGGCGTGCTATGGCAAGGGCAACGACGAACCGACGGTCACGGATGCGAACATCGTGCTGGGCACGCTCAACACAACCACCTTGCTTGGCGGGCGGCTGACCGTGCGTAAGGATCTTGCCGAGGCGGCCATCCAACGCCTGGCGGATAAGCTGGGACTGAGCCTGATGGAAGCCGCACATGGCATCATCGCGGTGGCCACGGCCAACATGGCCAAGGCCATCCGCGTGATCAGCGTGCAAAGAGGCCACGACCCGCGCGGGTATGCGCTGTTCGCCTTCGGCGGAGCCGGGCCGCTGCACGCCGCCAGGCTGGCGCGCGAGCTCGACATGCAGCGGATCATCATCCCGAAGACGCCCGGCATCCTCTGCGCGATGGGTCTGCTGTTGACGGATCTGCGCACCGACTTCATGCAGACGCAATTCCAGGAGTTGCGACCGGAAGCCGTGCCGGCCATCCGGGATACCTTCGGCAAGCTGGCCGGTGAAGCATCCGCCTGGTTCGAGGGCGAACGCGTGGGAGCAGACGCCCGCGTCGTCGAAATGACCGTGGACATGCGCTATGCGGGGCAGAACTACGAGCTCTCGGTGCCCGTGCGCCAAGCGGACGCCGACGCGGCACTGTTGCGCGGCCTGGTCGACGGTTTCGAGCAGGCGCATCAACGTCAGTATGGCTTCGTCGTGCCGGAAGGAAAGATAGAGCTGGTCACCTGCCGGCTGGCCGCCATAGGAAAGACCCCGAAGATCGCCTTGCCGGATATCGAGCCCACCCGGGAAGACATTGCCGGCGCGATCATCGGCCGGCGCGACGTGTGGTTCTCGGAGCAGAAGTCCTGGATGACCTGCCCGGTCTATGCACGTGCCTCCCTGCGATCCGGCCATGCGTTCCAGGGCCCGGCGATCGTCGAGCAGATGGACGCCACGACCCTGGTATTGCCCGGCATGCGCGCGAACGTCGACGCGCAGGAAAACATCATTCTGGAGTTCCAATGAATATGCAGCAGTTCGCCGCGGTGGCGGCGACCGGATCGCCCGCCCAGTTGGATCCGATCACCGTGGAAATCCTGGGCAATGCGTTCGCGTCCATCGCCGACGAGATGGGCGAGGCGCTGGTGCGAACCAGTTACTCGACGAACATCAAGGAGCGGCGGGATTGCTCGACCGCGCTGTTCGACGCGCAGGGACAGGTGCTATGCCAGGCCGAGCACATTCCCATGCATCTGGGCAGCTTTCTGGCGATGCTGCCGCATATTCTGGCGCGCTACCGGCCCGAGACGTTGAACCCGGGCGATGTCTTCATCGGCAACGACGCCTATGAGGGCGGCGGCACGCACCTGCCCGACATCGTGCTGGCCGAGCCCATCTTCTTCGATGGTCGCGTGGTGGCCTGGGCCATGAATACCGCTCATCACGCGGACTTCATCGACCGCGGCAATGCTCACATCTACCAGGAAGGCCTGCGTATTCCGCCGGTCCGGCTCTATCGGGCCGGAGAGCTGCAGCGAGAGGTGCAGGAGCTGATCCTGCTGAACTGCCAGGTGCCGGAAGAGCGCCTGTCCGACTTGCGCGCGCAGCGCGCGGCCAACCAGCTGGGCGTACAGCGCATCCAGTCACTGTGCGAGCGCTACGGCGCCGACACCATCGTGGCGGCCGGTCAGGCGCTGCAGGATTATGCCGAGAAGAAGATGCGGGCCGGCATCGCACGCATACCCGACGGCACCTATCGCTACGCGGACCGCTTCGATCCGTATGGCCAGGACCTGGACCTGGAGATGTCCGTGGAAATCGTCGTCGAAGGCGACGCGATGCGCCTGCATTTCGACAGTCCGCCACAGGTGCGCGCATCGATCAATGTGGTCTACACCGCCTTGTTGGCCGCTGTGTATTTCGCGGTCAAGAGCCTGGTGGATCCGGAGGTATTGCCCAACAGCGGCCTGGCGCGGCCCCTGACGGTGACGGCCAAGGAAGGCACGGTGTTGAACTGCAAGCACCCGGCGGCGGTGAACAGCCGCATCAACGCCTGCCAGCGTGTGGTGGACCTGGTCTATGGCGCATTGGCGCCCGCCATCCCGGATCGCGTCACCGCCGCGGGCAACGGCTCGTGCGTGTCCGCGGTGTTTTCCGGAACGCGGGAGGACGGCAGCGCCTGGGCCTACCTGGAAACCATAGGCGGCGGCATGGGCGCGCGGCAACATCTGGACGGCCTGGACGGCGTGCACGTGCATATGACCAACACCTCCAACCTGCCCGCGGAATCCCTGGAGCAGGAATATCCGCTGACCTTGTTGCGCTACGAATTGGTCGACGACTCCGGCGGCCCCGGCCGCCAACGCGGCGGCATGGGCCTTCGCCGCGTCTACCGCGCCGAACGCGATTGCCGGATGATGGTGAACGGCTCGCGGCACAAATACGCGCCGTGGGGACTGGAGGGTGGCGGACCGGGCGGGAAGGGCGAACTGCGCTTTGGGCCGGGGACGAAGCCGTTCCAGGGCAACAGCGGGGTGTTGAAAGCCGGCGACATTGTCGAGGTCATTACCCCTGGCGCCGGGGGGTACGGCGATCCGCGGGAACGTCCCCGCGACTTGGTGCGCGAGGACCTGCGCGCCGGGAACATTGACGCAGTAACGGCGCGGACGGCGTACGGCTACGAAGCTGGGTAGCGCCCAGAAGCAAAATATTGGGCGGCAAATTTGGCCGACAGAAAAGGCCCGGTCGTTGAAGACGGGGCCTTTTCAACGTTTCGATGGAGTCCCGGGTCGTGAGACTGTTTACAGGGTACCTCTGTCCGATTTGTGTATCTTTTTCGGACGGCGGCAAGCCGGTGAGTCTCTGCTGATCCTGATGGACGCTCATATCGTTTTCTCCCTGAGGTACTCAGGGGACTGGCCTTTTTAGTTGAAGGACGTTGATGAGGTCCCATGATGTATATATACATCATGGGACACACGCAGTGTGCTCACTATCAGGATACGTTGATATCAGGCAGTCGAAACCGGTCCGGGCACCAGGGGGTATATATACCCCCTGGTGCCTGGAACTACATGGGAACGCCGCGAGCGGTTCTTGCAGCATGGCGCATCGGCGAAGTATATATACTTCGCCGATGCGCCTCCCCCGCGTCCCTTTCCACTCGATCAGCTGGCGATCCCCACCTTAATCATGAAGGGCGCCAGACTGTTAAAGACGCCGGACCGGCTCGCCCAACAAGCCTACTGCACGGGCTCTTTGACCTCCGACATCCGGTTGGTGAAAAATGCGTATACTAGGAAGTATATATACTTCCTAGTACGATATGACAACGACGGCTCGCTCACGCATCCAGATCGCCAAGCCGGACATCTTGGATTACCTGGCTGGCCAGTCATCGCCCGTTTTCAAGCTGACGGATCTACAGCAGATTCTGGCTGAACAGCGGGCGGGGTGGCGTCTTGCTCAACGTACCACCACGCAGGAGTTCATCGACTTCCTGGAAAAGCACGGCAAGCTCAAGACGCTTCGCTTTCCTTTCCCCCACCGGGCAGAAACACGTTTCGTCTGGGGTTCCGTGCCCTTGCTGGAAGTCTTGCTCACCCTCAAGCCAAGCTGCTATTACAGTCATTACACCGCTGTCCGTATGCATGGTTTGACCGAGCAGATTCCCAAAACGATCTACCTTAACCACGAACAGCATCTCAAGAGCCAGTCCACGGGCGGACTGGCCCAGGAGCGGATCGACGCCGCCTTCAAGCGCAAGGCCCGCGAGTCCAACAACGCCATTGACTTTGCAGACAGACGAATCTATCTCATCAATGGCAAGAACACGGACGAACTCGGCGTGATCACGGAGTCCGTAACCTATGACAACGAAACACCCGTCACCGTCCGCCTGACCAACCTGGAGCGCACGCTCATCGACATCACGGTCCGCCCGGCCTACGCCGGCGGGGTCTTCGAGGTGCTCAAAGCTTTCCAGTTGGCCAAAGATCAACTATCGGTCAATGCTTTGGCTGCCATGCTAAAGAAGATAGACCACACCTATCCCTATCATCAGGCTATCGGGTTCTATTTGGAGCGAGCGGGTTATCGGCCCAGCTTGCTGGACTTGATCAGGCGATTCCCGATGAACTACGACTTCTATCTAGCGCACAATATGGGAGACGTGGACTATGTGAAAGCGTGGCGTCTATACGTCCCCAAGGGGCTGTAGTCGCGCGACGAGGTCAAGGGTGAATTCGAAGTAGGTGTCGAAATCCTTGAGCATGAGATTCGGACTCATCGTCGCCTGCACGGCGGCGAAGTCCACACGGTGGAACTCACGATAGTCCCGGATACGGCCAAGCAAGGAAAGCGGCACGCGCTTGCGGTCGAACATCTCGGCAATAACCGTCCGGTATTCGTCTGTGGTGACATCCAGGCCCAGCATCGTGACGAGGTAGTAGACATCGACGAAATCGCGGGCACGCGCGCTACCCGCACGTCCTCTGCGGATGATGGGGCCGTACTCTGGCATCTGCTGGCAGATCGCCCGCAACTTCTCGCAGACGATCATTTCCGGGGAGTACACATAGATGATGTATCCCTCGAACTCCATGCTTTGCTTATGATCGACATATTCGTGGCGGCTGACGTCGATCAGGAACTTCTTGCCCTGCCCGAGATTGAGCGCGTATTTGCGCAACGCTTCTATGCCGGGGCCGTGCTCCTTGTATAGCGCCTCGCTGATCAGCTTGAATTCGAAGCCGTAGCCACCCCAGAAGTCGACCATGTCTTTGCTCAGATGCTCGGGCTTTTCAAGCATTTTGAGATCGAAGACCCGATAACCCTCGAGCCCAAAGGTTCGGGTCAAGGCACTGTCTACACGCCGATGCAGCTCGTCGGCGCCGCCAGGGAAATCGCCTGACATGGAGAAGTCGATATCGACTGATGCCCGTGCGGTGATCTGGTGGATCAGGTCGATCGCATTGCCTCCCTTGAGCACCAGATTTTCGAATAGCGTGTCGTCGGACAGGACGGCCTTGACGACCAGTCGCTTGATTTGGTCGATGGACAGGGTAAGAGGTTTACTCATAAAAGTCGCTGCGTAGGGTTACTTCAAATCATCCGCATTTGCATCCGGGCTCCGGCTCTCGCTTCGGAGTCTGAAGCCTCTTGGCACGGACGGGCCGCGATAGCCACTGCGCACATTGGTGGGCACATGAATGTGCTGTTGTGGCATGGCCCGCTCACGCGTCAGCTCCCGCCATTGGTTTCGGCTTGCATGCACGACCATCTCATAGGAAACGTACATGTTCATAGGAAACGTACATGTTCGCCGAATCGCGTTGAAGATACTTGCCGTCAGCCGTCGCCCATACGAGCCTCATATATCCGATTCCGGTTTAGGACGGCTTTTTCGTAGGGCAGGCGCTGTTCGGCCGTGACCTCGCCGGTCGCGGCGGTCAATCCCGCCAAGCAATGCGTTTGTCCGTCAATGTATTTCAGCCCTCTTTGTCATTGAGTCGCCCGTATGGGCAAGCTGCGCGCACCCTGCTTTGCGTTTTGTTGTGCCGTGCTGCCGCATGCTTGTGGCCTTAGCGTATCCCGGGTGTGCCGCCGCGGGGCTCTGTGCCCTATGCCTCTAGGAGTCATGGCTGTTCGGCTTTGATTCTTGACGCCCTCCGGCCGAGAGCATCGTTATGGGCCGGCGCGATGCGCTTGCGGCTTGGCGGCGCGCCTGGGCGGCGCGACCACGGGAGATGGCCCCACGGGTACGGGCTTGGGACGTTGTGGGCGAAGTTTTCGCCTAAGTCTCTGGCACCAAAGAAAATGCCCAGCCATGAAGGCTGGGCATCGAATTCTTGGTGGCCTGGGGCGGAATCGAACCACCGACACAAGGATTTTCAATCCTCTGCTCTACCGACTGAGCTACCAGGCCAACGCGAGCCCGCTACTATACACACTTTTTGGACATCGTGCTCTGCAACCGTACCGGTCGGTAGCAAAGCGCTATAATTCAACGCGTTCCAGCCCTGGCCAGCCTCCTCAGGCGCCCCGGGACTGCCCCTACTATCCCGGCCCTGCGGCGCGACGCAGGCGATGGCAAATGTCGGTCGACGTTCTTACTTTCGGCTTGAATCACACATCCGCGCCCGTGTCGGTGCGCGAACGCGTGTCCATGCCCGTCGATCTGCTGCGGCCGGCCCTGGACGGGCTGCGTTCCGCCTTCGGCGGATCCGTGCGCGAAGCCGCCATCCTGTCCACCTGTAATCGCACGGAAGTCTATTGCGCGGCCGAACCGCACGTGGCCGAGCATCTGCCGGCGTGGCTGGCGGACGTCAATCAGGTGCAGGCCATCGATCTGCGGCCGCATCTTTATCAGCACCAGCAGGACGGCGCGGTACGCCATGCCTTCCGCGTGGCCAGCGGGCTGGATTCCATGGTGCTGGGCGAACCGCAGATCCTGGGCCAGATGAAGGACGCCGTGCGCGCCGCCGACGAGGCCGGCTCGCTGGGCACCCTGCTGCACCAGTTGTTCCAACGTACGTTCTCCGTCGCGAAAGAAGTACGGTCCACCACCGAAATCGGCGCGCATTCGGTCTCCATGGCCGCCGCCGCGGTGCGCCTGGCCGAACGGGTGTTCGGCGATATGGGCGAGGCGCGCACGCTGTTCATCGGCGCCGGTGAAATGATCGAGTTGTGCGCCACCCACTTCGCCGCCCAACGGCCGCGCGAAATGGTGGTGGCCAACCGTACCGTCGAGCGCGCCGAAACGCTGGCCGGCCGGTTCTCGGCGGGCACCATGCGCCTGGCCGACCTGACGGAACGCCTGCACGAATTCGACGTCATCGTTTCCTGTACGGCCAGTTCGCTGCCCATCCTCGGCCTGGGGATGGTGGAGCGGGCCACCAAGCAGCGCCGCCATCGCCCCATGGTCATGATCGACCTTGCCGTGCCGCGCGATATAGAGCCGGAAGTCGGCCGCCTGGACGACGTCTATCTATATTCCGTGGACGACCTGGGCCGGTTGGTGCAAAGCGGCAACGATGCCCGCCGCGCGGCGATGGTGCAGGCCGAGGCCATTATCGAAACGCGCGTGCGCAATTTCATGCAATGGATGGAATCGCGCGCCATCGTGCCCGTGGTGCAGGAGCTGCAGCAGGGCGCCGATGCCATCCGCGCGGCGGAACTCGAACGCGCCCGCCGCCTGCTGGCGCGCGGCGAATCCGCGGAAGCTGTACTGGAACAGCTGGCGCACGGCCTGACACAAAAATATCTGCACGGTCCCCTGGCCGCGCTCAACCGCAGCGAAGGCGCCGATCGCGAGCAACTGCTGGCCATGGTCCCGCGCCTGTTCCCCGGCCGCGATACGCGGCGTTAGCGACGCTCCCCGATTATGGCCACGCCGTGTGCACCGCGCCGGCCCTGGCCCGCATCGCGCGCCCGTTTTCTTTCCCCATTCTTATCGCTTATGAAATCTTCCATGCGTGACCGGCTGGAGCAATTGTCCCGCCGCCTGGTCGAGGTGGACGCCATGCTGGCCGAGCCCGATACCGCCGCCGATATGGACCGCTTCCGCAAACTGTCGCGCGAACGCGCCGAAGTCGAACCCGTGGTGGCTGCCTTCGCTTCCTACTGCGCCGCGGAGGAAGACCTGGCGACCGCGCAGGAAATGCTCTCCGATCCGGAAATGAAGGGGATGGCGGAAGACGAAATCAAGGTCGCCAGAACCAAGCTGGAAGAGCTGGATGGCGCGCTGCAGCGCCTGCTGCTGCCGCGCGATCCCGACGACGGCCGCAGCGTATTCCTGGAAATCCGCGCCGGCACCGGCGGCGACGAAAGCGCGCTGTTCTCCGGCGATCTGCTGCGCATGTACACGCGCTATGCCGAGCGCCAGGGCTGGCGGGTGGAGCTGATGTCCGAAAGCCCATCCGAACTGGGCGGCTACAAGGAAGTCATCGTCCGCATCGAAGGCGAGGGCGTATACGGCCGCCTCAAGTTCGAATCGGGCGCCCACCGCGTCCAGCGCGTGCCGGCCACGGAGGCGCAGGGGCGCATCCATACCTCGGCCTGCACGGTGGCCGTCATGCCCGAAGCGGACGCGGTCGGCGAGATCGTCATCAACCCGGCGGACCTGCGCATCGATACTTTCCGCGCGAGTGGCGCGGGCGGGCAGCACATCAACAAAACCGATTCGGCGGTGCGCATCACGCACATCCCGACCGGGCTGGTGGTGGAATGCCAGGACGACCGTTCGCAGCACCGCAACAAGGACAAGGCGATGCAGGTGCTGGCCGCGCGCCTGAAAGACAAGCAGCAGCGTGAAAGGCAGAGCAAGGAAGCGGCCGAGCGCAAGAGCCTGGTGGGCAGCGGCGACCGCTCGGAACGCATCCGCACGTATAACTTTCCGCAGGGCCGGCTGACCGATCATCGCATCAACCTGACGCTGTACAAGCTGCAGCAAATCATGGAAGGCGATCTGGACGAGTTGACCGGCGCGCTGATCGCCGAGCACCAGGCCGAGCAGCTGGCGGCCCTGGGCGAAGAGGTCTGAATTGGCCTGCGCCAAGGACATCCTGTTCGCGTCCGGCCTGCCCCGGCTGGAAGCCCGCATGCTGCTGGAGCACGTGCTGGAGAAGCCGCGCGCCTGGATACTGGCGCACGACACGGATCCGCTGCCGCCGCAGGCCGTGCGCGCCTTCACCGTCCTGGCCGCCCGGCGCGCCGCTGGCGAGCCCATGGCCTACCTGCTGGGCGAGCGGGAATTCATGGGCCGCATGTTCAAGGTCACGCCGGATGTGCTGATCCCGCGGCCCGAGACCGAACTGCTGGTCGAGGCCGCCCTGGAATGGCTGGCCGGTTTCGAGTCGTTGTCCGTCCTGGACCTGGGCACCGGCAGCGGCGCGATCGCGATATCCATCGCCCTGGCGCGGCCGGATGCCGCGGTGCTGGCCACTGACCGCAGCCTGAAAGCCCTGAAGGTCGCCGCCGAAAACGCCATCCGCCTGGAGGCGCATTTGCATTTCGCCGAAGGCGATTGGTACGGCGCGCTGACCGCGGCGCAGAAATTCGACGTGATCGTCTCGAATCCTCCTTATATCCGCGCGCAGGATCCCCATCTGGAACAAGGCGACCTGCGTTTCGAGCCGCGCCTGGCCCTGACCGACGATGCCGATGGCCTGAATGCCTTGCGCGCCATCATCAAGGGCGCGCCGGCCCATCTGAAACCCGGCGGGATGCTGTGGGTGGAGCACGGCTGGGACCAGGCCGAAGCGGTACGCGGCCTGCTTGCCGCGGCCGGCCTGCGCGGGGTGGACAGCCGGCGCGACCTGGCCGGGATAGAAAGGATTTCCGGGGGGTATCTGTGAAATGCTGGCGGATACCTATAATGAAAGAATCACTTCCTTGATCGGAAGAATCACTTTTGTGAGTACACCATGAGCGACGTTCAAGAATTCATCCGCGAGACCGTGACGCAGCATCCCGTCGTGCTTTTCATGAAGGGCACGGCGCAATTCCCGCAATGCGGTTTCTCCGGCAAGGCCATCCAGCTGCTGAAGAGCTGTGGCGTGAAGAAGCTGGTGACCGTCAACGTGCTGGACGATGACGAAGTGCGCCAGGGCATCAAGGAGTTTTCCAACTGGCCGACCATCCCGCAGCTGTATGTGGGCGGCGAGTTCGTCGGCGGCTCGGACATCATGGGCCAGATGGCTGAAAGCGGCGAACTGAAGTCGCTGCTGGACGGCGCCGGGGCCACTGCATGACGATGGCCGTGCGCCGGCTGGTCGTCGGCGTGACGGGCGCGACCGGGTCCTTGTATGCGATCCGGCTGCTGCGGGCATTGCGGGACGTACCGGATGTGGAAACGCATCTGGTCGTATCGGCTGCCGGCGTACTGAATATCAAGCACGAGCTCGATATGACGCGGGCCCAGGTGCACGCGCTGGCGGACCAGGTCTACAGCGTGCGCGACGTGGGCGCGGCCCTGGCCAGCGGCGCGTATCCGACGGCGGGCATGGTGATCGTGCCTTGCTCCATACGCACGCTGGCGGCGGTGGCGCATGGGCTGTCCGACAATCTCATCACGCGCGCGGCCGACGTCACGCTGAAAGAGCGCCGGCGCCTGGTGATGATGGTGCGCGAGGCGCCCTATAACCTGGCGCACCTGCGCAATATGACGGCGGTGACGGAGATGGGCGGGATCATCTTTCCGCCGCTGCCGGCTTTTTATTTCCAGCCCGGTTCCATCGAGGAAATGGTGGACCAGAGCATCGTCCGGGTGCTGGGGCTGTTCGGCATACACCTGCCCGGACCGACCTGGGAAGGCGCCCGCTGAGCGCCCGGTTCCGGTTTCTACTCGAACCGCACGAAGCTCAAGGTCTGCTCGCGAGCATTGTCGGCGGCCGCCTTGCCCGAGTCATCGCCGCAGGCCGTTTCCGGGCTGCCCGGATCTTCCTGATCGAAGGCGGTATCGCCGTTCGCATCGGCCAGTCCGCTGGGCCGCAATCCCACGAAGTCGAACAACTGGCGATCCATCAGGTGCGACGGCACCACGTTGGCCAGCGCGTTGAAGACATTCCACGCCCGCCCCGGATGCTTGCGATCCCACTCCTGGATCATGCGGCCGACTTCCTTGCGCTTCAGGTTTTCCTGCGAGCCGCACAAATTACAGGGAATGATGGGAAAGCCGCGCTGTTCGGCATAGGCGGCCATATCGGCTTCCGGTATGTAGGCCAGCGGGCGGATCACCGTATGCTTGCCGTCGTCCGATACCAACTTCGGCGGCATCGCCTTGATCTTGCCGCCATAGAACAGGTTCAGGAAGAAGGTGCCCAGGATATCGTCGCGGTGATGTCCCAGCGCGATCTTGGTGGCGCCCAGTTCACCCGCCACCCGATACAGGATGCCGCGCCGCAGGCGCGAGCATAGCGAGCACATCGTCTTGCCTTCCGGGATGACCCGCGTGACCACCGAATAGGTGTCCTGCGTTTCGATATGGAAAGGCACCCCCAGGCCGCTCAGGTACTCGGGCAGGATGTGGTCGGGAAAGCCGGGCTGCTTCTGGTCCAGGTTGACCGCGATCAGCTCGAAGGGGAAGGGCGCGCGTTCGCGCAGCCGCATCAGAATGTCCAGCAGGCCGTAGGAATCCTTGCCGCCCGACATGCAGACCATGACGCGGTCGCCCGCTTCTATCATGTTGTAGTCCGAGATGGCGCGCGTCGTTTCGCGGGCCAGCCGCTTGGCCAGTTTGTTGGCTTCCAGGCGGGCCTTCTCCCGCGCGGCGCGATTGCCGGGCGAGGGGCTGGTTCCCTGGTCTGCGGATGGGCCACGGAAGGCGGAGGTATCGGGAGCGTTCATGATGAGATGCGGTCGGATGCCGCGCGGCCCCGGCGCTGGCCGGCTGCGCGCGGCGAAGTCGGTGCGGTGTCAGCGGCTGGTATAGATCTCCACGCCGACGGCGGCGCAGTCGGAAAACGCCATGGGTTTGCTGATGCGGATGCGCACCGCGCGGATGTCCTTGAAGTCCGCCATCAGCCGCTCGGCCACGCGCTCGGTCAGCGTTTCGATCAGGTTGACGTGGGCATGCGTGCATTCTTCCACCATGGCCTCGCGCAGGGCGCGGTAGTCCAGCACGCTATGGATATCGTGGTCGTCCACGCTGCGCGTGATGTCCACGTCGATTTCGGCATCGACGTGCAGCGGCTGGGTGGCGCGGCGTTCATGCTCCAGGATCCCGATGCGGGCATCCAGGGCGAGGCGCGAGAAGATGATACGGCGAGTAGGCATGGTTCGGAAGGCGCCCGTCCGCGGCACGCGGTCTGGCGTGGAGTTCAGGATGTGTGCCGCATTGTATGCCGCGCTCCGGTCCGCCCTGCGTGGGCGGCGCTATCGCTACAATCGTCGCGGAACGGTCAATCTCCACGGATCAATCGGAACGGAAATCGCCTGGGAATGCGGGATACATCGGATGCCATCATTGTAGGCGGCGGCCCGGCTGGCGCCTCCTGCGCGATCTGGCTGGCGCGGCTGGGCCTGTCGCCCCTGCTGGTGGAGGCCGCGTCGCGCCTGGGCGGCCTGGAAAATGACAATCCTTTCCGCGATGACTGGATCGCCGTGCTGCCGGGCGTCACGGGTCAGCAGGTCGCCGCGAATATCGCGCAAAGCGTGGCCGCGGCGCGCGTGCCGGCATTGACCTGCCATCGCGCGCGCCAGGTGACGCGCGCCGGTCGCGGATTCGACGTCATGCTGGAAACGGCGGATGGGGCGCCGTCCCAGGTGCATGGCCGCTTTCTGGTCATTGCCACCGGAGTGCGGGCGCGCGGTTTGCCGGGCGCGGAGCCGGGCCAGCAGTGGCCCGGCGTGCTGGTCGGTCCGGGCGTGGCGATCCACGAACAGGATTACCGCGGCCTGTCGGTGGCGGTGCTGGGCGGCGGCGACAACGGCTTCGAAAACTACGCCTATGTGCGCGAGCGCGGCGCCCGCGAAGTCCATCTGTATTCCCGCACGGTGCGCGCGCGGGCCCAATTGGTGGCGGCGGCCGCCACGCCGGACCTGCACGTGGGGGACTATGTGGTCGATCCGCGCGCGCGCAGCGTCAATGGCCGCCGCTATGACCTGATCCTGGTGTTCTACGGCTGGGAGCCGCAGGCGGCTTTCGCCGACGGCCTGCAGTTGGAACGCGATGCGCGCGGCTATATCACCACCGACGCCGCGACCGCGCGTACCAGCGCCGCCGGGGTCTATGCCATCGGCGAGGTGGCGAATCGCATGCATCCCTGCGTGGTGACGTCCATGGCGGATGGCGTGGTCGCGGCCAAGGCCATACAGGCGGAGCTGGAGCGTCCCGCCTGATCCCGGATCCCGCCCTTGGCGCGGCCCGGCCCCGGCGTCGCAGACGCCCCCGGATGCGGCGCCGGCCCCGGCAGGACGTTAACCGACCGAGCGCCCCCGCGCGGCCTGGTCGCGCAAGTAGCCGGTGACGGCTTCAGCGTTGCCGCGGAAGACGATGCGCGGCGCTTTTTCCTTCATGTGCCGGGCGTAAAGCGGATCGTAGTATTCGCTGAGCAATCCATGTATCCATGACCGGTGCGCATCGCAATCGCCCGTTTCCAGCTGGCGCGCCAAGGCGTCGCGCATCAGCGCCATCAGCCGCGCATGGCGCTCGCCGCCCAGCCTGCGTGAAATCGCCGTCAGGCTATCCTGCAGGCGCTGGCTGAACAAGGCGTCGCCGGCATCGCCGTGGCTGGCCGCGAATTCGGCGCGCAGCTCCACCACGTATTCCCGCAGGATGCGGTCGATGCGCTGCTCCAGGCTGGCATCCAGCCAGACCAGCGGCGCGGACTGTATCGCGTGCAGGAGCTCCAGCGGCAGCGCGTTGGCGCCGATCAGCCGGCTTTCGTCCTCCAGCACCACGGCGTGCCAGCCGCGCGCCTGCTTGTGCAGCAGGTCGATCGCCAGGCGGTGTTCGAAATCGATCTGCGATGGCTGCGGCGTGACGCGTTTGCCGAAGCCCGAGCCGCGATGGTTGGCGTGCCGTTCCAGGTCCACCGCGTTATCGACATCCCGCAGCACATCGGTCTTGCCGCTGCCCGTCAGGCCGCCCAGCACCAGATGGCCGGGTGCCGAAGCGGCGGCGCGTATGACCTCCGCCAGGTAGGTCCGCATCGCCTTATAGCCGCCGACCACGCGCGGATAGTCGATGCCGGCTTCTTCCCGCAGCCACTGCTGGGTGATCTGCGAGCGCAGGCCGCCGCGGAAGCAATACAGATAGCCCTGCGGGTGCCCGCGGGCGAAATCGGCCCAGGCCTGGATGCGACCCTGCTTGATCTCGCCGTACACCAATTGCGTGCCCAGGGCGATGGCGGCGTGCTGGCCTTGTTCCTTGTACCGCAAGCCCACCTGCTCGCGCTCGCGGTCGTCCATCAGTGGAATGTTCACCGCCGTGGGAAAGGCGCCGCGGACGAATTCGACCGGCGCCCGTACGTCCAGCAGCGGCACGCCGGAAAGGAACAGTTCGCGGAAAGAACGGGCGTCCGGGCGGACGGTAGTGTCGGACATCAAGCAGCGCTCAATACGCAATCCAGGGCGGGTTGGGCGGCCAGGCGCACACGGAATGCCCGCAGTTCATCCCGGCGGAACACGTGCACCGTGACGGTATCGCCCGGCCGGTACTGCGCCAGCAGTACTTCCAGGCCGGCCGGCGCATCCACCCGCAGGCCGTCGATGGCCACCAGGACATCGCCGGCCGACAGGCCGCCCTTGTGCGCCGCGCCGCCTTCCAGCACGCTGGCCAGCGCCACGCCGTCGCCCTGTTTGCGGGTGCGCGCATCCAGGCTGGGCAGGTTGGAGGACGGCTTCCATTGCAGGGTAATGCCGTGTTCGGCCAACAAGTCGGCCAGCGGCGGATCGGCGCGGCCATCGGCATAGCGTGCGATGTAGGCCCGCGCGTCCACGCCGGTGGCCTCGCGCACCAGCGCCGGCAGCGCATCTTCCGGAATGCCGGCCGGCGAGCCGCGATAGAAATCGCGGCCATAGCGCCGCCACATCAGGCGCATGACGTCGTCCAGCGCATGACGGCCGCCGCTCTTGCGGCGTATGGTCAGGTCCAGCCCCAGGGCCACCAGGGCACCCTTGGTGTAGTAGCTGACGATGGCGTTGGGCGAGTTTTCGTCCTGCTTGTAGTAACGCGTCCAGGCGTCGAAGGAGCTTTCCGCCACGGACTGCCTGGCGCGCCCCGGCGTTCGCGCCACGGACGTAATGGTCTTGCCCAGCAGGCGCAGGTAATCAGGCCGCGTGATGGTGCCGGCGCGCAGCAGGAACAGGTCGTCGTAGTACGAAGTAAAGCCTTCGAAGACCCACAGCAGGCGGGTCAGGGCAGGGCGCGCCAGGTCGTAGGGCACGAAGGCGGCCGGCTTGATGCGCTTGACGTTCCAGGTATGGAAATACTCGTGGCTGACCAGCCCCAGAAATCCCCGGTAGCCCTCGCCCTGGCCGGTCTGGCCCTTGACGGGCAGGTCCTTGCGCGCGGCCATCAGCGCCGTGGACGCGCGGTGTTCCAGGCCGCCGTAGCCGTCGCCCGTCACCATCGTCATGAACACATAGCGGTCGCTGCTATCCAGGAAGGGCGCGCGGCGCGACTGCGGTTCGAAGAAAGCGATCTGCGTTTCGCAGATGCGCTGGACGTCGCGCGTGATGCGTGCCAGGTCCAGCCGTGGGACGACGCCCGTGAACACCAGTTCATGTTCGGCGCCATGCGCGGTAAAGCGCGCGACCTGCGGCGTGCCCATTTCCACCGGGTGGTCGATCAGCGCGTCGTAGTCCGGGGCGCGGTACAGGCCGAAGCCATGGCGCCGCGCCGCGCCCTTGATGCCGCGGGCCTCGGGCAGGCTGGTATAGACCTTCCAGTCGTCGATGCCGGGCGGCGGCTGCAGGTCCACCAGGCAGGGCAGGTGCGCCTGCCCCTCCACGCACAGGAAGACGCTGGTGCCGTTGAAGAAACCATGGGTTTCGTCCAGATGGGCGCCCCGTACCGAGAGGTCCCAGGCATAGACTGTGTATTCCACCGTCAGCGGGCCTGCCGCTGGCGCCGCTTTCCAGGTATGGTTGTCGGTCTTCGCCACCGGCACGGCGCGGCCGCCGGCCGAGACCTTGAGCGTCTCGATCTGGCGCGAAAAATCGCGGATCAGGTAGCTGCCCGGAATCCAGGCTGGCAGGCTCAACGACTGGCCGTCCGGGTCGGGCGACTCGACCGTAAGCACGATATGGAAGCGATGACCCGCCAGGTCACGGGGTTGCAGGCGGTAAATTACGGGATGCGGGTCCATTATTCCGATAGCGCGTCATCAAATGGGCGCATTCTAATGGTTAGACCCGTTCCGGCGTCCGCGGCGCGGCGCCCGCTCTACCGTCAGGCCGGGGAAAGCCTGAGCATTTTTGACCACAGGAGACATCCATGAGTGAATCGCTGGTTCTGATCGAGACGCGTGGCCGCGTCGGTTTATTGACGCTGAACCGGCCCAAGGCCCTGAATGCCTTGAATGATGCCTTGATGGATGAACTGGGCCAGGCGCTCCTGGCCTTCGAGCAGGATGCGTCCGTCGGCGCCATCGTCATCACCGGCAGCGAAAAGGCCTTTGCGGCGGGCGCGGATATCGGCGCGATGAAAGACTGGTCGTACATGGACGTGTACGGCACCGACTACATCACGCGCAATTGGGAAACCCTGAAGCGCATCCGCAAGCCGGTGATCGCCGCCGTGGCGGGCTACGCGCTGGGCGGCGGCTGCGAATTGGCCATGATGTGCGACATCCTGGTCGCCGCGGATACGGCGAAGTTCGGCCAGCCGGAGATCAAGCTGGGCGTGATACCCGGTGCCGGCGGCACCCAGCGCCTGCCACGCGCGGTCGGCAAGGCCAAGGCCATGGACATGGTGCTGACCGGCCGCATGATGGGCGCGGACGAAGCCGAGCGCGCCGGCCTCGTGGCGCGCGTCGTGCCGGCGGACAAGCTGCTGGAGGAGGCCATTGAGGTCGCGACCGTCATCGCCGCCATGCCGCTGCAGGCCGCCATGATGGCCAAGGAGTGCGTGAACCGGGCATACGAAGCGCCGCTGAACGAGGGCATGCTGTTCGAGCGCCGCGCTTTCCATTCGTTGTTCGGCACGCCGGACCAGAAAGAGGGCATGGCGGCCTTCGTGGAAAAGCGTAAGCCGAATTTCCATCATCGCTGAACGCGCGAATTTACGTTCTGATACGCTCTTGCAGAGGATGTATCAGGGCACGCGCCTATCCTTGGGGTTCCAACGAGCGAGGGCGGGGCTTTTCAGACGGTGCGGATGAGCAGGCGCGCCGGTTGCTGACGGGCGCCGTCCGGCAACAACAAAGGAGCCCTCCATGCCCACTGCCTCCCATTCCGCTAAATGGCGGCTGGCCGCCCTGGCCTGCATTTTCGGCGTCAGCGGCATCGCGTCCGCGCAGTCTCCCCAACCCACGCTGCGGATGGTCTCGCAGACCCCCGTCGGCGCGCCGGCGCAGCTCGCGCCGATGACCGCGCAGGAATTGCACGATACGGCGGTCGACGCTTATATCTATGCCTACCCGATGGTGTTGATGGAGCTGACCCGCCGCAACACCACGAATGTGGCCTCGCCGGCGGAAGGCAAGGCGCCCATGAATCAGTTCGGGCACAAGACGGCCTTCCCGGACGCCGGCACGCCGAACGCGCGCTGGCCCAATACCGATACCCTGTATTCCAGCATGTGGTACGACGTCAGCAACGGCCCCTTGATTGTCCGGGTGCCGGATGCGGGCAACCGTTATTACGTGCTGTCCCTGCTGGACATGTGGACGGACGTCTTTGCGTCGCGGGGCACGCGCACCAACGGTGGCGGCGCGCAGACCTTCGCCATCGTCGGGCCTTATTGGAATGGCGCCTTGCCCCCTGGTGTCGACGTGGTGCGCAGCCCGACGTCGGTCGGTTGGGTGGTGGGCCATGTGCAGGCCCTGGGCCAGCAGGACTATCCGGCGGTGAATCAATGGCAGGCCAATCTCGCCGTGACGCCTTTCGTCGCGCCGGCGCCGGCCCCGATGGCGGGCCGGCCCGCGTCGCCGGGATCGCTGACGCCGATGTACCCCAACCGCCCCGGTCCCCAGCCCATGGCGCCCATGCCGCTGCCGCCGGCCGCCTATACGCCCACCACGCAGGTGCCGCCCAGCTCCGCGCCACCGGTCGAGCAGATCGCCGCGATGGACGCCGCCACCTTCTTCGGGGTATTCGCCGACGCCGTGCGCAACAACCCGCCGCACGCGAATGATTACCCCATGCTGGATCGCCTGCGCCGCATCGGCCTGGGCACCAGCGCGCCCCTGGCGTTCTCGCAGCTGGAGCCCGCCGTCCAGCAGGCCCTGACCCAGGCCGGACCGGAAGCCGGCCGCCGCATCGCCGACTACGTCAGCCGGCTGGGTACCGGCATCAACGGCTGGAATACCGTGTTCGGCGGCATCGGCACCTATGGCACCAATTACCTGCGCCGCGCCGCCGTGGCCTACGCGGGCCTGGGCGCGGGGCTGCCGGAGGACATCCTGTATCCCGTGACGCTGATCGATTCGGACGGCGACCTGCTGACCGGCGACGACGATTACGTGCTGCACTTCGACAAGGGCCAGCTGCCGCCGGTGCATGCGTTCTGGTCGCTCAACCTGTACGGTCCCAACCAGACCTTCGTGGAGAACCAGGCGCATCGCTATGCCATCCGCAGCACGGACAAGCTGCACTACAACGCGGACGGCTCGCTGGACATCTATATCCAGCGCCGCGCGCCCAGCCGCGAGCGCCAGGCCAACTGGCTGCCGACGCCCGAGAGCGGTCCTTTCATGCTGAACATGCGGCTGTACTGGCCGCGCGACATCGCCCTGGATCAGCAATGGGCGCCGCCGCCGGTCCAGGACTGACGGCTCGAGCGTGACCGGGGGCGGGAAACCGCCCCCTTTTTTTTCCTGGGGCGGCCCGGCGGCAAAAAAGCCCCCTTGGGGGCAGCGAGCCGGTTTACGGGCGCGGCGTGGGCGGCATTTCCCGGCGCCGCTCAGCGAGTTGTCAGGCTTGGCGATTTGCGAGGGCACCTGAATTCCAGCTATACTCCAATAGTTTGACGCTTGCGGGATAGCATCGTGACCGGGTTGTCCAAGGATGGATCCGAGGGCGGGGCCGAAGGTGGCTCGACCAGGGTGGTGCTCAGTGCGGAACAGCATGCCGCGTTGCGTGCGAAAACAAGCCGAGGGCTGGCCAGGGCCGTGGTGGCGCAGTGCGTCATGGCGGTACTGGCAACAGTCATCGCGTGGGGAGTAGCGGGGACAGCGGCGGGTATATCGGCGCTGGCGGGGGCGGGGGCGTATCTGGTGCCAAACTCTTTGTTTGCGCTACGGTTGCTGCTGGACACGCACCGGCCGGGCCGAACCAATCCGTTCACCTTCTTCCTGGGCGAAGCATTCAAGCTGATCGCAACGGTATTGCTGTTGTGGCTGGCGGTGCGTCTTGGGGGCGACAGGATCGTCTGGCCGGCCATGCTGATCGGCCTGATCTGTACGCTCAAGGGATACGTGCTGCTCTTGATGTCCGGCAAGTTGTCGTAGCGACGCTACTAATCGTTCAAAATGGCTGGCGTGACGCGCCAGCGACAGCAAACAGGGTAGGAAATATGGCTGCTGCCAGCGGTGTGTCGCCTCAGTCCGAATACATCCAGCACCATCTGGTGCACTTCAACAATATTGGCGAAAAGCAGACCGCGATCGCCAATTTCGGTGTCATCAACTACGACTCCCTGTTCTGGTCCATCCTGATGGGCCTGGTCGTGGTGTTCTTCCTGTGGCGCGCCGCGCGCCGCGCGACCACCGGCGTGCCCGGCCGCTTCCAGATGTTCGTGGAATCGCTGGTGGATATGGTGGAAGAGCAGGCCAAGTCGATCGTGCCGAACGAAGTGTCGCGCCGCTTCGTCTCGCCGCTGGCGCTGACCGTGTTCCTGTGGATCGTGATGATGAACGCGCTCGACCTGATTCCGGTCGATCTGCTGGCCACGGTCCTGCGCTGGACCGGCTGGGGCGCCCACCACGGCGACCTGCTGTACTACCACCGCATCCTGCCGACGGCCGACCTGAATGTGCCCATGGGCATGTCGCTGGGCGTGCTGCTGCTGATGTTCTATTACGGCCTGAAGATCAAGCACCCGGGCGGTTTCTTCAAGGATCTGGTCAGCGCGCCGTTCCATGCGCATGGCTTCGCCGCCGTGCTGCTGTTCCCCTTCAACCTGCTGCTGAACATCATCGAATACGCCGCCAAGTCCGTATCGCTGGGCATGCGGTTGTTCGGCAACATGTTCGCGGGCGAACTGATTTTCATGCTGATCGCCCTGCTGGGCGGCGCGTGGACGGGCCTCAACGGCACCAGCATCGGGCTGGGCATCGGTCAATTGCTGGCCGGTTCCATCTGGGCGATCTTCCACATCCTGATCGTGCTGCTGCAGGGCTTTATCTTCATGATGCTGACGCTGGTGTACATCGGCCAGGCTCACGAAGGACATTGACCGGTTTTTCGGCGCGGGTTCCGGCCCGCGCCGGGACGCAAGATCTTCTTGCATTGCGCTGTACCACTTCCTATCTCTTGACATTCAGATTTCTCAACAAGGAGTTGTCATGACCAACGTAGCTTTCGTTGCTCTCGCCTGCGGTCTCATCATCGGTCTGGGCGCTATCGGCGCTTGCATCGGTATCGCGCTGATGGGGGGCAAATACCTGGAAGCTTCGGCTCGTCAGCCTGAACTGATGAACGCCCTGCAAACCAAGATGTTCCTGCTGGCTGGCCTGATCGACGCGGCGTTCCTGATCGGCGTCGGTATCGCGATGCTGTTCGCCTTCGCCAACCCCTTCGTTGGCTGATCCATCGGCCAAGTCGTCGGTTGATGGCGCATGCCCGTCGGTGTCCGGCGGGTTGAAGAAGCCGGGGCCGGGCCCGACAGATGCGGCCGCATGCCGCGCATACAGGCCTTGCCGCCGGCAAGTATCGAGTGCTCATCGGCGTTTCCACGGAAACGCCGGAGCCTTAAGGTGTTAAAGGGAAACGACCGTGAATCTGAACGCGACGATCTTTTTCCAGATGCTCGTGTTCTTCGTTCTGGGCTGGTTCACGATGAAATTCGTGTGGCCTCCCCTGACGAAGGCGATGGATGAGCGCCGCCAGAAAATCGCCGACGGCCTGGCCGCGGCTGAAAAGGGCAAGGCCGACCTCGCCCAGGCGCAGGCGCGCATCAGTCTGATCGAGGCTTCTGCCAAGTCCGAAAACCACGCCCGCATGGTGGAAGCTGAAAAGCAGGCCAGCCAGCTGCTCGATCAGGCTCGCCGCGAAGCGGAAGCCGAGCGTGCCCGCATCCTGGCGCAAGCCAAGCAGGATGCCGAGCTGGAAGTGCAGCGTGCGCGCGATAGCCTGCGCGACGAAGTCGCCGCGCTGGCCGTCAAGGGCGCCGAGCAAATCCTGCGGCGCGAGATCGACGCCCGCGCCCATGCCGAGCTGCTGACCCAGCTCAAGGCCCAGCTTTAATCCGGAAACGTCATGGCTGAACTATCGACTGTCGCCCGGCCTTACGCCGAAGCCTTGTTCGCCGCCGCGCGCGACGACAAGGCCGGGCTGGACCTGTGGGCCGGCCTGGTGGATCAAATGGCCCAGGTCGCCGCCAACGCGGACGTCCGTGAGGCCATGTCGGACCCCCGCCTCGGGGACGCCGATCGCGCGCAGGCCTTCACCGGCCTGCTGAAAGGCGAAGTGCCGCAAGCCGCCCGCAATTTCATCAACCTGCTGGTTGAAAACGGCCGCCTGCTGTTGCTGCCGGAAATCGCCGAGCAATTCGTGGCGCTGAAGAACCGCCACGAAGGCACGGCCCAGGCCAATATCACCAGCGCCTTCGAGATGACCCCCGAACAGGTCAAGGATCTGCTCGGCGCGCTGGAATTGAAGTTCGGCCTCAAGCTGAAGCCTCAAGTCACGGTCGACTCCTCCCTGATCGGGGGCGTCCGCGTGGCCGTCGGTGACCAGGTACTCGATACATCCGTGCAAGCCCAATTGGCCCGCATGCGCGACACGCTGGCGGCATAAGCCCTTAGCCAGGCGACTAACAGGATTCCAGGAGTCTGAACATGCAACTCAATCCCTCCGAGATCAGCGAACTGCTCAAGAGCCGCATCGAGGGCCTGGGCGCTTCGACCGATATCCGTACCCAGGGCACGGTCGTTTCCGTGACTGACGGTATTACCCGCATCCACGGCTTGTCCGATGTGATGCAGGGCGAAATGCTCGAATTCCCCAACAACACTTTCGGCCTGGCCCTGAACCTCGAGCGCGACTCCGTCGGCGCCGTGATTCTGGGCGACTACACCGGCGTGTCGGAAGGCGACCAGGTCAAGACGACCGGCCGCATTCTGGAAGTGCCGGTCGGTCCCGAGCTGAAAGGCCGCGTGGTCAACACGCTGGGCGAGCCCATCGACGGCCGCGGCCCGGTGAACACGAAAGAAACCGACGTGATCGAAAAGGTCGCGCCGGGCGTGATCGCCCGCCGTTCCGTGTCGCAGCCCGTGCAGACCGGCGTCAAGGCCATCGACTCCATGGTGCCGATCGGCCGTGGCCAGCGCGAGCTGATCATCGGCGACCGCCAGACCGGCAAGACCGCCGTCGCGGTGGACACCATCATCAGCCAGAAGGGCAAGGGCGTCACCTGCGTGTACGTCGCCATCGGCCAGAAGGCGTCGACGATCAACAACGTGGTGCGCAAGCTGGAAGAGCACGGCGCGATGGAATACACCATCGTCGTCGCCGCCTCGGCTTCGGATTCCGCGGCCATGCAGTATCTGGCCCCGTATGCCGGCTGCACCATGGGCGAATACTTCCGCGACCGCGGCGAAGACGCCCTGATCATTTATGACGATCTGACCAAGCAAGCCTGGGCCTACCGCCAGGTTTCGCTGCTGCTGCGCCGTCCGCCGGGCCGCGAAGCCTACCCGGGCGACGTGTTCTACCTGCACTCGCGCCTGCTGGAGCGTGCCGCTCGCGTCAACGAAGAGTACGTCGAGAAGTTCACCAACGGCGCCGTGAAGGGCAAGACCGGTTCGCTGACCGCGCTGCCCATCATCGAAACGCAGGCGGGCGACGTGTCGGCCTTCGTGCCGACCAACGTGATCTCGATCACCGACGGCCAGATCTTCCTGGAAACCGACCTGTTCAACGCCGGCGTGCGTCCCGCCATCAACGCGGGTATCTCGGTGTCGCGAGTCGGTGGCGCCGCGCAGACCAAGGTCATCAAGAAGCTGTCCGGCGGTATCCGTACCGACCTGGCGCAGTATCGTGAACTGGCCGCCTTCGCGCAGTTCGCTTCCGACCTGGACGACGCCACCCGTCGCCAGCTGGAGCGCGGCAAGCGCGTGGTGGAACTGCTGAAGCAGCCGCAGTATCAGCCGCTGCAGGTCTGGGAACTGGCGATCAGCCTGTATGCCGTGAACAACGGCTATCTGGATGACGTCGAAGTGTCGCAGGTGCTGGGCTTCGAAAAGGCGCTGAAGGACCACCTGAAGTCCAAGATGCCCGAGCTGATCCAGCGCATCGAAGATACCAAGGAACTCTCCAAGGATGACGAAGCCGTCTTGGCCGCGGAAATCCAGGAGTTCAAGAAGCACGGTGCTTTTTAAGACATTTTGACTGTGACGAGGCCGGCGGGCGCTTTGCGCCGCGGCCGGCCGACCAGGCGGGAGCAGCGGACGCTGCCTTCGCCGACCGTCTCACCAGGAAAGCGCAATGCCCGGAATCAAGGAAATCCGTACCAAGATCAAGAGCGTGCAAAACACGCGCAAGATCACCAAGGCGATGGAAATGGTCGCCGCGTCCAAGATGCGCAAGGCGCAGGAACGGATGCGCGCCGGTCGTCCCTACGCCACCAAGGTGCGCGCCATCGCGTCGCACCTGATGCAGGCCAATCCGGAATACAGCCACCCCTATCTGGTCGAGCGCGACCAGGTCAAGGCGGTCGGCGTGGTGCTGGTGACCACCGACAAGGGCTTGTGCGGCGGCCTGAATACCAATGTGTCGCGCGTCACGCTGGCCAAGCTCAAGGAATTCCAGGAGCGCGGCGTCAAGGTGCAGTTCACGGCCCTGGGCAACAAGGGCGTGGGCCTGCTGACCCGCATCAGCGCCAACCTGGTGTCGCAGGAAGTCGGCCTGGGCGACCAGCCTCACCTGGATCGCCTGCTGGGCGCCATCAAGGTGCAGCTGGACGCCTATCTGGACGGTCGTATCGACGAGCTGTATGTCGCGACCACCCGTTTCGTCAACACGATGAAGCAGGAGCCGGTGTTCACCCGTCTGCTGCCGCTGCCCAGCGGCGACCTGGAAGATCCCTTCCATGCGGGCGAGACCACCGCGTCGCTGAAGACCGAGTACAGCTGGGACTACATCTACGAGCCGGATGCCCGCACGGTGATCGACGATCTGCTGCAACGTTATGTCGAAGGCGTGCTGTTCCAGGCTGTCGCGGAAAACATGGCTTCGGAACAATCCGCCCGCATGGTGGCCATGAAGGCCGCTTCGGACAACGCCAAGAAAGTGATCGGCGATCTGCAACTGGTCTACAACAAGACCCGCCAGGCCGCGATCACCAAGGAAATTTCGGAAATCGTGGGGGGCGCCGCCGCCGTTTGACGCCCGGTTCGACATCGTCACCGGCGTCCGCGGACGCGACATCCTGACAGGACATAGAGTTATCAAAGGAATCGACATGAGCAACGGAACCATCGTTCAGTGCATCGGCGCCGTGGTGGATATTCAGTTCCCCCGCGAAAAAATGCCGAAGATCTACGAAGCGCTTACCTTGGCCGACGAAGGCAACGCCTTCGCCGAGAAAGGCCTGACCTTCGAAGTCCAGCAACAGCTGGGCGACGGCGTGGTGCGCACGATCGCGCTGGGTTCCAGCGACGGCCTGCGCCGCGGCATGAACGTCGCCGCAACCGGCGCGCCCATCTCCGTGCCGGTCGGTACGGGCACGCTGGGCCGCATCATGGACGTGCTGGGTCGTCCCATCGACGAAGCCGGCCCCGTCCAGCACGAAGAAAAACGTGCCATTCACCAGAACGCGCCCCGCTTCGACGAGCTGTCGCCTTCGGTGGAACTGCTCGAAACCGGCATCAAGGTTATCGACCTGGTCTGCCCGTTCGCCAAGGGCGGCAAGGTGGGCCTGTTCGGCGGCGCCGGCGTGGGCAAGACCGTGAACATGATGGAGCTCATCAACAACATCGCCAAGCAGCACAGCGGTCTGTCTGTGTTTGCCGGCGTGGGCGAGCGTACCCGCGAAGGCAACGACTTCTACCATGAAATGGAAGAGTCGAACGTGCTGGACAAGGTCGCGATGGTGTTCGGCCAGATGAACGAGCCCCCGGGCAACCGTCTGCGCGTGGCGCTGACCGGCCTGACCATGGCCGAGAAGTTCCGCGACGAAGGCCGCGACATCCTGTTCTTCGTCGACAACATCTACCGCTACACGCTGGCCGGTACCGAAGTGTCGGCGCTGCTGGGCCGTATGCCGTCCGCCGTGGGCTACCAGCCGACGCTGGCCGAGGAAATGGGCAAGCTGCAGGAACGCATCACGTCCACTAAGACCGGCTCGATTACGTCTATCCAGGCCGTGTACGTGCCGGCGGATGACTTGACCGACCCGTCGCCCGCCACGACCTTCCAGCATTTGGATTCGACCGTCGTGCTGTCGCGTGACATCGCCGCGCTGGGTATCTACCCCGCCGTGGATCCGCTGGACTCCACCAGCCGCCAGCTGGATCCCCAGGTGGTCGGCGAAGAGCACTACGCGGTGGCCCGCGGCGTGCAGCAGACGCTGCAGCGCTACAAGGAACTGCGCGACATCATCGCGATTCTGGGCATGGACGAACTGTCGCCGGAAGACAAGCTGGCCGTGGCGCGCGCCCGGAAGATCCAGCGCTTCCTGTCGCAGCCCTTCCACGTGGCCGAAGTGTTCACCGGCTCGCCTGGCAAGTACGTGCCGCTGGCCGAAACCATCCGCGGCTTCAAGATGATCGTGGACGGCGAATGCGACGCGCTGCCCGAGCAGGCGTTCTACATGGTCGGCACCATCGACGAGGCCTTCGAGAAGGCCAAGAAACTGCAATAAGGATCCGGTATGGCTACCCTGCATGTCGACGTCGTCAGCGCGGAAGCCGCGATCTTCACCGGTGAGGCGAAGTTCGTGGTGCTGCCTGGCGAATCGGGCGAACTGGGCATCCTGCCCGGCCACACCCCGCTGATCTCGCGTATCCGCCCGGGTACCCTGAAGATCGTCCGCGAGGACAACAGCGAAGAGAACGTCTTTGTCGCCGGCGGCATTCTGGAAGTGCAGCCGGGCAGCGTCACCGTGCTGGCCGACACGGCCATCCGTGCCGCCGACCTGGACGAAGCCAAGGCCGAGGCCGCCCGCCAGAAGGCGGAAGAAGCCCTGCGCAACGCCAAGGACAAGGCCGATATCGCCGTGGTGGAAGCCGAGCTCGCCATGCTGGCGGCGCAGGCTGTCGCGGCGCGTCGCTTGCGGGCGCCCAACCGCGGGCATTGAGCCGGGCAAGCTCACCGCCATCGCGTCCCGCCATCGCGTCCCGGCATCGCTACCCGGCCTCGGGCGCGTGCCGAGTGGTATCTCCAAAAAAGCCAGGCTCTTGCCTGGCTTTTTTGCGTCCGCGGCGTGCCGGATCGCCGGCGTGCCGCGTCGGCATGTCCGGCAGATGCGCGAACATCGCTGCCTCGGCCGCCGTCGCAAGCGCCCGAATCTCTTCAAATAGGTACAATAGTGAGATAGATTCTTATTATTAATAGCGCGACGCGAGTGCCGTCCTGGAGTTCGACAGCATGGGGAAACTGTCCCTCAAGACTTGGTTCGAAATACATAAATGGAGCAGCCTGGTCTGCACCGTTTTTCTCTTGCTGCTGTGCCTGACCGGGCTGCCCCTGATCTTCACGCACGAAATCGATCATTGGCTGGATGACGCCAAGCCTTATGCCGAGGTCGCGCCGGGTACGCAGCGCGCCAGCCTGGACGCGATGATCGCCCACGGCAAGCGCCTGTATCCGAACGAAGCCATCGAGTACGTGTATATCGATGACGATGATCCGCAGGTGTTGATAGGGATGAATCCCCAGCCTGGCAACCAGGACCTGGCGCACCGGCTGCGCTTCGACGCCCATACCGGAGAGATGCTGAAGCATTTCCCGCCCGCGGAGCAGGAGGGCCATGGGTTCATGGAGATCATGCTGCACCTGCATGTGGACTTGTTCGCCGGATTGCCGGGCGAGCTTTTCCTGGGTTTCATGGGCCTGTTGTTCTGCGTCGCGGTGGTATCCGGCGTGGTGCTGTACGGGCCTTACATGAAGAAGATCCCCTTCGGCAGTGTGCGTGGCGAGCGTTCGACGCGCATCAAATGGCTGGACCTGCACAACCTGCTGGGCGTGGTGACGCTGGCGTGGGCCTTCGTCGTCGGCTTCACCGGCGTCATCAATGAGCTGTCCACGCCGATGTTCAAGTACTGGCAGGGCACGGCGATGCAGGCGCTGCTGGCACCGTACAAGGGCAAACCGGCGCCGCGGCTGGCCGAGCTCAGCTCCGTCGATGCGGCCTACGACGCCGCCCGCAAGGCGCAACCCGGGATGACCGTCAATACCATCACTTTCCCCGGCAATCCCTATGGCAGCCCGTATCACTACGTGGTGTGGCTCAATGGCGATACGGCGCTGACCTCGCGCCTGTTCAGCCCGGTACTGCTGGATGCGCGCACCGGCGATTTGGGCATGCAGGTCGAGATGCCCTGGTATCTGCGCGCGCTGGAAGTGTCGCGGCCGCTGCACTTCGGCGATTACGCCGGTATCCCGCTCAAGATCATCTGGGCCGTGCTGGACCTGATCACCATCATCGTGCTGGGCAGCGGGCTCTATCTGTGGATCGCGCGCCGCAAATCGGCTGCCGCCCGGATCGCGGAACTGGAGGCGCGGCACAAGGCCCTTGCGCAGGGCGCCAAGGCTTGAGCATTTGGGTCCTGGCTTTCGGGTTCCCCCTTCGGGTTGCCCCTTACGTATAAGCCGCAGTGTGGACTTTGCGAATTGCCGCTGTCCGGCGCGCTATTTAGGCTTGCTGCTTCGATAGATGCGAAGGAGTGGCAATGCGCGAGACGCTAGACTGCGGCGTGCTCATGGTGCCGGCGCACGCCGGCTGGATGGATGCCTGGATGCAACGGCATGCCGGGCAGACGACCCGGGTACGGCTGCACGCCGTGACGCTGGATGACGGCGCGCTGGTCGTCGGCGACAACGGCATCGCCGTCGCCTGTCGCGGCGCGCAGGCGGCCGCGCATTCCCTGGCACGGCTGGCCATGTCCTTGCGCCGCTTCGACGCCTGTCTGCTCCCGGTGACGCCCGATACGCTGGGGTGGACGCGTACGGCGCTGTCCTGCGCCGGCGGCGGCGTGCAGACACCGCTGATCGGCCTGGCGCGCGGCCTGAAGGCCGCCGCCGTGCAGGACCTGCTGGCATTGGGCATGAAGGACTTCGTGCGCGATCCACTGTGTCCGGAAGAATTGCGCGTTCGCGTGGACCGTGTCGCCGGCGATCGGGGCGGCCCGCGCTCCGCCTCGGGGGCGCCAGCCGGCACAGGGGCATCCTTGGCCTGGCCCGCTCCGTCCAAGGAGGTGAGGGAGCCCGTGGCGCCGTATGCCGACGTCTGTCCTTCCGAGCCACGTCACGACGCCGGTCATGGCATGGGCCAGGGCATGGCTCAGGGCATGGGTCAGGCCTGGGCCCAGGGCGCCGGCCCCTTGGGGGGCGATGCGCGGCCGCGCCTGTCGCGCGAGGCGCTGGACAGCGGCCTGCTGGCCATCCAGGCCGCGCCCCGCGTTCATCCGGACGAGCCCTTCCGTCTGGCCAAGTCGCGCGTGGTGGATAGCTTCGAACGCGACTACGTGCGCACGGCCCTGTCCCGCCACGCCGGCAATGTGGCGCGCGCCGCGCGTGCCTCGGCCAAGCATCGACGCGCTTTCTGGGCACTGATGCGCAAGCACCATATCGATGCCGCGCCATACCGCCCCCGGCTGCCCGGAAAAGAGCAGTCGGACTGATGGAAGCCCGCCGGGTAAAATCGACAGCTTGGATTTTTCAAGGAAAGCCGTGTCAGCCGTCGCTTTGCAAAACGATGTATTCCTGCGTGCTTTGCTGCGCCAGCCCGTGCCGTACACGCCCGTCTGGCTGATGCGCCAGGCCGGACGCTACCTGCCCGAATACAACGCCACGCGCGCACGCGCGGGGTCCTTTCTGGGCCTGGCGCAGAATCCCGCGTACGCGGCCGAGGTCACCCTGCAGCCCCTGGAGCGCTTTCCCCTGGACGCCGCGATCCTGTTCTCCGACATCCTGACCGTGCCCGACGCGATGGGGCTGGGGCTGGACTTCCGCGCCGGCGAAGGGCCGCATTTCGACCGTCCGGTGCGTACCGAAGCCGACGTCGACGCGCTGGTGCCGCCGGATATGGAGAAATTGCGCTACGTGTTCGACGCGGTGAGTCTGATCCGCCGCGAGCTGCGGGGGCGGGTGCCGCTGATCGGTTTCGCCGGCAGCCCCTGGACCATCGCCTGTTATATGGTCGAAGGCAAAGGCAGCGACGATTACCGGTTGATCAAGAGCATGGCATACGGGCGTCCGGACCTGATGCACCGGATCCTGGCGATCAATGCGCGCGCGACCACCGAGTACCTGAACGCGCAGATCGCCGCCGGCGTCCAGGCCGTGATGCTGTTTGACAGCTGGGGCGGCGTGCTGGCCGACGGCTTGTTCCAGGAATATTCCCTGGCATACACCCGGCAGGTGATGGCGGGGCTGACGCGGCAGCAGGACGGACGGGCGGTCCCGGCCATCGTGTTTACCAAGGGCGGCGGGCTGTGGCTGGAGGACATCGCCGCCTGTGGGGCGGATGCGGTCGGTGTGGATTGGACCGTGAATCTGCGCCGGGCGCGGGCTCGCGTCGGCGACGCCGTGGCGCTGCAGGGCAATCTGGACCCCATGGCGCTTTTTGCCGGCGGCCCGGCGATACGGGCCCAGGCTCGCCGCATCATCGATGATTTCGGCATGGTCGGCACGGGTGGCCACGTGTTCAACCTGGGCCATGGGATTTCCCAGTTCACTCCGCCGGACGCCGTAGCCGAGTTGGTGGATGAGGTACATACCTACAGCCGCGCCTTTCACGCCGCTTGAAACCGCATTTTCGGGTCGCCGGCTGCCTCCCGGCCGGCTGGCTTGGCTGGGCGTATCTTGACATTTGCCCTGTCAGTCAGCACCAGAAGTGCCCCCATTTTGCCGACTTGTGCACAGCAACGAAGCAAAGACGCTTGACACGGGGTACTTGTATGTGCTGTACCGGATTGCCGTCCAAGTCATTGATTTCGCGAGAGAAAACTATTTTTCCAGGGCTCTTATCAGATGGGCGTTGTTGTGGTAGGGGTGAGTGATTCCAAAAACCCCGACCTTTTCCCCAAAGTTATCCACAGAGCGCTCCGGCCGCATTTTCATTTGCAGGCGGCACAGTCGTTTAGCGGGAACTTCAAGAATTCACTTTAAATAGGACGAGCGGTCAGCTCATGCTTTTGACGGATGGCGATGACTGAAACCAGTGCCGGTACACCGGCCGGCACCTCCGCGACGCCGGCCGTCGCCTGGGTGCGCGTCGCGCTGGACGTGCCGCTGCAGGGGCCCTTCGACTACAGCCACTCCGTCGCCCTGGATCCGGGCACGCGGGTCATCGTGCCGTTCGGCCGTCGCCGCCTGGTCGGCGTCGTGACGGAATCGCCCGATCAGCCTTCCATAGACACGGCCTACATCAAGCCCGTGGAGCGCGTACTGGACGACTTGCCCCCGTTCGGCCCGGATTGGCTGCGCCTGGCGCGTTTCGCCGCGGCGTACTACCAACGGCCCTTGGGCGAGGTCATGCTGCCCGCCTTGCCGCCCCCGCTGCGCAAGCCGTCCGCGTACGAAGGCAAGCGTTCCGGCGCCGGCCCCGTCGCGCGATTGGATGCCAAGCTGGCCAAGGCGCGCGCCAAGGCGCCGGCGCCCCAGGAGGACGCTCCGGCCTTGTCGGCCGAGCCGACCCTGAACGACGAACAGCAAGCCGCCGTCGACGCCATCCGCGCCCTGCGCGGATTCAAGCCCGTGCTGCTGCACGGCGTTACCGGCAGCGGCAAGACGGAGGTCTATCTCCGCGCGGCGCGCGACGTCCTGACGCAGGGCCGGCAGGTGCTGCTGATGGTGCCCGAAATCAACCTGACCCCGCAGCTGGAAGCCGCCCTGCGCGGCCGCCTGGACGCCGTCGCCGGGCCGGGCGCGCTCGCCGTGCTGCACAGCGGCCTGTCCGACGGCGAACGCCTGGAGTCCTGGGTACGCGCCCAGCGCGGCCAGGCGCGGGTGCTGCTGGGAACCCGCATGTCCATCTTCGCGCCCTTGCCGGAGCTGGGCCTGATCGTCGTGGACGAAGAGCATGACGCGTCATACAAGCAGCAGGATGGTCTGCGCTATTCGGCGCGCGACCTGGCCGTATGGCGCGCGCGCGACCTCGACATCCCGGTGCTGCTCGGCTCAGCCACGCCCTCGCTGGAAACCTGGCAGCAGGCGGAGCGGGGCCGCTATCTGCGCCTGACCTTGTCGGCGCGCGCCAAGGCCAGCGAATTGCCCAAGGTGCGCCTGGTGGATACGCGCCGCCTGCCCATGAAACAGGGCATGTCGCCGCAACTGGTCGATGCCATCGGCAAGCGCCTGGAGCGGGGGGAGCAGTCGCTGGTCTTTCTGAACCGGCGGGGCTATGCGCCGGTATTGCATTGCGCGTCCTGCGCCTGGGTCAGCAATTGCCCTCGCTGCACCGCCTTTACCGTACTGCATCGCGGTCCGGGGCCGGGCGGCCACATCCTGCAATGCCACCACTGCGGCTATCAGGCCCGGGTGCCGCGCGCCTGCCCGGAATGCGGCGACCAGGATCTGCAGCCCATGGGCCGCGGCACGCAGCGCGTCGAAGAACATCTGTCCCAGCTGTTTCCGGAAGCCAGAATCCTGCGCATCGATGCGGACAGCACGCGCCGCAAGGGCAGCGCGCAGACACTATTCGCCAGCGTGCATGCGGGCGAAGTCGACATCCTGGTCGGCACGCAGATGGTGGCGAAGGGACATGATTTCGCGCGCCTGGGGCTGGTCGGCGTGCTGAACGCGGACGCCATGCTCTTCGCCCACGATTTCCGCGCGCCGGAAAGGCTGTTCGCGCAGCTCATGCAGGTGGCCGGCCGCGCCGGCCGCCATACAGAAGGAGGCGAGGTCCTGATCCAGACCGGCTATCCCGAGCAGCCCGTCTACCAGGCGCTGCTGCGCCACGATTACGTCGGGTTCGCCGGGCCGGCGCTGGCGGAACGCGAAAGCACCGGCCTGCCGCCTTTCGCGCATCAGGCCTTGCTGACGGCTGAAGCCCGCGAACTGGCCCAGGCGCTGGAGTTCCTGCAGGCCGCGCGCGATCTGCCGGACGGCGAGCTGGCGGATTGTTTTCCCACGGCCGACGCCGTTACGCGCTACGATCCGGTTCCATTGCGGGTCGTGCGCATCGCGAATATGGAGCGCGCGCAGTTGCTGGTGGAAAGCGCCAGCCGTCCCGCGCTGCAAGGCTTCCTGGCCGTATGGTCCGCGATGCTGCCGCAGTTGCCCGCCGCGTCCCGCGTACGCTGGCAGCTGGAAGTCGACCCCCTGGAAATCTGACCTCCCATGTCCGAGTCCCTGCCCGCCGGGCTGAATCCGCCACAACGCGAAGCCATCCTGTATCTGGGCGGCCCCTGCCTGGTGCTGGCCGGCGCGGGCAGCGGCAAGACCCGCGTCATCACGCAGAAGATCGCCTACCTGCTGCGCGAGTGCGGCTACATGGGCCGCAATATCGTCGCGCTGACCTTCACCAACAAGGCCGCGCGCGAGATGGAAGAACGCGTCAAGGCGCTGGTCGATCGCAAGCTCGCCAAGGGCCTGACCATCAGCACCTTCCACGCCCTGGGGGTGCGCTTCCTGCGGGAAGAGGCTCGCCATGCCGGCCTGAAGCCCCAGTTTTCCATCCTGGATTCCGACGACGCCATGGGCATCATCCAGGAGCTGCTGGCCACCACCGATCGCGGCTGGCTGCGCACCGTGCAGAGCACGATTTCGCTGTGGAAGAACGCCTTGCTGGATCCGGACGGCGCCGCCGCGGTCGCCTCCACCAAGGCGGAGGTCGAATCGGCCCGCGTCTACCGCAGCTACGCCGCCACCCTGGCCGCCTACCAGGCGGTGGACTTCGACGACCTGATCCGCATACCCGCGTTGCTGCTCGAACAGAATGAAGAAGTACGCACGCGTTGGCAGAACCGCGTCCGCTACCTGCTGGTGGACGAGTACCAGGACACCAACGTATGCCAATACCGCCTGGTGCAGCTGCTGACCGGCGACCGCGCCATGTTCACCGCGGTGGGCGACGATGACCAGGCCATCTATGCGTGGCGTGGCGCCACCATCGAAAACCTGGCCAAGCTGACGACCGACTATCCCAATCTGAAGCTGATCAAGCTGGAGCAGAACTACCGCTCCGTACAGCGCATCCTGGCGGCCGCCAACCAGGTCATCCAGAAAAATCCCAAGCTGTTCGAAAAAAAGCTGTGGTCGGACCTGGGTGTCGGCGAGCCTATCGTGGTCACGCCCATGGACGGCGAAGAAGCCGAAGCGGAAGCCATCGCCATGCGGATATCCGCGGCGCGCTTCGAACGACAGGGCCAATGGAAGGACTACGCCATCCTGTATCGCAGCAACCATCAGTCGCGCATCCTGGAACAGGCGCTGCGCAATCTGAAGATTCCGTACACCATCGCCGGCGGCCAAAGCTTTTTCGACAAGGCGGAAGTGCGCGATGTGCTGGCCTATCTGCGGCTGATCGCCAACGACGAGGACGATCCCGCCTTTATCCGCGCGGCGACGACGCCCAAGCGCGGGATAGGGCAGGGCACCTTGCAGACCCTGGGCCAGTATGCGGCGGAACGGCAGATCCCGCTGTTCGCCGCCGTGTTCGAGCATGGCGTGGACACGCTGCTGCAGCAGCGCCAGCTGGAATCGCTGCGCACCTTCGCCGAGTTCATCCAACGCATGCAGTGGCGGGCGGGACGCGGCGCGCCCGATGGCGACAAGCCGGCATCCCCGGCCCCCCGGCACGCCGAACCGGCCGGCGTGCTGTTGGACGATCTGCTGGGCGCCATCCAGTACGAACGCTATCTGTACGATATGTTCGACGAAAAGCCGGCGCAGACCCGCTGGCAGAACGTGCTGGAATTGACCGGCTGGCTCAAGCGCAAGGCCGACGAAGACGGCATGACGCTGTTCGAGCTGGTCCAGCACGTGGCCCTGGTGACGATGCTGGAACGCGGCGAAGAAGAAGAACCCGACGCCGTCAAGCTATCCACCCTGCATGCGTCCAAGGGCCTGGAGTATCCGCACGTCTATATGGTCGGCGTTGAAGAAGGCCTGCTGCCCCATCTGGGCAAGGACGATGAGGAAGGCGATCCGGCGCGCGCCGCCGAATCGCTGGCCACCCGCATCGAAGAAGAACGTCGCCTGATGTACGTCGGCATCACGCGCGCGCAGCGCAGCCTGACCCTGAGCTGGTGCAAGAAGCGCCGCCGCGCCCGTGAAGACCTGGTGCGCGAACCGTCGCGCTTCATCGAGGAAATGGGGCTGGGCGATGCGCGCTTTCCGGAAGACGAGGCGACCCGCGCCTTGAGTCCCAAGGAACGCCTGGGCATGTTGAAAGCGCTGCTCAACAAGGGCGGCGCGGGGCATGAATCCGGACGGTAAAGCGATCGTCGCATTGAATGCGTCGATGTGCGCCATCGGCGGCATGGATTCCTACACTGCCGGACCGGGCGTTCGCGGCGCCGGTAACGAATAATCCGGCCTTCGCGATACGCGCATGTAGCGCCGGTTTTCCATTACGCGCGCTTGTCGGCGTTTCGCCGCCGGATGCGGCCCGGCAGGGTCAGGATTTTCTCGTTAGGGGGTAGTTGCAAAGCCACTAATCTGCGCCGCTTTGAATGTCGCAGCGAGACTCCAATGACAGTGTTCACGGTTTTCAACCACGGTACTAGCGCCAGCCGGGACGACAAGGGAGAAATCGTCGCGGAGTTCGGCCGCCTTGCCGCCGGCGCCGAATATAGCGATTTCCTGATATGCGATGGCCCTGGCAGCGCACCGACTTCCACCGTCATGCCCGGCCAGTTCAATCCCTTTACGCGCGACAAGCAGAAGAAGTCCTTCTTCGGCAACAAAGAGCTGGGCGATACCGCCATCAATTGCCAGTACATGGGGATGGCAACCGGCGCGGGATGGGACGACAACGTCATGCATGCCGTGGCCACTATCGCCGGATTGAATCCGCTGCCGCGTACGGTCAATATGCTGGGGTGGAGCCGCGGCGCGGTGACCTGCACGAAGCTGGCGTACAAGCTGCGGGAATTCTTTCCGCAGATCGCCGTCAACATATTCGCGGTCGATCCGGTCGCCGGCATCGGCAATAAAAGCGCGGTGGACGCCAGCACCATACGCGGCAACGTCAAGAACTACTGCGCCGTCCTGTCCATGCACGAGACCCGCGGTTTCTTCAAGCCGCAGGATGCGAAACGGGTCAAGTTCACGAACCGTGGCACCAATGCCATTTTCATGCCGTTTCCCGGCAACCATTCGGGGCAGGTCGGACTGGACAAGAACGTGACCAGGAACCTGGGCGAAGCCGCGCAGATGACGTGGTTCCTGGCCTGGAAATTCCTGGAAAAATTCGGCACCCGGTTCACCGCGCCGCCCTCGCCGGATTATGACGGGCTGACGCAATGCAATCTGTACGCCAACATGCGCATCAAAATGGCGGATTACAGGAAAACCAGTCCGGGCTTCGGTTCCGCCTTGCTTATGGGGGGCGGCTACACGCGCGATTTCCTGGCCCATCGCATCAATCAGTATGTGAAGTACGCCGACTTTTTCATCAACGAACACCATCGCCGGGTGTTCAAACGCACCTTGCCGTATTTGTACCGCTGGGTATTCGAGAACCGCGATACCGATAAGACGGCGGTGAGCCGCGATTTCAAGAAGACGGAGTTCTATTCCGGCCTGCACCGCACGCTGGTCGATATCGGCTTCCAGCCCGACAAAGCGGGCGGCGCGCCGCTGGTTCCGCGCGGCGCGGGCCGGCAGACCGTGCAGATTACGCACGACCAGCTGGCGGCCAGTATGTCGCGGATGGGTTTCTATATCTGAAACCGGCGGTGATGGCCCGGCCGCCGGCGGCGGGCCGCGACGGTCGGCGACATCGCGCAAGCGATGGCCTACCGGGCTGCGGGCTGCTCGCGCCCGCCTACCGCCTTAGGGGGAACACCCTGGCGTGCCGCCGGCATCCCTGGTAAGGTGCGGGGCGCGCGTTTTGTATCCAAGCGGATACCAAGCCTATTTGCCCGATTGCTCCGTGCCCAACGACGTTTCCGCCACTTTGTCTACCCGTGATGGGGCCGCGCAGGACCCCATCATCGTGTTCGATCGCGTCGACGTCGCATTGGGCGGCCAGCGCATCTACGACAAGCTGAGCTTCCAGGTAAGCCGTGGCGAATTCGTGTGCATACTGGGCCCGTCCGGCTGCGGCAAATCGACCTCGCTGCGCGTCATGGGGGGCCTGCTTCCGATCGCCGGCGGCCAGGTCAGCGTGGCCGGGCTGCCGCCCAGCCAGGCATGGGCCGAGATCGCTTTCGTGTTCCAGTCGCCGCGGCTGGTGTCCTGGCGCAACGCGTTGGACAACATCCTGCTGGCGTCGGAGCTGCGCTTCGGCAAGCCGGACAAGCAGGAGAAAAACCGCCGCCGCGACCGCGCCATGGATTTGCTGGCCATGGTGGGGCTGGCGGCCGACGCGCAAAAATACCCGTCCGCGCTGTCCGGTGGCGAGCGGCAGCGCGTCGCGATCGCGCGCGCCCTGGCGGTGGATCCGCAAATCATATTCATGGACGAGCCGTTTTCCGCGCTCGATCCCAATACCCGCCAGCGCATGCGCGCCGAGATCGAACAGATCTGGCAGCGTACCGGCAAGACCGTCGTTTTCGTGACGCACGATATCGACGAAGCCTTGCAGCTGGCCGACCGCATCGTCCTGTTTTCCGGCAAACCGACCACCGTGCTGGAAACCGTGACGATCGCCACGCCGCGGCCGCGCCGGCTGGACGACGCCGTGCTGGCAGGGCACCGCGATCGCCTGGTGAGCCTGTTCCGCGCCATGGAGTCGACGCCGCTCGGCGACCAGGCCGCGGTGTCCTAGGAGCCTACTCATGCATCGTCGCAGTGTCCTGAAACTGGCCGCGCTTCCCGCGCTCTACGGCATCGCCGCGCCCGTCCTGGCGCAGCAGCGTCCCGTCATCACCTATGCATATCTGCTGGATCCCGCCTATGACGTGGTCACCTGGGCGATGCGCAACGGCAAGGTGGCATCTTCCACCATCGACGTGCAGGCGCGCGCGCTGGCGATTCCGCAGCTGATCCAGGCCACCTCGGCCAAGCAGTATGACGTCATCATGGCCGCGGTGGTCAGCCTGCCGGCGGCCGTGCAGCGCGGCCTGTCGGTCAGCGTGCTCGCCACATCCCTGCGCGCCGCGCCCGCCGGCGAAGGCGCCGGCGTATGGGTACCGCGCGATAGCGCGCTGAAAACGCCGCAGGACCTGAAGGGCAAGACCCTGGGTTCCTATGGCTTGCGGTCCACGGGCTATACGCAGATCCGCATCGCGCTGACGAAGAAGTACGGCCTGAATATGGCGCTGGAAGGCGGCGACGTCAGCCAGGTGGAGATCCAGGCGCCCAATCTGCCCGGCGCGCTGGCGTCCGGCAAGCTGGACGCCGCCACCCTGATCCACAGCCAGGCCTATCGCGCGTTGAAGTCCGGCGACTATCGCCTGATCGCGGAGACGGCGCGCGACAACAACGAAATCTTCAAGACGCGCTTCGTCAGCGCCGTCAATATCGCCTATCCGGAGCGCCTGTCCAAGCAGCCGGAGGCCTACGTCGAGTTCTGCCGCGTCTTCCGCGAATCGCTGAAGTACGCCATGGCCAACAAGGCCGAGGTGTTCGGGGCGGTCGGCAAGGAGAGCGGCCTGGAGCCGGATTTCTTCGAATGGTGGTTCACGAAGAATTCCGAGGTCCCCGGCTATTTCAGCGACGAACATGCGCAGGCCATCACCTTGTTCTACGAACAGGCGCGCGACCTGGGCGTGATCAAGTCCTTCCCGGATATCCGCACGTTGGTGTGGGACAAGGCGCCGCGCGCCTGAGGCCCTGCCCGATGCCTTCGACGATCAGCGCGCGCGGTGCGATGCCGGCTTCGGCGCCACGGCGGCGCTGGGCCGCGCATGCCTTCACGCTGGTCTTCCTGGCGGTGTGGGAAGCCGCGTCCTGGGTCCTGCCGCCCTTTCTGCTACCGGGACCGGGCGAGGTCGCGGTCGGTCTGTACCGCTTCCTGGGCAACCCGCATCAGCTGTTGCACCTGGCGGTGTCCATCGGGCACGTGCTGGGAGCGATCGCGCTTTCTTTTGTCATCGGCGCGCTGCTGGCGCTGTTGCCGTACTACTTTCCCGTCTGGCGTTTCGCCATTCAGCACAGGCTGGCGCCCCTGCTGAATGCGTTTCCCGGCGTGGGCTGGACGCTGCTGGCGGTGATGTGGTTCGGCATCAATTCCGGCGCGGTGATCTTCGCCATCAGCGCGGTGCTGGTGCCTTTCGCGTTGGTCAATCTCTGGGCGGGACTGAATAACCTGGACGGCGAGTTGCTGGAGATGTCGCGCAGCTACACGCGGGCACGCGGCCGCCAGTTCCGCCTGGTCATCGTGCCGCTGCTCTATCCCTTCGTGTTCGCCACGCTGCGCATCATGTTCGGCGTGGCCTGGAAGGTGACCCTGACCGCCGAGCTTTTTGGCGGCAATTCGGGCCTGGGCTATGTGATCAATATGGCGCGGCAGGATTTCGACACGACTACGATTTTCGTGGCCATCGTGCTGATCGTCCTGTTCGTGTACGGCACCGATCGCCTGGTGTTTTCGCCGCTGCAGAACCGCTTGTCCCGACACTATGCGCAATAGTTCTTCGTCCACGCGCGCCGCGGATGCGCCTGATTGGAAAGCCCGCCTGCTGGGCGAGGGCCTGATCGCGGCCTTGTTGGCCGGATGGTGGCTGATGGCGCGCGGCCTGCCGGAATTCGTGCTGCCCGGGCCGCTGGCCGTCGGACGGCGCCTGGTGGACTTGTTCGTGAATCCGGACTTCCTGGGTCATACCGCGATATCCACCCTGCGCGTGGTGACATCCGTGCTGATCGCCGGCGTGATCGGCAGCGCACTGGCCTTTCTGGCGTACGGCGCGCCGGCCTGGGAGACTATCGTCCAGGAAAGAATCAAGCCGGTGCTGAATTCCTTTCCTTCCATAGGCTGGGCCATCCTGGCGGCCGTATGGTTCGATGCGGGCAACTTCAGCGTCATCTTCGTGGAGGTGGCGATCCTGATTCCTTTCTGCCTGGTGAACGTCAGCGAGGGCCTGCGCGCCATCGATCGCGAGCTGATGGAGATGGGCCGCAGTTTCACGCGTCATCGGATTCGGGTGTGGTGGCGCATTACCTTGCCGCTGCTGGCGCCTTACCTGATGTCCGCCATCCGCATCGCTTATGGCATAGGGTGGAAGATCGCGTTGGTGTCGGAGCTGGTGGGCGCGCCCAGCGGGCTGGGGTATCTGATGCTGCGGGCGCAGACCACCGCGGACAGCGTGACTTTCCTGGCGACCTGCTTCGCCATCGTGTTGCTTTTCGTCGCGGGGGAACGGCTGGTGATCCTGCCGCTGGAACGCCGCTTTGCCGCGCGATAGGCGCGAGGCCGGATCGGGAGACCTTCATGAACGACGCAAGACCATCCATGCCGGAAGTCGCCACTCGCGCCGGCAAGCTGCGCGGCCGCGTGGAAAACGGTGTCGCGGTGTTTCGCGGCATTCCTTATGCGGCGCCCCCCGTGGGTGAGCTGCGCTTCGAGCCGCCGCGCGATCATGCCGCCTGGAGCGGCGTGCGCGACGCGCTGGAAGACGGGCCCATCGCGCCGCAGGGGCGTTCGCGGCTGGCGCACATCATGGGCGACTTCGAGCGGCCGCAAGGCGAGGACTGCCTGACGCTGACACTGTGGACGCCCAATCCGGACGCGCGCGGCCGGCCGGTGATGGTGTGGCTGCATGGCGGGGCCTATTCCAGCGGCGCGGGATCGCTGGACTGGTACGCGGGCGATCGCTTCGCGGCCAATGGCGATGTGGTCTTCGTGTCGGTGAACTATCGCCTGGGCGCGCTGGGGTTCCTGTACCTGCCCGGTGTCAGCGAAGGCAATATGGGCTTGCTGGACCAGATGCAGGCCCTGCGCTGGATACGCGACAACATCGCGGCATTCGGCGGCGATCCGGATAACGTGACGGTGGTGGGGCAATCCGCGGGCGGCGGTTCGATCGCCGCCATGATGACCATGCCGCAAGCCAAGGGCCTGTTCCGCCGCGCCATCCTGCAAAGCCCCGGCATGGGGCGCCCATCGCGGGGCGCGGCCGAAGCGGCGGAACTGGGCGCGCGCTATGCGCATTTCGTCGGCATAGAGCCGGGCGATGAAGCGGCGCTGAAGCAGGCGCCGGTGCAGAAGCTGCTGGCCGCGCAGGGCGAGCTGGCGCGCAGCCTGGCGGGCTTTGCCGTGCTGTCGCTGCCGTTTTCGCCCGTGCGTGACGGGCGCATCATCGAGGGCAATATCGTCGAACGCTTGCAGGCCGGCGCCGGGGCGGACGTCGATGTGATCGTGGGCACGACGCGCGAGGAAATGGCCGCCTTCCATTGCGTCGACCAGGCGGTGCTGAATGCCGACGAGGCCACGGCCAGGCAAGTGTTCGAGCGTCTCTGCGGCCCGCATTACCAGGAGTACTACGACGAATTCCGCCGCCTGCGCGCGGTGCCCACGCCGGCCGTCATGCTGGGCGACCTGACGACGGATCAGGTTTTCCGCATGGGTAGTTTGCGATTGGCCGAAGGCCAGGCCAGGGCGGGACGTCCGGCTTACGTCTATCAGTTCGACTGGCAATCGCCGGCGCCGGGATTCAAGTCCTGCCACTGCCTGGAAATTCCCTTCGTCTTCAACAACCGCGACAACTGGCGCGACTCGCCCATGCTGAAAGGCTGCGACGAGACGGAATTCCAGGGCATCGCCAATGCCATGCATCAGGCCTGGCTTGCATTCGCCCGCAGCGGCGATCCCAACCATGCCGGCCTGCCGTGCTGGGCGCCGTATGACGAGGCGCAGCGCACGACGATGCGGTTCGATACCGTGATCGGACCGGTGAATGATCTGGCGGGGTTGTCGTATCGGCTGCCCTGGCCGAGCGTTTAATGCTGGACGATCTGCATCGCGCCAAATGATCCGGTTGCCGGTCTCGCCTGCTAGACTTGCGGCGCTGCCCTGGCCATACCTCTCCCGGCTTTATTACCGGTGATGTCCCCAGGTTGGACATACGGCCCGCCCATGTAGCGGGCCGCCTCGTTTGGCGCGGGCGCCGCTACTCCAGATCCTTCAACAGCAAATACCAGAACTGCGTGCGCGCGGCCAGCGTGCTGACCAGGATGTGTTCGTGCAGCGTGTGCGCGCCGTCCCCATCGGCGCCCAGGCCGTCGAGCGTGGGCACGCCCATGGCGGAGGTGAAGTTGGCGTCGCTGCCGCCGCCCGTCATGGGCGCGTCGTCGAGCGTGAAGCCGGCGGCGGTGGCGAACAGGCGGGCCTTGCCCAGCAACTGGGATGTCGCTTCGGTCTTCACCATCGGCGGGCGGTTCAGTTCGACGTCGAGGTCCAGGGTGACGTCCTGGCCCACCGGCTGCAGACCGCGCAGGCGCTTGAGCGTGTCTTCGGCGGCCGGCATGTCGGGCACGCGGAAGTCGACGATGCAGCGGCACAGGGCGGGGACGGTATTGGTCGCCGTGCCGCCTTCGATGGTGCCGACGCTGACGGTGACCCCGCGCTCGTAGTCGGTGATGCTTTCCATGGCCAGGATCTGGTGCGCCATCTCGCGGATGGCGCTGCGGCCTTTTTCGTGGGACACGCCGGCGTGCGCGGCCTGGCCTTTGACGCTGAGCCGCACCATGCCAGTCCCCTTGCGGGCGGTGACGCATTTGCCGCCGTTGGCGCGCGCCGGTTCGCACACCAGGCCGTAGCGGGCGTTGCGGGCGTAGGCCTCGATGGCGGCGCGCGATGCGTGGCTGCCGGTTTCTTCGTCGGGCACCAGCACCATGTCGATGGGCAGGCGGGTCGAGCCGGGCGTGGCCAGGCGGCCCATGGCCAGCAAGGCCATATAGATGCCGGCCTTCATGTCATAGCAGCCGGGGCCGTAGAGTTTGTCGCCTTCGATGCGGTAGGGCGTTTCCAGCAGCGTGCCGACGGGATGGACGGTGTCCATGTGGGCCAGGATCAGGATGCCCGGGCGTGTGTCGTCGGCCGCGCGGTTGGTGACGACCAGCAGCGGGCCGGTGCTGTCCCCCAGGGACTTCAGCTCCGTGCGCAGGCCGGCGGCCTGGGCTTCGGCCTGCACCAGCCGCGCCATCGCGGCAACGCCCGCCGGTGAGCTGGTCGGCGATTCGCATTCGATCCACGGGCGCAGGCCGGCGGCGATGGCGGCCGATGTCGGCAGGGCGGAGACATTGGGTTGAGCTGACATGATTGTTCCTTTCTAAGCTACGCGATGCATGACGTTGTTGCGCGGCGGATGCCCGCCAGCACATCACCATGTTGTTCTATATCGTGACGTCGATCAGGCGACCGTCTTGCCGGCCAGCCTGGCCATCTCCGCGTCATCCGGCATGCGGCCTTCGAACCACAGGCTGGCGCAGACGGCGGACATGGCCTTGCCGTCGTGGCCGATGCCGGGCACGGATTGCAGGGTCCAGTTGAAGGGCACGCCCAGGCGCGTGGCCTCGCGCTTGCCGGCCTCGAAATAGTTATGCGCCCGCGCATAGCGATGCGGCCCCTGGCGCTTGGCCGCGGGCTCGGACGGCAGGTTGGGGTCGTCGGTGACGATATCCTGGTCGCCCGCCAGGATGGTCATGGGATAGCCGAGCAGGCGGACCAGATGGTCCTGCGTCAGCCCGACGCCATCCAGGCCTTCCGGATAAGCGTGATCGAAGGTCGGCAGCGTGTACCAGCCGGGATTGCCTATCGTCACCGCCTTGAAGGGCGCATGCGATTGGCTGCTCATGAGACGATGCACGAACTGCCCGCCGGCGGAATGGCCGAACAGATACGCCTGTTCGACCTCGGTGACGCCGGCGGTGCGCAGGTCGTTGAAGATGCGCTCCACCAGCACATAGGTCCACGCCGATACCGGCCGCACGTTGCCGCTGGGCGTGAAGACCCGGCCGTTGTTGTAGCTTTCCACGCCGGGCCAGATCTCATTGGAGAAGGTCGGCGCGACGATCAGCAGCTTGTGCTTGTCGGCGGCCGGGACCCAGAAGTCGCGGTAGTCGTCGCCGTTGCGCAGCACGCCGTGCTGGACGAACACCACCGGCCGGTCCGGCGTGTAGCCGTAGGGGCGGTAGGTGTTCAGCGTGAAGGGGCGGTCGCTGTTGCGGTCTTCGTCGATATACGGAATGGCATTGCGGCCCGCGTGGTTCAGGTCCAGGCTGATGCGTTCGGCGTTGGAGGTTTCCATGATGCTCTGCGAAGTCGTTATCCGGATAGGTGCGCGCCCCGGCGTCAGGCGGTGCCCGCGCCCTGATCGTTCAGATGGCAGGCCGACCAGTGCCCGGGCGCGATCTCTTCCAGCGGCGGCACCTGCTCGCGGCAACGCGGCATGGCGTGCGGGCAGCGCGGATGAAAGGTACAGCCCGGCGGCGGCGCCAGGGGCGACGGGATTTCGCCCTGGATGGGCGTGAATTTGCGTCCGCGGCGTTTGACGTCGGGCACTTCGGCCAACAGTGCCTGGGTATAGGGATGGTTGGCGCGCGCGAAGATTTCCGCGGCGGGGGCGGTTTCGACGATGCGGCCCAGGTACATGATGGCGACGCGGTCGGAGATGTGTCGCACCACGCCCAGGTCGTGGCTGATGAACAGATAGGTGAAATTATTGCGCTCGCGCAGGTCCATGAACAGGTTGATGACCTGGGCCTGGATGGACACGTCCAGGGCGGCGACCGGTTCGTCGCAGACCAGGAAGGACGGCTGCACCATCAGGGCGCGGGCGATGCCGATGCGCTGGCGTTGGCCGCCGGAGATCTGGTGCGGGAAGCGGTCGCGGTAATCGGTGCCCAGGCCGACGTCGGCCAGCGCGCTGTCCACGCGCGCGGGGATTTCGTTGGGCGGGGCCAGCTTGTGCACCTTGAGCGCTTCGCCCAGGATCTGCCGGACGCGATGGCGCGGGTTCAACGAGGCCTGCGGATCCTGGAACACCATCTGCACGCCCAGCACGTAGTCCAGCCGTTCGCGTCCGCGCAATTGGCTGACCGGCTGGTCGTTGTAGCGGAGCTCGCCCTGGCTGGGTTCGTAGAGGCCCGCGACCACGCGTCCCAGCGTGGACTTGCCGCAGCCGGATTCGCCGACCAGGCCGACCACTTCGCCGGCCGCGATCGTCAGGTTCACGCCGTTGACGGCATGCACTACCGCGCGGTCGATGCGGCGGCCGGTCAGCGCCAGCAGGCGCTGCGCCAGGTCGGGGCGTTGTTCGAAGCGTTTGTGGATGTCGCGTAGTTCAATGACCGGCGCATTCATTGGTGGCTCCCCGCAACATTCACCGGCACATAGCAATGGAAGCTGCGCCCCGCCGGCCCGGGCGGGCCTTCGCGGGTGACGCCGGGGAATTGCTCCGTACAGCGCGTGACCGCATTGCCGCAGCGCGGGCGGAAGGGACAGCCGGAAGGGCGCGCCGCCAGGCTGGGCGCCATGCCGTCGATCTGCCGCAAGCGCGTGCCCGGCTGGGCGGTGCCGGGCATCGAACGCAGCAGGCCTTGCGTATAGGGATGGCGCGGCGCGTCCAGGACCTCGTTCACCGGGCCGGTTTCGACGATGCGGCCGGCGTACATCACGGCGATGCGATCAGCCAGTTCGGCCACCACGCCCAGGTCGTGGGTAATCCAGATCAGCGCGGTATTGCGGGTACGACAGATTTCCTGCATGCGGTAAAGGATTTGGCCCTGGATCGTCACGTCCAGCGCCGTGGTCGGTTCGTCGGCGATGATCAGGTCGGGGTTGTTCAACAAGGCGATGGCGATCGCCACGCGCTGCCGCATGCCGCCGGAAAACTCGTGTGGAAAGCTGCGCAGGCGCGCCTTCGGCGAAGGAATACCCACCATGGCCAAGGCTTCCGCGCAGCGCGACATGGCTTCGGCGCGGCTGACGTTTTCGTGGGTCAGTATGGTCTCGGCCATCTGCTCGCCGATGCGCAGCACCGGATTCAGCGTCATCAGCGGATCCTGGAAGATCATCGCGATGCGGTTGCCGCGCAGGCGGCGCATGCCTTCTTCGCTCAGCTTGCGCAGGTCTTCGCCCTTGAAGCGGACCTCGCCCGCGACGATCTCGCCGGGCGGGTCGATCAGGCCCATCAGCGAAAAGCCGGTCACGGATTTGCCGGAGCCGGATTCCCCCACCAGCCCCAGGATTTCGCCGCGGCGCAGCGTCAAGTCCACGCCGTCGACGGCCGGCCAGGCGCCGGCGGTGGTATGAAACGCGGTGCGCAAGCCGCGCACGTCCAACAGAAGCTCGCTCATCGGCGCGGATCCAGGCTTTCCCGAAGGCGATCGCCCAGGATGTTGATGGTCAGGATAAGAAACAGCAGGGCCAGGCCGGGGAACAGGCTGATCCAGTAATCGCCGGACAGCAGATACTGGAAGCCGTTGGCGATCAGCAGCCCCAGCGAAGGCTCGGTAATGGGCACGCCCACGCCCAGGAAGGACAGCGTCGCTTCCAGCGCGATCGCATGGGCGATCTGCACCGTGGCGTACACCAGCACGGGGCTGATGCAGTTGGGCAGCAGATGGACCAGCATGATGCGCCATGCCGGAAAGCCCAGGTTGATGGCGGCTTCGACGTATTCCTTGCGCCGTTCCTGCAATGCGCGGCCGCGCATGATGCGGGCATAGTTGGCCCACTGCACCAGCACCAGGGCCAGGATCACTTTATCGACCCCGCGTCCCAGCACCGCCAGCAGCACCAGGGCCACCAGAATGGAAGGAAAGCCCAGCACGAAATCGACCAGGCGCATCAGCATCGCATCGATGCGGCCGCCCGCATAAGCGGCCAGCAGGCCCACGGCGCTGCCCAGCGCCGTGGCGATGGCCACGGCCGACAGGCCGACCAACAGGCTGATGCGGATGCCGTACAGGATGGCGCTGAGCATGTCGCGCCCCTGGTCGTCCGTTCCCAGCCAGTACATGTGGCCGTCCATGGACGCGGAACGCGGCGGCAGGCGGCCGTCCATGATGCTCAGATTGGACAGGTCGTAGGGATTCTGCGGCGCGAAGAAAGGCGCGATCAGGATGACCAGCGCCAGCAGCGTCAGCACGATCAGCGTGCCGCGCGCGGTGGGCCGGCCGTGCAGTCTACGCAGTATGGCCGAGCGCCTGGGCGTATCGGCCAGGGGCTGGACGGTGCGCGTGCGGCCGGTGGAAACGGAATCGGGCATGGCGGGCGGAATGTGTCGGTGCGAGTATGGGGTGCAGGTGCGGGTTAAAGGTCAATGCGCCGGCGCGGCCAGCTGTACGCGCGGATCGAGCGCGGCGTACAGGATGTCGACGACCAGATTAATCAGCACGAACAGAAAGGTTACGAACATGACGTAGGCCACCACCACCGGCCGATCCAGCTGGTACACGCTATCGATCAGCAGCTTGCCCATGCCCGGCCAGGCGAAAACGGTTTCGGTGATGGTCGAATAGGCGATCAGGTGGCCGAACTCCATGCCCACCACGGTCACCACCGGGATCAGGATGTTGCGCAGGATGTGGCGGCCGACGATGCGGGCCGGCCGTATGCCCTTGGCGCGCGCGAACTTCACGTATTCCTGGCTTTCCGCTTCGGCGACGCCCGAGGCGGTCATGCGCAGCACCAGCGCCACATTGGCCAGCGCCAGATTGAGGGCGGGCATCGCCATGTGGGCGAGCCCATCGCGCGTCAGAAAGGAAAACGGAATGCCGAACACGCTGACCGTTTCGCCGCGGCCGGAAGCGGGCAGCCATCCCAGCCATACCGCGAACATCAATATCAGCATCATGCCCAGCCAGAAGGCCGGCAGGGAAAAGCCCAGCACCGACGTGGCCAGGATGCCCCGCCCCAGCGCCGTATCGCGGCGCAGTCCGGCCAGCAGGCCCAGCGGAATGCCGATCAGACAGGTCAGCAGCATGGCGGCCACCACCAGCTCGAAGGTGGCGGGCAGCCGCTGCAGGATCAGCGAAATCGCCGGGACACCCTGCACGAAAGAGGTGCCCATGTCGCCGTGCAGGGCACGCCATACGAAACCGGCGTACTGCTGCCACACCGGCAGGTCCAGGCCCAGGCGCGCGATCATCTGCTGGCGGTCGGCCAGGCTGGCTTCGGGACTGACCAGGAGTTCGATCGGATCGCCGATCGCATAGACGGCGAAGAAAACAACGATGGATACGGCGATGAGTACGAACAGGCTCTGGATGAGCCGGCGCAGGATGAACAATGCCACGCGGCAATTCCCCGGATGATGTCTTTTGGATGTCGCGCAAGCGCTTGGCCGCTACTTTACTGCGGCCGGCGCGCGCGGGGTAGCCGGGTAAAGCGTGGTAACGGGATCGCAGGCATCGGGGAGCATGCCGGGGATCCCGGAAAGCACTGCGCGGCGGCCGTCAGCTTTGTTGCGCAAGCGGCCTGGCGAGGCGAACCACCGTAACACCGGCGCGCACATTGGCGAGCGAAGGCATGATCAGCACGCAGTCGTCGTAGGGCGTGACCACCGGTTCGCCTTCCGACCAGCCGATGACGGTGCCTGCCTTGGCCAGTTTTTCCAGGCCTTTCCAGGGCTGCGCGAACCGGAAGTCGGCGCTTTTCGCGGCGATGGCGTGGGTGACGCGCAAGGCCTCCTGGCTGGGCGCCGTGGGGGCGAACCAGGCGCCCGGCAGGTCGGTGGATTCGACGATGCCGGATGCCACCAGGAAGCGCGCGGTCTGGTCTATCGCGACCTCGCGCGCGGCCAGCGCGCCATGGAAGCCGCATTCGATCAGCAGGGAACGTGTGCCGTTGTCGCCCTCTTCGCCGAACCGGCCGTAGTCGCGCATGCGCACGCCGGCCGCGTGGCCGGCATCGGAGATGATCTTGGCCGGATTGCCCAGGGTCAGCGCCAGGTCGATATTGCGCTGCTGCATGCCGGCCAACTGCAGCGGCACCACGGAATTGCTCATGGAATGGATATCCAGCAGCCAGTCCGCTTTCTTCAGCCAGGGCAGGATGACGGCCGCGCGGCGCCGTTCCTGCGTGCTGTCGTCCGCCAGCTTGTCGTCGCTCCAGACGCGGTTCAGGTCTTCGTCGACGTAGCGGGACGCGGCATAGTTGCGCGCGTCGAAGCGGTCGAAGGCGGCCAGATTGCAGAACGCCAGCGTCAAGGCCCCTAGGCGCGGCCGCACGCCATGCGCCAGCACGGCCTTCAGGGCCCAGGCGCCGCACAATTCGTTGCCATGTATCAGCGCGGTCAGCATGACGCTGGGGCCAGGCAGGCCCGACTCGAAATGCCAGATGCCTTCGGTTCCCGTGTTGCCCGCGCGCTCCACATTCAGGTCGGGGCAGGGCAGTTCGAAGGGGCGGACGGGCAGGGCCGCCTTGTCGGGCAGCGACGCGCCAGGCGCGCGGTTCAGGTTCGGCAGCATGGGGAATACGAGGGGCGGGCGGCGCCTTCCGGAGTCGGACGGCGGATCGGATGGAGGATTCTGTGATGCCATGATCCAGAGCAAAGCAGAAGCGGGCGACGCAATCAGCCGGTGAGGAGTAACGATGAAGTAACGCGGGCCGCGTATCCGCAGCCCGCCGGCACGGCTTGCGCCCGCTATCCTGCCGGCTTTTTGTAAGGATTCTAAGGGGCGTGCGCCGCCGAGGGCTATTAGAATATTTCGTCCTTGTATTGCCGAAAAGGCAAATCTCCCATTGCCTCGGAGGGGGCCATGCACGGTGTCGCCCTGAAGTATTTTGCCGAAGTCGCCGCCGCGGGCAGCCTGAGCGCCGCCTCGGAGCGTCTGTACGTCGCCGTCTCGGCCATCAGCCGGCAGATCGCCAAGCTGGAAGCCGAGGTCGGCGCGCCGCTGTTCAAGCGCGTCGCGCGCGGCATGGTGCTGAGCGAAGCCGGCGAGCTGCTGCTGGTTCACGCGCGCCGCACGCTGCTGGAAGCGGACGCCGTGCTGCAGGATATCAGCGACCTGAAGGGCGCGCCCAGCGGCACCATTCGTGTCGTTGCATCGGACGGCCCATCCCATCATTTCCTGCCGGAATTGATGTCGGCCTTCTGCGCGCGCCACCCGCACGCGCGGTTCAGCCTGCACGTCTGTCCGCAAGCCGATGCAGTGCGCCGCGTCGCGGAAGGCCACGCCGATCTGGCCGTGACTTTCGGCGCCGAGCCAAGCGTCGGGACCGTGACGCGCCATTCCGTGCCGGCGCCCGTGTATGCGGTGATGTGCCGCGCCCATCCGCTGGCGCGCCAGGCGCGCGTCGCCCCGCATCAACTGCTGCCGTATCCGCTGGCCAGCGCCGATTCCGCCTCGTCCTCGCGCAAGCTGCTGGAGCGCTGCTGGCGCCAGAACGGCTTGCGCTTCGAACCCACCTTCACCAGCAACCTGTCGGCGGCCTTGATGTCCTTCGTGCGCAACTCGGATCGGGTGATGCTCGGGCCTTACCTGCCCGCCGTATCGGCGCTGCAGCGCGGCGGCCTGGTGGCACGGCCGCTGGCGCATCCGGAAATGGCGGCGCGCCGCCTGCAGGTGCAGACCATGGAAGGCCGGCTGCTGCCTGGCATGGTAGAGGAGTTCATCAACCATATCGCCGCATCGCTGGCCGGCATCGACGACATCGGGGCCGAACCGCGGGGCCCGGCGCGCGCGCTCGGCAAGCCGCGCCGGCGGCTGGGATCGTCCGTGCGCAAGAGCCCGGCGTTGGCTTGAACCCCCCCGCGCGGGTTATAGTTTTGGCCCACACTCCCCAGGGCGGACGCCATCATGCAAACCGACTACGCCGAACTCGTCCGGCGCACCATACGCAGCGTGCCGGACTGGCCCAGGCCAGGAGTGGTGTTCCGGGACATCACGCCGGTGCTGCAGGACCCGCGCACCTTTCGCGTCCTGATCGATCTGTTCGTCTACCGCTATATGCGGCAGCGGCTGGACCTGGTGGCCGGCGTCGACGCGCGCGGCTTCATCATCGGCAGCGTGCTGGCCTATGAACTCAATCTGGGCTTCGTGCCGGTGCGCAAGCAGGGCAAGCTGCCGTATCGCACGGTGGCGGAGTCCTATGCGATGGAGTACGCCAACGCGACGGTGGAGATGCATGCCGACGCGGTGCGCCCCGGCCAGCGCGTGCTGCTGGTCGACGACCTGATCGCCACGGGCGGCACCATGATCGCCGCGATCAAGCTGTTGCAGCGGTTGGGCGCCAACGTGGTCGAGGCGGCCACCATCATCGACCTGCCTTTCCTGAACGGCGCGGCGGCGGTGGCGGAAACGGGCACGCCGCTGTACTCCGTCTGCCGGTTCGAGAACGAAGCGGCCTAGGGCTCATTGGCGGCGGGCGGCAGCGCAATGAGCGTCAAGACGGCCCTGCGGGTCATCGAAATCATCGAAGTCTTTGCCCGCGAAAAGCGCCCGCTGGCGCTTTCGGAGCTGGCGCGCCTGCTGCAGGTACCGGTTTCCAGCTGCCTGGCGCTGATCCGCACCTTGGCGGAATTGGGCTATCTGTACGAGGTCGGCCGCCGCAACGGGTACTACCCGACCAGCCGGCTGCTGGCCATGGCGCAGCAGATCGCCCGCAACGATCCGGTGCGCGATCGCGTGTATCCCAGCCTGCTGGAGCTGCGCGAGGCCACGCAGGAAACCGTGGTGTTCGCCAAGCTCACGCCCGAGCATCGCGTGGTCTACCTGGAGGTGCTGGATTCCCCCCACACCATCCGCTACGCGCCCGTCGCCGGAGAATTCCGCGAGCTGCATGCCAATTCGCTGGGCAAGGCCTTGTTGTCCACGCTGCCGCCGGCCAAACAGCTGGAGCTGCTGCGGCGCGGGCCCTTGACCCGCTACAACGACAGGACGCTGGTGGACCCGGAAGCAGTCCTGGCGGAAATCGCCGCATCGCGGCAGCGCGGCTGGTTTCGCAACCTGGGCGAATCGCTGGCGGAGGTCGGCGCGATCGCCTGGCCGCTGGCGCTGGGCGGCGAACACTACGCCATTTCCGTGGGCGCGCCGGTGTATCGCATCGAGCCCAACCAGGACGCCTACGCGCGGATCCTGCGCGCCGCCTGCGCGGCGCTGGAGCAGAGCGCCATCTGATTCAGTAGGACTTCGGCAGTCCCAGCACTTTTTCCGCGATAAAGCACAGGATCAGCTGCGGGCTGACCGGCGCGATGCGCGGGATATAGCTTTCGCGCAGCAGGCGTTCGACGTGGTATTCCTTGGCGTAGCCCATGCCGCCCAGCGTCAGCACCGCGGTCTGGCAGGCGTTGTGGCCGGCTTCCGCGGCCAGGTATTTGGCGGAGTTGGCATACGGCGCGCAGGGCTGCCCGGCGTCATACAGTGACGCGGCCTTGAATACCATCAGATCGGCGGCTTCCAGCTGCATCCAGGCCTGCGCCAGCGGATGCTGCACGCCCTGGTTCTGGCCGATGGGACGGCCGAACACCGTCCGTTCGTTGGCATAGCGGACCGCGCGCGACAAGGCCGCGCGGCCGATGCCCACGGCTTCGGCGGCGATCAGGATGCGTTCCGGGTTCAGGCCGTGCAGGATGTATTCGAAGCCGCGGCCTTCCTCGCCGATGCGGTCGGCCACGGGGATGCGCAGGCCGTCGATGAACAGCATGTTGGAGTCGACCGCCTTGCGCCCCATCTTGTCGATCTCTCGCACTTCCACGCGTTCACGGTCCAGGTCGGTGTAGAACAGCGATAGCCCCTGCGTGGGTTTCGCGACCTCCGACAGGGGCGTGGTGCGCGCCAGCAGCAGCATCTTGTGCGCGACCTGGGCGGTGGAGATCCAGATCTTGCGTCCGTGCACCACGTAGTGGTCGCCTTCGCGCACGGCGCGCGTTTTCAGCCGCGTGGTGTCCAGGCCCGCGTCGGGTTCGGTGACGGCGAAACAGGCTTTGTGGCGGCCGGCGATCAGCTCCGGCAGCCAGCGGGCGCGCTGCGCATCATCGCCGAATACGACCACCGGATTCAGGCCGAAGATGTTCATGTGCACGGCCGACGCGCCGGCGAAGCCCGCGCCGGATGCGGCGATGGTCTGCATCATCAGCGCGGCTTCGGTCATCCCCAGTCCGGCCCCGCCGTATTCCGGCGGCATGGCGATGCCCAGCCAGCCGTCGCGCGCCAGGTCCGCATGGAAATCATGCGGGAAACCGCCGTCGCGGTCGCGCTCCAGCCAGTAGTCGTCGGGATAGCGCGCGCAGACCTGTTCGACCGCGTCGCGGATGGCCAGTTGATCGGGCGTGAAGCTAAAGTCCATCAGCGTGTTCCGTCGTGGGTGGCCTGGGCGTCCAGCAAGGCCTGGATGGCCGATTCGGCGAAGCCCGCTTCGCGCAGGACTTCGATGCTGTGTTCGCCCAGTCGGGGGGCCGGCCGGCGCAGTTCCGTCGGCGTGCGGTCGAAGCGGCCCAGCGGCGCGGGTGTGCGCAGGCGCCCTTCGGTGGGATGGTCGATGGCGCGGATGAAGCCGGTGGCCCGCAGGTGCGGGTCGGCCACCAGGTCTTCGATGCCGTACAGCCGCGAAGCCGGTATGTCGGCGGCGGCCAGCAGGGCCAGCCAGTCCTGGGTATCGCGGGTCAGCATGACCTGGGCGACGTAGGCATAGACTTCGCCGATATGCGCGGCGCGCGCGGTATGGGTGGCGAAACGCGGGTCCGCCGCCATTTCCGGCTGGCCGATGGCATCGAAGAAATTGCGCCAGTGCTTGTCGTTGTAGATCAGCAGGCAGACGTGGCCGTCGCGCGTGGCGTAGGGTTTGCGGTGCGGCGCCAGCAGGCGCGCATAGCCGGTGTCGCCCAGCGGCGGATCGAAAGTCCAGCCGCCCAGGTGGTCGCCCAGCACCATATGCGCCATGCCTTCGAACATGGGGACCTCCACGCTTTGTCCCTGCCCGGAGGCGCGCGCGTGCACCACCGCGGCCAGCAGCGCGATCGCCACGTGCAGGCCGACGGCGCGGTCCGCCAGTGTCAGCGGCGCATAGCGCGGCTCGTCCTGGCTCTGGCGGCGGTACAGGTCGGCAATGCCGGTCTGCCCCTGGATCAGGTCGTCGTAGGCCGGGCGGCCGGCATAAGGGCCGCCCTCCGCATAGCCGTAGGCGCCGGCGTAGACGATGCGCGGCTGGCGCGCCGCGAAGGCGGCATAGTCCAGCCCCAGCCGGGCCATGGCCTGGGGCCGGATGTTGTACAGCACCGCGTCGCAATCGGCGGCCAGCGCCAGGCAGGCATCGCGCGCGGCCGGCTGCTTCAGGTCCAGCACGATCGACCGCTTGTTGCGGTTCAGGTGCAGGTAGAGATGGCCCATGCCGGGATTGCGCATCGGGCCGACCGCGCGCATGTTGTCGCCGGCCGGGGATTCCACCTTGATGACGTCCGCGCCCAGGTCGGCCAGCACCTGCGTGGCATACGGTCCCATCACCACCGCGGTCAGGTCCAGGATGCGCACCCCGGCCAGCGGGCCGGCGGCGGCGTGCTTCCCGGGTGCGGCTGCTGCGTCTTTCGTCATTCCTGCTGGATCCCCGCGTCCTTGATCAATTTGCCCCATAGCTTCAACTGCTGGGCCACGAAGGCGGAAAAGTCCTCCGGCGTGCCGCTGAAGGCATCGAAGCCCAGCCCGGCCAGCTGCTTGCGCACCTGGGGATCGGCGACGATCTTATTGATGGCCGCGTTCAACGTATGCACCACGTCGGGCGGCATGCCGGCCGGGCCGAAATAGCCGTTCCAGGAATTGATGTCGAAGTCCGGGATGCCGGAGTCTTCCATCGATGGGATGTCGGGCACCACGCTGCTGCGGGCCGCGGTCGATACGGCCAGCGCGCGCATCTTGCCCGACTGCACGAAGGGCAGGCCGGACGCCACGTCGGTGAACATCATGTCCACCTGGCCGCCCACCACGTCCGTGATGGCCTGCGGCGTGCCCTTGTAGGGAATGTGCACGATGTCGATGCCGGCGCGGCTGGCCAGGGTGGCGCCCGCGACGATGCCCGTGCTGTTGCCGCTGGCGTAGGTCAGCTTGCCGGGATGAGCCTTGGCGTAGGCGACCAGTTCCCGCACCGATTTGACCGGCAGCTTGGGGTTGACCACCAGGATGAAGGGCAGGTTGCCGCCGCGCGCGATCGGCGTGAAGTCCTTGACCGGATCGTAAGGGACGTTTTTCATCAGGTAAGGCGCGGCCGAATGGGAGGTATTGGTGGTGACGAATAGCGTGTATCCGTCCGGCTTGGCGCGCGCCACATAGGAGGCCGCGATCGTGGCGTTGCCGCCGGGCTTGTTCTCCACCACGACCTGGCCGTTCAGGATGCGGCCCAGTTCGGTGGCGAAGATGCGGCCGACGGCATCGGTGCCGGATCCGGCCGGGAAGGGGACCACCAGCGTGATGGGCTTGTCCGGATAGGCGGCCGCGGCCTGGCCCGGGGCGAGCAGGCTGGCCCCGGCCAGGCATAGGGCGGCGGCCGCGGTGGCCGTGGCGCGTCGCGCCAGGGGCGCGATGAAGGATAGGTGCGTCATGGTGCTTGTCTCCTGGTTCTGTTTTGTATGCCGGGTTTCTTCGCCGGACTCGTTCGCCGGATCGCACGTGTCAGGCGCGCGATGGGCGGCTTGGGCATGGCTGCCGCCGTCAGCGGATCACGCGGTCCGGGTTCTCTTCGTAGGGCGGGGTGTAGATCACCAGCAAACGGGCGGGCTCGTCACTGGTGACGGTGAAAACATGGGGAATGTCGGGGGGGAAGTAGCAGCAATCGCCGGCCTGCATATCCGCGGCCACGCCGTCCACCTCGGCGCGCGCCGTACCGGACAACAGATAGCAGACCTGCTCGATGCCGGGATGGGCATGGGGCAGGGCGCCCTTGCCTTTTTCGATGACGCCCAGGATCACCTCGACACTGCGGGCGCCGACGTTTTGCGGGCCGATCAGGCGCCGGTTGGTCGTTCCCAGGTGGTTGGCGGGATGATAGCCGGGCACCTCGGCCTCGCGGACCAGCCAGGAGGGCGTTGCTGCGGTCATATTGCTTGTCTCCGTTTTTCTGTACGTGAATCTATTTTCACAACCATGAAAAACGGAGTCAAGGACCAAATCGGTGGAGGGGCCGCGACGGCGGGGGCGCCCGCTCGGACGATCGTCCCGGCGGGGGCGCCCGCCGGGGCCGTGGACGGCTGCGGAAGGGCGCAAGCCGACCTCCGCCCGGAGCCGGGTGGCGGCCAGCGCAAGACAGGAGGGGAATCAGCGCCGGTCGTGCAGGCGCGGCTGGATGAAATCCAGGAAGGCGCGCGTTTTCGCCGGCACGGTGCGCGATGGCAGCAGGGCGAACAGCGGCATGGGCGTCAGGCTCCAGTCCGGGAGTACCCGCACCAGCCCGATTTGGGAGATGGCCTTCTCCATGGCATCGAAAACGGGCAGCGGCACGATGCCCATGTCGCGCGCCGCCAGCCGCCCCAGCATGCCGACGTTGTTGGCGATCAGCCGGCCGAACACCGATACGCGTTCGACGCGGTTGCCGGAATGCAGCATCCACTGCGATGCGTTGCCGTCGCCGCCCGGAAAGCGCAGGCAATCGTGATGGCTCAGGTCAGCCGGCGTCAGCGGGTGCCCGTGGCGCTCCAGATACGCGCGCGACGCATACAGCCGATGGTCCATCAGCATCAGTTGGCGCGAAATCAGGCTGGAATCCGGCTGCTGCCCCATGCGCAGCACCAGGTCGTAGGGATTGCTGATCGGATCGAGCTGGCGTTCCGTCACGTCGAACTCGCATTCGATGTCGGGATACTGGTCGGTGAACTCGCGCATCACCACGGGCAGCACCAGCGCGGCCAGGCTGGGAACCATGGAAACGCGCAGGCGGCCGCGGGGCAGGGCCGCCATATCCTGCAGCTGTTCGTGGGCGACGCGGGCTTCTTCGATGATGTGGCGGCAGCGCTCGAAATACAGCGCGCCGGCTTCCGTCAGGTCGATCCGGCGCGTGGTGCGGGTCAGCAATTGCATGCCGATGCGGTGCTCCAGCTCGGTGACCCGCTTGGACAGCGTGGCCGACGGAATGCCCAGCGCTTCAGCCGCATGGCTGAAGTTCTTGCGCTTGGCCACTTCGACGAACAAGGCGATGTCGTTGAGCTGGATGTCCATCCGGCGTCTTCCGCTGTTATGTCCCGCGATCCGCGCGCTTGCCGGCCCCCTTTACCAGGCCGGCCCGCCACGCCTGCGCCCGGGTCACAGTATCAGTTTATATGCCGGATTTTCAGTCTCGTTCCAGCACGGATACGCCAGTTCGGCGATGAATTGCTTGAACTGCTTTTTATCCGACGGCGGCACCTGGATGCCGACCAGGATGCGTCCGTAGTCGGCGCCCTGGTTGCGATAGTGGAACAGGCTGATGTTCCAGCTGGGATTCATAGCGCTCAGGAAACGCATCAGCGCGCCGGGGCGTTCGGGGAACTCGAAGCGATACAGCAATTCGTCGTGCGCCAGCGCCGAACGGCCGCCCACCATATGGCGCAAGTGGGTCTTGGCCATTTCGTCGTGCGTCAGGTCCAGCGTGTCGAAGCCGTGACGGCGGAAATTGGCGGCCAGCTTTTCCGGCTCGGCGGGCGAGGTCACCTGCACACCCACGAAGACGTGCGCGCGTACGGCGTCGGAAATGCGGTAATTGAATTCCGTGACGCTGCGGTTGCCCACCAGTTCGCAGAACTTGCGGAAGCTGCCGCGCTGCTCCGGCATGGAGACCACGAAGACCGCCTCGCGCATTTCGCCCACTTCGGCGCGTTCGGCGACGAAGCGCAGCCGATCGAAGTTCATGTTGGCGCCGCAGGCGATCGCCGCCACGGTCTTGTTCTTCCATTTCTGCTGGGCCAGGTACTGCTTGGCGCCGGCCACGGCCATGGCGCCGGCCGGCTCCAGTACGCTGCGCGTATCCTGGAACACGTCCTTGATCGCCGCGCAGATGGCGTCCGTATCGACGACGACGAAGTCGTCGACGTACTTGCGCACCAGCTTGAAGGTTTCGGCCCCGACCTGCTTGACGGCCGTGCCGTCGGAAAACAGCCCGACGTCATTCAGCACCACGCGGCGGCCGGCGCGCACGCTGCGCAGCATGGCGTCGGAGTCTTCGGTCTGTACGCCGATGATTTTCACGTCGGGGCGCAATTGCTTGATATAGGCGCCGACGCCGGCGATCAGGCCACCGCCGCCGATGGCGACGAACACCGCATCGAGCTGGCCGGGGTGCTGGCGGAGGATTTCCATGCCCACCGTGCCCTGGCCGGCGATGACGTCCGGATCGTCGAAGGGATGGACGAAGGTCAGCTTTTCCTTCTTTTCCAGTTCCTTGGCGTGGGTGTAGGCATCGGAAAAGCTTTCGCCCGCCAGGACGACTTCGCCGCCCAGGCGGCGGACCGCGTCCACCTTGACGTCGGGCGTGGTCGTCGGCATGACGATGACGGCGCGGCAGCCCAGCCGGCGCGCCGACAGGGCGACGCCCTGGGCGTGGTTGCCGGCCGACGCGGCGATGACGCCGCGCGCCAGCGCCGCGGGGGCCATATTGGCCATCTTGTTGTACGCGCCGCGCAGCTTGAAGCTGAAGACCGGCTGCGTGTCCTCGCGCTTGAGCAGCACCGTGTTCGAAATTCGCTGGGACAGCAGGGTGGCTGGTTCCAGCGGAGACTCGACGGCGACGTCGTAGACTTTCGAAGTCAGGATGCGTTTCAGATAGTCGGTGGACATGGACAGCGGGCGCGGGATTGAAAGCGTCGGGCAGATTACCACGGACGCCGCGGCCGGCTACACTGCGCGGCATGGAAGCCGCCCTGACGTCCGCCGTGAATTGGCTTTTGGCCGCGCTGGCCCTGCCCAACGTGGGCCTGAGCGCCATTTTCATCGTCAGCCTGGTTTCCGCGACGCTGCTGCCCCTGGGCTCCGAGCCCGCGGTGTTCGGCTACGTCAAACTCATGCCCGACATGTTCTGGCCGGCCGTCCTGGTCGCCACCGCCGGCAACACCGTGGGCGGTGCGATCAGCTACGCCATGGGTTGGGGCGCCTGGCGCGCCGCCGAACGCTGGAAGGAAAAACACCCGCATCGCGCCCACGAGGCGCGCACCCACGCCGGTCACGGGCGCTGGCACCGCAAGGCCCAGGACTGGCTGCATCGCATGGGGCCGCCGGCCCTGCTGCTGTCCTGGGTGCCGGCGGTCGGTGACCCGCTGTGCGCCGTGGCGGGCTGGCTGCGCCTGGCCTTCTGGCCTTGCGCGATCTATATGGCGATCGGTAAATTCCTGCGCTATCTCGTCATGACGGGCAGCCTGATCTGGATGTTTCCGCACGCTTGAAACCGCCGTGCCGGGGCCTGTTTCAGTCCCGCGTCAGCCATGCGTCGCTCCAACCCTTCCTGGGGTTATTCCCGAGCGGTTCCCTCCCATGGCGTAAAATATTTTTTTAAGGGCAACCCTTCGCTTCCATGAACGCCCCCCTCGCCAGCCAGCTACTGAACGCGGCGGTTCCGCCGGCACCAGGCACCCGCCTGCGTGAGATCCCCTACAACTACACATCGTTTTCCGACCGCGAAGTCGTGGGCCGGTTGTTGGGCGAGGACGCCTGGCAACTGCTGACCGATCTGCGCGGCGAACGGCGCACGGGCCGCTCCGCGCGCATGTTGTACGAGGTGCTGGGCGATATCTGGGTGGTGCGCCGCAATCCCTATCTGCAGGACGACCTGCTGGACAATCCCAAGCGCCGCCGGCTGCTCATCGAGGCGCTGCATCACCGCCTGGGGGAGATCGACAAGCGCCGCGAGCCCGGCCGCGTCGACTTCCAGGAAGGCCATGACCTGTACCGCGACGAGAAGGTCCTGCAGCTGATCGAACGCGCCCGCGCCGCCGTCGCCAGCTTCGAGGCGCAGTTCGACCAGACCGCGCAGTTGCGTCGCCAGACCCAGAAGGTGCTGGGCCGCGTCACCGCGCGCGACAATATCAAGTTCGACGGCCTGTCGCGCGTTTCCCATGTCACCGACGCCACCGACTGGCGCGTCGAGTACCCCTTCGTGGTCCTGACGCCGGACAGCGAGGACGAGATCGCGGCGCTGGTGCGCGGCTGTTTCGAACTGGGGCTGACCATCATCCCGCGCGGGGGCGGCACCGGCTATACCGGGGGCGCGATCCCGTTGACCTGGAAGTCGGCCGTCATCAACACCGAAAAATTCGAAACGCTGGGCAAGGTCGAACTGACCGAGCTGCCCGGCGTCGCCGAGCCCGTGGCCACGGTATTCACCGGCGCCGGCGTCGTCACCAAGCGGGTGGCCGACGCGGCGGCCCAGGCGGGCTATGTGTTCGCTGTCGACCCCACGTCGGCGGAAGCGTCCTGTGTGGGCGGCAACATCGCCATGAACGCCGGCGGCAAGAAGGCCGTGCTCTGGGGCACCGCGCTGGACAACCTGGCCTGGTGGCGCATGGTGGATGCCGAGGGCAACTGGCTGGAAGTCACCCGCCTGGAGCACAACCGCGGCAAGATCCACGATGTCGATGTCGCGCGCTTCGAACTGCAGTGGTTCGACGGCCGCGGCAAGCCCGGCGAAACGCCGCTGCGCAGCGAAATCCTGGAAATCGAAGGCCGCCGCTTCCGCAAGGAAGGCCTGGGCAAGGACGTCACCGACAAATTCCTGGCGGGCCTGCCCGGCGTGCAGAAGGAAGGCTGCGACGGCCTGATCACCTCCGCGCGCTGGGTGCTGCATCGCATGCCGGCGCACACGCGCACGGTGTGCATGGAGTTCTTCGGCCAGGCGCGCGACGCGATTCCGTCGATCATCGAGGTCAAGCACTACCTGGACAACGAGGGCAAGGCACGCGGCGCCATCCTGGCGGGCCTGGAGCACCTGGACGAGCGCTATCTGCGCGCCGTCGGCTATGCCACCAAGAGCAAGCGCGGCGTATTGCCCAAGATGGTGCTGATCGGCGACATCGTCGGCGATGACGAATCCGCCGTCGCCACCGCCGCCAGCGAGGTCGTGCGCCTGGCCAACACCCGCCATGGCGAAGGCTTCGTGGCCGTCAGCGCGGAAGCGCGCAAGAAATTCTGGGCCGACCGCTCGCGCACCGCCGCCATCGCGCGCCATACCAACGCCTTCAAGATCAACGAAGACGTGGTGATTCCGCTCGGCCGCATGGGCGAATACACCGACCATATCGAGCGCATCAATATCGAGCTGTCCACGCGCAACAAGCTGCGGCTGCTGGACGAGCTGCAAGCCTTTCTGGATCAACCGCTGCCACTGGGCAAGGCGGAAGACGCGGAGGACGCCGAAATCCGCGCCGAGGTGCTGGCCGAACGCACGCGCCAGGCGCAAGAGCTGCTCGCCGTGACGCGCTCGCGCTGGCAGTATCTGCTGAACGAACTGGACAAGCCCTTGACCCACGCGCTGCCGGACCTGGCCGGCCTGGGCATGAGCCACATGCAATCCACGCTGGCCGACCGCATCGCCGCGCAGCCCGGCGCGCGCGTGTTCGACGTCGTACAGGACCGCACTGTGCGCGTTTCCTGGAAGACCGAAGTCCTGGCGCAGCTGCAGGGTATTTTCTCCGGCTCGGCCTGCAAGAAAGTGCTGGACGAAATGCGCGCCATCCATGCGCGGGTGCTGAAGAGCCGCGTGTTCGTGGCGCTGCACATGCATGCCGGCGACGGCAACGTGCATACCAATATCCCCGTCAATTCCGACGATTACGGCATGCTGGGCGAAGCGCACGAAGCGGTGGCGCGCATCATGCGGATTGCCCGCGAGCTGGATGGCGTGATTTCCGGCGAGCATGGCATCGGCCTGACCAAGTATGAGTTCCTGACGCAGGAAGAGCTGCAGCCCTTCCAGGACTACAAGCGCCGCGTCGATCCGCATGGCCGCTTCAACGCGGGCAAACTGATGCCCGGCGCCGACCTGACGCATGCGTGGACGCCCAGCTTCAACCTGATGGGCCACGAATCGCTGATTATGCAGCAGAGCGATATCGGCGCCATTTCGTCGTCGATCAAGGATTGTCTGCGCTGCGGCAAATGCAAGCCGGTGTGCGCCACCCACGTGCCGCGCGCCAATCTGCTGTATTCGCCGCGCAACAAGATCCTGGCGACTTCGCTGCTGGTGGAAGCCTTCCTGTACGAAGAGCAGACCCGCCGTGGCGTCAGCCTGAAGCACTGGGAAGAATTCGAGGACGTGGCCGACCATTGCACCGTTTGCCACAAGTGCTACAACCCCTGTCCGGTTGACATCGACTTCGGCGATGTGTCGATGAATATGCGCGCGTTGCTGCGCCGCATGGGCCGCAAGTCCTTCAATCCCGGCACGGCGGCGGCGATGTTCTTCCTGAACGCCAAGGATCCGGCCACCATCAACGCCACGCGCAAGGCCATGGTGGGCGTCGGATACAAGGTCCAGCGCGCGGCCAACGAACTGCTGGCGGGCCTGGCGCGCAAGCAGACCCGCCATCCGCCCGCGACCGTGGGCAAGGCGCCGATGCACGAGCAGGTGGTGCACTTCATCAACAAGAAAATGCCCGGCGGCCTGCCCAAGCAGACCGCGCGCAAGCTGCTGGATATCGAGGACGCCAACTACGTTCCGATCATCCGCGACCCGCGTTCGACGTCGGCGGATACCGAAGCCGTGTTCTATTTCCCAGGCTGCGGTTCGGAACGCCTGTTCTCGCAGGTGGGCCTGGCCACCCAGGCCATGCTGTGGCATGCGGGCGTGCAGACGGTGCTGCCGCCGGGTTATCTGTGCTGCGGCTATCCGCAGCGCGGCAACGGCATGAACGACAAGGCGGAACAGATCATTACGGACAACCGCGTGCTGTTCCACCGCGTCGCCAACACGCTGAACTACCTGGATATCAAGACGGTCGTGGTCAGCTGCGGCACCTGCTACGACCAGTTGGCCGGCTATGAATTCGACAAGATATTCCCCGGCTGCCGGCTGGTGGATATCCACGAATATCTGCTCGAAAAAGGCATCAAGCTGGATGGCGTGCAGGGCGTGCGCTACATGTACCACGACCCCTGCCACACCCCGATGAAGCTGCAGGATCCGATGAAGACGGTGAAGTCGCTGGTCGGCGATGCCACCATCAAGACCGAGCGCTGCTGCGGCGAGTCCGGCACCTTGGCCGTCACGCGGCCGGATGTCTCCACCCAGGTCCGCTTCCGCAAGGAAGAGGAATTGCGCAAGGGCAACACGGCGGTCAGGGCCGATGGCTACGACGGCGACATCAAGGTACTGACCTCGTGCCCGTCCTGCCTGCAAGGCCTATCGCGCTACAAGGGCGATACCGCGATGGAGGCGGACTACATCGTCGTGGAAATGGCGCGCCATATCCTGGGCGCGGACTGGATGCAGAACTATGTGAAGCAGGCCAACGCCGGCGGCATCGAGCGGGTCCTGGTGTAGCAGCGGGGTCGGGACGCCGCGGCGCGGGCCGCGGCGTTTTTGAATAATGACTCCACTTTCGTGTCGTTTCCTATCCGGTTGTATCATTGTGTTATATGCCACAAGCATGCCACATGATCGCCTTTCAGGAACCAGATATGGACGTCAAGGCGCCAGCCACCATCCCGTACATGCTGTACGAGCAACTCCGTCAGATGATCATCGACGGGACCCTGGCGCCCGGCCAACCGCTGCGTGAACAGGAGCTTGAACGGCGTTTCGGCACCAGCCGCAGTCCCATCCGCGAGGCGTTGCGGTTGCTCGAATTGAGCGGGCTCGCGACGCATGCCCAGCGGCGTGGCTTTCGCGTGGTGTTGTACAGCGAACGGGAAATCCGCCAGCTTTACCTGCTGCGGGCTGAGCTGGAAGCCTACGCGATCAAGGAGCTGGCCGACCGCGAGGACCTGCGGCCCTTGCTGACGCGGCTGCGCGAAGCGCTTGAAAGGCTGCAAGGCAGCGACCCGGACCGCGCCGTGCTCAGCTATCTGTCCACGGTGCGCGGCGCCTTTCTGGCGATCGTCGATTTCATCGACAATCAGCCGCTGCGCGAAGCCGTGCATCGCTTGAACGAGCGCTGCGAACCGTTGCGCTACAACCTGTTCCGCCGCGGGTTTTACGATGTCAGCGCGTCCGCCTGCTATGTGGGCCACGTGCTGGATGCGCTGGCGCAGCGGGATTTTGCCCGCGCCGCGGCGTTACGGCGCGAATGCGCCGAATGGATACTGCCGCTGGTGTTGCGGGCTTATGCCGACGAAGTGGATACGCGCGGCGCGGCGGAATCGTCCGCCTGAGTCCGCCGGCCTGGGCGCGGCCGGCTCAGGCGCGGCCGGCTCAGGCCTGCTTGCGCGGCGAAGCCACCGTCTTTACCGCGATGCCGGCTTTTTCCAGCGCCCGGCGTATCCCGCTGGCGAACACCACCGCGTTGGGCTGATCGCCGTGTATGCACAGGGTGTCCGCCCGCACCGGCACATCCTTGCCGCTGACGGCGCGGACCTTGCCTTCCTGCACCATGCGCAGCACCTGGTCGATCGCCTTGTCGACCTCGGTGATCATCGCGCCGGCATGGCTGCGCGGCGTCAGCGAGCCGTCGTCCTGGTAGGAGCGGTCGGCGAAGACTTCCTGTGCCACCGGCACGCCGAGCGCCTCCGCCGCGCGGATGTGCTCGGTGCCCGCCAGGCCATAAAGCACCAGGTTCGTGTCCACGTCGCGTATCGCGCGGCAGAGCGCGTCCGCCAGCGCCCGATCCTTGGCCGCCATGTTGTACAGCGCGCCGTGTACCTTCACGTGATGCAGCCGCGCGCCCTGGGAAGCGGCCACGCCGGCCAGCGCGCCGATCTGACAGACCATGAAGTCATAAGCCTCTGACGGACTGACCTGCATGACGCGGCGGCCGAAGCCGGCCAGGTCGGGCAGGCTGGGATGGGCGCCCAGCGCCACGCCGCGCGCCAGGGCGGCCGCCACGGTGCGGCGCATCGTGCCCGGGTCGCCGCCATGGAAGCCACAGGCGATGTTGGCCGACGACACGTACTCCAGTACGTCTTCGTCGTTGCCCATTTTCCAGGCGCCGTAGCTTTCGCCCATGTCGCAATTCAGATCGATGGATAAACCCATGGCGGTGCTCCGTCAGTTCAATTCGGCAGTGTGGCGCGCATACAGCGCGCGCAGAGGCGCCAATGCCGCGGCCAGGCGGTCGAAGGCGGTTTCCCGCTCGCCATCCAGCCGCTGCGCGTCCTCCAGGGAAATCATTTCAAAGCGTATGGTGCTACCTGGCGCCGTCTGTGCCAAGAGCGGCAGATCGACGCTGGCGACCTGGGCGATCTTCGGATAGCCGCCGGTGGTCTGGCGGTCGGCCATCAATACGATGGGCGCGCCGTCGGCCGGCACTTGTACCGTGCCGAAGCAGGTGGCCTCCGACAGCATCTGGCGCGGCGCGGCCATGGCCAGCGCCGGGCCGCTGAGCCGGTAGCCCATGCGCTCGGACTGCGGCGTCACCAGGAAAGCATCGCCGGCGAAGGCGTCGCGCGCGGCCTCGGTGAAGTCGCGCCATTGCCGTCCGGGCATCGCCCGCACCGTGCCGCGGGCCTGTGCGGCCAGTGTCGACGGCAGGTACAGCCGTGTTTCCCACAGGGCGTCTTCCAGCTCGTCCAATCGGTCGGTGCGCAGGCCTGCGCGCAGCCCTACCGTATCGCCCTTGGCCAGGGCGCGGCCTTCATAGCCGCCGAAACCGCTGCGCAGATAGGTGCTTTCGCTGCCCATGATGCGGGGCAGGGCGAAGCCGCCGTGGACCGCCAGATAGGCGCGCAGGCCTGGCGACGCCCCGGCCGGTAGTGCTTGTGCCGGCGCGCCGGGTGGCGCTTCGAAGGCCAGGGTGTCGCCGGCGCGGGCCAGCAGCGGGCGGTTGGTCGGCAAGGGTTTGCCGTTCAGCGTGGCGCCCAGCGACGCTCCGCCCAGCGCGAAGCAGGCGGCGCGGTCGAAGCGCAGCGTCGGTCCACGCAAAGTGATTTCCAGCGAGGCCGTGCGCGCCGGGTCGTTGCCCGCCAGCAGGCTGGCCAGCCGGTGCGCACGCGGATCCATGGCGCCCGCCGCCGGGATGCCCTGGTGCTGATAGCCCAGTCGGCCCAGGTCCTGGAAGGACGACAGCAGGCCCGGTTTCAGTACGGAGATGGTCACTGGCTTCCCCGGCCAGAATCCGCGCTCGCGGCACCCGGGCCGGGCGCGGGGAAGGGTGCGCCTTCCGGGCGCCGCGCGACTTCCTCCTGTTCCAGCCGCATGCGCGCGAACGTGGCCGCGTCGATAGGCACGAAGCGGACGCGATCGCCGGGTTGCAGCAGGGAGGCGGGTTCGCGCGCCGGATCGAACAGTTTCAAGGGCGTGGCGCCGATGATGTTCCATCCGCCGGGCAGGCGGCTGGGGTAGATGACGGTTTGCCGGTTGGCGATGGCGACCGAGCCCTGCGGCACGGCGGTGCGCGGCGATGCGCGCCGCGGCAGGTCCAGCCGGGCGTCGTGTACGCCGATGTAAGGGTGGCCGGGCGCGAAGCCCAGCATGAACACCATGCTGCCCGGCCGCGAGTGCAAGGCGACGACTTCATCCGCCGTGATGCCGGCGGCATGCGCGACGTCCTGCAGATCGGGACCATGTTCCCCGCCGTAGCAGACCGGGATGTCGATATCGCGCGCGGCGCTGTCGGCATCGGGAATGCCGCGGGCCAGCAGTTGCTCGATACGCTCAGCCAGCGTGGCGAAGGTCGGGCCGGCCTGGATCGTGCCGCCCTGGATGGGGCTGCCATGGCCACCGCCTTCCCGCCCAGGCAGCGGCGCGTAATGCACCGCCACGGCCACGAAGGACGGCACGACGTCGGTGACGCCCGGCAGGGCGGCATCGCGCAACAAACGCGCGACGGCCAGGCAGCGCCGCCCGACCGCCGCATCGATGGCGTCGCCCAAAACGATCAGCAGACAGCGATCGCCCTGCGCATGGATATGCCAGGGCGCCGGCCGTTCAGGCGCTGCGCTCACGTCCCGCCGCGCCTACTTGGCGAACAGCGAATCCATGTTCTTGAAGGCCTTGAATTCCAGCGCATTGCCGGACGGATCCAGGAAGAACATCGTGGCCTGTTCGCCGACCTCGCCCTTGAAGCGGATATACGGCTCGATCACGAACTTGGTGCCGACCGCGGTCAGCTTGTCGGCCATGGCCTGCCATTGCTCCATGGACAGCACGGCGCCGAAATGGCGCACCGGCACGTCGTGGTCGTCGACCGCGCTGGTCTGCTTGTGGCCGCATTCGTCCGGCGCCAGGTGGGCGACGATCTGGTGCCCATAGAAATTGAAGTCCACCCATTCCGGCGCGCTGCGCCCTTCCGGACAGCCCAGCAGCTCGCCATAGAAGCGGCGCGCTTCGGCGATGTCCCGAACCGGGAAGGCCAGATGAAAAGGGGGCATGGCGGCTTGCGCACTCATACGGACGACTCCAGAGGTAGTGAAAACGAACCGCTAGTTTATGAATTGTTTTTTTGATTGAAAAACGATATTTTTTGAGACTAAGCCACAATTTTATGAATGCTCGCATAGCGCCATGCTGACCGAATTCCAGACCTTCGTCGCCGTTGCCCGCGACGGCACCTTCACCGGCGCCGGCCGGAAACTGGGCCTGACCCAGTCGGCGGTCAGCGCGCAGATCCGCCGGCTGGAGGAATTCCTGGGCGTGTCGCTGTTCGATCGCACCGCGCGCTCCGCCGCGCTCAACGACGCGGGACGGGAAATCCTGGCCCAGACCGAAGAGGTGCTCGGCCTGGTGAACCGCATGGTGGCGCAGGCGGGCAGCGGGCACGTCACCGGTTCATTGCGCGTCGCGGCCATCGCGTCGGTGCAACAGGACCTGCTGGTCAGCGCGCTGCGCCTGTTCCGCGCCGATTTCCCCGACGTCAGCGTGCGTATCGTGCCGGGCGTCTCGCTTTCGCTGTTGGCCCAGGTGGACGCGGCGGAGGTCGATCTGGCCGTGCTGATCCGTCCGCCGTTCAACCTGCCGCACGAATTGGCGTGGCATCCGCTGATGAGCGAGCCCGTGGTGCTGGCGGTCGCCGCGGACCTGCCCGGCATGACGTGGCGCGAAGCCCTGGCCAGCCAGCCCTTCATACGCTATGAACGGGCGTCCTTCGGCGGCAGGCTGGTCGATGCCTTTCTACGGCGCCATCGCCTGGCCGTGCACGAGGCCGTGGAGCTGGACGAGATCGACGCCATTGCCAACCTGGTACGCGCCGGCCTGGGCGTGGCGCTGATGCCGCGTACGCGGCACCTGGATGCCGCGGGGCTGCGGCTGCTGGACCTGGGGACGGCCGGCTTCGATCGTGAAATCGGCATCGTCATCCGCCGGTCCGTCGACGCCAGCGGGGTCGCCGCCCGCATGGTGGCGTGCCTCAAGGCCGCCGCGCCCGTTACGGGCCCGTCCGCGAGCGACGCGGGGTAAGGGCCCGGCGCGCCGGGCCTAGATGCGCTGGCAGCGTATCGTCACCGGGTGGCCGCACAGCGTGCGCATGATGTCGTCGCTGACCACGCCATCCACGTCGGTCACCACATAGCCGATATCGCCGCGGGTTTGCAGGTTCTGGCTGACGATGTTCAGCCCATGCTGCGCCAGCAGGTTGTCCAGCGTCCCGAGCGCGCCCGGCAGATTTCGATGGATGTGCAGGATGCGCGCGCTGCCGGTCCGTTCGGTAAAGGGCAGCTCCGGGAAATTGACCGCCCACTTCGTGGTCCCGGCCTGCAGATAGCGCACCAGTTTTTCCGCCACCTCGCGGCCGATGTTTTCCTGGGATTCCTGCGTGCTGCCGGCGATATGCGGCGTCAGGATGACGTTCGGCATACCGATCAGCGGGTTGGCGAGCGGTTCGTCCACGCTCTTGGGCTCCACCGGGAAAACGTCCAGCGCCGCGCCGGCCAGATGCCGCGAGGCGAGCGCGGCGTGCAGCGCGTCGATGTCGACCACCGTGCCGCGCGACGCGTTTATCAGTATCGCGCCCTGTTTCATCTGCGCCAGCGTTTCGGCATTGATGATGTTCTCGGTGCTGCGGCCGCCCGGCACGTGCAGCGTAACCACGTCGCTTTGCGCCAGCAATTCGCCCAGCGTCGTCACCGCGTGGGCGTTGCCCAGCGGTAGTTTGGCCTCCACGTCGTAGTAAACGACGCGCATGCCCACGCTTTCGGCCAGCGTGCCCACCTGGGAGCCGATGTTGCCGTAGCCGATCACGCCCAGCGTCTTGCCGCGCGCCTCGAAGGCGCCGGACGCGGTCTTGTCCCAATGGCCTTCATGCACCCGGGCGTTCTTCTCGGGAATCCGGCGCAGCAGCATGATGGCTTCCGCCAGCACCAATTCGGCCACGGAGCGCGTATTCGAAAAGGGCGCGTTGAACACCGGCACGCCATGGTTCATGGCGCTGTCCACGTCCACCTGGTTGGTGCCGATGCAGAAGCAGCCCACCACGCGCAGGTCGCGCAGCTGTTCGAAGTGGGAAGCATCCAGGTGCGTGCGCGAGCGGATGCCCACGACTTCCGCGCCTTCCAGCGCGGCGCGAAGCTCGGCCGGCGGCAGGGACGACGAGTACGTCTGTATATCGGTGTAGCCCGCATCGCGGAACACCGCGACGCCACTGGGATGGATATTTTCGAACAGGACGATACGCGTCATGCTGCAAGCTCCCTGCTTAAGTTGCCCGATTCGGGATCGCGCGGCCGCACGGCGCGCGCTGGAAAATCGCGCAATCATCATGCCAGGGAGTATGGGCAGGGTGCGGGTAAACCCCACCCGCGGCAGGGCGAATCGGCGGTCGCCGCCGGCGCGGCGACCATTGACCGTGCGCGCCGCGCCTGGCGCGCACGGCGTGGTCGTGGCGGCTCAACCGCCGTCGCTCTCGACCACGCGGTCCGGCGGGAAGATCAGCGAAAACGTGCTGCCCTTGCCGACCTCGCTGGCGATACTCAGCTCGGCATCGTGGCGCATGGCGATGTGCTTGGTGATGGCCAGGCCCAGGCCCGTGCCGCCCACCGCGCGCGAACGGCCGCGATCGACGCGGTAGAAACGTTCGGTCAGCCGCGGAATGTGGCGTGCCGCGATGCCGATGCCCGTGTCCTGCACGCTGTAGCGCGCGCCGCCTTCAGGCAGGCGCTCCCAGCGTACGGTGATCGTGCCTCCCTCCGGCGTATACCGCACCGCGTTGGTCAGCAGATTGGATATGGCGGACGACAGCTCGCTTTCGGCGCCCAGCAGATCCACGCCTTCGTCCAGCAGCCAGGTCAGCGCATGGCGTCCCGCCGACAGGGCCTCGGTCTGCTGGCGGGCGGTCTGCAGCAGCGCCGCCATGCGCACGCGGTGCGGCTCGGCATTGGGCGAGGACTCCAGGGTCGACAGCGTGAGCAGGTCGGCGACGATGGCCTGCATACGCTGCGCCTGTTCGTGCATCATCGTCAGGTATTGCTCGCGCTGGTCGCGGCTCAGGGCCTCGTCCGGCATCTCGCGCATGGTCTCCAGGAACCCCGCCAGCACCGTCAGCGGCGTGCGCAGCTCATGCGATACGTTGGCGACGAAATCGCGCCGCGTAGTCTCCAGCTTTTCGATCTGCGTGACGTCGCGGGTGATCAGCAGGCGCTGGTCGCGCGCATAGGCCGTCAGCTGCATCATCAGCAGGCGTTCCTGGCTGCCGACCGCCATGCGCACCAGGATGGGCTCGGGCCAGTCGTCCTGGCGGCTATATTCGATGAACTCCGGCGCCCGCACCAGGTTCAGCAGATTGCTGCCGCGGTCGGCCGGCAGGCGCAGGCCCAGATGCTGGCGCGCCACGCGGTTGCACCAGTCGATCTGCAGATCCTGGTTCAGGGTGACCGCGCCGTCGGGAAGCGCCTGCGCCGCGGCCAGCATGCCCTGCATGGCGTCGCGGCTTTCCATCAGCTGGCGCGCCTGGCCGCGCAGGTAGCGGTACAAGGGCGCCAGGATGTCGTCCCACGGGCCGACCGCCGCCGGCGGCGCCGATTCGGGATTGCGCGCCCACTGCGACACGCGCTGCAGACGGGCGCTGCGGGCCAGCAGCGTGACCGCCAGCCCGATGCACATCAAGGCCCAGCCCAAGGGATTGCCCAACAGCCATTGGGCCAGTACGGCCAGGATCGCCCAGGCGACGATCACCAGTATCGTGCGCAACAAAATCATTGTGCGGTGGTTTTACCGGGCGGCAGCTGGGCTGTAAAGCGGTAGCCGCTGCCGCGGACCGTTTCCACATGCATATCGTGGCCAGTGGGCTCCAGCGCCTTGCGCAGGCGGCGGATATGGACGTCGACGGTGCGCTCTTCCACGAAGACGTGGTCGCCCCATACCTGGTCCAGCAGCTGCGAGCGGGAAAACACGCGCTCGGGATGCGTCATGAAGAAATGCAGCAGGCGGAATTCGGTCGGGCCGATCTGCAGCGGATGCCCGGCGCCGTTCAGGCGATGGGTGACCGGATCCAGCTTCAGGCCGGCCACGTCGATGACGTCGTCGGTCAGCTGGGGCGCGCGCCGCCGCAGCACGGCCTTGATGCGCGCCATCAATTCCTTCGGCGAAAACGGTTTGGTGATGTAGTCGTCCGCGCCCGCTTCCAGGCCGTCCACCTTGTCCTGCTCCGATCCCTTGGCCGTCAGCATGATGACGGGGACCGTGCGCGTGCGTTCTTCGGCGCGCAGCTTGCGCGCCAGGGACAGGCCGGACGTTCCCGGCAGCATCCAGTCCAGCAGGATCAGGTCGGGCAATTCCGCGCGGATCAGGGTCTGCGCCTGGTCCGCGTCGAAGGCCCGCAGCACTTTGTGGCCAGCGAACGACAGATTGACGGCGATCAGTTCCTGGATGGCGGGTTCGTCTTCGACAACAAGTATGGTGCTGGACATGGTGGTTGCTACGTCACGTGGCGGGCCGGATAAGGGGAAGGGCGGCGAACGTTGCGATAGTATGGCCGTAATATTTCAGGTATGTGACGCACCGCCTCCGCCGGGCGCGCCGCGACCCGTCCTGTCGCCGGCCGGCGGTCAACGAGCCCATCCGACCGCCCCATGTCCCCGCGGTCGCGGCGCACCCCGCGCCGGGTGGCGCTGGCGCGGCCCGGCGGGCGCCTCAGGGGCCGGCCCGATCGGCTACCATAACCGGTTGTTTCGGGAATCCATTATGCAAAACCGCAATTCCGCGTCCGACGGCGCCTCGTCTCCGGGCACCACCCATTTCGGATTCAAGACCGTCCAGGAAACGGAAAAAGCCGGCAAGGTCGCCGAGGTCTTCCATTCCGTGGCTTCGCGCTATGACGTCATGAATGACCTGATGTCGGCGGGACTGCACCGGGTCTGGAAGGCTTTCACAATCGGCCGCGCGGCCGTGCGGCCCGGCATGAAGGTGCTGGACATCGCCGGCGGCACGGGCGATCTGGCGCGTGCTTTCGCGCGCCGCGCCGGCCCGGAAGGCCAGGTGTGGCTGACCGATATCAACGAGTCCATGCTGCGCGTGGGCCGCGACCGGCTGACGGATGACGGCCTGCTGCTGCCCATGGCGGTCTGCGATGCCGAGCGCCTGCCGTTCCCGTCCGCTTACTTCGACCGGGTCAGTGTGGCCTTCGGCCTGCGCAATATGACCCACAAGGACCGTGCCCTGGCGGAGATGACCCGCGTCCTCAAGCCCGGCGGCAAGCTGCTGGTGCTGGAATTCTCGCGCGTGGCCAAGCCCCTGGCGCCGATGTACGACTGGTATTCGTTCAACGTACTGCCCTGGCTGGGCCGCAAGGTCGCCAAGGACGAAGAAAGCTACCGCTACCTGGCGGAATCCATACGCATGCATCCCGACCAGGAAACACTGGCGGGCATGCTGCGCGATGCCGGCCTGGAGCGCGTGCAGTATTTCAATCTGACCGCGGGCGTCGTCGCCCTGCATGAAGGCGTGCGCCTGGCCTGACCGGGCGCCTGTCCGGCGATCGCGATGGTCGCCGGCGCGGTGGCCTGTCCACCCCGCTTGACCGCGGGCGGCAGGCAGGTGTGGCGGGCAGGTGTGGCAGGCAGGGACGGCCGGCGGCGGGCCCCGGCTGGCCCGCTGGCGCGGCGCGCTCCCCCCACGCGGTTTCCGACCCGCGGCGGCTTCCACGCCCGCCGTGGCGCCAGCGCCGGCGCGCGTTCTTCCGCTTACTTGTTACGCAGCCCAAAGTCGGATATTCTGTGGCTGTTCAGGTTTCTGTAAGAAAGCCCTTGTCCGGCAATTCGGCCCCGTTTCGGCGCGGGCCGCCGCGCCGGAGGCCGATGCGGAAACCCTCATAACACTACAGGAGCACATCATGTCAGGCCATTCTTATCGCCGATTCCTGGCCGCGGCGCTTATCGCCGTGACGGGCACGGCCATGGTCGCTGCGTCTTTCGACGCTGAAGCCCGCCGCGTAGGCGGCGGCAGCAGCATCGGACGCCAATCCCCCAACGTGACCATGCAGCGCCAGGCCACCACGCCGCCCGCCGCCACCGGCGCCAACGCCGGGGCTTCTTCCGCCGCCGCCCCGGCCGCGGGCGCGGCTACCGCGGGCGCCGCGGCTGGCGCCGCCACGCGCGGCGGCGCTTCGCGCTGGCTGGGGCCGATCGCCGGTATCGCCGCCGGCCTGGGGCTGGCGGCGCTGCTGTCGCATCTGGGCCTGTCGGGCGCGTTCGCTGAAATGCTTTCCAGCCTGCTGCTGATTGCGCTGGTGGCCTTCGCGGTGCTGTTCATCATCCGCCGCCTGCGCGGCGCCGGTCCGCGGCCGGCCATGCAGGGCGCTTACGGCATGGCCCGCCAGGCCGATGAGCCGGCCCGGCAGGCTCCCGCCTGGCGCCAGGCTTTGCCCGCCGCTGGCGCGGCCGGTGCGGCCGGTGCGGCCGCCGCCACGCCGGCAGCCGCCCAGGTCGGCGCGGCGCCCGCGGCCGTGCCTCGCGCCGACGCGGACGGCAACTGGTTCGTCCCCGGCGATTTCGACACCCAGGGCTTCCTGAAGCAGGCCAAGGAACAGTTCGTCCGCATCCAGGGCGTGTGGGACAGCGGCGATACCGACCGCCTGCGCGAGTACCTGACCGATGACCTGATTGTCGAGCTCAAGCCGCAGCTGATGGAGCGCAAGGGCGCCGCCAACCATACCGAAGTGGTGCTGCTCAATGCCGAGCTGCTGGGCATCGAAGCCGTCTCCGACGGCCACCTCGCCAGCGTCCGCTTCTCCGGCATGCTGCGCGAAGAACCCGGCGCCGAAGCCTTCCGCTTCGAAGAAGTCTGGAATCTCTTCAAGCCGACGCAAGGCGGGTGGCTGCTGGCAGGCATACAGCAGATCCCCGTCCAGTACGCCAGCTGATCCGGTTTTACCGTGCTTCCGCGGTTTGCCTTGCTCGGGCAACCGCCCTCACGCCGGCTCCGTAGGGGCCGGCTTTTTTTTGCCGTAGGGCCGTCCCAAGGCAAAAAGCCCGCCTCGGGGGGCGGCAAGCCGGGTTACCCGCGCGGCGTGGCGCATTTTTTCATCGCCGGATCCGCCATCGCCCGCCGGTTAAACTTGCGGTCTGACCACCCATGGCGCCATGGCGCCACGTCGTAAATTCATGCTGCCTATCCCTGCCTTGCCCGACCCCGGTCGTCCCGCCGTAAGCGCGCTGAACGCTCTGCTGCGGCGAGAAGAGTGGGCGCGCGCGCGCCTGGCCCGCCACGCCGGCAAGACGGTGCGCCTGGCCGTGGGCGCCCTCAAGTTTTCCCTGACGATCGATAGCGAAGGCCATGTGGATCTGGCCGACCCGGCGGTGGTCCCCGACGTTACGCTGACGGCGGATCCGGCCCGCTTCAGCGTCGCCCGCCTGTTCCAGGCCCATGCTGCTTCCCCGGCCGGCCGCGCCGAGGCGGCGACGGGGACTTTCAGGGTCGGCGCGACGCCGGCGGGCGCCGACGATGCCGCCGCCGCGGCCCGAGCCCGCGCCGACGCCGTCGCCGACATGATGCATATTTCCGGCGATGCCGGCCTGGCCCAGGTCGTGGCCGAGCTGGCCGCGCATCTGCGCTGGGACGTCGAAGACGATCTGGCCCGCTGGTTCGGCGACATCCCGGCCGCCCGCCTGGTCGGCGGCGCGCGCGCCTTGTCCGCCGGGCTGCGCGGCGCCGCCACTCGCCTGCGCGATAACGTGATGGAATATCTTGCCCAGGAACAGCCTGTCCTGACCCCGCGACCGCTGTTGCAGGCCTGGTCCGGCGATGTCGCGCGCGCGAGCGCCGCGCTCGACGCCATCCAGGCGCGCCTCGCCGCGCTGCAGGCGCGTTTGCGGAATATCGATGACCGGCGTGTAACCCCGGCGCGGGACGCCGATGTCCTGGACAGCCGCGACGCCGCGCTGCCCGGCAAAGGCGGCGCCTGAACGATGCTGACCATACTTCGCTTCATTCGCATCATGCTCGTGGCAAGGCGCTACGACCTGGACGAGCTGGTGCTATCCGGCCTGAACCATCCCCTTGCCACCCTGCTGTTGCGCGTCACGCGCTTCGGCAGGCGCAAGCCGCGCGCGCCGCGGGGTGTCCGGCTGCGCCGCGCGCTGGAATCGTTGGGGCCCATCTTCGTCAAATTCGGCCAGGTGCTGTCGACGCGGCGTGACCTGATCCCCGCCGATATCGCCGCCGAACTGGCGCTTCTGCAGGACCGCGTGCCGCCGTTCCCGTCGGAGCAGGCGGCGCAATGCATACAGGCCGCCCTGGGCGCCCCGCCGGCGACCCTGTTCAAGCACTTCGAAGTCGACCCCGTGGCCTCGGCTTCCATCGCGCAGGTGCATTTCGCGGTATTGCACGACGGCCGCGAAGTCGCCGTCAAGGTGCTGCGCCCCGGCATGCTGGACATCATCGAAAAAGACCTGACGCTGCTGCGCACGCTGGCGTCGGTCATCGAACGCCTGGGTCCGGACGGACGGCGCCTGAAGCCGCGCGAAGTCGTGGCCGAGTTCGACAAATACCTGCACGACGAGCTGGACCTGGTGCGCGAGGCCTCCAATTGCAGCCAGCTGCGGCGCAATTTCGGTCCCGAAAGCGGTCGCGGCAGGATGCTGATCGTGCCGGAGGTGATCTGGGAGTTCACGGCCAATACGGTCTTTACCATGGAGCGCATGTACGGCATTCCGGTGGGCCAGACCGAGCGCCTGCGCGACGCCGGCATCGACATCCAGAAGCTGGCGCGCACCGGCGTGGAGATTTTCTTTACGCAGGTGTTCAGCGATGGCTTCTTCCACGCCGACATGCATCCCGGCAACATCTACGTGTCGGATCGCCCCGAAACGCTGGGGCACTATATCGCGCTGGATTTCGGCATCGTCGGTTCGTTGTCCGAGTTCGACAAGAACTATCTGGCGCAGAATTTCCTGGCCTTCTTCCGCCGCGATTACCGGCGCGTCGCGCAGCTGCACATCGAATCCGGCTGGGTGCCGGCGGATACGCGCGAAGAAGAACTGGAAGGCGCCGTACGCGCGGTATGCGAGCCTTATTTCGACCGGCCGTTGTCCGAAATCTCGCTGGGCCAGGTGCTGCTGCGCCTGTTCCAGACGTCGCGGCGTTTCAACGTGGAAATCCAGCCGCAACTGGTTCTGCTGCAAAAGACCCTGCTGAACGTGGAGGGCCTGGGCCGCGAACTGGATCCCGATCTGGATCTATGGAAAACCGCCAAGCCCTATCTGGAACGCTGGATGCGCGAACGGATAGGCATGGCCGGGCTGAAAAAGCAGATGGAGAAGGAAGCCGCGCAATGGTCGCAGATTCTGCCGGCCATTCCGCGGCTGGTGCACGACCGCCTGAACCGGCCCAATGTGGAGCCGGCCGTGCTGCTGGAGCTGGTCCAGCTGCGCAAGGCGCAACAGCATACCAACCGGCTGTTGTCGGTGGTGGCGGCGGTGCTGGCCGTCGCGGTGGCCTTGATCATCTGGCTGTCCACGCGTTGAGCGCCCGGGTCGGGCGGCTCGTCATGGTTCTGCCATAAATCTGTCATCACGCCTTCGCATGCAACGGCGATAAAGGAAGCCCGCGAATGGGTTTCAAGCCGTCGCCTTGCGCACGTCTCCGTCTCGCGTGCGCATGCCAAATCTATAAGTGGGGCGCGCCCGGGCCGCCAGCCTATACACGGCGGCAAGAGCGCGGGGGATATTCAATTAATTTCGGACCAACACCATGCTTTATCCGCAACTCTTCAAATCCATGGAAGCCGTGCGCTGGAATATGTCTACCGACATTCCATGGGATGACTTCGATGGCGCCAAGCTGTCCGATGAACAGGCGCGGACCATCAAGATGAACGCCATCACGGAATGGGCGGCCCTGCCGGCCACGGAAATGTTCCTGCGCGACAACCATGGCGACAGCGATTTTTCCGCCTTCATGTCGGTGTGGTTCTTCGAGGAGCAGAAGCATTCGCTGGTGTTGATCGAATACCTGCGCCGCTTCCGTCCCGACCTGGTGCCGACCGAGGAAGAACTGCACAAGGTGCGCTTCGAGTTCGATCCGGCGCCGCCGCTGGAAACGTTGATGCTGCATTTCTGCGGCGAAATCCGGCTGAACCACTGGTACCGCTGCGCCGCCAGCTGGCATACCGAGCCGGTGATCCAGGCCATCTACAAGACCATCTCGCAGGATGAGGCGCGCCATGCCGGCGCCTATCTGCAGTACATGCGCCGGGCGCTGTTCGAGCGTGGCGCGACGACGCAGGCGCAAGCCCGCCTGGCCTTTTCCAAGATCGGCATGCTGATGGCGTCGGCCAGCCGCACCTCGCAGGCCATGCATCCCACCAATCTGCACGTCAACAAGGCCATGTTCCCCAACGACACGGTGCAGTCGCGCCTGCCCGAGCCGGGCTGGCTGGAGCGTTGGCTGGATACGCAGATCCGCTTCGACGGCGTGTGGGAAAAGAAGGTCGGCGACCGCATCCTGCACATTCTTTCGAAGCTGCTGGATCGCAGCTTCGAGTCGGTGAAGGACCTGAACCGCTACCGCAAGGAAATCGTCGCGCTGGTCGAGCGCGGCGGCGATGTGGTGATGGACCGTGCCGCCGATTCGCGCGGCATGTCCTCGCTGGTGCTCGGCTGAGGCCGGCTCCGCCGGCCTCGCCGGCGGGTACATGGCGAGCGGCAGGGCCGGCCGATCTAAAATGCGGGCATGACAGCCCGCTTCGAATCCAAAATCCTGACCCCGCGGCAATGCCTGGACGCGCTCGCCGACGGCCGCCTGCCGCGCCCGCTGGTATTCACCAACGGCGTGTTCGACATCCTGCATCGCGGCCACGTCACCTATCTGGACGAAAGCGCCCAGCTGGGCGCTTCCCTGATCGTGGCGGTCAATACGGATGCCTCGGCGCGGCGCCTCGGCAAGGGGCCGGAGCGGCCGCTGAACAATCAGGAAGATCGCGCCGCGTTGCTGGCGGCGCTGGCCTGCGTGGACGCCGTCACGTCATTCGACGAGGACACGCCCCTGGAGCTGATCGCGCAACTGCGCCCCGACATCATCGTCAAGGGCGGCGATTACGATATGGAGAAGCTTCCGGAGACCGCGCTGGTCAGGACCTGGGGCGGCCGCGCGGTGGCGGTGCCCTTTGAATTCCAGCGGTCGACGACGTCGCTGGTGCGCAAGATACAGGGCACTTAGTACAAGGTCCAAGGCACTGGGCCGGCCTTGGCGTGGCACGCCTCGTACAGGCGGCGCCCCTTGCAGGCGCCGCGTGCGAAATGCCTAGAACTTGAACTGCGACACGGCCGCGCCGCGCAGCGGCTTGATGACCGTTTCGAACAGGTTCACCGTCTCGAAGCTGGCGGCCGTCGTGCGGGTGATGCGACAGGCGGTCATGACGGGGGCCGTGCCGACCACCACGACCATGCGGCCGCCGATGCGCAGCTGGTACTTCAGGCCGTCCGGCACCACCGGCACGGAGCCGGTCAGCAGGATGGCGTCGTATTCCGTCGTTCCCCAGCCGTTGCGGCCGTCGCCGGTTTCCACCTTGACGTTGCCGATGTTGTTCATCTGCAGATTCTGCTGGGCGAAGGCCACCAGGCGGCTATCGATTTCCACCGTGGTCACCTGCTGCGCCAGTTCCGCCAGCAGGGCCGCCTGATAGCCCGAGCCCGTGCCGATTTCCAGCACCGCGTCGGTGGGCGCCAGCAGCAGCTCCTGGGCCAGGCGCGCTTCGACCTTGGGGGCCAGCATGGTTTCTCGGGTATCCACCGCGTTGATCTGCAGCGGGATTTCCAGGTCGGAGAACGCCAGCGATCGCAGCGCGGGCGGCACGAAGAGCTCGCGGCGCACCTTGAACAGGGCGGCCAGCACGTTCTCGTCCAGCACGTCCCAGGGGCGGATCTGCTGTTCCACCATATTGAAGCGGGCTTTTTCGACGTCGGGCAGAGTGGAGGCGTTCATGACAGCGGGGAAGAAGAGTTCGGAAGCTGGGCAATTGTACCGATTTGCGTCGCCGGCCTACCACCACGCATGGAAATGATGTACGGGGCCATGGCCCTTGCCCACGTCCAGGCGGTCGGCGTGGCGGATGGCCTCGGTCAGATAGGCTTTGGCGCGGCGGGCGGCCTCGGGCACGTCGCCGGTCTGCGGGATCAGCGCCGCCAGGGCGGCGGACAGCGTGCAGCCCGTGCCGTGGGTATTGCGGGTGGCGATGCGTCCGCCGGGCAGTTCTATCATGCGGTCGCCGTCATGCAGCAGGTCGATGGTGTCGTCGCCGGGCAGGTGGCCGCCCTTGAGCATGACCCAGCGCTGGCCGTCGTAGGCCATTTTGTTGCGCAGGCGCTCGGCGACGCGGCGCATTTCCTTGACCGTCTCCACCGGCCGTTCTTCCAGCAGAACGCCGGCTTCCGGCAAATTGGGCGTCAGCACGGTGGCCTGCGGCAGCAGGGCCTCGCGCAGCGCGCCGACGGCCGCGCGTTCCAGCAGCAGGTCGCCGCTCTTGGCGACCATCACCGGATCCAGCACCACGTGCGCGGGACGCCAGCGCGCCAGCTTTTCCGCCACCACCTGGATGACGGGCTGCTGGCCCAGCATGCCGATCTTGACGGCATCGATACGTACGTCGGCGAACAGCGTGTCGATCTGCTGGCCCACGAAGGCCGGCGGCACCGGCGCGACTTCGCTGACGCCTTCGGTGTTCTGCGCCGTCAAGGCCGCGATCACGGCGCAGCCATAGGCACCCAATGCGCTCATGGCCTTGACGTCGGCCAGCACGCCCGCGCCGCCGGACGGATCGACGCCGGCGATGGAGAGCGCGTTGGGGATCATTTCACCAGGCCCTCGGTGGGCGAGGAGGGCGACGCGCTGTAGAGTTTGCGCGGCATGCGTCCGGCCAGGAAGGCTTCGCGGCCGGCTTCGACGGCTTTCTTCATGGCGCTGGCCATCAGGATGGGATTCCCGGCGCCGGCGATGGCGGTATTCATGAGCACGCCGTCGCAGCCCAGTTCCATGGCGATGGCGGCGTCCGACGCCGTGCCGACCCCGGCATCGACCAGCACCGGCACGCGCGCCTGGTCCAGGATCAGGCGCAGGTTCCAGGGGTTCAGGATGCCCATGCCGGAGCCGATCAGCGAGGCCAGGGGCATGACGGCGACGGCGCCCAGGTCTTCCAGCATGCGGGCCTGGATGGGGTCGTCGGTGCAGTAGACCATGACCTTGAAGCCGTCCTTGACCAGGGCTTCCGTGGCCTTCAGCGTTTCCGGCATGTTGGGGAAGAGGGTGTGCGGATCGCCCAGCACTTCCAGCTTGACCAGGTCGTGGCCGTCCAGCAGTTCGCGCGCCAGGCGCAGCGTGCGCACGGCTTCTTCCGCCGTGTAGCAGCCGGCGGTGTTGGGCAGATAGGTGAAGCGCGACGGCGGCACGAAGTCCAGCAGGCTGGGCTCATTGGCGTTCTGGCCCAGGTTCACGCGGCGGATGGCTACTGTGACGATGTCGCAGCCGCTGGCGTCCAGCGCCTGGCGGGTCTGTTCGAAATCCTTGTACTTGCCGGTACCGACGAGCAGGCGGGACCGGAAGGTGCGCCCGGCGACGGTGAAGGTGTCTTGGGATGGCATGGCGGATGAGGAGTAACTGCCGTTCGCCCGGATGGCGCGCGGCACACCCCGCCATCATAAAGCAGCGGGGCGGCAGGGCGCTGGATGCCCTGTCGCGCCCCGCCGCCGGCGATGGCTCCCGCCGCTCGGGGCGCGGCGAGATGGCGTACTACGACTCGGCCAGTGCCTGGACCAGGCTCGCCAGATGCACCGGGAAAGACCGCGCCCGATACCCGCACGCGTTGTAGAGCGCGTTGGCGAACGCCGCCGAAGCGCCGCAGGCGCCGAGCTCTCCGACACCCTTCACGCCCACCGGGTTGGCCTGCAGGTCGGGTTCGTCCAGCATCACCACCTCGATGTCGGGGATGTCGGCATGGACGGGCAGCAGGTACTCGGCCAGGTCGCCGTTGACGGCGTTGCCGTAGCGCGGGTCGATCTCGATCGCCTCGCGCAGCGTGGCCGACAGTCCCCAGGTCATGCCGCCCAGCAGCTGGGACCTCGCCGTTTTCGGATTCAGGATGCGTCCAGCGGAGAACACGCCCAGCATCCGGCGCACCTTGACCTCGCCCGTCAGGCGGTGCACCGCCAATTCCACGAAATGCGCGCCGTAGGTGTGCCGGGACTTTTCACGCCAGTCCGGCACTTGCGCCGCGGCGGGCAGCGCGCCGCGGGCCGACATGCCGTCAGGATACGCGGCGATGGCCTGCCGCACGAATCCCTGGCCGGGCGGCACGCCGGTGCGTTCCAGCAGCGCCACACACGCGGCATGCAGCGCGGCGGCGGTGTTCGGCGCCCCCCAGGAGCCACCCGAGCCACCGCCCTGGGGCAGGCTGGAGTGGGCGAGCCTCACATCGATCTCACCGAGCGTCACGCCCAGCACCTCCGCGGCCACCTGGGCCAGCACGGTGTAGCTGCCGGTGCCGATGTCGGTCAGGTCCGAGCGCACCTCGATGCGTTGCTGCGGCGTCACCGCCACCTCCACCGTCGTGGCCGCCTGGAAATGCGTGCGTATCGCCGATGCCACGCCCATGCCGATCAGCCACTGGCCCTCTTGCCGGCCGCGCGGCCGTTTGGGCCGTTGCTCCCAGCCGAATCGCGCCGCGCCGGTGCGCAGGCACTGGGCCAGGTTCCGGCCCGTCAGGGGCACGCCGGACTCCGGGTCGACGGCGGTGTCGTTGCGCAGGCGCAGTTCCACCGGATCGATGTCCAGGGCCTCGGCCAGTTCGTCCATTGCGGACTCCAGCGCCAGCAGCCCGGGCAGCTCGCCCGGGGCGCGCACCGCCTCGCCGCCGGGCAGGTCCAGGTGCGTGATGCGGTGCCGCGTCATGCGGTCGGGCGCGGCGTAGAGGGAGCGCCCGACCGTGGCGGTCTGCTCGATGTAGGGATCCTGCTCGTTGGAATACAGCAGGGCTTCATGGCCGATGGCCACGAGCCTGCCTTGCGCATCGGCCCCCAGGCGCACCCGCTGCCGGTGCCAGGGCCGGATGCCGACGAGACTGAACATCTGTTGGCGGGTCAGGCACACCTTCACCGGCACCCCGACCATCCGGGACGCGATGGCGGCGCCCATCAGGTCGGCGTGCACCGCCAGCTTGGAACCGAAACCTCCGCCCACGAAGGGCGCCGACACCACCAGCTTGTCGGGTTCGAGACCGAGCGCGGCGCGCAGCGATCGCTGCACGTACGCCAAGGTCTGGTGACTGGTCGTCAGGTACAGGGTGTCGTCCTCCCAATGGGCCTGCGTGGCATGCGGCTCCAGCGGCTGCGAAGAATGGGGCAAGGTCTCGTAAGTGCGGTCGATGCGCACGGCCGACGCGGCAAAGCCGGCGTCGAAGTCGCCGCGATCCGAGGCCGCGGGGAAGCCGGCGTTGGCCATCTTGGGTTCGATGACGGCGTTGCCTGACGTATACGCGTAGGATCCGCGGGCGGCGGCATACGTTGCCTTGACGGCCCTGGCGGCGTCGCGCGCCTGCTCGAACGTGTCGGCGATAACCAGCGCGATGGGCTGGCCGAAATGCGCGATGCGGGTGTCCGCCAGGATGGGGCGCGCGCGCGTCGTGAAGGCGGGATTGTCCGGATCCCTGCTGCCTTGCTCGATGACATTGCGATGGGTGATCACCAGGCGCACGCCAGGCATGGCGTTGGCCGCCGAAACGTCGAGCCGGGCGATCTCGCCGCGGCCGATGGTGGCCGTGGCGAAGACGCCGACCAGCGTCTTGCCGGTTCCGGCGTGCTCGTACGCATAGGTGGCGCCGCCCGTCACCTTGAGGGGGCCATCCAGGCGGTCGACGGCGCGCCCGACGAGCCGGGTGTCGATACTCGAGGTGTCCAGCCTGGTCATCGATGCTGCTCCTGGGCGTCGATCAAGGCGGCGTGCAGGGCGCGCCGCGCGAGTTCGATCTTGTAGGCATTGTGTTCGGTGGGGCGGGCGCCTTGCAGGACGATCGCGGCGGCGTCGCGCGCGATCGCCTCTGGCGAGCCGAATCCGCGACGCTCCGCGGCCTCCACGCGCCAGGGCTTGGCCGCCAGGCCGCCGAAGGCCAGCCGCTCGATGGCCACATCGTCGCCGTCGTGCCGTGCGATCAGGGCCACGGAGACCGTGGCAAAAGCGTAGCTGGCGCGTTCGCGCACCTTGCGGTAGACATGGGTGCCGTCCACGGGCGGCGGCAGATCGACTGACGTGATGACCTCGGCCCGGCCAAGCGCGGTCTCGATGTGCGGCGTAGCGCCGGGCAGCCGATGGAAGTCCGCGAAGGGGATGCTGCGCTGGCCGTCCGGCCCCAGGACGTGCACGACGCCGTCGAGCGCGCGCATGGCCACCGCCATGTCCGAGGGATGCGTGGCGATGCAGGCCGCGCTGGCCCCCAGGATCGCCAGGTTGGTCGACAGGCCGTCTCTTGCGTCGCAGCCCGCGCCCGGTTCACGCTTGTTGCACGCCATCGCCGTGCCGTAGAAGTACGGGCAGCGCGTGCGTTGCATGATATTGCCCGCGGTCGTCGCGCGGTTGCGCAGTTGCGCCGAGGCGCCGGCGACGATCGCGCGTGTCAGCAGGCCGTACCGGCGCCGCACTGTCTCGTGCGCCGCGAGATCGGTATTGCGCACCAGCGCGCCCACGCGCAAGCCGCCTGTCGCGGTGGGCTCGATGATATCCAGGCCGATGCCGTTCACGTCGATCAGGTGGCCCGGCGTCTCGACCTGCAGCTTCATCAGGTCGATCAGGTTCGTACCACCGGCGATGAGCCGCGCGTCGGGCCTGGCGGACAGTATCGCGACGGCCGCTTCCGCCGACGGGGCGCGCGCGTAGGTGAAGGCCTTCATCCGCGCGTCCCCCGCACATCCATGACGGCCGCGACGATGTTGGGATAGGCGGCGCAGCGGCACAGATTGCCGCTCATGCGCTCGCGCACCTCCGCGGCGGTGGCGGACGGGAACTGCGAGACATCGGCGGTGGCCGCGCTCGGAATCCCGGCGGCGATTTCGTCCAGCGTGGCGACGGCCGACAGCACCTGGCCGGGCGTGCAATAACCGCATTGGTAACCATCGTGCTTGATGAAGGCCGCCTGCATCGGGTGCAAGGCATTGCGACTGCCCAGTCCCTCGATCGTGACGACCTGGCTGCCCTCGTGCATGACGGCCAGGCTCAGGCAGGTGTTCATCCGGCGGCCGTCCACGAGCGCCGTGCAGGCGCCGCACTGTCCATGGTCGCAGCCCTTCTTGGTGCCGGTCAGGCCCAGGTGTTCCCGCAGCGCGTCCAGCAGTGTCGTGCGTGGGTCCAGGGACACCGTGCGCGGCCGGCCGTTGACCGTGATGGTCACCTCCATCGCGGTGGCGGCGCCGGGGCGCGGTTCGGCGGAGGCGGCCTGGGCGAACGACATCAAGCCGGGTCCCGCACCCGAGGCCAGGCCGGCGCCCACGGCCTGGTTGAATCGGCGACGTGTCAGTCGTGGGGTTTCGAAATCACTGCTCATGCACATCTCCTGTCGGCAATTCGCATCGGCACGCGAGGACATGCGTCGAAACCCGGGACCGGAATTTCAGGACAAGCCACATGCCGGATTGCGCGATAGTGCGGAACTCTTGCCTGATCGTCCCGTCACGCACGAGCCCGCAAGGCTGCTCGCCCGTTCTGTTTCGTCGCGCGGACAGGGGTGGTAATGTCTGGTCTCGTATTGCCCCAGGAACCCATTGCACGCCGTGCTGTCGGATGCGTAGAAGGATTCTCCGCGGAGGGGCGCGATGGGCGGTAGCCGCGTCGTCCGCAATCCTTGCACGACTGTCCGATCGATCGCGCGGGCGATGCGTTCGGCTTTCCATCCCATCCCAATAGAGACGCGCAATGGATGCCTTGGCAAGACTTGTGGATGTCGTCGGTCGCCACACGCCGCGGGACGGCATACACGACACGCCGGTTCCCGGCCTTAGACTGATCCGATCCAGCTCGCCCACCCTGCCGCTGCCGGTGGTGTACGAACCTACCCTGTGCCTTGCCGCGCAGGGCCGCAAGCACGTGGTGGTGGGCAACCGTTCATACGACTACGATCATTCCCGGTACCTCGTTGCGTCGGTCGACCTGCCGGTCACGGGCTCGGTCACCGCCGCCTCCGAGGCCGAGCCCTATCTGTGCGTAGCCCTGGACCTGGACATGGGCGAACTGAGCGACCTCGCGCTGCGTTATCCGGTGCCGCCCGAGCCGGAAGAAGTGTTGACCTCGGGCATTGCCCTGAACGAGACGACGCCGCAGTTGCTCGACGCGGCGGCCAGGCTGGCAAGCCTGTTGGACCATCCGGCGGACATCGACGCGCTGGCGCCGCTCGTCACGCGGGAACTGCTCTACCGCGTACTCACCGGCCCGGGAAACAGCATGGTCCGGCAGCTGGCCAGGGCCGATAGCCGCCTGAACCAGATCGGCCGCGCCATCGCCTGGCTGCGCGCGCACTATCAGAAGCCTTGCCGCATCGAGGACCTGGCCGACATGGCCGGCATGAGCCGCTCCACCTTCCACCTGCATTTCAAGGCGATCACCGCCATGAGTCCGCTGGAATACCGGGCGCAGCTGCGCCTGCAGGAAGCGCGGCGCCTGATGGTCGCGGAAGCCATGGACGCGGCGGGCGCGGGTTTCCGGGTGGGCTACGAAAGCCCCTCGCAATTCAGCCGGGACTACGTGCGCATGTTCGGCATGCCGCCGGTCAAGGATTCCCAGCGGCTGCGCGATGCGGTGATGGCGTCCGGCGCGGTCCCGCGAACGGCGGCGGCGTCGCGGGCTTCATAGAGCGATCAAGGGTTTTGAGTGATCAGCGCCGGACGGCCCCGGCGCTGGCCTCACGGGCCCGATCCAGCGCCGCGCATAGCGTTTCCGCCGCATCGATCAGGCGCGGGCCCGGGCGATACAGCATGTCCGCATCAATGCCGACGACGCGGCCGGCCAGCGCCGCCGGGAGGCTGAGCGCCCCCCAGGCGTTCGTTGTGGCCGCCAGACTGGCCGGGTTTGCCATGCCCGTGACGATCACGTCGGGGCGCGCGGCGAGCACGGCTTCCTGTGTGACCTGCGGGGCGGTGACCGGCGCATCGGCGAATACGTTGACGCCGCCGCACAGGCGCAAGGCATCGCTGACGATGCTGCTGCCGTTCAGTGTGTAGACGGGCTCGCGGCCCGCCTGGATGAATACTCGCACGGGCGCGCGCCCGGCGTAGCGGGCCGCCAGTGCATCGATGCGAGCCCGCAGCGATGCGGCCGCCGGCTCGGCGACCGCCTGCGTGCCGAACAGCACGCCCATACGTTGGACCGCCTCCGGGATGTCGCGCAGGGTGCGCGGATCGCTGTAGTACACCGGGACGTCCAGTGCCCGCAGGACGGGTAGCAGAGGCGCGGCGCTCCCGGGCAGCCAGCCCAGCACCAGATCGGGCCGCAGCGCCGCCACCCGTTCGGCGTCCGGCGCCAGGCCGTCGCCGATGGAGGCCAGCGCACGGACCTGCGGCGGATAGTCGCTGCCGCGCGCCACGCCGACCAGTTTGTCGCCCGCGCCCGCCGCGTAGGCCAGTTCGGTGGCGTGCGGCGCCAGCGATATGGCGCGCTGGGCCGGATGCGGCAGTTCGACGGTACGACCGTCGTCATCGCTGACCGAGATGGGGCCGACGGCGGCGGCGGCCGACGCAGCAGCGGTAGCGATTGCGGCAGTCGCGGCAGTCGTCGCATTCGCCATGGGCGCCGCATTCGCCGCGGAGACCGCGGACGCTGGCACCGCTGCCGCAGCCCATGCCAGCAGCGCCGCGGCGATCGCCGTGATACGGCTACGCGCACGCATCGCCGCGCCTTACATCCGCCAGGTCAGGTTCACGAACGCGTTCGAACCCGGCGTGTTGTAGCCCTTGACCAAGGTGTACTCCTTGTCGAACACATTGTTCCAGCGTACCTGAACCTGCAGATTGCGCGTCAGGTCGTAGGAAGCCAGCAGGTTGTACAGGGTATAGCCGCCCAGCCGGTCGCCCGTCAGCGCATCGATGCGATCGCCGCTGGCGTACATTTCCGCGCCCAGCAGAAAGTCGCCGAAGCGATGATCGGCCGACACCCGCAGTACCTTGCGCGCACGCTGCGGCAGGCGGGTGTCCTCGTCCGTATTGCGCGGGTCGCTCAGGTCCAGGCTGGCGCGCAGCCGGGTGTCGCCGAACTTCTTCATGCCGGTCAGGCTGACACCTTCCAGCAGCGCGTGCGACACGTTGAAAGGCTGGAACACGCTGAAGGGATCGTTCGGATCGATGGCCTGATTGATGATCAGGTTCTTGACCTTGTTGTGATAGTAGGTCGCGCCCAGTTCGCTGTCGTCATCCTGGTAGCGCAGGCTGGCCTCGATATTGCGGGAGGTCTCCGGCTTCAGGTCCGGATTGCCGACGAAGCCGCCGTCGTTGGGCCAGTACAGTTCGTTGAAATTCGGCGCGCGGAAGCCGGTATTGGCGCCCACCGTGGCACGTATCCGATTGGTGATGTCGTAGCCGTAGGTCAGGCCGCCCGTGGTGCGGTTGCCGAACTGCGAATTGTCGTCGTTGCGCAGGCTGGCCTGCAGATGATGCGCGCCGAAATCGCCCAGGTATACGCCGGTGAAGGAATTCACGTGCCGGCGCGTTTCCGAATAATCGCCGAAGGTCACCGGAAAATTATTGAAGTTGCCGATATCGCCTTCGACCCGTTGGTCCAGATGCTCGTAGGCCAGCGTCACCTTCTGGTCCTTGGTGAACTGCAGGTCGTTCTGCCACAGGTACTGGTTTTGCCGCGTGCGGAAAGTGCTCTTGCCGTCGGGCGTGTTGAAGGGGTTCTCGTCGCCGGGGACGTTTTCGCTGCGGTTGCGGTCCAGCGTGCTGCCGACGCGCAGCGTGCTGGTCCACATGTCGGTCAAGCGGTTGATGCTGGTCAGCGAGTAGCCCTGCAGATCCTGGATGGAGCGGTCGTTGAAATAGGGCGTGCCGTTGTCGTAGCCACCGTTCACGTGCGTCTGGTAGAACTGCGCGGTCAGCGTCTGGCCGCGCATCCACTCATAGCCCAGCGAGCCGGCCAGGTTGTTTTCGTAGTAGCTGTCGCGGTCGGGATTGTGCAGGAAATTCTTGTCGTTGGTCGCGTCGAAGCCGCGGCTTTGCTGGTAGCTGCTGGACAGGCTGTAGGTCCAGCCCCGCGCCGCGCCGGACAGTCCGGCGCTGTAGCTGCTGCTGCCGTAGGTGCCGCCGCCCACCGAGGCGTAGGCGGACAGCGGGCGGTCCGCGTCGCGCTTGGTGATGATGTTGATCACGCCGCCCAGCGCGTCCGCGCCGTACAGGCTGCTGGCGGCGCCGCGCACGATTTCCACGCGGTCGATGCTATTGGTCGGAATGGCGTTCAGCGCCGCCAGGCCGTTGGTGGCGTTGTTCACGCGCTGGCCGTCGACCAGCACCAGCGTCTGGTTGCTGTTGGCGCCGCGCATGAACAGGCTGGTGACCGTCTGCGGGCCACCGTTGTTGGCGTACTCGATACCGTGGGTGCGCGACAGTACTTCGGCCAGGCTGCTCTGCCCGGCGCTTTCCAGGGTGGCGCGGTCGATGACGCTGACATCCCCCAGCACGTCTTTCAACGGTTCGGGCGACCGGGTGGCGGTGACGACCACGGTATCGAGCTGGGTAACGGGGGGCTGGGCGGCCGTCGCGGCCGGATTCTGTTGAGCAGCGGCCCACATGGGAGCCAGACAGGCGAGCAGCCCGGCGCTGCGCCGGGTAAAGAGGGGCTTCATAGCGAGACCTGGTGATGACGCGCGACCCCGCACGTCGTTCAAAGGGAGCGGAAGACGGCTGGCGGACGGCGCCGCGACGGCGGTGCTAGGCGTTGCGTCGCCCGCTGTCTTCCCCGGACGAACCGGCCGGTATCGGGCTGTCCCGCCCTGTCCGGCAGCCGTGGAGCGGCCTGGGAGACAGGGGCGGGATGACCGTTGCGGGGGCAGCACAGGCCTGGCGCCAGCGGGGGGTCTCATGGACCGCCCGCGCACGCTTTCCTGTTTCCCGTTTATCTTTCACCACGCGGCGCGCCGGCAGGACGCGCGATGCGCTGAAAGCACCGGTTCGAGGGCCCGGAATGTATCACGGCCCCAGGATTTCGCGGGCTTTGTTACCATTCCAGGTTGCTTCTTTGCAATCCATCCGCCTTCCCGCCAGGAACGCCCGTGCCGTCTTATCCCGCTCTGCCTTATCCCCTCGACTCCTATACCCACGGCGGCGCCTTCGTGCGCGCGCTGGATTCGCGCATCCTGATCCTGGACGGCGCGATGGGCACCATGATCCAGCGCTACAAGCTGTCCGAGGCGGATTTCCGCGGCGAGCGCTTCGCCGGGCACGGCAAGGATCTGAAGGGCGACAATGAATTGCTGTCGCTGACGCGGCCGGACGTCATCGCCGAGATCCACCGCCAATACCTGGAGGCCGGCGCCGACGTCATCGAAACCAATACCTTCGGCGCGACCTTCATCGCGCAGGGCGATTACGACCTGCCCGAACTCGCCTATGAAATGAACCTGGCGTCGGCCAGGCTGGCGCGCGAGGCCTGCGACGCCTACAGCACGCCGGAACGGCCACGCTTCGTCGCCGGCGCGCTGGGTCCGCAACCCAAGACCGCGTCGATTTCGCCGGACGTGAACGACCCGGGCGCGCGCAATGTCACTTTCGACGAATTGCGCGCTGCCTACGTCGAGCAGTTGAATGGGCTGCTGGACGGCGGCATCGACGTCGTCCTGATCGAAACCATCTTCGATACGCTGAACGCCAAGGCCGCCATCTTCGCGGTGGAGGAAGTCTTCGAGCAGCGCGGCGTGCGCCTGCCCGTGATGATCTCCGGCACGGTGACCGACGCTTCCGGCCGCATCCTGTCCGGCCAGACCGTGGAAGCGTTCTGGAATTCGGTGCGGCACGCGCGGCCCGTCACCATCGGCCTGAACTGCGCGCTGGGCGCCGCGCTGATGCGCCCCTATGTGGCGGAGCTGTCGAAGATCTGCGATACCTACGTCTGCGTGTACCCGAACGCCGGCCTGCCCAATCCGATGAGCGATACCGGTTTCGACGAATCGCCGGCGGATACTTCGGGCCTGCTGGAAGAGTTCGCGCGCGCCGGCCTGGTGAACATGGCGGGCGGCTGCTGCGGCACCACGCCGGACCACATCCGCGCCATCGCCGAGAAGGTCGTCAAGCTGACGCCGCGCGCGGTGCCGGAGATCCCGGTCAAGACGCGCCTTTCCGGTCTGGAGCCGCTGAACATCGACGAGGAAACCCTGTTCGTCAACGTCGGCGAGCGCACCAATGTGACGGGCAGCAAGATGTTCGCGCGCCTGATCCGCGAAGAAAAGTACGACGAGGCGCTGGCCGTGGCGCGCCAGCAGGTGGAAAACGGCGCGCAGATCATCGACGTCAATATGGACGAGGCCATGCTGGATTCGGTGGCCTGCATGACGCGTTTCCTGAACCTGATCGCTTCCGAGCCGGACATCGCGCGCGTGCCGGTGATGATAGACAGCTCCAAGTGGGAAGTGATCGAGGCCGGCCTGAAGTGCGTGCAGGGCAAGCCGGTGGTCAACTCGATTTCCATGAAGGAAGGCATCGAGCCTTTCCTGCATCACGCGCGCCTGTGCCGCCGCTACGGCGCCGCCATGGTGGTGATGGCGTTCGACGAGCAGGGCCAGGCCGATACGCTGGCGCGCCGCAAGGAGATCTGTGGCCGTGCCTACGACCTGCTGGTGAATCAGGAAGGCTTCAATCCCGAGGACATCATCTTCGATCCCAATGTGTTCGCGGTGGCGACGGGGATCGAGGAGCACAACCGCTATGCGCTGGACTTCATCGAAAGCGTGACGTGGATCCGCCAGAACCTGCCGCATGCGCGGCTGTCAGGCGGTATCTCGAACGTCAGCTTCTCGTTCCGCGGCAATGAGCCGATGCGCGAGGCCATTCATACGGTGTTCCTGTATTACGCCATCCGCGAAGGCCTGACGATGGGTATCGTCAATGCCGGCCAGCTGGGCGTGTACGCGGACCTGGATCCCAAGCTGCGCGACCTGGTCGAGGACGTGGTGCTGGATCGCGCCGAGCCGGTGGGCAAGACGGAAGCCGACGATGAACGCACGCCCACCGAACGGCTGGTGCAGTTCGCCGACACCGTGAAGGGCACGGGGGCCAAGAAGGAAGAAGACCTGGCCTGGCGCGCGCAGCCGGTGGAAAAGCGGCTGGCGCATGCGCTGGTGCACGGGATTACGACCTTCATCGTCGAGGATACGGAGGAAGTGCGCCAGCAGATCGAGGCGCGCGGCGGCCGTCCTATCGAGGTGATCGAAGGGCCGTTGATGGACGGCATGAATATCGTGGGCGACCTGTTCGGCGAAGGCAAAATGTTCCTGCCGCAGGTGGTGAAATCGGCCCGCGTGATGAAGCAGGCGGTGGCGCACCTGGTGCCTTTCATCGAGGAAGAAAAACGCCAGATCGCGGCCGCGGGCGGCGATGTGCGCGCCAAGGGCAAGATGGTGATCGCCACGGTCAAGGGCGATGTGCACGATATCGGCAAGAACATCGTGTCCGTGGTGCTTCAGTGCAATAACTTCGAAGTCGTGAACATGGGCGTGATGGTGCCCTGCGCGCAGATCCTGGAAAAGGCGAAGGAGGAGAAGGCGGATATCGTCGGTTTGTCCGGCCTGATTACGCCCAGCCTGGAAGAGATGGCCTATGTGGCCAGCGAGATGCAGCGCGACGATTATTTCCGGGAGCGCAAGATCCCGCTGATGATAGGCGGGGCCACGACCAGCCGCGTGCATACGGCGGTGAAGATCGCCCCCAATTACGAAGGGCCGGTGGTGTATACGCCGGACGCCAGCCGCGCGGTGGGCGTGGCGACGAACCTGGTGTCGGAGCAGGCCGATGCCTTCGTCGCGGACTTGAAGCGCGAGTACGAAGACGTGCGGCGCCGGCATGCGAATCGCAAGGCGACGCCGCTGGTGTCGCTGGCGGAAGCGCGCGCGGCGCGGCCGGCGATCGATTGGTCGAACTACGTGCCGCCGCGGCCCAAGTACATCGGCCGCCGCACGTTCAAGCATTACGATCTGGCGGAGATCGCGACCTATATCGATTGGACGCCGTTCTTCCAGACCTGGAGTCTGTTCGGGCAGTTTCCGGCGATCCTGGACGATAAGGTGGTGGGCGAGCAGGCGCGCAAGGTGTACGCGGATGCGCAGGCGATGCTGAAGCGGATTATCGACGGGCGCTGGTTGACGGCGAACGGCGTCGTCGCGTTCTATCCGGCCAATCGCGTGAACGACGAAGATATCGAGGTGTACGCCGACGAAAGCCGTTCACGGGTGTTGTTCACGTGGCGGAATCTGCGGCAGCAGGGGGCCAAGCGCGAAGGCGTCGCCAACAAGTGCCTGGCCGACTATATCGCGCCTAAGGATAGCGGCGTTGCCGACTATATCGGCCTGTTCGCGGTGACGGCTGGCCTGGGCATCGAAAAGAAGGAAGCGGAGTTCGCGGCGGCGCATGACGATTATTCGAGCATCATGCTGAAGGCGCTGGCGGACCGGTTCGCGGAGGCCTATGCCGAATGCCTGCATGCGCGCGTGCGGCGCGACTTGTGGGGATATGCCGCGGATGAGGCGCTGGACAATAATGACCTGATCGCCGAGAAGTATGTGGGGATACGGCCGGCGCCTGGCTATCCTGCCTGCCCTGAGCACGTGGTGAAGCGAGAGATGTTCGAGGTGCTGGATGCGGCGGATGTCGGCATTGACCTGACCGAGAGCTATGCGATGTTTCCGGCTTCGAGCGTTTGCGGGTTCTATCTGAGTCATCCCGATTCGCAGTACTTCAATGTCGGGACGATAGGGGAGGACCAGCTGCGGGATTACATCGCGCGCAGCGGGCGTAGTGAGGATGACGTTAAGCGGACCTTGGGGCCGGTGTTGGGGTGATTGTTCGCCGGCGATGGTATTAGTGCTAGTGCCGTCCGGCGGGGCGGTCACCCTGTCGGTCCATCCCGATCGGCCGGTCCGGCGCGCGGGCGCCGGACTCCCGCTTCGTCTTCCTCGTACGGCGGCCGAACGTCACTTGGGTTCTTGCGTCTTTTTTGCCCGGCCGTCCTCCCTTCGGAAGCCCTCGCGCGGCCTCAACGGGCTGGACCGACAGGGTGACCGCCCCGCCGGACTCTGGTGTGCCTTAATCACGGACGCTGCGGCCTTCTGCGTGCTTGGCCCTTCGTTGGTGTGATCTTCCGCCGTAGAAAGAGGTTGCGGTGCCCGGCGCTGCGCGGCCGCCCAGCGCGGCCACGCATCACCTACGCGTCTCGGTGTGCAACGGGTGCTTTCTTGCGGTGATCGGGGCTTGAGACCGCGGCGGTGGTCTGCATCGATTCAGCCGCTGCGCGTTGATGGGTTTCCGCCGCTTGACGATCTCCGCATGGCGGCAGCCGTGGCAAGGCACGGCGCGTAGGTCTTTCCGGGACCGCTGGGGGCCCGGGAAGGCCGCATGCCCAGAGTCACGCCCATCGCATGCATCAATTTCCATTCACCCACCATGGCCCCTGCCACAAAGCCCCCGTCGCACACCAAGACGCGTAGGTGATGCGTGGCCGCGCTGGGCGGCCGCGCAGCGCCGGGCAACGGCAGATCTTTCTTGACCCACACCACGCAGCCACGAAGGGCCAAGAAAACCACCGGTCGCAGCACCGGTGATTAAGGCACACCCGAGTCCGGCGGGGCAGTCCCCCTGTCGGGTCCAGCCCGTTGAGGCCGCGCGAGGGCTTCCGTAGGGAGGACGGCCGGGCAAAAAAGACGCAAGAACCCAAGTGACGTTCGGCCGCCGTACGAGGAAGACGAAGCGGGAGTCCGGCGCCCGCGCGCCGGACCGGCCGATCGGGCTGGACCCGACAGGGGGACTGCCCCGCCGGACGGCACTAGCACTAATGCCCCCGCCGGCTGACGATCAAGCGGCCACAAGCGCCCAGACCGAAGATCGCCAACGATCACACGATAAAGAATTGCCCTACCGTCCCATCTCCCAAGCTCGCGCCAGCAGACACAGGCACTCGTACATCAGGGTCGCGCCCAGCAGCGCCGTATTCCCGCTAGGGTCATACGGCGGCGCCACTTCCACTACGTCAGCTCCACGCAGATCCAGGCCTTCCAGCCCGCGCAACAGCGTCAGGGTTTCGCGCGTGGACAGGCCGCCGATCTCCGGCGTCCCGGTGCCTGGCGCATACACGGGATCGAGGCCATCGACATCGACGGAGAGATAGCTGGGACCATCACCGACCACGCGGCGCGCTTCGGCGATGACGGCCTCCACGCCCATTCGGTCGAACTCTTCGATGAAGATCACCCGCATGCCCGATTCGAGCGAATAGCGCCAGCCTTCGTCGGAATTCTGTGCGCCGCGGATGCCGATTTGCACCGTCCGCTTCGGATCGAGCAGGCCCGCCTCGACCGCCCGGCGAAAGGGCGACCCATGGCTGAATTTGGAGCCGATGAAATCGTCCCAGGTATCCGTGTGCGCATCGATATGCACCATCCCCAATGGCTGCCGCGGCGCCATGGCCTGGAAGATGGGGTAGGTGATCGAATGGTCGCCGCCGGCCACCAGCGTACGTTTGCCGGCCGCGTAGATAGGCTCCAGGAAGCGCCGGATATCCGCGTGCGAGTTCTCCAGATGGAAGACGTCGGTGAACGGCACGTCGCCTACATCGGCCACCCGGCAGGCGGCGAACGGGTTGTACCGGGTCACGTGATGGATGGCGCGCGTCATCGACGACATATTGCGGATTTCGCGCGGACCGTAGCGCGCACCGGGACGCGCGGTCACGCCGCCGTCGAAGGGAACGCCGACGATGCCGATGTCGAACTCTTCCAGCCGCGTCGTATGCGGAACGCGCATGAAAGTCGGAATGCCGCTGTAACGCGGCTGCGCCTGCGCGCGAGTATCCGTGGCGGAATGCATGGATGGCGTTGGATCAGAACGTGGTGGGCGTGTTCACCCACAGCACCCGCGTCACCGTCTTGCCCGGATTGCGATAGCTGTGCGGAACATCGCTGGAAAAATAGAAGGAATCGCCGGCATCCAGCAGGTGGATTTCCGTTCCCAGGCGCAGTTCGAAGCGGCCTTCGATGACATAGCCCATTTCCTCTCCGGCATGCGCGATCTGCTCCAGGCTTTCGGCCAGGGGCTCCAGCACGTGAATGTCCGCCTGCAGCAGCTGGCCCCGCATCGGCACGATGACCCGCTCCAGCTTGACCCCGCCCTTGCGGCCGCGCGCCTGGCTGAAGGCCAATATGGGGCGGTCGGCGGCGCGGGTGACGGGCGAGGCGGGCGGCGCGTCGGCGGCGGTCAGCTCGGCCACGTTGGTGTCCAGCGCGTGCGCCAGGCGATGCAGCGTGGCCAGCGATGGCATCGTCTGGCCGCGTTCGATGCGGGAGAGCAGGCTTTCCGAACACCCGGCGGCCTCGGCCAGCGCTTTGAGCGTCAGGTTATGCACCATGCGGGCATGCTTGACGCGCGGACCCAGGGCGGCGAGTCCGCGCTCCGGCGTCGAGGGGGAAGGTCTGCGGGTGGCCATGGCGGGATTTTATGCCTGGTCCAGCACCTGGAAATGAACTTCCACCGGGCGGTTGTCGTTGATCGGGATGATGTCCTGCGGGCAGGCCGACATGACGACGATGCAGTCCATTTCGGCGCGCAGGTCCACGTAGTCGCCGGCCTTCGAGACCGGGGCCAGCCATTGCACGCCGCCTTCCGCGCCCACGGGAATGTTCATCCACAGGTTCAGCGGCTGCGGCACTTCGCGGGCGCGCAGGCCGATGGCCTTCAGCGCCATGCGCATGTTGTCGGCGCAATTGTCGTGGTAGTGCTCGACGCCCAGGTTGCGGTAGCGATAGGCGTCGCAGGCGGCCATCAGGGTGTCATGCACGCCGGGGGAGGTATCGGCGGTCAGCGTCATGATGGGCCGGCGGCGGTTGCTGCCCAGCGGATCGCCCACCTTGGGGATGATGCGGTCGATCATCGCGCGCGCATGCTCCATCGACATGAACTCGCTGAGGTCGTCGGCCTTGAAGGCCCAGGTGTCGCATACCTGGCTGCCGTGGGTGTTGATGATGCGGATGACCTGGCCCTTGGACAGGCGCACGGCGCGGCCGTTGCGGGCCGGGACTTCATAGACCTTGCCCGGCTCGGCGCGGCCGTCGGGCGAGATCGGCTCCAGATGGGTGTTGTTCAGGCCGACCGGTTCACCGTTGTCGGCGACCTGCGGGATGCTGGTTGCGGTTTCCATCGTGTTGATTCCTAGCGGGTGGGGGTGGATGAATCGGTGTTGCGCGAATCGGCGGGCGTGGCGTCGCCGTCCTGCGCCAGTCCGGCCAGGCACCAGGCCAGGGCGCGGGCGCAGGCAGCCAGATCGTCGATGTGGGTGTGCTCGCCGGGGTGATGGCTGACGCCGCCGATGCTGGGCGCGAACAGCATGGCCGTGGGGCAGAAGCCGGCCAGCGGCATCGCGTCGTGGAAGGCGCCGGAAAGCATGTCGGCGTGCCGTAGTTCCAGCGCCTTGCAAGCCTGCCTGCCGAGCTCGACCAGGCCCGGATCGAAGCCCACTGTCGGCTTGTGCTGCAGGACGTCGACCGCCGCGCCCGGCGGCAGCAGGGCATGCAGTCGCGCTTCCAGCCCGTCCAGCACCCGCGTTTCGGGGTGACGCGCATCGACGGTGAACACGACCTGATCGGCGATCGTGTTGATGGAGTCGGGGCGGCATTGCCAGCGGCCTATGGTCAGGCGCAGGGCGTCGTCGTCCTGCCCGCGGCCGTATTCCAGCAGGGCATGGGCCAGCGCGATCGCCTTGGCCTGCGCGTCGTCGCGCGCGGCATCCGGCGTGGTACCGGCATGCGCGCTGCGGCCCGGCACGGTGACGCGATACCAGCGCACGCCTTGTATGGCCGTAACGCAGCCCACCTGCAGGCCGCGCGCTTCCAGGATGGGACCTTGTTCGATGTGCGCTTCGATATAGGCGTGCAGCGGCCGCGCCAGCGGCGCGTCGAACCAGCGCCAGCCGGCTTCGCGCGCGGCCATGGCGAAGTCCTCGCGCGCATCGTTGCAGGCCTGCAGGAAGCTGACACCCTGCGCGTCCGTCGTGTCGCGGAATGCGGCCAGGCGTGCGGGATCGGTGTACGAGACCGAGCCCATCAGGCCGGGCGCGAAGCGCGAGCCTTCCTCGTTGGTCCACATGACGGTTTCGATGGGGCGCTCGGTGCGCAGGCCGGCGGCATCCAGCGCGGCGAAGACTTCCAGTCCGGCGACCACGCCAAAGGCGCCGTCCAGCCAGCCGCCCAGCGGTTGCGTGTCGACGTGGCTGCCGGTCAGCACCGGCGCCGCGTTGGCGTTTGCGCCATGGCGCCGGATGTAGACATTGGCCGCGGCATCGATGCCGACGGAATACCCTGGGCGGCCGGCGAATTCGGTGGCCAGCCAGCGGCGCGCCAGCAATTCCTGCGGCGTCAACGCCTGCCGAGCGACGCCGCCGTGGATGTCGCCGGGCCGCGCGGCACCAAAGGACGCCAAACCTTGCAGCCGCGCCCGCAGGCGATCGCTGTCGACGGCACGCGCGGCGCGCATGGGCAAAAGGGATGTGTCTTCCTGTCGCCGCGCGGTTTCCTCTCCAAGGGAGGATATGCGCTTGGGGAGGCCCGATTCGCTCATGCCTGGCCCCCCGCCGGCGCCAGGCTGCGCCGTATCCACGGTTGCAGGAAAGCGCGGATGCGCGGATGCGCGGGCCGCCGGATGATCTCGTCGGGACCGCCGATGGCCAGGATGCGTCCTTGCTCCATGAAAACGATGCGATCCGATACTTCCGCCGCGAAACTCATCTCGTGCGTGACCATCACCATGGTCATGCCCTCGCGCGACAGCGACTTGATTACTTCCAGCACTTCGTCCACCAGCTCCGGATCCAGCGCCGATGTCGGCTCGTCCAGCAGCATGGCCTCCGGCGACACCGCCAGCGCGCGGGCGATGCCGACGCGCTGCTGCTGGCCGCCGCTCAGCCGCGCCGGCATGGCGTCGGCCTTGTCGGCCAGGCCGACGCGGTCCAGCGCCTGCAGGGCGATCTGGCGCGCCTGGCTCGCGGGCTTGGCGCGCGCCAGCGTCAACGGCGCCATCACATTGGCCAGCGCCGTCATATGCGGCCATAGATTGAAGTGCTGGAACACCATGGCCAGCGGCGCGCGCACTTCGGCGACGGCCCGGTCGCTATCGCGCGCCAGCGTGCCGTCGGCGCCGCGCCGATAGCCCAGCAGCGCGCCGCGGATATGCACTTCGCCTTCGTCGTAGGCTTCCAGGAAATTCATGCAACGCAGCAGCGTGGTCTTGCCGGAGCCGGACGGCCCGATCAGCGTGACGACTTCGCCGCGCGCAATGTCCAGGTCGATACCGGACAGCACGCGATGGTCGCCGAAGGACTTGCCGACGCCGCGCAGCGAGATCATCGGCAAAGCGGCGCCGGTGGAGGTGGTGTCGGTCATGGATGGATCCGGTTGCATGGACGTTGCATCGTGTCGGGGAGCGCCTTCACGCGAGTGGTCGCGCCAGCCGCCGCGTCAGCAGCCTGCCGATGCGTCCGATGGCCAGCGCCAGCAGCCAGTAGCAGGCCGCCAGCAGGATGTAGGGTTCGACGTAGACGAACTGCGCGGAAACGATGCGCGAAGCCGTCAGCGTCAGTTCGGGATAGGTAATGACGGACGCCAGCGCCGACTCCTTCACCAGCAGCACGGTCTGGTGGGCGATCAGCGGCACGGCGGCGCGCAGCGCCTGCGGCAGCTGGATGTGGCGGAAGATGCGGCGGCGATCGATGCCCATCACCTGCGCCGCCTCGATCTGGCCCGGCGGGATGGATTCCCAGCAGGCGCGGAATATCTCGGCGAAATACGCGCCGCTGTAGATCGACAGCGTGATGGCTGCCGCGGCATAGGGGTCCAGTGAGATGCCGATGCTGGGTAGCCCGAAGTAAACGATGAATAGATGGATCAGGAAGGGAATGCCGCGCCAGACCACCGTGTAGACCCAATAGAGCCAGACGAACAGCCGCCGGCCGGTCTCGCGCAGCATGTGCGCGATGAACCCGCTCAGCAGCCCGCCCGCCAGCGCGGCGATCACCAGCCCGATGGTGTGCAGGACACCCGCGCCGAAGTCCGGCAACAGCGATAGCATCAGGTCGATATCCATCATGTCTTCCGGATGGCGTTGCGGCGGATGACGGCCCGGCTGGCGTGGCGGCTGCCCGCCATGCGGCGGGCCAGCCAGGTGCCCAGCAGGAAGACGGCGGCCGTCAATGCCAGGTACACGGCGCCGGTGGTCACATACACTTCCAGCGGCCGGTAGTTGCCGGCCACGATCTGCCGCGCGGCGCGCGCCAGGTCGGCGACGGCGATCACCGACACGATGGCGGAATTCTTGATGACGTCGATGGCCTCGGACACCACGGCGGGCCACACCGCCCGCGCCATCTGGGGCAGCTGGATATGGCGGAAGACCTGGCGCGGCGTCAGCCCGAAAACGGCGCCGGCCTCCAGTTGTCCGCGGCTTACCGCCGCCAGCCCGCTACGCAGGATCTCGCATTGGAACGCCGCGGAATTCAACGCCATGGCGACCATGGCCGCGAGCAGCGGCGGCAGGTCCACGCCCAGCGCGCTGGGCAGGTAGAACAGCATCAGCATCTGCACCAGCATCGGCGTGCCGCGAAAGAAGCTGATATAGGCGATCACGGCCAGCCGCAGCGGGCTGTGCTTGCCGCCGGTCAAGGTGCATCCCAGCAGCAGGGCGCCCAGCAGAAAGCCGCCGACGATGGCCACCGCCGCGACCAGCACGGTAGTGGCGGCGCCCGTGCCCAGGATGGGGGCATAGGCGGCCAGGCGCTCGAGCAAGGTGGGACCGTTCATCGCCGCGTGCTCACATCTCGGGCGTCGGTACCTTGTCGGTGGGCACGTCCATGGTGAAGCCGAACCACTTCATCTGCAGCTTCTGCAGTTCGCCGCTCTGCTGCGCGCGGGCGATGCCGTCGCTGAAGAACTTCACCAGGCTGGCGCTGTCGGCGTCCTTGCGGCCCACCCAGCCGAAATAGGTCTTGGGACCGATGGCGCCTTCCATCACGGCGTAAACGTCGCCGCGTGTCTTCACCAGGGTGGCCAGGTTGGCCAGCGATTGCGCCACCGCGTCCAGGCGGCCGGCCGCCAGATCGGCGTAGGCTTCGTCGAAGCTGACGTATTCGCGGATAGTCACCGCCGGTTTGCCCGCCGCTTTCAGCTTATCGGCATAGGCTTGCAAGGCCTTCAGCTGCGCCGAGCCGGTTTGCGAGCCGACCGTCTTGCCCGCGATGCCGTCGGTGCTGGTCAGCCCCGTATCGGCCTTGCGCTTCACCAGCGCGGTGGTGGCGTCGGCGATGGGCACAGTGAAGGCGAATTTGTCCACGCGTTCCTTCGTCATCGTCACCGACGTCACGATGAAGTCGAACTTGCGCGTGGCCAGTCCCGGCAGGATGCCCTGGAAGGGCACATCCAGCTGCTTGACCTTGACGCCGGGCAGTCCGGCCATGATGGTATTCATCAGATCGGGCCCGTAGCCGACGATCTTGCCATCCTGCAGGTACTCGAAGGGCGCGAACTGCGCTTCGGTGCCTACGACGATTTCCTTCTTCTGCTTGACGGTGTCCAGCAGGTCCGCGTGCGCGGCACCGGCCGCGACGAAAGCCAGCATGGCCAGGATCGAACGACTGCGCAGCATGAGTAACCCCTTGATAGCGATGCCCGCCCCGGGCGGGAGACGATTATTGGTGCAAGTGTCATGTGTTTTATGCAAGTCACTTGCATGACATGCACGCAACATGCATGCCAACTTTTCGCCATGGGAAGGGGGGCGAGCGGCGTTGGGGGAATGCCCCGGCGTGGGTAAAGGATGCGCCAGGACGGTGCGGCGTGCACCGTCCTGGGCGCGCGGCCGATGCTTACTCGGCCCGCGACGGCACGGCCGACGCCGGCCTGCTGGCGGCCCGCGGCCGGGCCAGGAAGATACCCGCCAGGATCAGGACCAGGCCGACGGCGTGGTAAGACTGCGGCGCGACGCCCAGCAGCAATACCGACAGCAGCACCGTGAAGATGGGCGTCAGGTTCATGAAGAAGATAGGCAACTGGGGACTGGTGCGCGCGACCGCGGTCTGCCAGCAGAAAAAGGCCACCAGGGACGGAAAGATGCCGATATAGCAAACGATGGCGACCGTCTTCCAATCCACCGCGATCGCCGCATAGCCGCCCCACGCATGTTCGGCCAGCACAAAAGGCAGGCTCCAGGCCAGCCCCGCGGCGATCTGCGCGCTCAGCAATACGTCCGTCGGCAGCCGCGACGGCCGGCGTTTCAGCAGCCAGGTGTACAGGCTCCAGGCGAAGGTGCCGGCCAGCATGAAGAGATCGCCGCGCACGAAATGGATGGCGTCCAGGCCGCCCAGGCGGCCTCCCAGCATGACCCAGGCGACGCCTATCACCGATAGCGCGGCGCCGCAGGCGCTGCGCGCGCTTATGGGCGCGCCGAACATCAAACGGCCCAGCAGCAGGATGAAGACCGGCGCCGACGATCCGATCAGCGATGTGTTGATGGGATTCGAGGTGGTCAGCGCCAGGTATTGCAGCGCGTTGTAGCAGGTAATGCCCCAGAACCCCGCGACCACGATGTCGCGCCATTCCGCGCGCAGCACTTCGCGATGGCGGGCGAGGCGGCGCGCGACGAAAGGCAGCAGCACCGCCAGCGCCATCGTCCAGCGCAACGTGTTCAGGGTGATGGGCGGGATCAGGCCGGCGGCCATCTTGCCGACGATGGCATTGCTGCCCCACAGGAAAGGGGGCAGGAGCAGGGCGAGGAACAGGCGCGCGTTCATGGCCGCAAATCCTGCCTGCCGTTCTGCCTGCCGTTCTGCCTGCCGTTCTGGCTTAGCGCCCGCGCGGCAGCCGCGCCGCTCGCCACCGCCGTCAAGACGGCGTCCTCGCGGGACTACCCGGCCCCAGCACCAGATCCGCGAAAGCCTTGCCCTTGCCGATGATGTGATCGCGCATCGCCTGCGCGGCGGCCTCGCCGTCGCCGGCGCGTATCGCCCGCACGATGGCGTCGTGCTCCGCGCACGACACGCGCAGCCGCCCCGGTTGATCGAACACGTTGCGGCGGAAATTCGACAGCCGCAGGCGCGCGTGGGCGATCTCGTCGCGCACGATGGTATTGCCGCTGCCGGCGTAGATCAGCTGATGCAAAGCCAGGTTGGTCTCCTCATAGCCCGGCCGGTCATTGTCGCCAGCCTGGGCGGACGCTTTCTCGTGCAGCGCGCCCAACGCGTCGCGCTGCGCCGCGCTCATGCGCTGGGCGGCCAGCCGCGCGGCCACGCCTTCCAGTTCGCCCAGGTATTCCAGCAGGGCGATCAGCTCGGCGGCCCCCGGCTTGTAGACGAAGGTCCCCGCGCGCGGAACGATGGCCACCAGTTTACGCGCGGCCAGCATCAGCAGCGCCTCCCGCACCGGGGTGCGCGAGACCTCGAACTGCGCCGCCAGCGCTTTCTCATCCAGCGGCATGCCGGGCGGCAGGACGCCCTCGGCGATGTCGCGCTCGATCAGGGCGCGGATGCGCTCCGGCGTATTGACCGCCGGACCATTGTTTTGCTCCATGTTGATAATTTTAGCTACGCTATTCATAATTACAACAAGCACATAAATTATTACCAAGACGAGGAGACGAGATGAGACGCGTCCTGACGGCGGCCCTGCTTGCCGCCACCGCCCTGACAGGCACCCTGTTCCATACACCTGGCGTAGCCGCCTACCCCGAGCGTCCGATACGCGTCATCGTACCGGTTCCGCCGGGCGGCATTATCGACCAGGTGGTGCGCATAATTACGCCGCCCATGGCGGAAATGCTGAAACAGCCCATCGTGGTCGAAAACCGGCCCGGCGCCAGCGGCAATATCGCGGCCTCCTTCGTCGCCCGGTCGGCTCCCGATGGCTACACCATGCTGGCGGGCTATTCCATGTTCCACGTCGGCAACCCCGTCATGTTCCACAAGCTGGACTGGGACCCCGTCAAGGACTTCGCCCCGGTCGCCATGCTGGTGTCCTCGCCGCACGTCATCGCCGTCAATCCCAAGCTGCCGGTCCATACCCTGAAAGAGCTGGTGGACTACGCCAAGGCGCATCCCGGCGAGCTGAACTACGCGACCTCCGGCAACGGCTCGGTGCCGCATATCGGCATGGAGCTGTTCAAGCAGAGGACCGGCGTGCAGATCACGCACGTCCCCTACAAGGGCGCCGGTCCGGCCATCCAGGACGTTCTGGGCGGCAACGTCCAGATGACGGTGGCCACGCCGCCCTCGCTGGCGGGATTCGTGACCACCGGCCGCCTGCGCCCGCTGGCCATCGCCGCCAAGTCGCGCATTCCCATGCTGCCCGACGTGCCGACCACCGCCGAGGCGGGCTTCCCCGGTTTCGAGCTGGAAGCCTGGGTGGCCTTGTTCGCCCCCGCCGGCACGCCCAAGGACGTCGTCGCGATGCTGAGCGAAGCCGCGCAGAAATCATTGCAGACGGATAAGGTCAAGGATGCCCTGGCGGCCGCCGGCGTCTCGGCCTGGTACCTGACACCTCCGGAACTGGACCAGCAGGTCCGCAAGGACATCGATTACTGGCAGCCGGTCATCCGCAAAGCCAACATCACCATTGAATAACGGGCGCGACGCCCAGGGAGTCATGCATGAATATCGATACCAACGACGCCAATGTCGTACGGGCCTCCAGGCTGGACTGCGGCGCCTTGAGCGATGCGCTGGATCGCCTGGGCATCGTGGGGCAGTGCTACAAGATCAAGCCGTGCGATCCGTCGTTCCGCCTGGCCGGCCGCGCCTTCACGGTGCTGTATGAGCCCACCACCATCGAAACCGGCAACGTCGGCGAATACATGGACGATGTGCCGCCGGGGCGCGTCATCGTCATCGACAACCGCGGCCGCGATGAAATGGGCACCTGGGGCAATATCCTGACCGAGCTGGCCCACCATCGCGGCATGGCCGGCACGGTCATCGACGGCAACAACCGCGACGTCGCGCTGTGCCGCGAGCTGGGATACCCGATTTTCAGCCACGACACGTGGATGCGTACGGGCAAGGGCCGCATCCAGCTCAAGGCGCTGGAAGTTCCCGTCATCATCGGCGGCGTGGTGGTCAATCCGGGAGACATCCTGCGCGGCGATGCCGACGGCGTGGTGGTCCTGCCCAAGGTGCGCGAGAACGAACTGCTGGACGTGGCGGAACACATCGCCAGCCAGGAAAAGCAGCTGCGCGACGCCATCCGCGGCGGCATGCGCATGGACGAGGCGCGCAAGAAGTACCGCTACCACGATCTGCAAAGCCCGAAGTACTGAGCGTCCGCCGGGGACCCGAGGATCATCCCAGGCTGATCGGATCGAGGCGGCCGCCGGCATGGATGGCCGGCGCGCACGCCGCGGCGATGGCCAGCAGTTGAGCGTCGGAAAAACGCGGCCCGATCAGCTGGATGCCCAAGGGCAGCGAACGCTCGCTCTTGCCTACCGGGATGCCGACGCAAGGGACGTGCAGCAAAGTCCACATCGAGTTGAAGGCGGGATTGCCGGTGTCCTGCAAGCCTTCCGGCGCTTCGCCCGGCGAGGGCGGTGTCATCAGGACGTCGAACTGGCCGCCGCGGCCGCCGCTGCCGGCGGCGAACAGCGTATCGAATTCCGCCCGGCAGCGCGCGGCCAGGTCATATGCGTCGGTCAATTGCGCGGGCGTGATCTCGCGCTGGTTCTCCACCATGTCGCGGAAGTCCTGGTGCAGCAGGTGATGGCGGCCCAGATAATCCGGCAGGAAAGCGGCGCGGCCCTCGCCGCGCATGACGATCTGCTGCGCGGCATCCAGTCCGTCGAACGGGGCGGACAGGTCGAACTCCGTTACCTTCGCGCCCGCGGCCTCCAGGCGCTTGCCGGCTTCCATGAGCGCGGCCCGGCCCCAGGCGTCGGCCGCTTCCCAGTTGGGGCCGCGGCACAGGGCCACCCGCAGGCCGCGCAGCGACGGCGCCTGGGCGCCGTCCAGGCCGGGCAGCCGGAACGCGCCGCCCACCAATTTCAGGTCGGCGACCGAGCGGCCGTACCAGCCTATGGTGTCCAGCGTGTGCGAGTACATCTTGGCGCCTTCCCGGCTGACGATGCCGTGCGTGGGCTTGATGCCGTAGATCCCGTTGAACGCGGCGGGGCGTATGTGGGAGCCGCCGGTTTGCGTGCCGAAGGCCAGCTGCACCTGGCGATCGCCGACCGCCGCCCCGGAGCCCGAGGACGAGCCGCCCGGCGTGTGCGCCAGGTTGTGCGAATTGCGGCTGGCGGCACGGCGTCCGCCGGACGCGAATTCCACCGTGTCGGTCTTGCCGACGACCAGCGCGCCGCTATGGCGCACCACCGCCACGCAGGCGGCGTCCTGGCCAGGACGGTGGTTCACGTAGAGCGGGGAGTTGTGCTGGGTGGGCATGTCGAAGGTATCGATCACGTCCTTGACGCCGAAGGTCAGGCCATGCAGCGGGCTGCGCGGCGCGGTCTTGTCCAGCTCGCGCGCATTGCGCAGGACCAGATCGGGATCGACGTGGCTCCACGCGCGGATCACAGGCTCGCGCATGGCGATGTAGTCCAGCGTGGAGCGGGCCAGTTCCTCCACGGAGAGCTTGCGGTCGGCAATCAGCGCCGACGCTTCGGAGGCGGTCAATTCATAGGGCTGCATGGCGTATCCTCGATGGGAGATGGTTAGCGCGGCGTGGGCGTCGGCATGGCGAAGACCAGGGCAGGCTCGTTGTCCTTCACCGGTTGGCGCGGTATGGCCAGTCCGGTACGGGTGACGTTGGCGGACAGTTCGTGCATGCGGGCAAGCATCGGCGCCGGCAGCGTCAGGCCATAGCGCCGGCAGTGCGCGGCGATGTCGTCGGCGCTCCAGGCTGGGGTGGAATCTAGAGGCATCACAAGCTCCAGGTGACTGGCGTGGAAAGGGCTGAACGGGGAGTGGGAAACAGCAGGCAGAAAGCAGAAAGCAGGAAACAGGACACCGTGGCGGATCAGGACAGCGGGCGCCGCGCGCGCCAGTCGGTTTCGCGCTCGTAGGCGCGTGCCACCCGCAACACGGTCGCTTCGTCGAACCAGCGCCCGACGACCTGCGCGTTGGTGGGCAGGCCGCCCGCATCGAAACCGGTGCAGATCGTCATGGCGGGATGGCCGGACGCGTTGAAAGGCGGACAGGCGTTCTCGCTGGTGAACGTGCGCACGATGTCGTTATCCGCGAAGGGCGGCGCCACGTGGTAGGCGCAGGGCGCGATCACGGCATCGACCGACTTCAGCATGGCATTGGTGGCCGCGGTCAACTCGCGCCGTCGCCGTTGCGCCGCCAGATAGTCGACCGCGCGCGTGGTATAGCCGGACATCAACTTGTCGCGCAGCGCGTAGCCCATGTCGGCGCCGCGCTCCTGCAGGTCGCGTTCATGGATGGTGAGCGACTCGCTCCAGTTGATGACCGACGTCACCGCGCGGTAGTCCGAGACCGGGGCGGGCAGCACCACGTCGACCAGGCGGGCGCCTTGCGCTTGTAAGACCCGCGCCATGTCCTCCAAGCCCGCGCGGTTGGCCGGATCGACCAGGCCGGTCTCGCTACCCAGGTCGCGCAGCACGCCTATGGTCAGGCCGCGCACGCCATCCTCCAGCGCTACCAGGTAATCGGCCACCGGCACATTGGCGCTGCCGGGGTCGCGCGCATCATGGCCCGCCACGGCGCGCAGCATGATCGCGCTGTCCTCCACCGTCCAGGTCAGCGGCCCGGGCGTGTCCATGGAGTAGCAGTTGGGCAGGATGCCGTGCCGGCTGATGCGGCCATAGGTCGGCTTCATGCCCTGCAAACCGCAGGCCGCCGCTGGTAGCCGTACCGATCCGGTGGTGTCGGATCCCATGGCCACCATGGCGGTGCCGGCGGCCACCGCCGCGCCGGAACCGGTGGACGATCCGCCGGTGAAGTGGTCGAGATTCCAGGGGTTGCGCGCGGGTTCGAAGGGTAGATCGAAGTAGACGCCGCCGTTGCCGGTGCCGTATTCCCAGGTATTGAGCTTGCCCAGCAACACCGCGCCCGCGTCGGCCAGTTTCTCCACCACCGCGGCATCGTGGCCGGGCACGAAATCCAGCAGCAGGCGCGAACCGCCGCAGGTACGCACGCCGCGGGTGTAGTAGTTGTCCTTCACCGCGTAAGGGATGCCGTGCAGCGGGCCGCGCCAACGGCCCGCCATGATGTCGGCCTCGGCCTGGCGCGCGCTGGCCCGCGCGCTGTCCGCGGTCAGCAGCAGGTAGCTGTGCACCCGGTCGTCGACCGCTTCGATGCGGCCGAGGAAGGCGTCGAGCAGCTCGACCGGCGACAGCTCGCGGGCTTGCAGCAGGCGCGCGGCTTCGCCCGCGGATAGGTGAAAGAGCGCGTGGTCCAGGGTGAGGGGCATGGTCTTCCCGTGGCGAGGGCTGGTGGGTAGGTGCGATGAGCGGATTGCGGACGGCGTCAGAGCCCGGGCCGCCGTGCGCGCCAGGCCGTGTCCCGCTCGTAGGCCCGGGCCACCTGGAATACCGTGGCTTCATCGAACCAGCGGCCGACGATCTGCGCATTCGTCGGCAGGCCCGCGGCATCGAAGCCGGTGCACACGGCCATCGCCGGATGCCCGGACATATTGAAGGGCGGGCAGGCGGTGTCGGTGGTGTAGGCGATAACGCGGTCGGGATCGGCGTAGGGCGGCGCCGTATGGAAGGCGCAGGGCAGCACCAGGGCGTCGACGCTGCGCAGCAGCGCGTCTGTCGCCGCGGCCAGTTCGCGCCGGCGGCGCTGGGCGGCCAGGTAGTCGACGGCGCGGGTCATGAAGCCGTTCATCATCTTGTCGCGCAGGGCCTGTCCCATGTCGGCCGCCCGCGTCATGAAATCCTGCTCGTGGATGGACAGCGATTCGGTCCAGTTGATGACGGAGCTGGCCTGGCGGTAGTCCGTCACGCTGGCCGGCAGGCACACATCGACCAGCGTCGCGCCTTGCGCGGCCAGCACGCGGCCCAGGTCCTCGATGCCCTGCCAGTTGGCCGCGTCCACCCGTTCGCCTTCGGCGCCCAGGTCGCGCACGACGCCGATGCGCAACCCGCGCACCCCGCGTTCGAGGCCCGCCAGGTAATCCGGCACCGGTACGTCCACGCTGCCCGGGTCGCGCGCATCATGGCCGGCCATGGCGCGCAGCGCGATGGCGCTGTCTTCCACCGTCCAGGTCAGAGGGCCCGGCACGTCCAGGGTGTAGCAGTTGGGCAGGATGCCATGGCGGCTGACGCGGCCATAGGTCGGCTTCATGCCTTGCAGGCCGCAGGCGGCCGCCGGCAGGCGCACCGATCCGCCGGTGTCCGAACCCAGCGCGAACATGGCGGTCCCGGCCGCCACCGAAGCCCCGGCGCCGGTCGATGAACCGCCGGTGAAATGGTCCAGGTTCCAGGGATTGCGCGCCGGTTCGAAGGGCAGGTCGAAATGCACGGCGCCGGTGCCGGTGCCGTACTCCCACGTGTTCAGCTTGCCCAGCAGGATGGCGCCGGCATCGCGCAGGCTCTCGATGGCCGCGGCGTCATAATCGGGCACGAAGTCCAGCAACAGCCGCGAGCCGGCGCACGTGCGCACGCCGCGGGTGTAGTAGTTGTCCTTCACCGCGTAAGGGATGCCGTGCAGCGGACCGCGCCAACGGCCCGCCATGATGTCGGCCTCGGCCTGGCGCGCGCTGGCCCGCGCGCTGTCGGCGGTGACCAGCAGATAGCTGTGCACGCGGGCGTCGACGGCTTCGATGCGCGCCAGGAAGTCTTCCAGCAGTTCGACCGGCGACAGCTTGCGCGCTTGCAGCAGGCGGGCGGCTTCGCCTACGGACAGGTGATAACGCTCGGCGCTCATGCGGAATGTTCCTGGAGTAGGGTGATCTGCGAGGGCGGCAGGATGCAGCGCGCCGCGTGGCCGTGGCCTTCGCGTCCGGACAGTGGCGGCATGGCGCTGTCGCACGCGCTCTGGCGCACGCCGCAGCGCGGCGCGAAGCAGCAGCCGGGCGGCAATGCCGCCAGGTCCGGCGGCGCGCCCGGGATGGGAGCGAGGTCTTCGCCGCACTGGCCGCCATGGACGGTAGAGCGCAGCAGGCCCTGGGTATAAGGATGGGCGGGACGGTCCATGATGTCCGTGATGGCGCCGGTCTCGACGAAGCGGCCGGCATACATCACGGCTACCTTGTCGGCCACTTCGCAGGCCACGCCCAGATCGTGCGTGACGAAGATGGTCGCCATGCCCAGCTCGCGCTGCAGCTCGCGCATCAGCAGCAGCACCTGGATCTGTACCGTGGCATCGAGCGCGGTGGTCGGCTCGTCGGCCAGCAACAGCTTGGGGCGGCAGGACAGGGCCAGGGCGATCATGGCGCGTTGGCGCAATCCGCCCGACAGTTCGTGCGGATACGCGGCCAGGCGCCGCGCCGCCGAAGGAATCTGCACCAGCTCCAGCAGATCGAGCGCGCGGCGCATGGCGGCGCGGCGATCGCAGCCGTCGTGGCGCCGCACGGTTTCGGCGATCTGCTGGCCGATGGTGTACACGGGGTCCAGCGCGGTAAGCGGCTCCTGGAAGATCATCGAAATCAGGGATCCGCGGATGTCCGGCAGTTTCCTGCGCGGCAGGTCGAGGATGTCGGTGCCGTCCACGCGCACCTGGCCGCCCAGTTGCGCGCTGTCGGGCAATAGCCGCATCAGCGCGCGCATGGTCACGCTTTTGCCCGAGCCGGATTCGCCCAGCAGGCACAGCACTTCGCCCTGGTTCAGCGAAAAACTGACGCCGTTGACGACGGGCAGGTTCATGTCGCGGTTGGAGAAGCGCACGGTCAGGTCCTGCACCTGGACCAGGGCTGCATGGGAGCTCGGCTCTGTCATGGCGGTCTCCTCAGGCCTGCAGGCGCAGCAGGCGGGTAGTGGTGACGGTGCTGGCGCCATCGGCGGTGCGCGAGGTGGCCGCGCCGCCCGGGGCCAGGCTGTCGGCGGCCGCCAGCGGAAAATGGCAGGCGGTCAGGTGGGCGTCGTGGTCCGGCGCCGCCGCCAGCATGGGGGCTTCAGTGGCGCAGCGTTCCCGCGCCCGGGGACAACGGGTGCGGAAGCGGCAGCCCGAAGGCGGGTTGATCGGATTGGGCGGATCGCCGGACAGCGGCGGCTGGGCGACGCGTTTGCGCGGATCCATCGAGGGCCGCGATGACAGCAGCGCGGCGGTATAGGGGTGGCGGGTCGCGCCGTAGATGCGCTCCACCGGTCCCGATTCCACGACCTGGCCCAGGTACATCACCATCACGCGGTCGCTGATGTACTGCACCACGTTCAGGTCGTGCGAGATGAAGATGTACGTCAGGCCGAGGTCGCGCTTCAGCTCGCGCAACAGGTTCAGCACCTGCGCTTCGACCGACTTGTCCAGCGCCGACACCGACTCGTCGAGAATCAGCACGCGCGGCCCCATGGCCAGCGCGCGGGCGATGTTCACGCGCTGCCGCTGGCCGCCGGAGAGTTCATGCGGATAGCGCTGGGCGTGGCTTTCCGGGTCCAGTCCCACCATGCGCAGCAGGGTCAGCGCGCGGGCCAAAGCCTGCGCGCGCGGCATGCCGCTCACGGCGGGTCCGAAGGCGATGCTGTCGGCCAGCGTCAGGCGCGGATTGAGCGAGGCATAGCTGTCCTGGAACACCATCTGCATATTGCGGCGCAGATCGCGCACGCTGATGCCGCGTACATCGGACACCTCTTCGCCGTCGAAAATCACCGAGCCGGCATCCGGTTCGATCAGGCGCATCAAGAGGCGGGCGGTGGTGGACTTGCCGCAACCCGATTCGCCGACGATGCCCAGGGTTTCCCCCTTGGCCACGTCGAAGCTGACGCCATCGACGGCGCGTACGACGCTGCGCGGGCCGCGCAATGTCGTGCGGCCGATGTCGTAGTGCTTCCGCAAATCCTTGACGATCAACATCGGCTGGGCCGGCCCGCCCCGATCGCGCGGATCGGGGCCACTGTCGCGGTCCAGCAGCCGCAGCGCGTCGCTGTCGCGAGCGGCCTTGGGTCGGTCCTGCTTCCTGGCGCGCAATAGCATGTGACGCTCCTTATCCGTTCTTGATGTCCATGGCGCCGCGCAGGCCGTCGCTCATCAGGTTGAAGCACATCGACGTCACGAAAATCATGATGCCGGGCAGGATGGCGGTCATCGGCGCGACATAGATGGCCTGGCGCAAGGTGTTCAGCATCAGGCCCCATTCCGCGTTGGGCGGGCTGACACCCAGGCCCAGGAAGCTCAGGCCCGAGGCGATCACGATGCTGACGCTGATCAGGCTGGACGCGTAGACCAGGATGGGACCGATGACGTTGGCCAGCACATGGCCCTGCACGATGCGCCAGGCCGACGCGCCGGTGGCGCGCGCGGCCTCGACGAAGTCCTGCTCGCGTATCTGGGTGGTGACGCTTTCGGCGATGCGGGCGATGGGGGGTATGAAGACCAGCGTCAGCGAGACGATGCTATTGAGCAGGCCGGCGCCCAGCGCGCCGGAAATGGCCACCGCCAGCAGCACCGAGGGGAAAGCGTAGAAGACATCGATCAGGCGCATGATGACCATGTTCCAGCGGCCGCCCAGGAATCCCGCGATGATGCCCAGCCCCCCGCCGATCAGCGTGGCCAGCACCACCGGCACGAAGCCGGTGAACAGCGACAGCCGCGCGCCGAAGATCAGCCGCGCCAGCATGTCGCGTCCCAGTTCGTCGGTGCCGAGCAGGTGGCCCTGATAGCCGGGCGGCTTGAGGCGCCGGATCATGCTCATCTTGAAAGGATCGTCCAGCCCCAGCCAGGGGGCGGCGATGGCGACGCCGATGATCAGCAGCAGGATGGCGGCGCAGCCCAGCGTCAGCGGATCGCGCGACAGCCGGCGCCGGACGGTGTGCCAATAGCCGCGGCTCGGCCGGCGGAATGCCGCGGCCGGCGTGATGGTGGCGGCGGTGGACGGTACGGTCTGCATGCGCATGGAAGTCTCCCGTCAGGCGCGCTTGACGCGCGGATCGACGAGCATCTGCAGCACGTCGACGAACAGGTTGGTGAAGACGAACAGCATCGCCAGCACCAGGATGGTCCCTTGCAGGATGGGCAGGTCGCGCGTGAAGATCGCCGCGTTCAACAGGAAGCCGGTGCCGGGCCAGGAGAACACGGTCTCCACCAGGATGGAGCCGCCCAGCATCTGCGCGAACTGCAGGCCCATCACCGCCATGACGGTGGGCGCCACGTTCTTGGCGACGTGCAGGAAGACCCGCGGGCCGCGCAGGCCCTTGGCATACAGCGTCTGCACGAATTCCTGGCGGCGGATCTCGCTGACCGACGCCCGCACCGAACGCGCGATGATGCCCATGGGAATGACGGCCAGCGTCACGGCCGGCAGGATCAGGTGCGCCAGGTCCGGGTTGCCCATGCCGGTGGCCGGCAGCCAGCGCAGTTCCACCGAAAACAACACGATCAGCACCATGCCCAGCCAATAGTGCGGCAGGGATACGCCGGTCACGGCCACCGCCGTCACGGCGCGGTCCACGCCGCGCCGCCGCGTGTAGCCGGCCAGCGCGCCCAGCGTGCATCCCCCGACGAAAGCCAGGAAGATGCTCGCCGCCGCCAGCAGCATGGAGTTGGCGATGGCCGGCCCGATCTCCGCCGCGACCGGCCGGCCGGACTTGATCGACATGCCGAGGTCGCCGTGCGTCACGCGGCCCAGCCAGATCAGGTATTGCACGGGCAGGGGCTTGTCGAAGCCATAGGCGGCCTTGATTTCCTGGACCACCGAGGCCGATGCGTTCTCCGGCAATACCGCGCTGATGGGATCGCCGGGGGCGAGATGCACAAGGGCGAAGCAGACCAGGGTGACGCCCAGCGCGATGGGCAGGGTATAGGCCAGGCGGCGCAGGAAGTATCTGAGCATGGCGGGATCCTTACTGCAGGTAGACGGGCGTCAGGTCCTGGAACCAGCTTTGCGCCTGTACGAATCCCTTGACGTTGGGCGCTAGGGCGCGCGGGTTCAGGTCGTGCACCACCCAGATCCACATGGCCTGGTCGACGATGCGGGCATGCAGCTTGGCCAGGATGGCGTCCTGCTTGGCGGGGTCGAATTCCACCTTGGCCTGGGCCGCCAGTTCATCGGCTTCCTTGTCGCTGAAGCCGCCCCAGTTGTAGCCGGCCGGCGGCTTCATCTTGGACCACGACGTACCGATCAGGCCGATGTCCGGATCCCAATAGCCGAAGCTGTTGTTGATGCCGTATACGCCCTTGTTTTCCGGGGCGTCGGAACCGGCGCGCCGGCGCGCGCGCAGCGCCTCCCATTCGAGCACTTCCAGTTCGACGTCGAAGCCGACCGCCTTGAGGTTTTCCTGGACGAATTCGTTCATGGGCAGGGGCTGCATCTGTCCCGAACCCGAGGTCGAGATGGCGAACTTGACGTGCAGCGGATGCTCGGGGCTATAGCCGGCTTCCTTCATCAACCTGCGCGCCTCGTCCGGGTCGTAGCGGATCTTGAAGGTCGGCTTGCCGAACCACGGATGCTTGGGATCGACCATGCCTTCGGACGGTATGGCGGTGCCGCCGAGGAACTCCACCAGGCCCTTGCGGTCGATGGCCAGGTTGGCGGCCTTGCGGATGCGGATGTCGCGGAAGGGCGAGCCTTCCGAATAGCTCAATTGATAGGGCCAGTTATGCGGATAGATGTTGGTGACGATCTGCATGCCCGCTTCTTTCAGGCGCGGCAAGGTGTCGGGCGGCGGCGCCTCGACCCAGTCCACTTGCTTGGACAGCAGGGCGGCAACGCGGGTATTGGGATCCGGCATCATCAACAGCACCAGGCGATCCGATTTCGGCACGCGCTTCGGGTCCCAGTAATTCGGATTGCGCACGAGTTCCGCGCGTTCGCGCGGTACCAGCTTGTCCAGCTTCCAGGGGCCGGTACCGGACGGCGTCATGGCGAACTTGTTCCAGTCGCCGCCGACCTCCTTCCAGCGGGCCGGACTGGACATGGCGACGTCGGCGATCAGGAAGGGGAACACGGCATCGGCCGACTTGGTGGTGATTTCGACGGTCATCGGATCGATGACCCGGTAGGACGCGATGTTCAGCACGTATTGGCTGGCCTGCGTGGCCTGGGCCTGGTCGAACTGCGGCGAATCGCGCTTGAGCAGCTTGTCCAGGTTCCAGACGACGGCGTCGGCGGTGAAGGTGGAACCGTCGTGGAACTTGACGTTGGGGCGCAGCTTGAAAGTCCACTTGGTGTGCGTGGCGTCATCCACCGACCAGCTCTCGGCCAGGGCGGGGCGCAGCTTGGCGGCGACGTCCGAACGCGACAAGTCCCAATTGATGAGGCCGTCGTACAAGGTGAAGCCGATGAATCGCATGCCTTCGCCGCCCTGGCTGGCCTGGCCAGTGGTCAAGGGCACGTCGGACAAGGTGGTGGCGACGCGCAGCACCGATTCCGCGCGTGCGCCGGCGGTAGGCAGGACCAGGGCAAGCGCGGCGGCCATGAAGGGAGCCGCAAGTTTTTTCAGGAGCAAGATAATTCTCCGAAGCGAAACACGGGTTGACGATGGGCCCGGCACGGACCGGGCGTAGCGGATGCAGCGTTTAAACGAGCGCCGCGGCGGACTGCGCGGCCAGGCTGGCGATGTCGGGACGGCGCTGGCGCCAGGGCGTGGCTTTTTCATAGGCGTCCCCGACGCGCAGCACCGTGGCTTCGTCGAACAGCCGGCCCGCCAGTTGCAGCGAATAAGGCATGCCGTCGTCGTCGTAGCCATTGCAGATGGACAAGGCCGGATTGCCGGCGGAATTGAACGGCGTGGTGTAGTTCGGCGCCGCGAACATCCAGTGCGGCGAAGTCGGTTCGAGCTTGCCGGCCGGTTCGGCGCAGGGCGCGGCCAGCAGGTCCACCGTCTGGTAGACCGCCTGCATGGCCGCCGCCAGCCGCGTCCGCATGCGCATCGCCTGGATGTAGTCCTCGGCGCGCAGCACCGCGCCGCAGATGATGCGATAGCGCAGGCTCGCGCCGAACAGTTCGGGCCGCGTACGAAGATCCGCTTCGTGGATGGCGTACAGCTCACCCATGGCGATGACGCGTTTCGCGTCGTTGTATTCGAGCAGGGAAGGCAGGGTCACCGGCCGCAGCGTCGCGCCCAGGCCGCGCAGGACTTCCAGCGCGGCTTCGAACGCGCGCCTGTTGCCCGGCGACAGCGGCACTTCTTCATCCATCCAATGCCAGGGCACGCCTATCACCAGGCCGCCCGCATCGCCATTGAGCGCCGCGTGATAGTCCGGCACCGGCAGGTCGACGCTGGCGGGATCGCGCGGATCGTGGCCGGCCACGATCCCGAGCAGGATGGCCAGGTCTTCGGTGGTCCAGGCCATGGGGCCGGCATGATCGTGGCTGAAGGAATTGGGCAGTACGCCGACGCGGCTGACGCGGCCATAGGTGGGCTTGATGCCGGCAATGCCGCAAGCGGCGGCCGGCATGCGGATGGAGCCGCCCGTGTCGGTGCCCATCGTGGCCAGGCAAAGCCCGGCGGCGATGGCCGCGCCCGAACCCGACGAGGAGCCGGCGGGATGGCGCCCGGTGTTCCAGGGATTGTGCGCGGGCGGGGCCGCCACATCCCAGGAGGGGCCGCCGTGCGCGAATTCCCAAGTGGTGGTCTTGCCCAGGAGCACGCCGCCCGCGCCGGCCAGCGCCGTCTGGGCATGGCAATCATGCGCGGGAACGTTATCGGCCAGCAGGCGCGATTGTCCGGTGGTGCGCACGCCCGCGGTTTCGTAGACATCCTTGAGCGTATAGGGGATGCCGTGCAGCGCGCTGCGCGGTCCGTCGCGCATGATCTGCGCTTCGGCCAGGCGCGCCTCGGCCCGCGCCCGTTCGGGCGTGGGCGTGATGAGGCTGTGCAGGGCGCCGTCGACGTCGTCCGCCCGCTTGAGACAGGCCTCGGTCAGTTCGACGGGAGACAGGGCCTTGGTCGCGATGAGCCGGCTGGCTTCAGCCAAGGATAGAAAAGTCGGATCCGTGTGCATGCGAGAACCTTCGCGCTGACGCGCTTCGTGTTGCCTTGCCCAGGACGGTGCGTATCGCGCGGACGGGCCGCGGACCGACAGCGCGACGTTCAATAGGCGCGGGATTCAGGCCGCCTGGTCGAAGGCCTTGGCGACGAAGATATGCGCGGGTTCATCGGCCCGCGCATTGCCGCGGCATATGCGTCCCAGCATCGGACCGACGTAGCGGTAAGCGTCGACGAGCTCCGCCAGATGGTCAGGCGCGAGCGCCAGGCCGGCATGGGCCGCCAGCACGGCCAAGGTCAGTTCGGGAGAGGCAGCGTCGCCGGCGCTGGCTTTTGCTGCGGCCGCACAAGTGGCGGGCGAGCGGGATGGACCCGCCGGGGGACGGGCATTGACTGAATCGGACACGGTAAGCCCCTTGATATGTCTGGGTCCATGCGCGTGCTGCAGGTGCACAAGTCCCTGTTTTCAACAACTTAACCTGTCATGCCGAGTTAAACAGTTGTTTGATTCTAGGTAGGGTGATTTAGGCCGTCAATATGCAAATGCGGAAAATATGCTGCCTCATGGAAAGCCCTAGGCCCGCCGGTCTCTCTGTAGAAGCCTGTTCCATAAGGGTAAATACGAATGCTGCGCCGCAGTATGCGAGGTGCTTGTGGGCATGGCATCGAGCGGCTTAGAATCCGCACTTAAACAAATTAAAACAAATGATTAATCGAGGAAGACATGGCGGAAACTCACAGCGAGTCCGAATCGACGCTTGCGCTCACGGACGCGTCAGCGGCGGAGATGCCGGTGCCCGATCGCATCCTGCGGGCGGCGAAGGAATTGATCGCCCGAAAAGGTCCGGTGGCGACCACCGTGCGTGATATCTGCGATGCATCGGAAGTGAACGTGGCGGCTATCCACTACTACTACGGCTCGAAGGAAGCGCTGGTGAAGTCGGTGCTGCTGGCGGTGTTGGAGCCGGTGAATATCGAACGCCGCGTGCGCCTGGAAGAGGCGCGCCGGCAGTTCGGCGACGCGCCCATTCCGGTTCCGGTGTTATTGGAGGCCTTGTTGCGGCCGCTGGTCGCGTGCGAGCGCGCCGCCGATGGCGGGCGCCTGTTCGTGCGCATGGAAAACCATTTGCGCGCCGTGCCGGACAGCGACTACACCCTGTTCGTGTCCCGTCAGCTGGATAGCTATGCGCAGCTCTTCATCGATGCCCTGGCGGTCGCCTTGCCGCAGTTCAAACGCGCCGAATTGATCTGGCGCTATGAATTCGTGCGGGGTTCGGCCATGCACCTGTTGGCGAACTGCGATCCTTTGTCGCATAAATTCAGGGTGCTGGCCGGGGCCGGCCCCATGGTCGATCTGGAAGACAATGAATTGATCCTGCGGGAACTGCTGGTGAATGCCCTGTTGGGCCTGAGCGCTCCCGCGGCCTGGACCGACCGCGACATCCCCTCGCGCGAAGACTGACTTGCACGCGGGAGGATGCGCGGGAAAGCGCGCCAGGCCCCGTTCCGCCGGGAAAGCGATAGCGTGCCGTCCGCCGGGTAAGATATGCCCTCTCCATACAGGTACCTGCGCTCACTTATCCTGGTATGACGCCCGCCACGACCGCTCATCCCGCAACGTCCACCGAAGGCGCCACGCTGCGGCGCCGCACCCTGGGCGATTTCGTCCGCAACGCCCGGGCTCGCATCACGCCGCAGATGGCCGGCCTGCCCGCCGGCCTGCGCCGCCGCACGCCCGGCCTGCGGCGCGAAGAGGTCGCCCAGCTGTGCGGCATCAGCGTCACCTGGTACACCTGGATAGAGCAGGGCCGCGAAGTGTCCGTGTCGCCGGCCGTGTGGGCGCGTATCGCCAGCGTCCTGCAATTGGCCCGCGCCGAACGCGCCTATCTGTTCGAACTGGCGGAATGCGCCGATCCCCAGCACCCGCGCGACGAGCCGTCCGGCGTATCGGGCATCCTGGCGGCCTGTGTGGACGCCATCGACGCCCCCGCCTATGTACTGGACCGTACCTGGAACGTCATGGCGTACAACGAAGCCATGCGCGACCTGTTCGACAACTGGCCCGTCGTCGACCCGGCGCCCAACCTGCTGCGCTATATCTTCCTGGCCCCGGCGGCTCGCGAGCTGGTGGTGGACTGGGAACAGCGCGCGCGCCGCGCCGTCGCCGAGTTCCGCCACGACGCCGGCCCGCATCTGGACGAACAGGATGTGCGGGACCTGCTGGATCCGCTGCTGCGCGACAGCCCGGCTTTCGAACACTGGTGGACCCGCCATGCCGTCGTCGAACGTGAAGGCGGCTTGCGTGAGTTCCAGCACCCCCGGCTCGGGCTGCTGCGTTTCCAGCAGGTGACCTTCAGGCTGGCCACGCATGCCGACCTGAAGCTGATCATGCTGCTGGCCGAGCCCAGGGAATCGCCGTCGCCGGGCTAACCGCGGCGCGATCGGCGCTCAGATATCGAAGCCCATTTCGAGCAGGGCCATGAAGCGGTCGCTATCGTATTCCAGCGGCTCGCCCGTATCCGGCGGATTCTTCAGCGCGAAAATAATGTCCCGCAGCTTGTCGCCACGCTCGGCCTGGCTGGGACCGGCGAAGCAGGTGCGGGCGCCTTCCAGCAACAGGGTGCGTCCCAGCGGGCCGAAGCGGTAGGTGGCGTTGGCGAAGGAAGGCAGGGTGCTATCGAAGTGGAGTTGCGGCGGCTCCGCTTCGCCTTCGGTGCGTATGCTGAAGTTGGGCAGTTCCAGGCCGTCTTCGGCAAAGCCGGCCAGGAATTGCATCGGGTCCTCGCCCATCTGGGTGCGCTGGATGGCGATCGACAGCAGCAGAATGTCGCGCACGCGATGCGCCGCGACCGTTTCGTTCAACGGGGGCACGGAAAGGGCCTGGGCGAGGGTGTCGTCCAGCATGGTATCCAACGCCTGTCTTTCTTCGGGCGTGGCGTTCTTGAGATAGCCGGCCACCAGCTTCAAGGTTTCGCCCACGCCGGGCACGGGTTTCCATTGCATGGCGTGCGCCTGGTCGCAGATGGCGACCAACTGACGCCGGATGCTTTGCAGGGCTGGGTTCTCCGGCGTGGCTTGCGCGGCCACCGGGGCGTTCAGGTAAACCTTCGCCGCTTCCTCGTCCCGCTTCGTGCGGTAGATGATCTGCGGGATTTCGCGTGGTCCCGGCATTGCCCGAGGGGCGCCGCCCGAAGCTGCCGGCCCGCCCGCGGGTTCGGGATGGTATGAGGCGCCAGGGCTGCCGAGGGTGGTAATCGTCATGGGAATCTCCAGGTAAGAATGGCCTCGCGGCACCGAGGTGCCTAGGTGCCACTTCATTCACCAGGATTCCGATGTGCGTGCCGGACTTGGTCCGGCTTCGCGGAGCGCCTGCAATCCGCCTTCGTCACCAGGGGTCATGCGCGGTGCGCCGGCCGACGGCCGCGTTCGTCCGTACGGCGTCAGTCCTCGTATCGCGTCAGCACGCCATCACGCCATACGTAAAGCAGCGCCGACAACCCATACGGCGAACGCGCCATGATGTGCGCGGCGATATTCCGGATACGATTCTGGCCGTGGCGGTCCTGCGAGCCGCAAACCAGCAGCTCTTCGCGTGCCGGAATCGCCACCACCGGTTCGCCTTCGATCTGTACGCGGTCGCGCCAGTCCTCGGTCAGGAATACCAGGCTGGCGTCGTAGTTGCCGTCCAGGCGCACGCCGTAGCAGCCGTCCTCGCCCTCGATGGTCAGCTGGGGCAGCAGGCGGCGCAGGTTCGCCCGCGCCAGCGGCATCAGCGCGTCGCGCGTCACTTCCAGGTCCGCCAGGTGATCCGGCGCCACATAGCTCATGGCGTCGGCACGGTCCTCGACATAGACCGTCATCAGTTCGTCGGTCAGCGGTTCGGCGACGAAGCGGTCGCCGTCGCCGGCGCCGGCCGCCTGCAGCTGGCGCGTGCTGGCGGCCAGCCACATCCGCGTCTTGACCACCGGCATGATGGCGGCGCGGCGGGTGGCGGCGTCCGGCTTGGCCGCCGCCGGCGCCGCATCCAGATGCGCCGCCAGGATGGCGTCCAGGTCCGCGGGCGCTTTCGTATAGGCCGCATAGGCATTGCCCAGCGATTGCGTGACCCGCGCGCCATCGGGCAGCGTCCAGCGCACCTGGATCGCATCGCCCGCCACGTCGGGCTCGACCCCCAGCCCGTCCTTGGGAAAACGCGCGCGCGCCGCGTCGGCATAGGCCTGGGCGAATTCCCGGGCGTCCAATATGCGCGCGGTGCGCGGGGTCAACAGGCGTTTCAGTAGGCTCATTGCTTCAGGTCTGGTGATAAATCTCGGCGCCCTTGCGGACGAATTCGACCGCTTTCTCCTGCATGCCCTTTTTCAAGGCTTCCTGTTCGGCCACGCCCTGGCTGGCGGCGTAGTCGCGCACGTCCTGCGTAATCTTCATGCTGCAGAAATGCGGCCCGCACATCGAGCAGAAGTGGGCGACCTTCATCGAGTCCTTGGGCAAGGTCTCGTCGTGGAAATCCTTGGCGGTGTCCGGATCCAGGCCCAGGTTGAACTGGTCGTCCCAGCGGAACTCGAAGCGCGCCTTGGACAAGGCGTTGTCGCGGATCGCCGCGCCCGGATGGCCCTTGGCAAGGTCCGCCGCATGCGCGGCGATCTTGTAGGTGATGATGCCGTCCTTGACGTCCTTCTTGTTCGGCAGCCCCAGGTGTTCCTTGGGCGTGACATAGCACAGCATCGCCGTGCCGTACCAGCCGATCAGCGCCGCGCCGATGCCCGAGGTGATGTGGTCGTAGCCGGGCGCGATGTCGGTGGTCAGCGGTCCCAGCGTATAGAAGGGCGCTTCGTGACAGTGCTCCAGCTGCAGATCCATGTTCTCCTTGATCATCTGCATGGGCACGTGGCCGGGGCCTTCGATCATCACCTGCACGTCGTGCTTCCAGGCCACCTGCGTCAGCTCGCCCAGTGTCTTCAGCTCGGCGAACTGGGCCTCGTCATTGGCATCGTAGGCGGAACCCGGACGCAGGCCGTCGCCCAGCGAAAAGCTGACGTCGTAGGCCTTCATGATTTCGCAGATTTCCTCGAAACGCTCGTACAGGAAGCTTTCGCGATGATGCGCCAGGCACCACTTGGCCATGATCGAACCGCCCCGTGACACGATGCCCGTCATGCGATCCGCCGTCATGGGGATGAAGGGCAGCCGCACGCCGGCGTGGATGGTGAAATAGTCCACCCCTTGTTCCGCCTGCTCGATCAGCGTGTCGCGGAAAATTTCCCACGTCAGTTCTTCCGCCTTGCCGTCGACTTTTTCCAGCGCCTGGTAAATGGGCACGGTGCCTATAGGGACCGGGGAATTGCGCACGATCCACTCGCGCGTCTCATGAATGTGCTTGCCGGTGGACAGGTCCATGACCGTGTCGCCGCCCCAGCGGATGGCCCAGGTCATCTTTTCAACTTCTTCGCCGATGCCCGAGCTGACCGCGGAGTTGCCGATGTTGGCGTTGATCTTGACCAGGAAGTTGCGGCCGATGGCCATCGGCTCCAGTTCCGGGTGATTGATATTGGCCGGGATGATGGCGCGGCCGCGCGCGACTTCGTCGCGCACGAATTCCGGCGTGATGGCGTCGGGGATGGCCGCGCCGAAGGAGAGTCCCGGATGCTGGCGCAGCATGCGCTTGACCAGCTTTTCGCCTTCCGGCCCGCTGGCGCGCAGCGATTCCAGGTATTGCTCGCGGCGCAGGTTTTCGCGGATGGCGACGAATTCCATTTCCGGCGTGACGATGCCGCGGCGCGCATAGTGCATCTGCGTTACGTTGGCGCCCGCCTTGGCGCGGCGCGGCGGCCGCTGCAGATCGAAGCGCATGGCGGTCAGCTTGGGGTCTTCCAGGCGTTCGCGGCCATAGGCGCTGGACGGCCCGGACAGCAATTCGGTATCGCCGCGCTCCTCGATCCAGCCGCGGCGCATTTCGGCCAGCCCGCGCCGGATATCGATCTTGACCGACGGGTCGGTGTACGGGCCGCTGGTGTCGTAAACCGTCAGCGGCGGATTCTTTTCGCCGCCGAACATCGTGGGCGTGTCCTGCTGCTCGATTTCGCGGAATGGCACGCGGATGTCCGGGCGCGATCCCTGCTGATAGACTTTGCGGGATTTGGGGAGCGGGGCGACGGCGGCGGCGTCGACTTCGGCCGTGGCGGCCAGGAATTTTGGATTCGCGTTCATGAAAGCTCCAAGCGAGGGTTTGGAGCCGAATAGGGTCGAATTCCGGCGGTTTCCACCGGAACGCTCCCAGCATCGGCATTATCCGTACTGGTACGAAGGGACTCTCTCAACCTCTGGTGTGGCCGCCGCCGCTTCGTTTGAATAGGCGGAATGCTGGCCGGACCGTGAAGTACCCCTGCGTGCATGCGACAGTATAAGAGACATGACCATGCCATTACATCTGGAAGCAGTCTGCGCTGTGCCGTGCCCTGCGCGCCCTGTACACTTTTTTTGCAACCTCCACCAATAGGAAAACCCGTTATGCACATCAGCTTCCGTTCGATCGCACCAGTGGTATTGATGGCTACGATCCTCCTGGCGGGGTGCCAGACGCCTGGCAACAAGGCCGGTACAGGGTCCACGCCGGCCGCCGGCGCCGGCGCCACGCCGCCCGCCGCCGCGCCCGGCACACCGGCGCCGTCGACCGCGCCGGCCGCGTCCTCCGTCGGCTTCTACATCGCGCAGACGGATTCCGCGCCGGATCTGATGGAAGTCAAGCTCAGCGACGCCACCGTTTATGTGCAGCGCCAGCCGGTACTGACGCGCGCGGACTTGACCGAAGCCGCCGCCCTGGTGGATCGCCAAGGGCAGAACTTCGTCGGCCTGCGCTTCAGTCCGGAAGGCGCGCGCAAGCTGGCCCAGGTCAGTTCGCAGAACGTCGGCAAGCTGCTGGTGCTGGTCATCAACGGCCAATTGGTGGCGGCGCCGCGCATTGCCGAACCGCTCAACCGCGGCGTGCTCGCCTTTGGCGTCGATTCGGCGCAGACGGCCACGGAAATCGCCGCCCGCGTGCGCGGCGATGCCCCGGCGGCGGGCGCCCGTACCCCGGCATCCCCGGCTAATGGCACGCCGGCCGTGCCGCCCGCGTCGGACCGCGCCGCGCCGGCGTCCGGCACCTCCAGCCCGGCGCGGTAATACGCCTGTGTTCCGGGGGCTTCACAGTCGCCCCCGGACCACGGCCCGCGCCGTGCGCGGCGAGACCTGAGCCGTACGCAAAAAGCGAAGCGCCCCTATTCGAGGGGCGCTTCGCTTTTGAAGCCGGGTTCTGGAAGTGTTCTTTCCGACGCTCGCTGTGATGAACGGCGCGGGCGGATTACTCGCCGCGTCGCGTCTTGCCTTTGGGTTTCGATAGCGCGTAGTTGCTGTGGCAGGCGTCGATAAAGGCGGCGACCATGTTCTCCAGGTGCCGCTTGTCGCGCGTGGCCAGGCTTTCATAGCGGCCGCGCGGGATGGTCTGGAAGGGCCATTCGAGCTCCCTGCCCGGCACGCCGAAGGAACCCGGCGCGCCGTCTTCCATCACGACATAGCGCTGGCCGGTCATGGCATTCGCGTACAGGTCCACCGGACGCTCCATCGGACCCTTGCCGGTATCCAGCCATTGCGCCTCTATCCGCAGCGCCGCCGCCAGCTTGAACAGGCCGCGGCTGGACTTGCGCTCACCGCTTTCATAGCTGGCCACCGCGCTTTGCGACAGCCCCGCCAAGCGCGCCAATTCGGCCTGCGTGTAGCCGCGCAGTGTACGAGCGTGCCTCAAACGGTCTGAAAATTTCTTCACGAGCCGATTGAAGCTTGCGTCGATGCCACGTTGGTGTTTATATGAATCACATTCGTGGTTTTGTCATGTTCATGTGCAGGAGGAAAAACATGATCGATTACCTTGACGTCATCGTGCTGCAGGACGCGCGCGCGGTAAGAGACAACCTGAGCCAGGAGCTTGCCAAGCGCGGTTTCGCGGTGCGGTCCTGCGGCAGCCTGGCGGGCTTGCGGCATCTGTATGCCACCCAGCCGGCGCCGCTCGTGGTATTGACCGGCGATTCCGACGACCTGGCTTGCGATGCGCAAAGCGCGCGTATGGCCGCACCGTCGGCCGTCATCATCGCGCTGGGCGCCGCGGCCGATACGGCATGGCGTACGCATGTCATGGCGGCCGGCGCCGACGCCTGCCATGCGGCGTCCATCGACATCGCCGAGCTCACCGCCATCCTGCTCGCCTGGGGCCGCCGGGCGATGCGTGGATCTGGCGTTGAATCGCTCGCCAATGCCCGCGAGTTTTGTCGTTCGCTCAGTCTTACGCAGCATCACCCGGTTAGCGATCCGATCGCTGATTCGGCCGGTCATCCGCACCTGTCGCCGCCAGTCGAGCCCGCGGGCGGGGATACGGCGCCCGCGCTGTGCCATGCGGGGTACGCTGTGACGCCGCCCGAAGTGCCCGTCGATACGGCGGTGGCCGCATCACATCCCATGGGCCATGCCGTTTCCGGCGCCGCTGCGCGTATGTCCGGCGACACCGCGCCGCCCCATCCCAGGCATGATCCATCTGTGCCGGCCCCGCCGCCGGGACGTCGCAGCGGGCGCCTGGGCAGCGGCTGGCGCCTGGACGCCAACTGCCGCGTGCTGGCATGCCCGCGCGATCGCACGCTCATCGTGACCGCGGCGGAAAACAGCTTCCTCATGCGCATCGCGGCCTGCGAAGGCCAGTTGCTGCGGCGTCAGCGTACTCCGCCGCCCATCGTGGAAGATCACGATCGTGGCGACCCTCCCATGGATCCCCGCAGCATGGACGTGCTGGTGTCCCGCCTGCGCCGCAAAGCCCGGCAGGCCGGCATCGAGCTTCCCTTGCTGGCGGTGCGGGGCTGCGGCTATCTGTTCGCGGAATGCCTGACGGTAACGCCATCATCGGTCGCGCCTCGCGCTGCGGCGTCGAGCCGAACGTCGAATCGCCGACGGGCCGCAAGCGGGCACCCGTACACGGCCGGAAACTTCACCTTGCACGTGACGACGAGTGCCGAGACCCTCACACCTGCCGCGGCGTCCTCGCCTATCCTGGAAGACAGCGCCCGCATGTATCGCCGATATGGGCTCGCTGCCGATTCGCATCACGATTTCAGCGTCCACGAAGACGCGTTCCAGCTGCTGGCCGCGTGACCCGCCCGTCACAACGCCGATCACCATTGCGTTCGTTCGCCTCTTGCTTTGTTCTTGCGGCACTGCGCGCTCGCCGGCCGCCTTTACCGCTGTCGCATCTATCGACAGCGTGATAATCACGATTGTGATCATATGCCGGTTCGGCTACGCTCACCAGAGCCCTAGGCTCTCCGTTACCCGGAAGTGGTTTACCCGCTTTTTTTACCCGCTTTTTCTGGAGGCGCCCCCGCTATTTCTCCGGCTCGCTTCCAAAAAGCACAATCCCTACCGAGCGGCTCCGCCGGGTAGGGATCGGTAGGTGATTGGCGAGCCGCGCAACCGGCGGCTGGCGGGCTTTCTGGCTTACTTGGCGGCCTGCACCATGTATTCCACGGCGGCGCGGATATCGGCCTCCGACGCATTGGCCGCGCCACCCTTGGGCGGCATCGCGCCTTTACCCGTCATGGCGGTCTTGACCATGGTGTCCATGCCGGTCTGGATGTACTTGTCCCAATCAGCCTTGCTGCCGAACTTGGGCGCCCCGGCCACGCCGGCGGCATGGCAGGCGAAACAGGTGGTCTTGTAGAGCTTTTCACCGGCCGGATTCACCGCCGCTTGCTGCGCGGGGGCAGGCGCCGCCGCGGCGGGTGCCTGGGCCTGCGGTGCCGGCGCGGCCGGCTGAGCAGCCCCCTGGGCCTGCGCCGGAGCCGCCGCGGCAGCAGGCGCCGCCGGTGCCGCGCCGCCTTGAGCCTGGCCTTGAGCCTGGCCTTGATCCGCGGCCGGCTGGGCAGGCGGCTCCGGCTCCTTGAAGTTGCCGCCGGACTTGTTCGCCATGAACACGACCGCGCGTTCGACTTCGTAGTCGCTTAGCGAAGGATTGCCACCCTTGGGCGGCATCGCGCCCTTGCCGTGCAGGGCGATGTTGAACATCGTCTCCAGGCCTTCCTTGATGCGCGGCGCCCAGGCGGCGTTGTCGCCCACCTTGGGGGCGCCGGCTACGCCAGCCGTATGGCAGGACGTACAGACGGAACTAAAAACCTGTTCGCCGGTCTTGAATACTTTGGGTGCGTTGGCATCGACCAGTTCGAACCCGGCGACCGGGGCGATCCGCTTGTCGATGGCTTCCGGCGTCAGGGCATTGGACCCCACCCCGGCGCGGCCGTAAGAGGCCACCATATTGACCAGCATCAGGATGATGATGATCGGTACTAGAAATGCCAGAACGACCGTGACGATCAACTGCTTCGGGGTCTTGATGAGTGAGGCGTGTTCTTGTACGTATTCCTGCTCTTTGCTCATAACCTAATCCTGCTGTCGGGTACCGGGGCGCCTGGGGCGGATAAAGTACTACAGCGGGCAGGGACCTCCTCAGTTCCCCGCCTGCGGGCGTGCAAACGCTGGATTATATAACGTGGGGGTCGGGGCCCTGGTCACGGCGCCGGCGGCCGGCCCAAACCCGCGGGCGCGCTGGCTCTATCGCGGCGCCTCCAAACGCGGATTCCTGTTTTAGGTACAATACCGCCTCTTCGCGCCCGTAGTTCAATGGATAGAATGAGAGTTTCCGAAGCTCTTGATACAGGTTCGATTCCTGTCGGGCGCGCCAAGAACTCACAGGCTTAGCGGCTCAGGCTTGGCGCCACTCCCTGTGGCTACGCTTCAGCGGTTGCCGAACTCCCTTCTCGATTTTCAATCGCATGTCGGTCCAGATCGACGCGGGCGGGCTGGCCCTACCTGCCGCCGGCGATATCGATGAAGCCGCCAGTCGTGTAGCCTGCTTCATCCGATAGCAACCAGAGTATGGCCGCCGCGACTTCTTCCGCGGTGCCGCCACGTTTAAGCGGAACGAAGTGCTTGACGCGGTCCACGCGGCCGGGTTCGCCGCCGCTGGCGTGCATGTCGGTGTAGATGAATCCCGGGCGAACGCCGTTCACACGTATGCCGTCCGCCGCGACCTCGTTGGCCAGTCCGATCGTCATGGTGTCCAGCGCGCCTTTCGACGCGGCATAGTCGACGTATTCGCCCGCGGATCCAAGCCGGGCCGCCACTGACGACACGTTGACGATGGCGCCGCCCGAGCCGCCGTGGCGGGTGGACATGCGTCGCACCGCTTCCCGCGCGCACAGGAAAGCGCCGACCACGTTCGTGTCCAGCACGCGTCGCAGGCGCTCCGCGTCCATGTCTTCAACGCGCATTTGCTTATGCAGGATGCCGGCATTGTTCACCAGGGCCGAGATGCGCCCCAGCGTGCGGTCGGCTTCCTGGAACATCGCGACGACCTCATCTTCCGACGCGACGTTCGCGCGCAATGGCACCGCCGCGCCACCGGCTTTCCGTATGTCCTCCACGACCGCCAGGGCGGCTGCTTCGTTGTTCAGATAGTTCACGCCCACCGCATAGCCGCGTTGCGCGGCCAGCCTGGCCGTGGCGGCGCCGATGCCGCGTCCCCCGCCGGTGACGATCATGACCTTCTTCATATGCGCTCCTGTTCTGCGTTCGTCGGTCAGCTTACGAGCCTTATACCTCACGCGCGGATCGGTGCCACATCAGCCACGCATGGAAGCTCGATGGTAGTTAGCGCGGCATCGGCATGGAAGCCCGCGCTCCGGGCGCGTGCGCCAGGAACTCGTGCAGGCCCGCGGTTCCCGAGACCGCTGTGCCCGCGAGTGGCGGCGCACGATAGATAAAACAGGAGCTCCCTTATGTTCGAACATCGCCGCAAGGCCTTGATTGCGGCGGTCGCGGGCGCGGCGGCGTTGATGACTCCCTTGGTCGGCCAGGCCGGGCGCGATGGGGAATGGCCGTATGGGCCGATAACCATGGTCGTGCCCTTTCCCGCCGGTGGGCCGGCGGATATGGTGGCGCGGATGCTGGGCAGCCGGCTTGCCGAGCTTCTTGGGGAAGCCGTGGTGGTGCGGAACCTGGCGGGGGCGAACGGCATCGTCGGGACGCGCGGCGTGGCCGGGGCGCCGGCGGACGGCTACACCGTTCTGTACAACACCTCGTCGCTGGTGCTTAGTCCCCACCTGTATCTGGATCCGGGCTTTGATCCGATCGCGGACTTTGATGCCGTGTCGTCCACCGTGGCGATGCCCCTGGTGCTGCTGGTGCATCCCGATGTGCCGGCGACGGATCTTCATTCCTTCGCCGCGTATGGCAGGCGGCTCGCGGGAAATCTGTCGTACGCCTCGGCGGGTGGCGGCAATGTGACGCACTTGACGGCGGTGTTGTTATTGCAGGCCGTGGAAATCAGCGCGATGCACGTGCCTTACCGTGGCAGCGCGCCCGCGCTGGCCGGCTTGCTGGACGGGCAGACGCATTTCATGGTCAATCCGGTCGGCGATGCGTTGGCGCCTGTTCGCGATGGAAGATTGCGTGCGCTGGCGGTGACGTCCAGGGAGCGTATCGCGGCCTTGCCGGAGGTGCCGACCGTCGCGGAGCATGGCGTTCCCGGATTCCAGGCGCAGGCCTGGCATGGCGTCATGGTGCCGGACGGCACGCCGCCTGCCGTGGTCTATCGCTTGAACGTGGCGATCCGGCAGGCCTTGATGGCGCAGGACATGCAGGAGTGGTTGGCGGCGCGCGGTGCGCAGGTGCTCGGATCGACGCCCGGCGAGTATGCGTGGTACATCCGGCAGGAATACCTGCGCTGGGGTGCGGTAATCCAGGCTGCCAATATCCGGCCGGATTAGTCGCTCCCGGAGGCCCATCACTGCAGCAAGCGCGCCTCCATTTCTTCCGCTTCCTTCGCGATCCATTCCTCGAAGGCTTGTACGCGTTCCGGCTTGGGCCGGTCGCTGCGGTAGGCCAGGAAATACGCGCCGCCGGTGTCGGTGCGCTGGGGCAGCGGGGCGACCAGCCTGCCGGCCAGCAGGTCGTCGCTGACGAAGGCCAGCTGCGCGACCATGACGCCCAACTGGTCGATGGCGGCCTGATAGGCCAGGGCGGCGTTCTCGAACTTCAGGCCGCTATTGCCATCGATATGCCCGACGCCGGCCGCCGCCAGCCAGGCGGGCCAGTCCTTGGGCCGGTTCAGCGAACACAGCAGCACGTGATTGGCCAGGTCCGCCGGCCGTTCCAGCCGCGGCTCCTTGTTCAGCAGGCCGGGCGCGCAGACGGGCAGCAGGATCTCGCCGAACAGGCGCCGATAGCCCGGGCCGGTCGGCGGCTGGGTTTCCGAATGGATGCTGATGTCCACGTCCTCGCGGTCGAAGTCGGCGCGCAGATGCGAGGTGGTGATCTGCACGTCGATGTCGCGGCGCGCGGCGTGGAAGCGCGCCAGCCGCGGCACCAGCCACTTGATGGCGAAAGTGGGCGGCAGCTTGATGCGCAGGCAGCGCTCGTCGGGTTGTTGCTGCAACTGGCGGGTGGCCTGTTCGATCTGGTCCAGCGCGGCCTTGACGGTGCGGAAGTAGGCCACGCCCGGTCCGGTCAATTCGATGCCGTGGCGGCCGCGAACGAATAGCCGCGCCTTGGTCCAGTCTTCCAGCGAGGCCACGTGGCGGCTGACGGCGCCTTGGGTGACGCAAAGCTCTTCGGCGGCGCGGGTGAAGCTGGCGTTGCGGGCGGAGGCTTCGAACGCCCGCAGCGCATTCAATGGTGGCAGTCGACGAGTCATGTGCTGCTCCTGGTGGTGCACCGCTTGTGGCATGACTATTAATCATATCTGACATGCCTTAATTTGCCTTGCCCGCTAGGAGCAAGAACCCAAGAATAGCGCCGTATTCAAACTAGAAATACGGAGACAACCATGAAGAAACTGCATGCCTGGCTGGCCGCCGTGCTGCTGGCCGCCTGTGGCGTGGCCCAGGCGGAGTATCCCGACCACCCCATCAAGATGATCGTGCCCTGGCCCCCCGGCGGCGGCGTCGACACCATGGGCCGCCTGGTCGCGCAGGGCCTGTCTCAGGAGCTCGGCCAGCCCGTCATCGTCGACAACCGGTCCGGCGCCGGCGGCAATATCGGCACCGAACTGGCGATGCGCCAGCCGGCCGACGGCTACAACCTGCTGATGGGCTCGATCAGCCCGAACGCGATCAACGTCTATCTGTATTCGCACCTGGGTTTCGATCCGGTCAAGGACTTCACGCCCATCACCTATGTGTCGGCGGTGCCGAACATCCTGGTGGTGCCGGCGGCTTCGCCCTTCAAGACCATGCAGGAGCTGGTCGCCTACGCCAAGGCCAATCCAGGCAAGCTGAATTACGGCTCGGCGGGCGTGGGTTCGTCGCAGCACCTGGCCGCGGTGCAATTCATGGATGCCACCAAGATCAATATCGTCCACGTCCCGTACAAGGGCACGTCGCCGGCGGAAGCGGACCTGATGGCCGGCCATGTATCGCTGATGCTGGACACGACGACCTGTCTGCCCCTGGTCAAGGCCGGCAAGCTGCGCGCGCTGGCCGTGGCCTCGCGCCAGCGGAATGCGCAGCTGCCCGACGTGCCGACCCTGGACGAGCTCGGCGTGAAGAACGTCTATGCATCGTCGTGGTACGGCCTGATGGGTCCCAAGGGCATGCCGCAGGACGTGGTGGACAAGCTCAACAAGGCCACCAACGCGGTGCTGAAGAATCCCGAGATCCGCCAGCGCATGCTGGATTACGGCGCCGAGATCGGCGGCGGCACGCCGGCCGACTTCACCAAGTTCATCAACGACGAAATCGTTCGCTACAAGCCCATCGTGGAGCTGTCCGGCGCCAAGCTCGATTGAGCGCGCCCGGTCCAGGCGACGATAGGCAGTTCCACGCATCCCGAACACAACTCAACCCAAACAGCCGCCATCCATGTCCAATGACTCCGCGCCTCGCACGCTGTTCGACAAGATCTGGTCCAGGCACCAGATCCTGCTGCGTGACGACGGCACCAGCCTGCTTTACGTCGATCGCCACCTGGTCCAGGACGGCTCGGCGCCTGCCTTCGCCATGCTGCGCGATCGTGGCCTGAAGGTGCGCAGCCCGCAGCGCAGCTTTGCCACGCCCGACCATTACGTACCCACCGATACGCGCGATCTGGCGACCATCGCGGATCCCGAAAAGCGCGCCATGGCGAATGCCTTGCGGCAGGACACCCAGGACGCCGGTATGCGGTTCTTCGGCCTGGACGATCCACGCCAGGGCATCATCCACGTGGTCGGTCCCGAACAGGGCCTGAGCCTGCCGGGCATGCTGATCGTCTGCGGCGACAGTCATACCGCGACGCACGGCGCCATGGGCGCGTTCGCCTTCGGCATCGGCGCGTCGGAAGTCGCCCACGTGCTGGCCACGCAATCGATCTGGCAGCGCAAGCCGCCGACCATGCGCGTGGTGGTGGAAGGGCGCTTGCAGCCGGGGGTGGCGGCCAAGGACATTATCCTGGGGATCATCGCCAAGATAGGCGCGGCGGGCGCCACGGGCCATGTCATCGAATATGCCGGGCCGGTTATTAACGCGCTGTCGATGGAAGGCCGCATGACGGTATGCAATATGTCCATCGAGGCCGGCGCGCGCGCGGGCATGGTGGCCCCCGACGACACGACCTTCGCCTGGCTGCATGGGCGGCCTTTCGCGCCGTCGGGCGCGGCATGGGACCAGGCGCTGGCGCAATGGCGCGCGCTGCCGACCGACGCCGGCGCCAGCTTCGATCGGGAAGTGGTGCTGGACGGTTCGGCCTTGCAGCCCATGGTGACCTGGGGCAACAGCCCCGAGGATGCGCTGCCCATTTCCGGCCGCGTGCCGGACCCCGACAGCGCCGCCGACGCGGGCCGGCGTGCCGCGATGACCCGCACGCTGGACTACATGGGCTTGAAACCCGGCATGCCGCTGACCGACGTCGCGGTGGACCGCGTGTTCATCGGTTCCTGCACCAACGGCCGCATCGAGGACCTGCGCCAGGCCGCCGCAGTGGCGCGCGGCAAGCGCGTCGCGCCGGGCGTACAGGCCTGGGTCGTGCCGGGCTCGCAGCAGGTCAAGCTGCAGGCCGAACAGGAAGGACTGGACCGCGTGTTTCGTGACGCGGGTTTCGAATGGCGCTACGCGGGCTGTTCGATGTGCCTGGGGACCAATGGCGACCAGGTCGCGCCGGGGCAGCGCTGCGCGTCGACGTCGAACCGCAATTTCGTGGGTCGCCAGGGGCCGGGTTCGCGCACCCATTTGATGAGTCCCGCCATGGCCGCCGCCGCCGCCGTCAGCGGGCATCTGGCCGACCCGCGTCCCTTGCTGGACAGGAGCTGATGATGGAAGCGTTCAAACGACTCGACGCCGTGGCGCTGCCGGTACCGCGCAGCAATGTCGATACCGACCAGGTGGTGCCGGCGCGCTATCTGCAGAAGCCGCGCACCGACGATTTCGGCGCATATCTGTTCAGCAATATGCGCTTCAACAAGGATGGTTCGGAGAACCCCGATTTCGTGTTGAACCAGGCGCCGTACCGGGAGTCGCGCATCGTGGTCGCGCAGCGTAATTTCGGCTGCGGCTCGTCGCGCGAGCATGCGGTCTGGGCCTTGTACGACTACGGGATACGGGCCGTCATCGCGCCCAGCTTCGGCGACATCTTCTTTTCCAATTCGCTGAAGAACGGGCTGCTGCCCATCGTGCTGCCCGATACGACCGTCGCTTCGCTGTTGCAGGCGATACAGGAACAGCCCGGCGCGCGCATCGTCGTCGACCTGGAGTCGCAGACCGTGAAGGCGCCGGACGGCGCTATCCATAGCTTCGAGATCGATGCCTTCCCCAAGCAATGCCTGCTGGAAGGCATGGACGAGCTCGACTACACCCTGACGTTGAGCGACCGCATCGCCGACTTCGAACGCCGGCACGACGCATCCGTCGCGCAAGGCTGACACGCTTACCACTGAAGGAAAACCCATGAAAATCGCAGTCATGCCGGGCGACGGCATCGGCAAGGAAGTCACCGCGCAGGCGGTCAAGGTGCTGCATGCCGTGCTGGGCTCCGGCGCCGATCTGGAATTGACCGAAGCCGCGATCGGCGGCGCCGGCGTGGAAGCCGCCGGCGATCCCTTGCCGGCCAGGACCTCTGAAATCGCGCGCAAGGCCGACGCCATCCTGTTCGGCGCCGCCGGCATCCCGGGCGACGAAGCCATTCCCTACGCGATGCGGCCCGGCGCCAGCCTGCTGCGCCTGCGCAAGGAACTGGAGATCTTCGCCAACTTCCGCCCGGTGTTCCTGTTTCCGGAGCTGATCGATGCATCCACGCTCAAGCCCGAAATCATCGAAGGCCTGGATATGCTGATCCTGCGCGAGCTGAACGGCGACGCCTATTTCGGCGAGCCGCGCGGCATCCGCGTGAACGAGAAGGGCGAGCGCGAAGGCTACAACACCATGCGCTATAGCGAATCGGAAGTGGAACGCATCGCCCACGTCGCCTTCAAGGCCGCGCGCGGCCGGCGCCGCAAGGTGTGCTCGGTGGAAAAAGCCAATGTGCTGGAAGTCGGCCAGCTGTGGCGCGAGGTGGTGATCGAGGTCGGCAAGGAATACCCCGACGTCGAATTGACGCATCTGTTCGTCGATGCGGCGGCCATGATGCTGATGCGCAATCCCAAGCAGTTCGACGTGATGGTCACCGGCAATATCTTCGGCGATATTCTGTCGGACGCGGCGGCCATGTTGACCGGTTCGATCGGCATGCTGCCGTCGGCATCGCTCAGCTATGGGCAGAAGGGGCTGTACGAGCCGGTGCACGGGACGGCGCCGGATATCGCGGGCAAGAACCTGGCCAATCCGATTGCATCGATCCTGTCGATGGCCATGATGCTGCGCTACAGCTTCGATCAGGGCGCCAATGCCGATCGTGTCGAGGCCGCCGTGCGCAAGGTGCTGGCCGACGGCCTGCGCACGCCGGACATCATGCAGCCCGGCTGCCAGCGTGTCGGTACGGACGAAATGGGCGACGCGGTGGCGATTGCCGTCAGGAAAGGCTGAGCCGCGCGCGCGGCCAGGCCGGCCTACAGGAACCCGATCCAGCGGCCGGCCACGACGGCGCCCAGCCACAATGCGAGGGACGCCGCCGCATGCATCCGCAACGCGCGCGGGATATCCGCGTCCCGCAGCGCTGCGCGCCAATGCGGTCCCGCATGCACCCAAAGCGCATTCAAGACACCCGCCGCGATCACCGCCAGCTTGATCAGGAAAGCCCGATTGCGCAGATATTCGTCCGGCTTTACCGAGAACAGCAGCAGGCCCGTCAGGGCGGCGACGGCCAGTCCACCCGCCGCCAGATGCGACAGGTAGGGGCCGAACTCGCGCAGTGGCGGCGCGCCGCGGGGCCGCAGCAGGCGCAGGTCCAGCGCCATGATGGCGCCGATCAGCACGCCCAGGGCGGCGATATGCGCGGCGTTCGTCAGCAGATAAGCGATCGCCGATTCGCGCAGGAATACCGCCGGCGGCAAGCCGGCGAGCCACCGCGCGTAGGCATCCGCATTCATCTCCGGATGCGTTCGGGGTAGATGTCGTAGGTCTTGTCGCCCACGGAGATCTGCACCGCCTTCATGCGCTTTTCCGCATGGTCCCTGGCGCGGTTACCCACGGCCTTGATGGTTTGTCCGATCCGGACGGACTGGTCGTTGAAGCCGGATTCCCGCGTCTGCGTGGGGTTGCCCAGTTCCACGCGCCACAGTCCGTCATTCTGCGTCTGCACGTCCAGATAGGGATGCGGTGGCGCGACAACGACCTTCTGCACCACGCCGGTCAGCGTGGTCTGTTCCGTGTCGGCCCACGACCAGCCGTGATGGGCGTGCGCGGGCGCCGACAGCGCCAGCGGCAACGCAAGCGCCGCGAGGCCGGCGGCGATGGATGGATAGCGCTTCATTCCGTGTCTCCTGAAGACTTGCCATGGTGATTCGTCATGCGGCGATGCGCGCGGCCGCGGTCGTACGCAGTCGTACCCAGGGGACCGGCGCTTCGTATGAAACCGATCGCGACCGCCGCGCGCCATCTCCCAGGCATTACACGCGCATGCCGGGAAGTTGACAATTGGCTGAATGTCCGGGCTAACCCGTAGCCGGTCAACCCGATGTTTCAAGGGCCGCGGGGAAGGATGCGAGTTGACGCACGTCAAGCAGCTGCGCGATCGAACGACTAGTCTGAAGATCGGCGCACCCGCGGGATACCGGTTTCGGGTCTGAACGGGACGGCCGATCTTGCAACTTGACTAGGAGTCCTATCATGAGCAAGCAACGATGGCAGGATTGGGTTACCACGCTGGCGGGTGCCTATCTATTCTTTTCTCCCTGGATCATCTCCTACTTTTCTCCCTCGTCGACCATTACCGGGGCCGCCGTCTGGAGCCACTACGTCGTTGGGGTGGTGATCGTGGCGATAGGCCTGGCGGCCCTGGCTTCTTACCAGCTATGGGAAGAATGGGTGGAAGTCGCGCTGGGCATATGGCTGGTGATCGCGCCCTGGATCCTGGGGTTTCCGGCGGTCAAGGCGTTCGCCTGGAGCTCCATCGTCGTGGGCATCGTCGTCATCGCCATGGCAGCGGCGGCGCTGGCGCGGATGAAGGTGCTGACGCAGCGTGGCGCCTGATTTCCGCCAGACGCGCAAACGCCGCGGCGGACGCCCGTGACGGATACATCGATGATCGGCCTGTCGGTTGCCCTGGGGTGCGGACTCCTGGTCGGCATCGAACGGGAACGGCGCATGGAGCAGGGGCCGCATCGAGGCTACGCGGGCATCCGCAGTTTCGCGGCGGCTTCCCTGGCGGGCGCGCTGGCGCAGACGCTATCGCCCATGCTGGTGGCCGCCGGCGCCGCGCTCATCGTCCTTCTGAGCACGGCCTCGTATATCCGCGAGCGTTCGGACGACATAGGCATTACGACCGAGGTCGCGCTTTTCGCGACTTACCTGCTGGGCGTCAACGCCATCGGCAGGCCAGGCCTTTCCGCGGCGGTCGCGGTCGTGTTGGCGGGTTTGCTTTTTCTTCGCGAGCCTTTGCACCGGTTTTCCCAGGAGATCCTCACTCAGGCCGAGCTGCGCGACGGCCTGCTCCTGGCCGGCGCCGTGCTGGTCGTATTGCCGCTGCTGCCCGATGTGCCGCAACCCTTGCTTCTGGGCCTGAATCCGCGCCGCCTCTGGACCCTGGCGACATTGATCCTGGCGCTGCAGGCGGTCGGATACATCGGATTGCGCGTGGGCGGCGCGCGCCTGGGACTGACACTGTCGGGATTCGTGTCCGGCTTGATTTCGAGTATTGCCACGATAGCGACCATGGGAAGACGCGCGCGGACGCATCCCGAGCTGGCCAGCGCCTGTCTGGCCGCCGCGCTGCTTTCGAACGTCGCGACTTTCGTATTGCTGATCGCCGTCGCCCTGGTCATCTTCCCCGCGGCGCTGGGGATCCTGGCGGTTTCCCTGTTCAGCGGACTGGCCGCGGCCATCGCCGTGTCCGCGGCCACGCTTCTACGGCATCATGAGAGCGGCGCCGCACCTGTCATGGAGGGGCGCGCCTTCAGCGTGATCCAGGCTTTGGCCATCGCCGCGCTGCTTACCGCCGCGGCAGCCGTGGTGGCCTACGTCAACGACCGTGTTGGAGATTCGGCGGTCACCGTGGCCGCCGCCTTGACGGGCATCGTCGACGCGCACGTGGCGACAGGCTCCGTGTTGCTGCTGGGCGCCAGCGGAACGCTCGCGCAACAGGACCTGTGGCTGGCCGTCCTGCTGGCCATCTCCACCAATTCCGCCAGCAAACTGGTTTCGGCCGTGGTCGCGGGCGGCGCGGCTTTCGGCGCCCGTGTCGGCATTGGCTTGCTTATCATCCTGGCGGCCACATGGCTGCCTTATGCATGGCCGCGGTTTTGAGGGGGGACTTATGGCCAGGGATAATGTGTCATCGGACTTGCCCTGGGACGTGCCGCTGGCCGACGCGCTGGCCGCGCTGCGCACCACGGCCGACGGCCTGACCTCGCGCGACGCGGCCGCGCGGCTTGCCGATTTCGGGCCGAACCGGTTGCGGGACAGGCCCGCGCGGCACATCGCCATCGAATTCCTGCGGCGTTTTCGCAATCCGCTGGTTTTGATCCTGCTCGGCGCGGCGGCTGTGTCCGCGCTGATGCGGGAACAGGCGGGCTTCGCCATCATTACGCTGATCGTGCTGTTGTCCGTGACACTGGATTTCATCCAGGAACACCGCGCCGTGGCGGCCGCCGACGCCCTGCGGGACCGCGTGGCCCTGCATGTGTCGGTACTGCGCGACGGGGCCGCGCGCGACGTGCCGGCGGCCGAGCTTGTGCCCGGCGACGTCGTTCTGCTGCGGGCCGGCGACCTGATTCCCGCCGATGCGCGACTGATCGCATCGCAGGACTTGTTCGTGAACGAGGCCTTGCTGACGGGAGAGTCCTATCCCGCGGAGAAGCGGCCGGGCAACTCCCCCCAGGCGGCGGACGCCGGCTCGTCCGCCGCGATGGATGCCGTACTGATGGGCAGTTCGGTGATCAGCGGGAGCGGCACCGCGGTCATCCTGGCCACGGGGCAGGCCACCCAGCTTGGCGGCATCGCCGGTCAACTTCGGCGACCGGCCGATCCCACCGCTTTTGCGCAGGGCATTCGCGAGTTCGGCATGCTGATCCTGCGCCTTACCGTCCTGCTGGTCCTGTTCGTCCTGCTGGTAAACCTGCTTTTCGGCAGGCCTTTACTGGAGTCGTTTCTGTTCTCGCTGGCGCTGGCGGTGGGCCTTACGCCCGAGCTCCTGCCGATGATCATCACGGTTACCCTGGCACGCGGCGCGGTCCGCATGGCGCGCGCCCGCGTCATCGTAAAGCGGCTGTCATCCATCCACGATCTGGGCAGCATGGATGTGTTGTGCAGCGACAAGACGGGCACACTGACCGAAGCCCGCATCCAGGTGGTACGCGCGGTGGATATCCAGGGCGACGACAGTCCCGGTGTGCTGCACTGGGCCTATATCAACGCACGTTACGAAAGCGGGCTGAAGAGTCCGTTGGACGATGCGATCCTGGCGGCTGGCGCCGACGGGCTGGACGGCTGGCGCAAGATCGACGAAGTCCCCTTCGATTTCGAACGACGGCGGGTGTCCATCCTGGCCGAGCATGAAGGCCGGCGCTACCTGATCGTCAAAGGCGCGCCGGAGGATATCCTGGCCTTGTCGTCGACTTACCGGACCGCCGGCAGCGAGCAGGACCAACTTCTGGATGCGGACTCGCGCGCGGCGGCCGCGGCGACGCTGCGGCGATTGGGCGTCGAAGGCTTTCGCCTTCTTGGCGTCGCCTGGCGCGAAGTCGAGCCCGAGCGCGACCATGCCGGCATCGCGGACGAATCCACCTTTGCGTTTTCCGGTTTTGTCGCTTTCCTGGATCCACCGAAGACCAGCGCGCGTCCGGCGCTGGAAGCCCTGGCCCAACTGGGCATATCGGTAAAGATCATCACCGGCGACAACGAATGGGTGACGCGCCATGTAGCCACGGCGCTGGGCATACGTATCCGGGGCTGCATCAACGGGCCGGAACTGGAGAAGCTCACCGACGCCGCCCTGGCGGCCCGCCTGGCGCGGTTGACCCTGTTCTGCAGGGTCAATCCCGAACAGAAGGCGCGCATCATACGCGTGCTGCGCCGACGCGGCCACGTCGTGGGTTATCTGGGCGATGGCATCAACGATGCGCCATCGTTGCATGCCGCCGACATCGGCCTGTCCGTGGAAAGCGCCGTGGACGTGGCCAAGGAGGCCGCCGCCATGATATTGCTGGACCGCGACCTGAGCGTGCTGGCCGACGGCGTCCGCGAAGGCAGGCGCACCTTCGCGAACATCATGAAGTACGTGATGATGGGCACCAGCTCGAACTTCGGCAATATGTTTTCCATGGCGGGAGCGGCGGTGATGTTGCCCTTTCTGCCCATGCTGCCGGTGCAGATCCTGTTGAACAACCTGCTTTACGACAGCTCGGAAGTCGCCATTCCCTTCGATCGGGTCGACGATACGATGATCGCCAAGCCGTATCGCTGGGATATGCGGTATGTGCGCAACTTCATGTTCGTCCTGGGCCCGGTCAGCTCGGTATTCGATTTCCTGACCTTCGGCCTGCTGCTCTGGGTTTTCCAGGCCGATGAGCCAATGTTCCAGACCGCCTGGTTCGTCGAATCCCTGTTGACGCAGATACTGGTCATATTCGTCATCCGCACGCGCGGACGGCCGTGGGCCAGCCGGCCGCATCGCGCGTTGGCGATCAGCTCTTGCGGCATTCTGGCGTTGGCCGTGGCGTTGCCATACACGCCGATCGGCGATTGGTTCGGCTTCGTACCGCTGCCCGCCCACGTGGTGGGCGCGCTGGCGGGCGTCACGGCGGTGTACCTGGCGCTGGCGGAAGCGGTCAAGCAGTGGTTCTTCGCCAGGCGCCCGCGCGGACGCGGGAAAGGGCATTCCGGGGCTGGCCGCGGCGCGGCAGGCAGGTAGTCATTGGCCGGCCGTGTGGGCATCGCTTTGCGGGGTGTAGACCAGTTCGTCCACGGCATAGCCCGCCGCGCGCGCGATCGATCGCGCTTTGTCTAGCGCTGCGGCCGGCAACCGTGGCGTGCGCGAGAGTATCCACAGCGCCTTGCGGCCGGGCGAGCCCACCACCGACCATGTGTAGTCCGGGGCAAGCCCGATGATCCAGTAGTCCCCGGTGAAAGGTGGCAGGAAAGTGACTTCCAGCTTGGCGTTATTGCTGCCGGGCACGGGTTCCGCCGTGCCGTGCGCCGTCCGTATATCCCCGTCCTTGGTGCGGCAACTGTTTTCGATTGCGATCGTATGCGGATCACGTATTGAGTACGTGGCGATACTGTCGCCCACGCAATAGCGCTGGTAGAAGCGCGGCAAGCGGGCAATTTCGTACCACTTCCCCAGGTAGCTGCGCAGGTCCACCGAGGGGACCGGCGTGGGGCGCGCAGCGTTATCCGCCGCCGAATCCGCCGCGGCGCCGGCGTCGGCTGCCCTGGCCGTCAACGCGGCACCCATACACGCCACGAACAAGCACACTATGCACGCTCGGATTTGCATGGGATTCCTCGCGGATCGGATGCAGGGGCGGCGGGACGAGCGGTCCCGCGCCGCTTCCGATCATACGCGCGGAATGTGTGACACAGGCGGCTTCAGGGCCTGGTGGTAGCGTGCGACATATGTATCGAAATCTATCGTGTCAGCGGCTTCGATGGCGGCCTGCTCGGCCAGGGAGGCGCGCGCCGTCTCGGCATATCCGGCGGCCTTGGCGGCCGTCAGCGGGGCGGCCAGCAGGGTATCGGCATGCCGGCGGCTCTGCTGCAGCGTGTATTCCAGGAAGCTGGCGCCGCTGCGCTTGAGTTCGTCCAGCAGGCGCGCCGACGGCGTGGACTGCGGTTCGTCCAGCTTGCCGGATTGCGCCGCCACCGCCCGCCGGTACGCGTCGCCGCCATAGGCGGCGTCCAGCAGCTCGGCGTAGGGCATGATCCGGTCGAGCAGTTCCTTGCCCCAGGCGCGCAATGGAATCGCGGCGCCGTCGCGCACCAGTTCCAGGCCGGGCCGGCGGCCCTCATTGACGACGCGGTTGAAGTTGCCGGCACTGTGGCTACAGAAGCCGGCGTCGTCGAAGTAAGGGCTGTCGCCGGTGGCGCAGAACAGCAGGAAGGCATCGGCAAAACGCGCCGTGTCCGCGGCGATGCCCACGGGCTCGAATGGGTCGATGTCCAGGCAACGGACCTCGACGTACTGCACGCCGCGCTCGGCCAGCGCGGTAATGGGGCGTTCGCAGCGGCCGGTGGCGCGCTTGGGCCGGATGCTCGAGTAGTACTCGTTTTCGATCTGCAGAACGTTGGTGTTCAGCTGGATCCACTCGCCGTCGCGCTTGGTGCCGATGGCCTCGTAGGCCGGCCACGGCATGGTCACGGCGGCATACAGGCGCTGGAGGAAGGTCGACAGGTCGTTGTAGCAGGGCTTGAGCTGCGACTGTGCCGGGTTGTGGTAACCCAGATCGCCCATGCGCAGGCTGGTGGCGTAGGGTAGGTACAGGGTGTCGCTGTCCAGCGATTGCAGCGGATGCTCCCGGCCGCGGAGGAAGTCCCTGGACAAGGCCGGCGCGGCGCCGAACAGATACATCAGCAGCCAGGAATAGCGCGTGAAATTGCGGATCAGGCCGATGTAGCCGGCCGAGCGGCGTTCCTGCTCGTTGGCGCCGGGCGGCTCCAGCAGCGTCCAGATATTGTCGTCCAGCGAAAAGTTGTAGTGCACGCCCGCGATGCACTGCATGGTCTTGCCATAGCGATGGGCGAGCCCGCGGCGGTAGACGTGCTTGAGCATGCCGGTGTTGGACGTGCCGTACCACGCGATGGGGATATCGGCTTCGGCGGGAAGCACCGCCGGCATGGACTGGTTCCAGATCAGCTCGCCGCCCAGGTTGGCATGGACGAAGCGGTGGATGTCCGCCAATTCCCCCATCAGGCCCGCGATGTCGCCATGCGTGCCGGTGATCAACTCCAGCAAGGCTTCGGAATAGTCGGTCGTGATGTGTTCGTTGGTCAGCGCGGAACCCAGCGCCGCCGGATGCGGCGTGCGCGCCAGATGCCCATGGAGATCGACCCGCAGGCCTTCTTTTTCGATGCCGCGCAGGGTACGGGTGAGCAGCTCCCGGTTGGCGTCCAGGCGGGCGTATCGACGGGCGGAAATATCGGTCACGGCAGGCTTCTTTTTTATGATCCAGGTTGATGGAGGCTGATTTTACGGGGTCCGTCCGTGGTCGCGCCGAGTAACCCGCGGCGCGCAGGGCCTATCGCGGTGTTCCGGGGACGCCGCCTCCCAGGCATGGGCGACAATGGCAAATGACCGTTATACCGCCGGTCGGCCGGGGAGGGCGATACGACAATGCCGCAAGCACGATACATCAGGCGCCACGTCATGCGCGGGGCCGGCTGCTGGTCCTTGGCGCCGCTGGCGCTGTGCGCCATGCTGCTGGGCGCCTGTACGCCGACCTACAACTGGCGCGAGGTGGAGATCGCCGATGGCGCCGCGCGCGCCAACTTCCCGGCGCGTCCCGGGACGGACACGCGGGATATCGGTCTGGGCGGCAGGACGCTGCGCTTTTCCCTGACGTCGGCCAGGGTGGAAGACGCGGTGTTCGCCGTGGGATATGCGCCATTACCGGAGGACCTGGCTTCCGATGCGGCCGCGCAACGCAAGCTGGCGGGGGACCTGGTCCGGGCCTTGCACGAGAACCTGCATGCCACGCCGCCGGCCGCGGCGCCGGAATACGGCGTCGACGTCGTGGTCCGCGGCCAGGCGGGCGGTCATCCGGTATGGGCGCTGGCGCGGGTGTGGGTGCGCGACGGGCTGCTCGTGGAGGCGGTGGCGACCGGATCGGAACATGGCCTGCCCGAGGGGCCGGCGCGCGAGTTCGTGGGGTCGCTGCGGTTCAACAGCCGTTGAAGACGGCTGTTGAACATGCTGGGCACCGCGCGCGACGCCAACGGTGCGAACGCGGGCCGGCGTCGGCTTCAGTGCTCGCGGCCGTCGCCGATGCGGCAGGCGGCCAGCAGGCCGCAGGTCAGCGCCGTGGCCACGGCGGCGCGGCGGTTGCGCGCGCACAGCTTGCGGCAGGCGTTCTGTAGATGGAAATTCACGGTCCGCTCGGTGACGCCCAGAATCATGGCGGTTTCCCGGCTGGTCTTGCCGGCGGCGGCCCACTGCAGACAGGCAGCCTCGCGTTCTGACAACTTCTTTTCTGGCATCGGAGCATCGTTGCCGTGACGGCTGGGATGAGGCGGGAAGGCGGGAATGCCGGCGATGGTGCAATAGCCGAGGGCGGCCGCCCAGCGATGACACGAATGGGAATTGCGGCGACGATTCCGCCGCGCGCGGGTAATCGTGCCGCGGCGATGCGGTCGGGCGCGAGGGTAACCGTGCGGCGGCGATGCGGTCGGGCGCGAGGGTAACCGTGCGGCGGCGATGCGGTCGGGCGCGAGGGTAACCGTGCGGCGGCGATGACGTCCGGCCCAGGCGCGGCGGCGTGCCCCCATGGCGCAGCCCGCGCTTCGCCGCGCCCCCTGGCCGGCTCGGTCCGGCGCCAATGCTAGAATCTGCCCTTCATTTCGGTGGCGCCGATTTGCCTGATCCGCTTGCGGGCGCCTGATAAATCCAGCTAAAGAGGTCTGCATGACTGCAACCATCGAGCAATCCGCCGGCGCGGGCGTTTCCGCGCCATCCGCCAGCACGACTGGTATTCCGGCCAGCGGCACGCCATCCGCCGGCGCCGTCGCCACCGGGTCCGAATGCGCCGGCTCTCCGGCCGCACCGCCGCCTTCCGCCGCGCGTTCCGTCGGCGTGGTCGCGCCCGTTTTCCTCAAGTTCACCGAACCCCTGCGCCTGGCCAGCGGTCAATCGCTGCCCAGCTACGAACTGGCGGTGGAAACCTACGGCACCCTGAACGCCCAGCGCAGCAATGCCGTGCTGATATGCCATGCGTTGAACGCCTCGCACCATGTCGCCGGCATCGCGGCCGACGATCCCAAGGACATCGGCTGGTGGGACAACATGGTTGGCCCGGGAAAGCCCGTGGATACCGAGCGTTTCTTCGTCATCGGCATCAATAACCTGGGCTCATGCTTCGGTTCGACCGGGCCGGCCAGCATCAATCCGGAAACCGGCAAGCCCTGGGGCGCCGCTTTCCCGGTGCTGACGGTGGAGGACTGGGTGCATGCCCAGGCCCGCGTCGCCGATCATTTCGGCATCGAGCGATTTGCCGCCGTCATGGGCGGCTCGCTGGGCGGCATGCAAGCCTTGAGCTGGGCGACGGCATGTCCCGAGCGCGTCGCGCATTGCGTGGTGATCGCCAGCACGCCGCGTCTGTCCGCGCAGAACATAGGCTTCAACGAAGTGGCGCGCCGCGCCATCATCACCGATCCCGATTTCCATGGCGGCGATTATTACGCGCACGGCACCGTGCCGCATCGGGGCCTGTCGGTCGCGCGCATGATCGGGCACATCACCTATCTGTCGCAGGACGACATGGCGGAAAAGTTCGGCCGCACGCAGCGCGAACCCGGCGCCAACGGCGAATACCGCTATGGCTACGACGTGGAATTCGAAGTGGAATCCTACCTGCGCTACCAGGGCGAGAAATTTTCGCGCTACTTCGACGCGAACACCTACCTGCTGATCACGCGCGCGCTGGATTATTTCGATCCCTCGCGCACGCATGGCGGCGATCTGGCGCGCTCGCTGGCGTCGGCGCAGGCGGGTTTTCTACTGGTGTCCTTCAGCACGGACTGGCGCTTTCCGCCGGAGCGGTCGCGCGAGATCGTGCGCGCCCTGCTCAAGAACGGCCGCCCGGTCACCTATGCGGAGATCGACGCGCCGCATGGCCACGATGCCTTCCTGCTGGACGACGCGCGCTATCACGCGGTGGTGCGCGCCTATTACGACCGCATTGCGCATGAACTGGGCTTGCCGCCCCGCGCGCTGGAAGCAAAGGGGGGCGAATGATAGCCGGTGCCCGTACGGAGCTGCGTGCCGATCTGGCGCGCATCGCCAGTTGGATCAATCCGGGTTCGCGCGTGCTGGACCTGGGCTGCGGCGACGGTGAATTGCTGGCCTGGCTGCGCGACCAACGCCAGGTCCGCGGCGCCGGCGTCGAAATCGACGACCATTACGTGATCGCATGCGTGCGCCGCGGGGTGGACGTGATCCAGCAGAACCTGGAAGATGGCCTGGCGCTGTTCGACGCAGGCCAGTTCGATACGGTGGTGTTGTCCCAGACCCTGCAATCCATGCATCGCAGCGAACACATCCTGCGCGAAATGGCGCGCGTGGCCAGGTATGGCGTGGTGTCGTTTCCCAACTTCGGCTACTGGCCGCATGGCTGGTCGATACTGCGCGGGCGCATGCCGGTGACGGGACAAATGCCGTACGAGTGGTACAACACGCCCAACATCCATTTATGCACGCTGCGTGATTTCGAGGATCTGGCCGCCAAGCTGGGACTGCGCATTCTGCAGCGGGCCACTTTCAATGACGACCGCGAAGTAAAGCTGCTGCCGGGATGGCGCAGCACGCTGGCGGTCTATCGCTTCGCCGCCGGTTGAACCCGGCGGCCAGGCCCGCCGTTACGGAGACCAGGTATTTCAGCCGCTGTCCGCCTTTATACGAGCCGCCGTGTCGCGCCCATGCTGGCGCTGGGTTTTTCCAGCGGTCTGCCGCTGGCGCTGACCAGCGGCACATTGCAGGCATGGGCGACCGTGGCCGGCGTGTCGCTGCAGGACATCGGCTTCCTGACGCTGGTCGGCACCGCCTACACCTTGAAGTTCCTCTGGGCGCCCCTGATCGACCGTTATGCGGTGCCCGTTCTGGGGCGCCGGCGCGGCTGGATGCTGGCGACGCAGCTGGCCCTGGCGGCCGGCATCGCGGCCATGGGCATGCTCTCGCCCGACCATGCCCTGATGCCGCTGGCCTTGCTGGCCGTGGCGGTTGCCTTTCTGTCCGCCACGCAGGACATTGCCTTCGACGCCTACAGCACGGACGTCCTGCACAAGGACGAGCGGGGCGGCGGCGCCGCGGTCAAGGTGCTGGGGTATCGCATCGCCATGCTGGTTTCCGGTGGCCTGGCCTTGATCCTGGCCGACGGCTGGCTGGGCTGGGGCAATACGTATGTGCTGATGGGCGGCTTGATGGCCGTGGGCGTGCTGGCCACGCTCTGGGCGCCGGAGCCGGAGCGCCCGGCGCCGCCGCCGCCCAGCCTGCTCGGGGCGGTGGTGGAACCTTTGCGGGAGTTCTTCTCCCGCCGCGGCGCCATCAGCCTGCTGATCCTGATCGTGCTGTACAAGCTGGGCGATGCTTTCGCGGGCGCCTTGTCGACCACCTTCCTGCTGCGCGGCGGCGGTTTCACGCCGACCGAAGTGGGCACGGTGAACAAGCTGCTGGGGCTGGCGGCCACCATCGTCGGCGCGCTGGCGGGCGGATCCCTGATGGCCCGCATGGGCCTCTACCGGTCGCTGATGCTGTTCGGCGTGCTGCAGGCGGTGTCCAACCTGGGCTACTGGCTGGTCGCGCTCAAGCCCGGGAGCCTGCCCTTGATGGCCGCCGCCGTGGGCCTGGAGAATTTGTGCGGCGGGCTGGGCACGGCATCCTTCGTGGCGCTGGTCATGGCCCTGTGCCGGCAAGAGTTCTCGGCCACGCAGTTCGCGCTGCTGTCGGCGATGGCCGCGGTGGGCCGCACCTATCTGGCCGGGCCGCTGACGCCGGTCCTGGTCGACCGGATGGGCTGGGCGCCGTTCTTCCTGACGACGGTGCTGATCGCGCTGCCGGGCCTGGTGCTGCTGTATCTGCGCCGGCGCGAGATCCGGGCGCTGGACCAGGCATAAGGGCGCTGTCTCTTCCCGATCCGCGCCAGCCCGGCAATCTTCGATCGGCCGCGCGTCCCTTTCATCGGCGCATTGTCGTTTTGATTCTCGCGCGGTGATAATGAGCGCGTTGGCCACGGCTGATGGTCCACACCAGCCGTCCCCGGCCAGCCCCCCACGGAGGCCATCATGTCGACGTACGCGCATTCCCAGCCCGCCGCGCCCATCCTGCTGGCCACGGACCTCAGCGCCCAAGGCGATCGCGCCCTGGATCGCGCCGTCGCGCTGGCCCGGGCCCAGGGCGCGCGCCTTATCGCCATGCACGTAATGGAACCCGGCATGCCGGCCGGCGCCGGCGGCGCGCCCGCCTGGCACCGGCTGAGCGAGGACCACCGAGCGTGGGCGCGTTACCGCCTTGGACTGGACCTGGACGCCGCCGGTGTCGAATGCGACATCCGCGTGGAAAGCGGCGATGCCGCGGAGCAGATCCTGGCGGCGGCGCAGGAGTTGGGATGCGGGTTGGTGGTCACCGGCGTCGGACGCAACGAGTCGCTGGGCAAACTGCTCCTGGGCTCCACCGTCCGCAAGCTGGTGCGCCAATCGGCCGCGCCGGTGCTGGTGGTGAAGAACCGGCCTCACGGGCCGTACCCGGACGGCATCGTCGCCACCGACTTTTCGCCCGAATCGGGCCACGCGCTGCGGATGGCGGCCCGCCTGCTGCCCGCCACTCCGCTCACGCTATTCCACGCATGCGACACGGTGCTGGGCATGCCGGGCGACGCCGCCCGGGCGCCGGAGTCCCTGCAGCGGGATCTGGACAATGAAATGCACCGCTTCCTCGACGCCCATGGCGATCTGCCGCCCGGCGTGCCGGCGGACACCGTCGTCCAATACGGAGAACCCGAAACGCTGCTGTCCGAATACGTGTTTCAACGGCGCTGCGATCTGGTGATTGCCGGCACGCAGCGCATGAAGGGCATCATGGGCGCGATGGTGGGCAGCGTGGCGGAACGCCTGCTGGAATCGCTGCCCAGCGACGTCATGCTGGTGCGGGGCCAGGCGGCGCCTTAGCGCAGGCCGGCCGGGCGCATGCTGGGACGCCCGGAAATACAACGAGAATGGACCGGCGGGGGCGGGGAATATTCCATTCCGGGAGACAAATCATGCACAGCTTTTCGGGGCCTATCCTGCTCGCCACGGACTTGAGCGCGCGTGGCGACCGCGCCTTGGACCGCGCCATACTGCTGGCGCGCCAATTCGACACGGCGGTCATTGCCTTGCACGTCATCGAATCGCAGTCCCGCGCGCTGCGCACATCCCAGCCGTCGGTGACCGAGCGTGAAGCGCAGGCCCGGCGCGCCTTGCTCAGGGACCTGGAGGGCGTCGATATCGACGTCGTGGTCCGTTGCGGCGAACCCGTCCGGCTGTTGCAGCAGGCGGCGGATGAGAACGCCTGCTCCCTCATCGTCGCCGGGGTGGCGCGCGACGAAACCCTGGGCCGCATCCTGCTGGGCACCACCGTGGAAAAGCTGGTGCGGGAATCGCCTGTCCCGGTGCTGGTGGTCAAGCGCCGGGCGCGCCAGCCGTATCGCGATGCGGTGATTGCCAGCGATTTTTCGGAGGCCTCCCGGCCGGCCCTGCGTGCCGCCCTGGCGCTGCTGCCGGTATCCGGCCTGACCCTGTTCCACGCTTTCGACCTGCCCGGGAACCGCAGGGATGAGCTGAATGCCAAGGGGTTCCAGCGTACGGCGGAAGAAGCCGCCGCCCAATTCCTGGAAGACACGCCGGAACTGCACGGAGCCAACAAGCCGAAGATACAAGTCGCGGCCGGCCTGGCGGAGCGCGTTCTGCTCGCCTACGCCGAACAAACCGATTGCGATTTGCTGGTCACGGGCACGCACGGCAGCACCGGCTTGATCCGCACGGCAATCGGCAGCGTGGCGGACGCGTTGATAGAGAAAGCGCCGTGCGACGTCCTGGTGGTGCGGCAGCCCCGCCGCTAGTCCGGTCAGGCTGACGGGCAGGCCGGCGTCCCTACAGCGAGGTGTCGTAGTCGATGGTCAGCGGCGCATGGTCGCTGAAGCGCTCGTCCTTGTAGATCGCCGCGGTCGTGGCCGTGGCGGCGATCTCCGGCGTGGCGATCTGGTAATCGATGCGCCAGCCCACGTTCTTGGCCCAGGCCTGGCCGCGGTTGCTCCACCAGGTATAGGCCTCGCCCGTCGTTTCCGGATGCAGGCGGCGATAAACGTCGGTCCAGCCCAGGTCGGCGAATACCTTGGTCAGCCAGGCGCGCTCTTCCGGCAGGAAGCCGCTGTTCTTCATATTGCCTTTCCAGTTCTTCAGGTCGATCTCGTTGTGCGCGATATTCCAGTCGCCGCACAGAACGACTTGCCGGCCGCATTTCACCAGCGTGGCCAGATGGCTGTAGAAATGCTCCATGAACGCGAACTTGGCGGTCTGCCGGTGTTCGCCGCTGGATCCGGACGGCAGATAGACCGAGATGATGGAGTGGCGGTCGTAGACCAGTTCGATATACCGGCCTTCGGCATCGATCTCGGGTACGCCCAGGCCTTCGATGACCTGCAGCGGCTGCGTGCGGGCATAGACGCCCACGCCGCTATAGCCCTTTTTCTCGGCATAGTGGAAATACCCGCACAACCCCGGCGGGTTGAGCATTTCCAGGGTCATGTCGGCGGCCTGGGCCTTGAGTTCCTGCAGGCAGATGAAGTCGGCGTTCTGCTTGGCGACCCAGGGGAAAAAGCCCTTGTTGGCGGCGGACCGGATGCCGTTCAGATTGGCGGAGATGATGCGGAGCATGGCTGTCTGTCGATTGCGCGATGGCCGCTAGGGTACTAGAAATGCCGGCGCGCGTGCGCGGCGCGGCGGCCGGGCACGAAGGCGGGCGGAGCAGGCATAATTCCGCTTTGCCCAGTTATCCCTTCGTTTCCCCGGTGACCGTATGACCGCTTCCGCCGCTCCATCCGTCGAATTCGTCCGTTTCGCTCTTGACCAGGGCGTGCTGCGCTTCGGCAGCTTCAAGGTCAAGTCGGGGCGCATCAGCCCGTATTTTTTCAATGCCGGATTGTTCAGCGACGGCGCGTCGATGAACCGGTTGGGCTCGTTCTACGCGGGCGCATTGCTGGATTCCGGGCTGTCCTTCGATATGCTGTTCGGGCCGGCGTACAAAGGCATCCCGCTGGCGACGGCCACGGCCATGGCGCTGGCGGCCGATCCGCGCGGCGGCGGGCGCGCCATGCCGTTCGCCTACAACCGCAAGGAAGCCAAGGACCATGGCGAAGGCGGGACGCTGGTCGGCGCGCCGCTCAAGGGCAAGGTGGTCATCATCGACGATGTCATCACCGCCGGCACGTCGGTGCGTGAATCGGTGGACATCATCCGTGCCGCCGGCGCGGAGCCCGCGGCGGTGCTGATCGCGCTGGATCGCATGGAGCGCGCCGGTCCGGATGACGCCCTGTCGGCGCATTCCGCGGTGCAGGACGTGGCCCGTACCTACGGTATTCCGGTGGTCAGCATCGCGTCGCTGACCGACATCCTGGCCTTGCTGGAAAACGCGCCGGAATTCGGCGAGCACCGGCAGGCGGTGCTCGCGTACCGGCAGAAGTACGGCGTGACCGGCTGATCGCCGGCGCCGGTGGTCGAAGCGCCGTGCGCGCGGCGGCGCCGGCCGCGGCCGGATACCGGGAGGCCGGGCGTCGCCCGCGCGACGCCGCCCGCCGCGGGCGCCTCGGAATAGCGCCCGCTATCCCAGTTTCTGCTTCAGCAGTTCATTGACCTGCTGCGGGTTCGCCTTGCCCTTGGCGGCCTTCATGATCTGGCCCACCAGGGAATTGAAGGCCTTCTGCTTGCCCGCCCGGTACTCCTCGACGATGGCCGGGTTGGCCGCCAGCACCTCGTCGATCATCGCGCCTATCGCGCCGCTATCGCTGATCTGCTGCAGGCCGCGCGCTTCGATGATGGCATCGGGCTGGCCGCCTTGCTCGCCCGCCCACATCCCCGCGAAGACTTCACGGGCGATCTTGTTCGAAATCGTGCCATCCAGGATGCGCGCGATCAGCGCGGCCAGGGCGGGCGCGGCGACCGGCGATGCGGCGACTTCGATTTCCGAGCGATTGAGCGCGGCGGCCAGCTCGCCCATCACCCAGTTGGCTGCCTGCTTGGCCTGGCCTTCCGGCAACGCGCGCGCGACCGCTTCGAAGTAGTCCGCCATATCGCGGCTGGTGGTCAATTGCGCCGCATCGTAGGCGGAAAGGCCATATTGCGTTTCGAAGCGGGCGCGCTTGTCCGCCGGCAGCTCCGGCATGGTCGCGCGCACCTCGTCCACCCAGGCCGACGAAATCACCAGCGGCGGCAGGTCCGGATCGGGGAAATAGCGATAGTCGTGCGCGTCTTCCTTGCTGCGCATGCTGCGCGTTTCATCGCGGTCCGCGTCGTACAGGCGCGTTTCCTGCACCACCGTGCCGCCGTCCTCGATCAGTTCGATCTGGCGCCGCGCCTCGTAGACGATGGCCCGTTCCAGGAAGCGGAAAGAGTTGACGTTCTTGATCTCCGTGCGCGTGCCGAATTCCTTCTGCCCCATCGGCCGCACCGAAACGTTGGCGTCGCAGCGGAACGAGCCTTCCTGCATATTGCCGTCGCAGATGCCCAGCCACACCACCAGGCTGTGCAGCGCGCGGGCGTAGGCGACGGCTTCGGCGGTCGAGCGCATTTCCGGTTCGCTGACGATCTCCAGCAGGGGCGTGCCCGCGCGGTTCAGGTCGATGCCGCTGGCCGGCGCGCCGTTGGCCAGGTGGAACTCGTCGTGCAGCGACTTGCCGGCGTCTTCTTCCAGATGCGCGCGCGTCAATTGCACCGTCTTGGCCGTTTCGCCGACGAAGAACGAAATCGAGCCGCCGCTGACGACGGGGATCTCGTACTGGCTGATCTGGTAGCCCTTGGGCAGATCGGGATAAAAGTAATTCTTGCGCGCGAAAATCGAGCGCGGCGCGATCTGGCCGCCCACCGCCAGCCCGAAGCGGATGGCGCGTTCGGCCGCGGCACGGTTCATCACCGGCAGGCTGCCCGGCAAGGCCAGGTCGACCAGGTTCGCCTGCGTATTGGGCGCCGCGCCGAAACGCGTGCTGCTGCCCGAAAAGATTTTCGATTCGGTGGAAAGCTGGGTATGCGTTTCCAGGCCGATGACGATTTCCCAGTTCATGTCAGTTGTCCATTACTCGTCTCAGGCACGCGACGGTGCCAATCCGTTACGGCTTGGTAGCGGTCGGCGATCGCCAGCAGGCGGCCTTCGTCGAAATAGTTGCCGATGATCTGCAAGCCCACGGGGCGACGCGCATGCGCGCCGGCGCCGAACCCGCAGGGCACCGACATAGCCGGCAACCCCGCCAGACTGACGCCCAGCGTGTAGACGTCGGCCAGCCAGTCCGCCGTCGGATCATCGCGGTTTTCGCCGATATTCTTGGCGACCGTCGGCGCCACCGGACCCATGATGACGTCGCATTGCGACAGGGCGTTCTGGAAGTCCCGCGCGATCAGGCGGCGCAGGCGCTGCGCCTGCAGGTAGTAAGCGTCGTAATAGCCGTGCGACAGCACATAGGTGCCGATCAGGATGCGGCGCCGTACTTCATCGCCGAACCCTTCGGCCCGCGAACGGCTGATCATTTCGGTCAGGTCGCCGTATTGCGCGGCGCGATGGCCGTAGCGCACGCCGTCGTAGCGGGCCAGGTTGCTGGATGCCTCGGCCGGCGCGATGACGTAATACGCGGGAATCGCCAGTTCGGTGCGCGGCAGCGAAATTTCCACGCGCCGCGCGCCCAGCGCTTCGAATTGCGCCAGCGCCGCTTCCACCGCGGCACGCACTTCGTCGGCCAGGCCATCGCCCAGGTACTCGGCCGGCACGCCGATGCGCAGGCCGGCCAGCGGCTTGGCGCCGGCGGCCTCGTACGCCGCCTGGGCGGCGTCGAAGTCGCGTCGCACGCGCCCGGGTTCGTTGGCGTCCTTGCCGCAGCGCTCGACGCTGGTGGCGTCGCGCGGATCGAAGCCCGCCATGACGTCCAGCAGGGCCAAGGCATCGCGGCTGCTGGCGGCCAGCGGACCCGCCTGGTCCAGGCTGGAGCCGAACGCCACGATGCCGAAGCGCGATACCGTGCCGTACGTGGGCTTGATGCCGGTCACGCCGCACAGCGCGGCCGGTTGACGCACCGACCCGCCGGTGTCGGTGCCGGTGGCCGCGGCAACCAGGCGGGCCGCCACGGCGGCCGCCGAACCGCCGGACGAACCGCCGGGCACGGCATCCGTATCCCAGGGGTTGCGCACCGCGCCAAAGGCGGAGTTCTCGTTGCCCGACCCCATGGCGAATTCATCGCAGTTCAGTTTGCCGATGGAAACGGCGCCGGCCTGTTGCAGGCGCTCTACCACGGTGGCGTCGAAGGGGCTGACGTAGCGGTCCAGCATGCGGCTGCCGGCCGTGGTGCGCCAGCCGCGCGTCACGAAGGCGTCCTTGTGCGCGATGGGGATGCCCGTCAGCGGGCCGGCCGTGCCCGACGCCAGGGCGGCGTCGGCGGCGCGCGCCTGTTCCAGGGTCAGTTCGGCGTCGATGTGCAGGAAGGCGTTCAGCGCGGACGCCGACCGGGCGGCGTCCAGGGCGCTGGACGCCAGTTCCACGGCGCTGACCTCGCGCCGGTCCAGGGCCTGCCGCAGGGCCGCGATATCGGCGAATTGGGTGTGCAGGGCGGGTTTGGTCATGCTTACTCCAACACCTTGGGGACCAGGAACAAGCCGTCCTGCGCTTCGGGGGCGTTGCGCATCAGGGCCGCGCGTTCGCTTTCCGAGCCCGATTCCGTGACGCGGTCCTCGCGCAGGCGCAGTTCAACCTCGTCCAGCGCCGACAGGGGATGGGCCATGGGCTCGACGCCCTTGGTGTCTTCCTGTTGCAGGCGCTCGATGATGTGCAGCATGCCGTTGAGCTCGCGCAGCGCGTGCGCGCGCCGTTCCGGGGTGAGCTCGATTCTGGCCAGCCGGGCAATGCGGGCCACGTCTTCTTCGTTTAGCGCCATGGGAGTGTAAAAAGTGTGGAGCCGCTGGAGGAGCCGTTACATGACAGGCCAGCAGTAGTTACAAAGCTTGGAATAGCCGGGAATTGCGGTCTATTTCCCCTGAAATTATAAGTTATCATTCACGGTTTAATCGCTGCACCCGCAGGCGCGCCGTTCCAGGCTGGCGTCCGGTCGCAGTCACGTCCCAAATTCCTGATCTAGCTGAGCCTATATCCATGTTCGGATTCCTGCGTAGTTATTTTTCCAGCGATATGGCGATCGATCTCGGCACGGCCAATACGCTGATCTACGTTCGCGGCAAAGGCATCGTGCTGGATGAGCCATCCGTAGTCGCGATCCGCCACGAAGGCGGCCCCAACGGCAAGAAAATCATCCAGGCCGTGGGCCATGAAGCCAAACAGATGCTGGGCCGCGTGCCCGGCAATATCGAAGCCATACGCCCGATGAAGGACGGCGTGATCGCCGACTTCACGGTAACCGAGCAAATGCTCAAGCAGTTCATCCGCATGGTGCACCCGCGCAACATGCTGGCTCCCAGCCCGCGCATCATCGTCTGCGTACCCTGCGGCTCCACCCAGGTCGAGCGCCGCGCCATCCGCGAATCCGCGTTGGGCGCGGGCGCATCCCATGTGTACCTGATCGAGGAACCCATGGCGGCCGCCATCGGCGCCGGCCTGGCGGTTTCCGACGCCAGCGGCTCCATGGTGGTGGACATCGGCGGCGGCACGACCGAAGTCGCGGTCATCTCGCTGGGCGGCATGGTGTACAAGGGTTCGGTCCGTGTCGGCGGCGACAAGTTCGACGAGGCCATCGTCAACTACATCCGCCGCAACTACGGCATGCTGATCGGCGAACCGACCGCCGAACTGATCAAGAAGCAGATCGGTTCCGCCTTCCCCGGTTCGGAAGTCCGCGAAATCGAAGTCAAGGGCCGCAACCTGGCCGAAGGCGTGCCGCGCAGTTTCACGGTATCGTCCAATGAAATCCTGGAGTCGCTGACCGATCCGCTGAACCAGATCGTGTCGGCGGTGAAAATAGCCCTGGAACAAACGCCGCCGGAACTGGGGGCGGATATTACCGACAAGGGCATTGCGCTGACCGGCGGCGGCGCGCTGTTGCGCGATCTGGACCGCCTGCTGCAGGAAGAAACCGGCCTGCCCGTAGTGGTGGCGGACGACCCGCTGACCTGCGTGGTGCGGGGCTGCGGCGAAGCGCTCGAGCATCTGGAAAAGCTCGGCGCCATTTTCATCAACGATTGATCCTTGCGCCTGGCCGCGGCCGCTGGAACAAGGCGGCTACGGGTGGGCGGCCGGCACCGGGCCCTTACGCCCGTGAGTATCCATGCCCCAACTTAACGCCACCACACCGCGGCTGTTCCGACACGGCCTGCCCGCCGAGGCGAAGCTGGCGATCCTGGTCGTTCTGGCCCTGGCGCTATTGGTGGGCGACTCGCAGTGGCGCGTCCTCGAACCCGTGCGGCGCGGCGTCTCCGTTGCGCTGTATCCGTTCCAGCGCGCCGTCCTGCTGCCGCGCGATATCGTCCAGCAGGTCAACGAGTGGTACAACGCCGCCAACCTGGTTCGCACGGAAAACGAAGCGCTGCAGCGCCAGCGCATCGAACTGGCGCAGGTGGCCACGCATGCCGCGCAGATGGCCGCCGAGAACGCCCAGCTGCGCCGCCTGCTGGGCGTGACGGACACCCTGGCGCAACAGGCGGTGGTGGTGGAGGTGCTGTACGAGCCGCCCAACGCCTTCAATCAACGGCTGGTTTTCAACAAGGGTAGCAGCCAGGGCCTGGCCCCGGGCATGCCGGTCATCGACGAAGGCGGCGTGGTGGGGCAGATCGTGCGGGTGACGCCCATGACCGCCGAGGCCGCCCTGGTCACCGACGAGCAGGTGTCCATACCCGTGCAGATCCTGCGCAATGGCTTGCGCTTGATCGCCTTTGGCGGCAACCAGCCGGGCAAGATGGAAGTGCGTTATCTTGCCGCGAATGCCGACATCAAAGAGGGCGATACTATTATCACCAGCGGTGTGGGCGGGCTGTTCCCCGCGGGCCTGCCGGTCGCCAAGGTCACCAAGGTGGAGCGCGATACCGCATCCGGGTTCGCCCGCGCCCTGTGCGAGCCGCTGGCCCATCCCGAGCGGTACCGCCATTTCCTCGTTCTGCAGGTCGACGTCAAGCGCGCCGAAGTCAACCGCCAGGAGGCCGACTCCAGTGAGTCCGATAAACCGGAGTGAATCCCACGGCGCGGCGCTGCGCCCGCGCAGGACGGTGGAGCCCGAACGGGTGGCGCGCCCGGCGCATGCCGTCATGGTGTGGGGCTCGGTGCTCCTGGTGTGGCTGGTCTCCCTGCTGCCGTGGCGGCTGTGGGAGCAGGCGCCCGACATTCTGATCCTGGTCATCGCCTTCTGGTGCGTGCACGAACCGCGGCGCATCGGCATGGTGACCGCCTTCGTGTTCGGCCTGCTGATGGACGTGCATGACGCCGGCGTGCTGGGCGGCAATGCGCTGTCCTATACCCTGGTCGCCTATGGCGCCGTCATCCTTCATCGCCGCCTGCAGCGCTTCGATTTATTGAGCCAGGCCATGCACATGCTGCCCATCTTCCTGGTGGCGCGGCTGGTGACCATCTTGATCAAGGCGTGGATAGCCGGCAAATGGCCGGGCTGGGACTGGGCCGTGGGCGCCGCCATTACCGCCGCCTTGTGGCCTGTCGCGGGCTGGCTGCTGCACCTGCCGACGCGCGGCGCCGACGATGCCGAGTCGGCATCGGTCTGATCGTTTTTTCCGACATGTTTGAATTCAAAAAGACCGGCGCGCAGCAGAAACAGCGCTTCAGGTTGCGAGCCTGGGTGGGCGGCGTCGCCGCCTTGCTGTGCTTCGGCCTGCTGGTGGGGCGTTTCTGGATGCTGCAGGTGGACCGCTATGAAGGTCTGTCCGAGCGCGCCGACCGCAACCGGATCGCCGTGGTGCCCATCCCGCCGCGCCGCGGCGAAATCCTGGACCGCAATGGCGTCGTGCTGGCGCGTAACTACCGCACCTATACGCTGGAGATCGTTCCCGCGCAGGTGGGCAATATCGATGCGCTATTCAAGGCCCTGACCCCGGTGGTCTACCTGAGCCCCACCGACCAGCGCCGGCTCAAGCGGCGCATCGCCGAAAACAGCCGCTACGCCACCCTGACGCTGCGCGACAACCTGAACGACACCGAGGCCGCCTGGTTCGCCGCGCATGCCTTCCAGTTTCCGGGCGTGGAGCTGCGCGCCCGCTGGGTGCGCGAATATCCCGAGGGCAAGGCCGCGGCGCACGTGGTCGGCTACATCGGCCGGATCTCCGACGGCGATATCGAGGAGCTGGAAGCCAGCGGCCAGCTGGGCAACTACCGCGGCACCGACGTCATCGGCAAGAAAGGCATAGAGAAAAGCTGGGAGACGCAACTGCACGGCCGCACCGGGCTGGAGGAAGTGGAAGTCACGGCCGGCGGGCGTCCCGTGCGCACCTTGCGGCGCATCGATCCGGTGCCCGGTTCGGACATCAAGCTGTCCATCGACATGCGCCTGGAGAAGGTGGCCGAGGAAGCCTTCGGCGACCAGCGCGGCGCCCTGGTGGCGATCGACCCCGACACGGGAGAGGTCCTGGCCTTCGTGTCGCAGCCTTCGTACGATCCCAATCTGTTCGTCGACGGGATCGACGTCGACAACTGGCGCATGCTGAACGAATCGCCGGATCATCCGCTGATCAACCGGCCCATCTACGGCACCTATCCCATCGGGTCCACCTACAAGCCCTTCGTCGCGCTGGCCGCGCTGGAACTCGGCAAGCGCCGGGCGACGGATCGCATACCGGATCCCGGCTATTTTGAATTCGGCGGGCAGAAGTTCCGCAACGCCGCGGGCGCGGTCTTCGGCCCGACCGATATGCACAAGGCCCTGGTGGTGTCGTCGGATACCTACTTCTTTTCGCTGGGCCCGGAAATCGGCGTGGATGCTTTGCACGATTTCACCAAGCAGTTCGGGTTCGGCCAGATCACCGGCATCGACCTGGACGGGGAAAAGCGCGGCGTGCTGCCGTCCACGGCCTGGAAGCGCAGCGCCTACAAGGACAAGGACAAGCAGCGCTGGTATGCCGGCGAGTCGGTGTCGGTGGCGGTGGGGCAGGGGTACAACGCCTTCACCATCCTGCAGCTGGCGCAAGCCACCGCGACGCTGGCCAACAATGGGCTGTATCGCAAGCCCCATCTGGTGCATTCGGTGGAAGACCCGCGCACGGGTCTATTCGTCACGACGCCCAGTTCTCCGAACTACCAGATACCGCTGCACCAGGTCAATCTGGACGTGGTGAAGAACGCCATGGCGGACGTGGTGCGCGTGGGTACGGCGCGGCAGGCCTTTCGCGGCGCGGCCTACCAGGCCGCGGGCAAGACCGGCACCGCGCAGGTGTATAGCCTGCGCGGCGCGCGCTATCACGCCAGCGCCGTCGATGAACGGCTGCGCGACCATGCCTTGTTCATGGGATTCGCGCCGGTCGACCATCCGCGCATAGCCGTGGCCCTGATCGTGGAGAACGCCGGCTGGGGCGCCAGCGCGGCCGCGCCCATCGCCCGCAAGGTGTTCGATGCCTGGCTGACCCAGGATCAACCCGATATGCCACCCAAGCAGCCCAGCGTTGCCGCGAACGAACCCGCCGCGGCGGGCGCCACGCCGGCGCCTCGCGCCGCGCAGGGCGGGCGCGCCGCCCCGCCGCCGACCCCGGCGCCGCCCAGCGTCGCCGCCAATCAGCCCGACACGCCGCCGCGCCGGCGGGACGTGGGCGGCAATCAACCCGATACGCCGCCGCGCCGGCCGGACGCCGCGCGGAACAAGGCCGACGCGCCGCCGCGCCAGCCGGTGGTCGCGGTCCGCACCGACGCCACCCCGACGGGGACCGATCGATGAAGCGCCTGGCCCTGATCCTGCTGCGTGTGGTGACGGCATTCGACTGGCCGCTGCTATGCATCCTGGTCCTGTTGGCCGCCCTGGGACTGACGGTGATGCACTCGGCGGTGGGCAGCACGGACTGGCGCTTCGCCGACCAGTCGCGCAACTTCGTCATCGCGTTTTTCGCCATGTGGGCGGTGGCGCTGCTTCCGCCCAAATGGCTGATGAAACTGGCCCCGCCGGCCTATGTGCTGGGCGTGGCGCTGCTGCTGGCGGTGGAGCTTTTCGGCGAGACCAGCAAAGGCGCGACGCGCTGGCTGAACCTGGGCGTCACGCGCATCCAGCCTTCGGAGATGATGAAGATCGCGCTGCCCTTGATGCTGGCCTGGTACTTCCAGCGGCACGAAGGCCAGGTGCGCATACGCGACTTCCTGTTCGCCGGGCTGCTGCTGGGCGTGCCTTTCCTGCTTATCGTGCGCCAGCCCGACCTGGGCACGGCGCTGCTAGTCTTCGGCGCCGGGTTCTGCGTCATCTATTTTGCCGGCCTGTCGTTCAAGCTGCTGATACCCGTGGTGGTGGCGGGGGTCATCGGCATCGGAACGCTGGTCAGCTACGAAGGCCAGCTTTGCCAGCCCGAAGTCGACTGGGTGGTGCTGCACGACTACCAGAAGCACCGTGTCTGCACCCTGCTGGATCCCAGCACGGACCCCCTGGGCAAGGGCTTTCATACGATCCAATCCATGATCGCCGTGGGCTCCGGAGGCCTGTACGGCAAGGGTTACATGAAAGGCACCCAGACGCATCTGGACTTCATCCCGGAACGTACGACCGACTTCATCTTCGCGGTTTATGCGGAGGAGTTCGGCCTGTATGGCGGGGTGTTGATCCTGGTGCTGTATGGCCTGCTGATCGCCCGCGGCCTGACCATCGCCACGCGCGCGACCTCGCAGTTCGGGCGATTATTGTGCGGCTCGCTGACGATGATGTTCTTTATCTACGTGTTCGTGAATATCGGCATGGTGACCGGCATCCTGCCCGTGGTGGGGGTGCCGCTGCCCTTCATGAGCTATGGCGGGACCGCCTTGCTGACGGTGGGCGTCGCCTGCGGGATGCTGATGAGCGTCAATCGGCATCGTTCGGTCAAGACTTAGCGGGGGATGCGGCCGGGGGCGGCCGCGCGCCCGCGCGGTTTTGCGCTGGCCCGCTGCGCGACGAATGCCGGCCTACGCCGCCGGCGCCATGAGGTCTTCCGGCAAGCCGTCCGCGAACAGTCCGTCGATCAATTTGCGCACCGGCGCCGGCAGGGCCACCGCCGCCGAGCCGGCCGCATCCACCCATTGCCACGGCTTGCCGGCCATGTCGGGGGCTTGCGCCAGGACGACGTACCAGGGCCGCACATGCAGGCGGAAGTGCGTGAACGTATGGGCGAACGCCGCGAGCTCGAAGATCGCGGCCGGGGTCGCGCCCAGCTCGCGGCAAGCCGACGCCGCATCCAGGGCCGCATCGAATTCCGGCAGGCTCCACAGCCCGCCCCAGATGCCGGGCGACGGACGCCGTTGCAGCAATATCCGGCCTTCGTGCTGCAGGACCAGCATGCCGGTGCGTCGCTCCGGCGACGCCTTGCGCGTTTTGGGCGTGGGGAGCTCGGCCTGCCGCCCCTCTCGCCGCGCGATACAGGTCTCCGCGACGGGACAGCGGTCGCACGAGGGCCTGCCTCGCACGCACAGGGTGGCGCCCAGGTCCATCAAGCCCTGGGTATAGGCGCCCATGTCGACCTCGTGGCCGGCGCCGTCCGCCAGTTGCGCGTCCGCCAGGCCCCATAGCCGGATCTCCGTCTCGCGCCGCGCGGGGTCGCCGGCAATGCCGAAATGGCGCGCGAACACGCGCTTGACGTTGCCGTCCATGATCGGCGAACGCTCGCCATAGGCGAATGCCGCGATGGCGGCCGCGGTGGAGCGGCCTATGCCTGGCAAGGTGGCGATGGCGGCGGCGTCGGGCGGGAACCGGCCACTCCAGTCGCGCACGATTTCCTGCGCGCAGCGATGCAGGTTGCGGGCGCGGGCGTAGTAACCCAGTCCCGCCCAATAAGGCATCACGTCTTCCTGGTCGGCCGCGGCCAGCGCGCGCAGGTCGGGAAAGCGTTCCAGGAAGCGTTGGTAGTAGGGGATGACCGTGCTTACCTGGGTCTGCTGCAGCATGATTTCCGACAGCCAGATGCGATACGGATCCCGGGTGTTCTGCCACGGCAGATCATGGCGGCCATGGCGTTGTTGCCAAGTCGCAATACGGGTTGCAAAGTCCATACGCGATTATTGCATTCCGGCATGGGCGAGCGTCCGAATGACTCGGCTCGAGCGCGGGCCGCCCCGCATCCTGGCGGGAACACCGATTGCGCCGCTTCCGCGCCAGGAGTAAAAGACCGGTACAGGCAGGAAGCAAAAGCCTGGTTCACTGTTTATGCCGGCCGGCAAGCCTCCACAAGAGACAATCGACCCGCCGGCGTGGACCATCCAAAACAAACGGAGACCGCATGAACGCCCCCCTTACGCCGGCGCAACGCGCCGCGCTCGACGCCGTCCGGCTGGACGATAAATATTCCCTCGAAAGCGGCCGTGCCTGGATGAGTGGCATCCATGCCCTGGTGCGCCTGCCCATGATGCAGCGCACGCGCGATCTGCGGGCCGGCCTGAACACGGCGGGTTTCATATCCGGCTATCGCGGTTCGCCGCTGGGCGGGGTGGACCTGAATATGTGGAAGGCCGCCAAGTACCTGGAAGCCCACCACGTCGTTTTCCAGCCCGGCTTGAACGAAGACCTGGCCGCCACCGCGGTGTGGGGCAGCCAGCAGGTCAATCTGTTCCCCGGCGCCCGCTACGACGGCGTGTTCGGCATGTGGTACGGCAAGGGGCCGGGCGTGGACCGGTGCGGCGATGTGTTCAAGCATGCCAATGCCGCGGGGACCTCGCGCCGCGGCGGCGTGCTGGTCGTGGCCGGCGACGATCATCCGGCCAAGTCGTCGACGCTGCCGCATCAGAGCGACCACCTGCTCAAGGCCTGCCTGATCCCGGTGCTGTTTCCCTCCACGGTGCAGGAAGTCCTGGACTACGGCCTGCACGGCTGGGCCATGAGCCGCTATGCGGGGGTGTGGGTCGGCATGAAGTGCATCACCGACATCGTGGAAGTCTCCGCTTCCGTCGAGGTCGACCCCGAGCGCGTCGGCATCGTCCTGCCGGCTGATTTCAAGATGCCCGCGGACGGCTTGAACATCCGTATGCCGGATACGCCCCTGGAGCAGGAAGCGCGCCTGCTGGACTACAAACTGTATGCGGCGCTGGCCTATGCGCGGGCCAACGGCCTGAATCGCGAGCTATGGCACGTGCCGGCGGAATCGGCGCGCTTCGGCATCATGACGTCCGGCAAGGCCTATCTGGACACGCGCCAGGCGCTATCGGACCTGGGGCTGGACGACGACACCTGCCGCCGCATTGGCGTGCGCCTGTTCAAGGTCGGCATGGTATGGCCGCTGGAAGCCACCGGCATGCAGCGTTTCGCCGAAGGCCTGGACGAAATCCTGGTGGTCGAGGAAAAGCGCCAGGTGCTGGAATACCAGCTGAAGGAAGAACTGTTCGGCTGGATAGGCAGCGGCAAGAAGATTCCCCGCGTGGTCGGCAAGTTCGACGACAAGGATGGCGGCGAATGGGCGGTGCCGCAGGGCAACTGGCTATTGCCGGCGCATTATGAGTTTTCGCCGGCCATCGTCGCCAAGGCCATCGGCGCGCGCCTGTTGAAGTTCGAGCTGCCCGCCGACGTGCGCGCCGGCATTCAAGCGCGCCTGGCCTTCATCGAAGCGCGCGAGCGCGCGCTATCGCGTCCGCGCGTGGTGGCCGAGCGCAAGCCCTGGTTCTGCTCCGGCTGTCCGCACAACACCTCGACGCGCGTGCCCGAGGGCTCGCGCGGCATGGCCGGCATCGGCTGCCATTACATGGTGCGCTGGATGGGCCGCCACACCGACCTATTCACCCACATGGGCGGCGAAGGGGTGCCCTGGATCGGACACGCGCCGTTCACCGACGAAAAGCACGTGTTCGCCAATCTGGGCGATGGCACCTACTACCATTCCGGGCTGCTGGCCATCCGCGCCGCGGTGGCGGCAAAGACACCCATCACCTACAAGATCCTGTTCAACGATGCCGTGGCGATGACCGGCGGCCAGCCTGTGGACGGACCGATCAGCGTGCCGATGATCACCCGCCAGCTGGCGGCCGAAGGCATTGAGAAAATCGTCGTGGTGACGGACGAGCCGCACAAATACAAGGGCATCGACGGCATGGCGCCCGGCGTCCCGGTCCTTCATCGCGATGAGCTCGACCGCGTGCAGCGCGAACTGCGCGAGTATCCCGGCGTTTCCATCCTGATCTACGACCAGACCTGCGCCACGGAAAAGCGCCGCCGCCGCAAGCACAACGCCTATCCGGACCCCGCCCGGCGCGTCGTCATCAACGACCGCGTCTGCGAGGGCTGCGGCGATTGCTCGGATAAATCCAACTGCCTTTCGGTCGAACCGCTGGAGACGGAATTCGGCCGCAAGCGCACGATCAACCAGTCCAGCTGCAACAAGGACTTCTCCTGCCTGAACGGCTTCTGCCCCAGTTTCGTCACGGTCGAGGGCGGCAAGCTGCGCAAGCCCAAGGGCATAGGTAGCCAGGAGGCCATCGACGCGATGCTGCCCGAACCGGATATGCCCACACTGGAGCGACCCTACGGCGTCTTTATCGCGGGCGTGGGGGGGACGGGTGTCGTCACCATAGGCCAGCTACTGGGCATGGCCGCGCATCTGGAAGGCAAGGGCTGCTCGGTCCTCGATATGGCGGGTCTGGCGCAGAAGGGCGGCGCGGTGCACTCGCACGTGATCCTGGCGCGGTCGCCGGGGCATCTTTTGAACACGCGCGTCGCCATGGCGGAAGCCGACCTGGTGCTGGCGGGCGATCTGGTCGTGGCCAGCAGTCAGGACGCCATTGCCCGCATGCATCCGGAACGCACGCGCCTGCTGCTCAATAGCGATGTGGCGCCTACCGCGGCCTTTATCTCGAATCCGGACTGGCGGCTGCCGTCCGGCAGCCTGCAGCGCGATATCGATACCGCGTGCATGCCAGGGCAGGTCGATACGGTCGACGCCGCCGAATTGGCGGTGGGTCTGCTGGGCGACGCGATCTATGCGAACCCGCTGATGATGGGTTACGCCTACCAGAAGGGCTGGATCCCGCTGGGCCGCGACGCGCTGCTGCGCGCCATCGAATTGAACGGCACGCAGGTGGAGAACAACAAGGCTGCCTTCGCCTGGGGCCGGCGCGCCGCGCAGGACCTGGCTTCGGTCCAGCAGTTGATTGCCCCGGCCGCCAGGACTGAAGCGGCCGCCCGCGATGCGTCCGGCCTTGCCGGAAGCCCAAGCGGCGCCATGGGTAGCGGCGCGGAGATCATCGAATTGCGCCGCGGTGCCCCGCAGCGCGGCGGGGATGCCGCGACATCGCATTCTTTGGCCGCGGACCTGGCGGCGCTGGTGGACCGGCGGGTACGTTTCCTGACGGATTACCAGAACCAGGCCTATGCGCGCCGCTATGCCGATTTCGTCGGCCAGGTGGCGGCCGCCGAGCAGGCGGCCACGGGCACCGCGCGCCTGGCGCAGGCCGTGGCGAAAAACCTCTTCAAGCTGATGGCGTACAAGGACGAGTACGAGGTCGCGCGCCTGTACAGCGATGGCGAGTTCATGCGCCGCGTCGCCGAGCAGTTCGAAGGCGACTGGAAGCTCAATTTCCACCTGGCCCCGCCGGCATTCTCGCGCCGTAACGCGGAAGGCCATCTGGTCAAGCGCGCCTATGGGCCATGGATGATGAAGGCGTTCGGCGTGCTGGCCAGGCTGCGCTTCGTACGCGGCACGCCGCTGGATGCGTTCGGCTATACCCACGAGCGGCGCACGGAACGCGCGCTGATAAGCGAGTATCGCGACACCATCGCATCCTTGCTGCCGCGCCTGAGCCGGACCAACCTGGAGATCGCCGTGGCTTTGGCAAGCCTGCCGGAAGAGATCCGGGGCTATGGCCATATCAAGGAAGCCTCGGTCGAGCGCGCCCATGCCAGGCGTAGCGAGCTGCTGCAGCGGCTGGAGGGCGGTGCGCAGCTGGACGTACGGGACAGCGTCCGCGCCGCCTAGCGGCTTCTCCCTGTCTTGCCGCCCCGGCCCGGCACGCGATCCAGTGACCGTGCCGATACAAAAGATTATGTCGGCGGGTCTCGCGCCGCGCGGATTGCCGTGGGCAAAATACGCGCACAGCGAGGCGGGCGGATATGGAAATAATGAACGAGGCCGGCGCGGCCGCCGATGTCGATGGCGACGTGCGCGGCGGCGAGGGCGGAGGACTCGCGCTCACGGTCGACGCGGGCTTTCCGGAGCCGGCGCTGGACGGCGCGCCGCAACGTGTCGATGTGGGCGATCGCGAAGTGCGCGTGCTGCTCACCATGCGGAATCCCCGGATCGTGCTGTTCGGGGATTTCCTGTCGGCGGAGGAATGCGACGCCTTGATCGAGGCGGCGCGGTCCGGGCTGCGGCCTTCCACCGTGGTCGACCAGGAGACGGGCAACGATGGGGTGCTCGACGATGTGCGGACCAGCAATGGGATGTTTTTCCGGCGCGGGGAAACCGAACTCGTGGCGCGCATCGAGACGCGCATCGCCCGCCTGGTGAATTGGCCGGTGGAGCGCGGCGAGGACATGCAGATCCTGCATTACCGTGAAGGCGGCCAATACCGGCCGCACTTCGATTTCTTTCCACCCGCGTCGCCCGGCACCCAGCTGGTTCTCCAGCGCGGCGGGCAACGTGTCGCCAGCGTGCTGATGTACCTGAACGAACCGCGCGGCGGCGGGGGCACGAGCTTTCCGGAGATAGGCGTGACCGTCAGCCCGCAGCGCGGCAATGCCTTGTTCTTCAGCTATCCGGACGCGCACAGGGATGTGAACACCCTGCATGCCGGCCAGCCGGTCATGTCGGGCGAAAAATGGCTGGCCACGAAGTGGCTGCGACAGGGCGTCTTCACGTGAGGGCGAAAGGGATCTTCGTGCAGGTCGCGAGCTATCGCGATCCCCAGCTGGTGCCAACGCTGGTGGACCTGATCGAGCAATCGTCACGGCCCGGTGCATTGCGCATCGTGGTCTGCTGGCAGCACGGCGATGACGAAACGCTGGAAGCTTTCCTCGACCAGGGCTTCGTCCTGGAGGCCGGCGAGGACGCGGATGTCACTGGCGCCTGGCCCGTGCGGCGGCTCGGGCGCGCGGGAGCGGTCGTCGAACTCATCGACGTGCCGCGGTTGCGTTCGCGCGGCGTGTGCTGGGCGCGCAACCTGGTGCAGCAGCGCTATGAAGGCGAGGCGTATACCTTGCAGCTGGACTCGCATCATCGCTTCGTCAGCGGCTGGGACGATGTTGCGATCGGAATGCTGGAATCCTTGCGCGGCGGAAGCCGCAAGCCGGCGTTGACGACATACCTGCCCGCCTTCGATGCGGATAACGATCCCGAGGGAAGAGTCATGCTTCCTTCGGTGTTGCTTTTCCGCGAGTTCGATGCCGACGGCATCGTGCTGTTCGCCGGCAGGTATGTCGGCGAGTCGGAGTATGACCATCCCATCCCGGGCAGCTTCTACAGCGCGCATTTCTGTTTCGCGGATGGCAGCTTCGCGACCGAAGTGCGGCACGACCCGGACCTGTTCTTCTATGGCGAGGAAATCTCCATCGCGGTGCGGGCCTATACGCATGGCTATGACTTCTTCTATCCGCATCGGCTGATTGCCTGGCATCGCTATGGTTGCGAAGGCCGCGTCGCGATCTGGCAGGAGCACACCGAGGCCGCCAGAACCAGGGGCGACATCGATGTGTCGTGGGAAGAGCACAACGATCGTGCCCGTGCGCGGGTAAGGCGGCTGCTGGGAGTGGACGGGCTGCGGCCGACCGGCATGGAGGCCACGCCTTACGGATTCGGCCGGGTCCGCAGCCTTGCCGGGTATGAAGAGCAGACGGGGCTGTGCTTCGCCAGCCGGACCGCGCGCGCTGGCGCCGGCCAGCTTCCGCCGCCTGGCGCGGAATTCAGGGCGCGGTCGCGCGCCGCGCGCGCGGCGGCATGTTGAACAGTTCGACGCGGGGCTTGGAGACGGTCTTTTCCTTCAGCGTCTCCACCACCGCGACTTCGCGCTTGGCGATGATTTCCGTGGCCCGGGTCTTGGTGGTCATCTTGCGCACCATGACGCGGCCGTCGCGCGGGAAGAAGCTGATGCGGCGGGCGTAGACATCGCCCAGGTCGCGGGCCAGCACCGGGATGTTTTCCATGGCCAGGTAGTTCAGCACGAACTGGCCGTTGCGCTCGCCGATGTTCATCTGCTGCATGGCCTCCAGCACCGCGCCGCCGCCGAAGACCTTGGCCTGCAGCCGCTCGCGCGCGGCGCCCGCCTTCAGGACTTCGTTGATCAGTACTTCCATGGCGAACGCGCCATAGCGCATGGTGGCCGAGGCCGGCGACTGGCTGTCGCCTTCCGGCAGCATGAAATGGTTCATGCCGCCCACCCCGGTCTGCGGGTCGCGGATACAGGCGGCGACGCAGGAGCCGAGCACCGTCGTGATCATCAGGTCGTCGCCCGTGACGTAGTACTCGTTGGGCAGCACTTTGACTGCCTGATAGTTGAAGGCACTATCAAAATAGTGGCGCGTCGCGCGGGCGTCACGGGCAGACATGGTGGGTCGCGGGCTTCCAGGGAGGGCGGAACGAATGGGAACGATATTACTAAATTTATCTGAAATTTCTATTTATTTCTGCTCAGCCGTGGCCGAAGCGCTGATGCTTCCCACTATTCCATGGAACGCGCCGTACGATTTGCCCGATTAAGCGGGCTAAAAACGGGTACTGCGTGTGACTGACCAGCGCGCGGAGAGCGCCGCCAGGGCCGCCGCCCCCACGACGGCCACGACCAGCCAGGGCGCTTCCGGCAGATGCAGGGCGAAATCGGCCCCGTAGCTGTGCGCCAGGCTGGCCAGGGCTTCGTTTAGTGGCGCCAGCGCCACGGTCGCGATCACGATGCCCAGCAGGGCGGATACGGCGCCGGAGAGCGCGCCCAGGTACAGGAAGGGACGCCGCACGAAGGACTCCGTCGCGCCCACCAGCCGCGCCACCGCGATTTCCTCGCGCTGGGTCAGCGCCTGCATGCGGACGGTATTGAATACCGTGGCCAGCACGACCACGGCCACGCAGGCGGCCAGGAATACCAGGCCGATGCGGGCGAATCGCAGCATGGCTTCCATGCGCTGAACCCAGTCGCTGTCCAGCTGCACCTGTTCGACCTGGTCCAGGGCCTTCCAGGCCTGGGCCAGTTTTGCCGCCCGGCCGGCCAGATCGTCGCCGTCGCGCAGCGTCGCCACGACGGCGTCCGGCAGCGGATTGCCGGGCAGGACCGCCAGCGCTTCGGCCCAGGTCGGATTGCGCCGCAAGGCGGCCAGCGCGCTGTCGCGGCCTACGGTGCGGACTTCGCGGACCTCGTCGCCATAATCCTTGCGGATGCGATCGGCCACCGCCTGCGCGGCGCCGGCCGGCGCATCGATTTTCATGAAAACCGTCAATTCCGGCGTCACGGAAAGCTGGCGCGCCACCGGCTGGACCGATACCAGGATGGCGGCGCCCAGCACGGGCAGCGCCAGCGCCAGGGCCATCACCAGCAGGTTCGCCAGCGATGAGAAGGGTTGCCCCAGCATGCGCCGCAGGGTGATGCCCAGGGCGTAGCGATGTTGCCGCAGCCATGCGTTCATGCCTGGGCCTCCGCGGACAGGTCGGCGAAACGGCCGGGTTCGATGCGCAGGACCCGCTGGGCGTAGTGGGACATCAGTTCCTGGTCATGGGAGGCGATCAGCGTCGTCACGCCGACACGATTGAAGTCGCGGAACACATTCATGATGCGCAGGGCGCTGTCGTGGTCGAGGTTGGCGGTGGGCTCGTCGGCGATCAGGATGGCCGGCCGGTTGACGATGGCGCGGGCGATGGCCAGGCGTTGCTGTTCGCCGCCGGACAGTTCGATGGGATTCAGGGTTTCCTTGCCGGACAGGCCGACTTTATCCAGCGCGGCGCGGGCCCGGGCGGCGGCCGAATCCCGGGGCTGGCCGGTGACCGCCAGGGGCAGCATGACGTTTTCGAAGGCATTGCGGTCGTAAAGCAGGTGGGTATCCTGCAGGATTACCCCGACGGCCCGGCGCAGATAGGGACGGGCTCGCTGCGGCAGTTTGTCCAGCCGCTGGCCGTTCACCTGGATGGATCCGCGGCTGGGCGGTTCCAGGCCGCCGATCAGCTTCAGCAAAGTCGACTTGCCGGCGCCGGATGGACCCGACACAAAGACGAATTCGCCCGCGGTAATGCGGAAGTTGATGTCGGCCAGGATGTTGCGGCCGCGTCCATACGATTTGAATACGTGCTGGAATTCGATCATGGCGGATAGGCGGATGAAGCCGCAATAGTACCGTGCGGCGCGCGGCACTACGCCATAGTACGCAGGCCGGTCGGCAGTCATTGTATGGCATGATGCGTCCCCGGTATTCTGCGGTCGGGTCGCAGGGATTTCCCCCATGTCCCTGGTTTTTCTCGGGGGCTACCATGCGCCGCATCAACGGCGGTCAGTCCTGGCGGGCCCTGCCTGCCTTACCGTCCACTTCGTTATGGAGACCACCATGAAGACCTGGAAAACGGCTGCCATCGGCGCGGCGTTGCTGACGTTGTGCGGCAGCGCCTACGCTGGCGCGACTTTCGACAACGTCAAAAAGAAAGGCTTCGTCCAATGCGGCGTGTCCACCGGCGTGCCCGGCTTTTCGGCCGCCGACAGCAAGGGCGAATGGAAGGGCCTGGACATCGACATGTGCCGCGCCATCGCCGCCACCATGTTCAATGACGCCAGCAAGTTCAAGGTGACGCCCTTGAACACGCAGCAGCGCTTTACCGCGCTGCAGTCGGGCGAGGTCGATGTGCTGACGCGCAACACCACCGAGACCTTGACGCGCGACACCACCCTGGGCCTGATCGGCACCGGCGTGAATTACTACGACAGCCAGGGCGTGATGGTGTCCAAGGAACTGGGCGTCAAGAGCGCCAAGGAGTTGAACGGCGCCACCGTCTGTGTGCAGCCCGGCACCACCACCGAATTGAACCTGGCCGACTGGTTCCGTGGCAACAAGATCGAGTTCAAGCCGGTCGTCATCGAAAAGTACGACGAGATCGTGCGGGCTTTCTCGGCGGGACGCTGCGACGCCTTCACCACGGACAAATCGCAGCTGGCATCCACGCGCACGACGCTGGAAAACCCGGACAAGTACATCATCCTGCCGGAAGATTTTTCCAAGGAGCCGCTGGGGCCCATGGTGCGCCAGGACGATGTGCAGTGGTTCAACGTGGTGCGCTGGGCCCTGAACGCCATGCTGGAAGCCGAGGAGTACGGCATCAAATCGGATAACGTCGACGCCATGCTGAAAAGCACCAATCCCAGCGTGCAGCGCATCCTGGGCGTTACGCCCGGCATGGGCAAGAACCTGGGCGTCGACGACAAGTGGGCCTACAACATCGTCAAGCAGGTGGGCAATTACGGCGAAAGCTTCGAGCGCAATCTGGGCAGCGGCAGCCCGATGAAGCTGCCGCGCGGCCTGAACGCGCAATGGAAGCAGGGCGGCTTGATGTACGGCTGGCCTATCCGTTGATCGTCCGTAAGCCGGCCGCGCGCGCCCGCGGGCACCACGTCGCGGCCGGATGGCATGCATGGTGTATGGTGGTGACATGACGCCCGACTCCAAAGCGCCGCCGGCGGCGGCGCCTGTCCGCAGGTTGTCCTGGAACGATCCAGGCGTAAGAGCCATCGTCTATCAGGTCGTCGCCCTGGCGGCGGTGGCGTGGCTGGCCTGGTTCCTGGTTTCGAACACGCTGCACAACCTGGCCTCGCGCAATATTTCCACCGGCTTCGGCTTTCTGGGCCGGGAAGCGGGTTTCGCCATCGGCGAGACGCCGATCAGCTATACGCCGGCCGATACCTATGGGCGCGCCATCGTCGTCGGGCTGCTGAATACCCTGCGCGCGGCGGTGATCGGCATCGTGCTGGCCACCCTGCTCGGCACCGTGATCGGTATCGCGCGGCTGTCGCGCAACTGGCTGGTGGCCAGGCTGGCGTCGCTCTATGTCGAGGTCATGCGGAATATTCCGCTGCTCTTGCAGCTGTTCTTCTGGTATGCCTTGATTACGGAGAACATGCCGGGACCGCGGCAGGCGCACCAGCCCTTGCCCGGCGTGTTTATTTCGAACCGGGGCCTGAAACTGCCGACGCTGCAGGGCGACGCGGTGGACTGGATGCTGGCCGGCCTGGCACTGGCGATCGTCGCCATCCTGGCCCTGGCCCATTGGGGCAATAAGCGGCGCGAGGCCACCGGCCGCATCTTTCCCCTGGCCCGTTGGGCGCTGGCACTGATCGTCGGGCTGCCGCTGCTGGGGTGGCTGGCCAGCGGCGCCCCGCTGGCCGTGGACGTGCCTGTACTGCGCGGCTTCAACTTTACCGGCGGGATGACGCTGACGCCGGAATTCGCGGCCTTGCTGGCGGGGCTGGTCAGCTACACGGCCGCCTTCGTCGCCGAAGTCGTGCGTTCGGGCGTGCAGGCGGTGAATGTGGGGCAGTGGGAAGCGGCGGGCTCGCTGGGACTGCGGCGCGGCCTGGTGCTGCGGCTGGTCGTGCTGCCGCAGGCGCTGCGCGTGATCATTCCGCCGATGACCAGTCAGTATTTGAATTTGACGAAGAACAGCTCGCTGGCCGTCGCCATCGGGTTTCCGGACATCGTGTCGGTGGTGAATACCACTTTGAACCAGACCGGGCAGGCGATCGAAGGCATCCTCATCATCATGGCCGCGTACCTGACGGTCAGCTTGTCGATTTCCGTGCTGATGAATTGGTACAACAAGCGCATTGCGCTGGTGGAAAGATGAAGCCCACCCCCGAAGCGCCGCGCGCTTCCCCCTCAAGGGGGCGATACCAGCGGGCCGGCGGAGCCGGATCCGCGGTATCCCCGATGGGGCAACGCCTTGTCTGCGATGGAGAAGGGCTGCAACGCCCGGGTATTTCGAAATGAATGCATCTGCCGAGCCACCGTCGACCCGCGCCGATGTAGCGACATCGGACGGCCTGCCTGCCGCGCAGCCGGGCGGGCCGGCTGGAGCGCCTTCGCCCGCCGTGGACAGCCTGCCGCCGCCGGCCGTCCAGACCGGCTGGCTGGGGTGGCTGCGGCTGCGGCTGTTTTCCTCGCCGCTGAACATCCTGCTGACGGTGCTGATCGCCTGGTTCCTGTTGCTGGCCATTCCCGCCCTGGTGGAATGGCTGCTGGTCAAGGCGAACTTTTCGGCGACGACCGCGCAGGAATGCCGCGCATCGGGCGGCGCCTGCTGGGCCTTCATCCGGGAAAAGCATAGGCTTATCCTGTTCGGCACCTATCCGTACGACGAACAGTGGCGTCCGCTGCTGGCCACCGTCGTGCTGATCGCGCTCATCATATGCAGCGGCATCCGCCGTTTCTGGACACCAAGGCTGGCGCTGTTGTGGGTACTGGGCCTGGCCGTGGTCGCCGTGCTGATGTGGGGCGGCATATTCGGCCTGACCTATGTCGAAAACGGACGCTGGGGCGGCCTGCCGCTGACCCTGATACTGGCGACGTTCGGCATTGCCTTCGCCTTTCCCATCGGTGTGCTGCTGGCGCTGGGCCGGCGCTCGCGATTGCCGGCGATCAAGGCGCTGTGCGTGGTGTACATCGAACTGATACGCGGGGTGCCGCTGATCAGCCTGCTGTTCATGTCGTCGGTCATGCTGCCGCTGTTCCTGCCCGAAGGCTATACCATCGACAAGCTGCTGCGCGCGCAGATCGCCATCATCATGTTCGCCGCGGCCTATATTGCCGAGACGGTGCGCGGCGGCCTGCAGGCGATACCCAAGGGGCAGTACGAAGGCGCGGCCTCGCTGGGCCTGACCTATTGGCAGCAGATGCGCAAGATCATCCTGCCGCAGGCCTTGCGTATCGTGATTCCGCCGCTGGTCGGCATTTTCATTTCGCTGTTCAAGGACACATCGCTGGTGGTCATCATCGGCATCTTCGACCTGACCCTGGCGGCCAAGGCGGCGTTGTCGGATGCGGCTTGGCGCGGGTTCGGCGTCGAAGCCTATCTGTTCATCGCATTCATCTACTTTATTTTCTGCTTCTCGATGTCCAAGTACAGCCAGGCGCTGGAACGCCGGCTGGCCAAGGGCTATCAACGATAAGACGGCGATCAAGGGAGCGCCCGCATGGCCGACGCAATTATCCGTATGCAGAACGTGAACAAGTGGTATGGCCAGTTCCACGTGCTGCGCAATATCAACCTGGATGTCGCGCCGGGCGAGCGTATCGTCATCTGCGGACCGTCGGGATCGGGCAAGTCCACGCTGATCCGCTGCATCAATCGCCTGGAAGAACATCAGCAAGGCCAGATCGTCGTCAACGGCACTGAATTGACCAACGACCTGAAGCACATCGAGATCATCCGCCGCGATGTCGGCATGGTGTTCCAGCACTTCAATCTGTTCCCGCATTTGACGGTACTGGAAAACCTGACGCTGGGCCCGATGTGGGTACTGAAAAAGCCGCGCGCCGAAGCGGAAGCCGCGGCGCTGAAGTATCTGGAGCGCGTGCGCATCCCCGAGCAGGCCAGCAAGTTTCCCGGCCAGTTGTCGGGCGGCCAGCAACAGCGCGTGGCCATCGCGCGTTCGCTGTGCATGAGCCCCAAGATCATGCTGTTCGACGAACCGACCTCCGCCCTGGACCCCGAAATGGTCAAGGAAGTGCTGGACGTGATGGTCAAGCTTGCGGAAGAAAGCGGCGTCACCATGCTCTGCGTGACCCACGAAATGGGCTTCGCCCGCAAGGTCGCCGACCGCGTCATCTTCATGGACCGCGGCGAGATCATCGAACAGAACACCCCCGACGAATTCTTCGATCATCCGCAGAACGAGCGGACCAGGCTGTTTCTCAGCCAGATATTGCATTGAAAGGCTCGTTCGGGTGATTTTGTCGCTGGGCGGCTGATTTCGACGGAATTTTGTCGTAATATGGTCTCCATTAGCGGAGATCGCCGTGATCCACACCCTCGATATCGAGAACTTTATGTCGATCCGGGACGCCCAGTCGGTACAGCTGGACGTCGGGGCCGCAGTGTCGGATTTTCCCGAGCGCTACGCCGAGACATGGCCCGGCTCCGGAAGGCGCGTCCCGAAAGTCGTTGCTTTTTTTGGCCCTAACGCCGCGGGTAAGTCCACGGTGCTCCGGTCGCTGCAATATCTTGTCTGGTTCGTCAGGGACAGCTTCCAGTTCGGCGCCGGTAATTCTCTGCCGTTCGAGCCGTTCTGGGAGGAAACGTCCCAGCAGATGCCTATTCGGTTGGCTGTTGAATTCGCCGGGCCGGAGTCCTTCGACGATGCTGAACTCGCGAAGGCGCAATGTAGATATCGGTATGAGCTGCGGCTTCAGTCCCGGGATGGGCGACGGACTGTCCTTTCCGAATCACTCTTCTTCTGGCCCAGTCGGGCGAAGCGGCTGGTTCGCTTGTTCGAACGGGATGACTCCGGCGGCGTGGCCGCGGGTCCCGAGTTCGGTTTGTCCGGCCACAAATCCGTACTAAAGAAGATCCTGCGCGATAACGCCAGTGTGGTATCCACGCTGGCGCAATTGGACCATGCTCCTTCGCTGGCCTTGAAACAGGCGGCTCAGAAGGTCTTTTCCAACATATTCATGGAGAAGGTGCAGTTGAACGAGAGCGTGATGCTCCAGTTTTATCAGGCTAATCCGGATCTGCTTGACGCGCTCAATCGCGATCTTCCGCGCATCGATCTTGGGATCCGTTCGATGCTGATAGGGCAGGGGCATAGCGGACCCGTTGCCACGTTTCAGCACGAAGGGTTGTCGCGTGAAGTCCCGCTCGTCTTGGAGAGTCATGGAACGAGGCGGTTTCTGCAGATCTATCCTTTCCTGATGCAAGCCTTGCATTCCGGCGGAATTGCCGTCGTGGACGAACTCGATCTCGCGATTCATCCGACGGTATTGCCTGAGATTTTGCGGTGGTTCTATTCGGAAGAACGCAATCCACTCCATGCGCAGCTGTGGATGACATGCCAGAACGCCGCGGTGCTGGAAGATTTGTCGAAGGAAGAGATTTATTTTTGCGACAAGGATGCCGACGGGGCGACGTCCGTCTATGGCTTGAAGGACATACAGGGTGTGCGGCGGATGGACAATTTCTATCGCAAATATATGGGCGGCACTTACGGCGCCGTGCCCACGATAGGTTGAAAGCGTCGTGCCTCCAAGGATTGCGCAGAGAAAGCGCGTATTCGTCGGCTGTGAAGGCGAGAGCGAACGAAGTTATGTTGCGCTCCTCCAAAAGCTGCTTGGGCAGGGCGCTGGCTATCACCTTTGGGCGGAGGTCCTTAATGGGGGGGATCCCTTGGCGATCGTGGAGTCCGCTCACAAGGCGCTCCGCCGGGACATGGTATCGGGCCGGGCGCCATTCATCGGAAGATTCGTAATACTCGACGACGATTTGCGAGGTCGAAACGCCCAGCGGGACCGTTTGTGCGTAGAGCTCGCGGAAACCCTTGGACTGACGCTGATATGGCAAGTGCCATGTCATGAAGCTATCCTGTTACGGCATCTTGAACGCTGCGAACACAGGCGACCGCCGACGAGCCGCGAAAGCGAGGATCAGCTACGGGCGGAATGGCCCGGCTACGTCAAGAATTTCGGCAGCGATAGACTGATGCAGCGTATCAACATGCAGGCCATACAGCGTGTGAGTCGGCACGAGACCGGGCTGGCAGCACTTTTCAGAATGATCGCGCTGATCACTTGATTGTGCCGGTGTCCCCACCGGATGCCGCCGTTACGCGCGGCGGCCGCTCAGGATCGGGTGGCCTGCCTGGGCGCGCCGGCATCGCCCGATGCGGCGGTCCCCGGCACAGAAAACCCGCGACACCCGGCTTGTTCTCCCGATAACGAAACCTTGCCTCAGTTATGCTACGGGCTGTTTCAAAACATGGGAGCGGAGGAGAGCATGTCCCCTAATATTTTTGTACGCCTGGCCCGCACCGTGGCCTGCGGCGCGGTCGCCTTGGCCGCCCTGGCGCCTGGCCTCGGCCACGCCGCCGACAGCTACCCCAGCAAACCGCTGCGCTTTATCGTCCCGTACCCGCCCGGCGGCCCGCTGGACACGATGGCGCGCATGCTGGCGGAAAAGGTGCGCGGCGACCTGGGCCAGCCGGTCATCGTGGAGAACCGCGCCGGCGCGGGCGGCAATATCGGCGCGGATCTGGCCGCCAAGGCGCAGCCGGATGGCTACACGCTGGTGATGGGCGCCGTCGCGACGCACGCCATCAACCCGTGGCTGTTCAAGAACCTGCCCTATGACCCCATCAAGGACTTCGCGCCGGTGACCATCGTGGCGTCCGTGCCCAATGTGCTGGTCATGAACGTCGACTTCGCCAAGAAGAACAACATCAACAGCCTGGGCGACCTGATCGCCTATGCCAAGGCCAACCCCGGCAAGCTGAATTACGGTTCGGGCGGCAACGGCAGCGCCGGCCACCTGTCCGGCGAACTGCTGAAGGCGCGTGCCGGCGTCAACATCGAACATATCCCGTATCAAGGCGCGGCTCCGGCCCAGCTGGCGCTGCTGTCAGGCCAATCGGATTTCATGTTCGACAATCTGGCCGCTTCGGCGCCCTTGATCAAGGACGGCAAGGTCAAGGCGCTGGCCGTGACCACCAAGGAGCGCTCGTCGCTGCTGCCGGATGTACCGACCGTCGAACAATCCGGCGTCAAGGATTTCGATCTGGGTACCTGGTTCGGCGTATTCACGACCGGTGGCACGCCGGAGGCCGTGGTCGACAAGCTGAACAAGGCCTACAGCGCGGCCCTGATGCAGCCCGACGTGCGCCAGCGCCTGCTGACCATGGGTTCGGAAATCAAGCCCATGTCGCCGAGCCAGTTCGCCAGCTTCGTGCGCAACGAGAAGGACAAGTACAAGGAAATCGTGCAGGTCTCGGGCGCCAGCACGAACTGATAACAAGCCGTCGCGCGTAATAAAAGCAAAGAACGCCTCGGCCCGCCACGGATATGGCGGGCCGAGGCGTTTTTTTTCGCGGTTTAGCCGATGAAATCCGGTTGCTGTGACGGTGCGGCGCGTTGGAAGGCCGGCAGCGCATTGCAGCGTTCGTACACCGCCATGGCCTTGGGATACGCCGACATATCGCAACCCATGCGTTGCGCATTGGCGATCTGCGGCACCAGGCAGACGTCCGCCAGGGTGGGCGCATCGCCAAAGCAATAAGCGCCATGGCCATGGCGCGCCAGCAGCGCCTCGACGGCCCGCATGCCGTCCTGTACCCAATGCCGGTACCAGGCGTCCTTCTGTTCGGCGCTCACGCCCAGCACTTCCGTCAGGTAGCGCAGGATGCGCAGATTATTGACGGGGTGGATGTCGCAGGCGATGACGCCGCTCAGCTCCAGCACCCGCGCGCGCTGCATGGTGTCGCGCGGGATCAGGCGCGGTTCAGGATAGGTGGAGTCCAGGTAATCGATGATGGCCATGGACTGGCCCAGTTCCATATCGCCGTCGCGCAGCATCGGTACGCTGCCGGACGGATTCCGCGCCATGTAGTCCGCGGCGCGGTGCTCCAGCGTGCGGATGTTGATGCCCTGGTAATCATGGTCGAGCCCTTTCAGGGCCAGGACGATGCGGACGCGATAGGACGTGGAGCTGTTGAAGAAGCTGTAGAGTTGCATGGATGCTGTTCCGCTGCTGGTAATGCCGGCGGCCGCTGCCGCGGCCCCGGTGGTCGCGTGGCCGGGCACGGCCTGGCGCGTCTGTCTGCCTTCGATCCGCCTTCAGTCGGCCTTGATGCCGGCGCGCGTCACGATGTCGCTCCAGCGCTTGGCGTCCTTGGCGATCAGGTCGCCGAATTCCGCCGGCGTCGACGTCGCGGGTACCATGCCCTGCGCTTCGAAAGCGGTGGCGGTGGACGGCGCCTTCAGCGCTTCGGCGATCTGCTTGTTCAGGCTATCGACGATGGCCGCCGGGGTGCCCTTGGGTGCCAGCACGCCGTACCACATGTCGACGTCCGCGCCCTTCAGGCCGGACTCCGTCAGCGTCGGGACATCCGGCAATTGCGGTATACGCTTGGGGCTGCCGGTGGCGATGGCCTTCAGCTTGCCGGCCTTGATCTGCGGCAGCGCCACATGCACGGGCAGGAACATATAGTCGAGGCGGCCGGCCAGCATATCGGTCACGGCGCCCGCGGTGCCTTTGTACGGCACGTGCAGCATCTGCGTCTTGGTCTGGTCCAGCAGCAGCGCCATGGCCAGGTGATGCGGCGTACCCACGCCGGGCGTGCCGTAGGTCAGCTTGCCGGGCTGTTTGCGCGCGGCGTCTTCCAGCTGCGGGACGGTGCTCACGGGATTGGAGGGATGGGTCACCAGCAGCAGCGTGCCCCAGGAGGTCAGGCTGACCGGCGCGAAATCCTTCACCGGGTCGTAGTGCAGCTTTTCCTTGTACAGCGGCTGGTTCATGACGAAGGTGTTCACCGTTACCAGGAAGGTGTAGCCGTCCGGGGCGGAACGCGCGACCTTTTCCGTGCCGATATTGCCGCTGGCGCCGGCCAGGTTTTCCACGATGACGGACTGGCCCAGCGTTTTGGGCAGCGTCGCGGCCAGCTGGCGCGCCACCAGGTCGATACCGGTGGCCGGCGTGAATGGCACGATCAGGGTAATCGGCCGCTCCGGCCACGCGGCCTGGCTGACGGAGGCCGTCAGGGCCAGAGCCACCGCGACCAGGGCGCGAAACAGGGTCTGCATATTGTTCTCCTTGCGGGCAGGATGTCTCGGTCCTGCCCGATGGGTGATGCCGCGGGTCAGATGAAGGAGGGGCGCGACTTCAGCGTTTCGGGATCGAAACCGGCCACCTGTTTGTAGCGGTCGGATATGGCTTGCAGCTCGTCGCGGCTGATGACGTCCTCGATGCGCTCGAAGCGCTGGTCGTGCGAACGCTCATAGGCCTCGCGCAGGATGGCATCCGGCGGATTGCTGCGGTTGGTCAGCACCACCTTGGTGGTAGTGGCCACGCGCACGCGGTCGTATTCCTGCAGCGCGGCCGGCGTCAGGCCTTGTTTCTTGAGCTGTCCCGCCAGGAATCGCGCGTCGATGATGGCCTGGCCGGCGCCGTTCGAGCCGCGCGGCACCATGGGATGCGCGGCGTCGCCCAGCAAGGTCATGCGACCCTGCGTCCAGGTAGGCAGGGGGTCCTGGTCGACCATCGGATATTCCAGTACGGAGTCCGCGTTCTGGATCAGCGCCGCCACGTCCAGCCAGTCGAAATGCCAATCGGCGAAGGCGGGGAAGAAGTCTTCCAGCCGGCCCTGGCGCGTCCAGTCGCGCACGGCGGGTTCGGGCGATTCGATTTCAGCGACCCAGTTCACCAGCTGATTGCCTTCCGCATCGATGTTGTCGCGGATGGGATAGATCACCATCTTGCCGATCGACAGCCAGCCGGCGCGCACCATGCTGCCGCCGCTCAGGAAGGGCTTGCAGCGCGTGACGCCGCGCCACATGTTGACGCCGGAGTAGCGTGGCGCGCCTTCGTTGGGATACAGCTGCTTGCGCAGCGCCGAATGGATACCGTCGCAGCCGACCACGATGGCGCCGCGCACGGACGGCAGCGGCTTGCCGGCGCCGTCCGTCATATGCACGGTGACGCCGTCGGCGTCCTGTTCGACGCGCACGGCGCGATGGTCCACGCGCACGCTATCGTTGCCCAGGCGCTGGCGCACGGCTTCCAGCAGCGCCATCTGCAGATCGCCGCGATGGATGGAGTATTGCGGCCAGGCGTAGCCGGCTGCCTTGCCCGCGGGTTCGCTGTAGATGAATTGCCCGTGGCGGGTGAAGAAGATGGATTCCTTGGTGTGCACGCCCACCTTGTCCAGCGCCGGCAGCATGCCCAGTTCGTCCAGTTCGCGCGCGGCGTGCGGCAGCAGGTTGATGCCCACGCCCAATGGCTTGATTTCCGGAACGGCTTCGTACACGCGGCAGGCGATGCCGGCCTGATGCAGGCTAAGGGCCAGGACCAGGCCGCCGACCCCGGCGCCGACGATGATGACATCGGTATCTTTCATGATTCAAACCACCTTCGCGCGCAGCGTACCCAGACCATCGACCCCGCCTTCCATGAGGTCGCCCTTGACCACCGGGCCGACGCCTTCCGGCGTGCCGGTGTAGATCAGATCGCCCGGTTCCAGGCGGAAGTAGCGCGACAGATAGCTGATGGTCTCGGCCACCGACCAGATCAGCTTGGACGTGTCGCTGCGCTGCTTGTCCTGGCCGTTCACTTTCAACCAGATGGCCGCGTTGTCGAAGTGGCCCTTGGCGCTCGCGGGATACAGCGGCCCGATGGGCGCGCTGTCATCGAAGGCCTTGCCCAGTTCCCACGGGCGCCCCGCTTCACGCATCTTCATCTGCAGGTCGCGGCGCGTCATGTCCAGGCCGACGGCATAGCTGTGGACGTGATTCAACGCGTCATCCACGGCGATGTTCGCGCCGGCCTTGCCAATGGCGGCCACCAGTTCGATCTCGTAGTGGTAGTTGGAGGTCTCGGTGGGATAGGGCAAGTTCAGCGTTTCCCCTTCGGCCACCGGCATGACGGCATCGGCCGGCTTGCAGAAGAAAAACGGCGGTTCACGATCCGGATCGAAGCCCATCTCGCGCGCATGGGCGGCATAGTTTCGGCCGACGCAGTACACGCGGCGCACGGGAAAACTGTTGCCGGTTCCGGCAACAGGCACGGCGACGGTCGCCGGCGGAGCAAAGACGTAAGGCATGAGCGAGAAACCTTGTAGGCAAGAAAAACTTCGTTTGAACAGGAACAGACGTTCCCAATCCGGGCGCCGCGACCCACCACACCGCAAAAAACAGGTGCCGCCAATCCGGGACGCCGCGGATCCGGGTCCCCCGGTCCGCCAGCGTCGCCCCCTTGAGGGGGAAGCGCGTAGCGCTTGGGGGTGGGACTTCCTTCCGGTCCGCCAGCGTCGCCCCCCTGGGGGGGAAGCGCGCAGCGCTTCGGGGGGGGGCCTCTACTCCCTCTCTTCCCGTAGCAGGCCGAGGGCGGCCTGCACCGGACGATCGGAATAGCTGAACAGGATGGCGTCGTCCATGGCGGCCAGTTGCACCGGCTGCCAGGAGGGCGCGACGAAGACATCGCGTGGCCCGAAGTGGAATTCCTGGTCGCCGACGCGCGCCGTGCCCCGGCCTTCCACCACCGAATAGACGGTGGAATCCGTGCTGCGATAGGTCTTGCCCTGGAAGCCGGCCGGCAGCAGCTGCATGAAGGTGGCCATCGTGGGCATGGGATACCCGCCCGTGGCCGGATTGACGTAGCGCAGCTTCACGCCGTCCCAGGCGTCCAGCTCGCCGAAGCGATAAAGCTGGTCCAGCGCCTCGCGGCTGCGCTCGTAGGGATAATTGAAAATCGGCGAATTCCCGTTCGCCGGCACATGCCGCACCGGCGCCATGTTGTAGCCGAAGCGGGCGAAGCTATCGCCCTCCGTGCGGGTAACGGGCTGCGTGGCGGCGGGGTAGTTCTCGGCGAAGCCGGCATCCAGCATCCGCAGCAGCGGAATATCCAGGCCGTCCAGCCAGACCACCGGTTCCCCGCCTTCCGCCGCTTCGATATTGCCGTGATCGTGATACGTCCACGACGGCGTAATGATGAAGTCGCCGGGATGCATGGTGGTGCGCTCGCCATTGACCGCCGTGTAGGCGCCCGATCCTTCGACGATGAAGCGCAGGGCCGATTGCGTATGGCGATGGCTGGGCGCGATCTCGCCCGGCAGGATCAATTGCAGGCCGGCGTACAGCGTCTGCGTGACGCTGGCCTGTCCCGGCAGGCCGGGGTTCTCCAGTATCAGCACGCGGCGCACCGCTTCTTCCGCCGAAATCAGCGTGCCGGCTTCCATCACATCGGCACGCACGTCGTTGTAGCGCCACATGGCGGGAATACAGCGCGGCTGCGGGGTGCGCGGCACCAGGTTATGCAGGGACTCCCACAACGGCGCCATGTTCTTGCGCGCAATCCGTTCGTAGTACGCGGCACGGTCGGCGCGCGTGGAGCTTCCTTCGGCCATGGTGTTGTCTCCTTGAGGTTTTTGCGTATTATGGGGAGCGCCGGTATGCCTCTTGAAATGAATTTATCTTATTATCCATACAGAAAATAATATGGCTACCCGGCGGCCAACGTCCCTGATGGATGACCGCCCGCCTCCCGGGAGCCCAGCCCGCGCTGACGGCCAGGGCGGCCGCCCCCGCAGAACATCCGAGACAACATGGACTGGACCTACCGCCTGCGCCTGCGCAACCTCAAGATGCTGCTGAGCCTGGCGCAGACGCGCAACATCAGCCACTCCGCCGCCATGCTGAACACAACCCAGCCCGGCTTGTCGAAATGGCTGAAAGACCTGGAAGACGATATCGGCCTGCCGTTGTTCGAGCGCCATGCGCGCGGACTGCGGCCGACGCCCTATGGCGAAGCGCTGATCGCGCATGCCCAGCGCATCGATGCGCAACTGGAGCGCGCCAGCGGCGACATGGCGGCGTTGCGGCAGGGCGGCGGCGGCCGCGTGGTGATCGGCGCGTCCGGGGCGTCGGCTTCGGATACGGTGCCGCTGGCGGTCATGCGGCTGCTGGAACGCATGCCGCAGGCACGCGTGAAGCTGGTCGAATCGACCATGGATCATTTGCTGACCCAACTGGCGCAGGGTGAGCTGGATATCGTCGTCGGCCGCTCCGCGCCCGAGCATCACGACCCGGCCATCCTGTCCGAATCGCTATACCTGGAGCCGGTGCACATGGTGGCACGGCCGCGCCATCCGGTGTTTTCGCTGTCCCGCATCACCTGGGAAGACCTGATGGCCTATCGCTGGATCGTATGGCCCAAGGGCACGCCGATACGCAATGCGCTGGATACCGCCCTGGCCGCCGCGGGCAAGGCCTTGCCCGCGGACCACGTGGAGTCGAATTCCGTCACCATCAACCTGACCCTGATCAGCAACAGCGATCTGGTGGGCGTGGCCTCGCACCGCGCCGCCCTGCGGTTTTCCCAGATGAACGCGATGCGTATCCTGCCAATCAGGCTATCGGGTTTCGGCGCGGTCACCATGTATTGGCGACAGGAAACCTTCCAGGCCGCGGCCGTGGAAATGGCGCTGGACAGCCTGCGCGCCGCGGTGGCCGAACACCAGGGATAGCAGCGCCGCGATCCGGTTTAGCCGCGTCGATCCAATACGGTCGGACATTCAAAACAAATCGGCCGCCATTGAAATATCCCGCGGCTTCGCCGCCGGTAGAGTCCGGGGACACGGTTGCGCGGGCCCGCCGCGCGTCATGCCGTGCAGCATGTCCTTCGACATGAATCCATGGAAAGGAGCCCGCCATGCCGCGTACCGTGCCCGGTCCGCAGTCGTTTGACAATGTGTATATCGACAATGTGGTGGTATCTCCATCGGTCGCGCTGGACAACATGATCGTGTATGCCGGCGGCGCCAAATTCATGCTGTCCGGCGATGGAGGCGAGCAGAGCATACCTAATATGATGCGCGCCTTGCTGCTGGCCCGGGTGTTCGGCAAGCCCGTGAATTTCCAGACGACCGGTTATGAGCGCGATGGATACCAGTACATCAGTTGGGTGACGATATGACTTCACCATGCATGCCGCTGGCGCGGCGGACTGCGCGGAGCGACCCATGAGCACTGCATCGAACTACAGCGATCCCGCGACGGCGATCACCATCGACTATATCGTCGTCTCCCCCGATGTCGCGCGCGACAATGCCGCCATCTTCTGCGGCAAGGATACATATCTGCTATCCGGGGACGGCGGCGGGCAGAACCTGAACAATATCCTGCGCGCGCTGACGATCGCGAAATGCGCGGGTGTGCCGGTCATGATTACCACCACCGGGTACGAGAAGGATGGCTATCAATACATTCAGTCCGTGAAGCTGTGAGTGCTTCGCGGCGACTGGCTGTGCGGTCCTTTTTCCAAGCAATCCTTGACGGAGTGGCGCCATGAACGGCGATGTGGTTCCAAACCCCCAGTTCAGAATCCGCAGCCTGAACGTGCCCGGGCTCCTCGGCGTTTATGCGAGTGTCTACGGCACCAGTTCTGCCCTCGGAAAGGGTACCTACCAGATTTCCGACACCGGCAGCAATATTGCGGGCAACCTCTTCCATGCCTCCCTATGCGCGGGTTGCACGTTTTCGCAGATTGTCAGGATAGACGTACGGTCCACGGAGGCGGACGCGACAGCCATGGACCAGCTTACCGTGCCGGCGCAGGGAAAGGAGTCTCCTGCGCCGGATCGTGCCATGCCGCGAGCGGTACGCGCGGCCGATGCGGGCAATTGGATAAACGACATCTACGTAAGCTCCATAACCGTGTCTCCTCCTATCGCGGCCGACAATGCCCTTATCACTTTCGACGATGGCAAGGGCAATACCATCGATACACGGTATCTGCTCGCGGGGCACGACGTTCAGTCCTCGGATCTATTGATGATCCTTCTCTACGCAAGATGCGGGCGTTTGAAGGTGTCCATCAATCCGACCGGCTACATCGACCCGAATGGCCACGGGTATATCGCCGGCTTGTACTACGATGCGAATAGCCAAGCCTCTGCCTGATGGGCGGCGGCGGGCTCGGCAGTTCGAAGAAATGGCGCCGCGCGCGTGCACAGCGGCACGCCGCGGTATCTCACCGTGGACAAGGAGACTCCATCATGTCACTGGAACACTGGCTGGCTTTCGTGGCCGCTTCGGCGGTCCTGTTGGTCATTCCGGGCCCAACCATCCTGTCGGTCATCAGCTATTCGCTGGCGCATGGACGACGGGCGCGCTGGCCGCTGGTGGCGGCCGTGGCACTCGGCGATTCCACGGCGCTTTGCGTATCGTTGCTGGGCCTGGGGGCATTGCTGGCCGCGTCGGCCTTCTGGTTCACGGTGGTGAAGTGGATAGGCGGCGGCTATCTGCTGTACCTGGGCATCCGCATGCTGCGCGCGGGCGCCGCGGAGGGATCGCCGCAAGCCGCGCCGGCTGCGCCGGTGTCGCGCTGGAAGCTGTTCGCCAACACCTGGCTGGTGACCGCCCTCAATCCCAAGGGCATCGTCTTTTTCGTCGCCTTCCTGCCGCAGTTCATCCAGCCCGCGGCGGATACGTCAGGTCAGTTGGGGCTACTGGCGGCGACCTTCGTTGCGCTCGCGACCCTGAACGCCAGCCTGTACGCCTGGTTCGCCGGCGCCGCCAGCCGTTGGCTGGCATCCCCACGCGCGAGTCGCGGCTTTCATCTGGCCGGCGGATCCCTGTTGTCGGCCGCCGGGGTTTGGGCCTTGCTGGCCCGGCGCGCGTAAAGCCAGGGCATGCCGTGACTCATGCGCGCCGATGATGGCCGCCCGGCCGCCCGGCCACGGATCCAAGCGTCTCAGTTCGCCGTGATGTGGGCCTTTTCGACCACCGTCTTGTAGCGCACCAGTTCATCCTGCGTGTACTTGCCGAGTTGTTCGGGGCCCATGAAGTCGGCCTCGGCGCCTTGTTCCGCGGCCTTCTTGCGGAATTCTTCCGTCTTCATGATCTTCTCGATCTCACCGGACAATTTGCCGATAACGTCCTTCGGCGTGCCGGCGGGCGCGTACATGGCGAACCAGGACGAGACGAGCAGGTCGGGGTAGCCGGCTTCGGCGGCGGTCGGAACATTGGGCAGGGATTCCAGGCGCGTCTTGCCGGTGACGGCCAGCGGCCGCAGCTTGCCGGCGGCGATCTGGCCCAGCAGCGGAGGCGGCGTGGTGATGGTCATGTCGACGGCGCCGCTAAGCAGGTCGGCCAGCGCGGGGCCGGTGCCCTTGTACGGAATGTGCGTCGTCTTGATGCCCGCCATCTGGTTCAGCAGCTCCGTCGCAACCTGCTGCAGCGAACCGTTGCCCGACGACGCGTAGTTCAATTCGCCGGGATGCGCCTTCGCGTAATCGACCAGCTCTTTCATCGATTTGATCGGCAATGTCGGGCGCACCACGACGACTTGGGGCGCCGACAGTATGTTGGCCACGGGCGCGAACGACTTGATGGGATCCCAGTTCAGACCTTGCGTGATCAGCGGCGTGATGACCTGATAGCCCGAGTACTGCAGCAGCAGCGTATAGCCGTCGGGCGCCGCGCGGCTGACCGCCTGCGCGGCGATGCTGCCGGAAGCACCAGGCTTGTTTTCCACGACGACGGATTGACCCAGGGCCTTGGCCAGCGGCTGGGCGATCAGGCGCGCCGCGATGTCGGTGGTGCCGCCGGGGGCGGCCGAGACGATCAGCGTGATCGGCCGGTCGGGATAGGCGGCGCTTGCCGCCAAGGGGGCGGCGAGGGCGCAGAGGCCGGCGGCGGCCAGCAGGCGGCGCAGGGGCCGGATCGTGTTCGAGCTTTTCATGTCCATGTCTCCGATCGTTGTTATGCGGATGGTTGGCGGGTGATGCTTTTTCGTATCGATGCGTGGGTTGCGCTTCGAGGGCCGAGACCTTCCCACGGTTATGCGATGACGCCGGCGGCCCGCAGCGCGGCCAGGCGTTCTTCATCGACGCCGATCTCGCGCAGGACGATGTCGGTGTCCTCGCCCAGTGTGGGGGCTCGCTCGCGCACCGCTCCAGGATTGCCCGAGAGCAGCGGAAACACCGCCGGCATCTCCACGGCAATGCCGCTGGCGGTTTCCACCGTGACGATGGCCTTGCGGGCGCGGTAATGCGGGTCTTCGGCGATATCGGCGATGCTGTAGATGCGCCCGGCGGGTACGCCGGCTTCGCGCATCGCATCCAGCACCTGATCGATGGACCGGGCCTGCGTCCATGCGCCGATGGCCTGGTCGATCTCCGCGACGCGGGCGACGCGGCCATCGTTGCGGGCCAGCGCCGGGTCGCGCGCCAGGTCGTCGCGGCCGATGCGCGACATCAGCCGCGTGTAGATGCCGTCGCCATTGCCCGCAATCAGGACATAGCCGTCCTGGCACGGATAGGCGTTGGACGGCGCGATGCCGGGGAGCGCCGCGCCGGCCGGCTCGCGCACGGCGCCGAACACGGAATACTCGGGCAACAGGCTTTCGGTCAGGTTGAAGATGCTTTCGTACAGCGCGGCGTCGATTACCTGCCCGGTGCCGCCGCGCGCGTCGCGTTCGTACAGCGCCAGCAGCACGCCCAGCGCGCCGTGCAGGCCGGCGATGGTGTCACCCAGCGATAGTCCCGCGCGGACGGGGGCCCGCCCCGGCTCGCCATTCAGGTAGCGCAGCCCCGCCATGGCCTCGCCGATGGCGGCAAAGCCCGGTTCACCCGCCTTCGGCCCGGTCTGGCCGTAGCCCGAAATGCGCAGCATGATCAGGCGCGGATTCAGCGCATGCAGGGCTTCCCACGACAGGCCCCATTTCTCCATGGTGCCTGGACGGAAGTTCTCGATCAGCACATCGGCTTCGGCCGCCAGCATGCGCACGAGGTCCTGGCCTTCCGCCTGGCGCAGGTCGACGCAGACGGACTGCTTGTTGCGCGACTGCGCCTCCCACCAGACGGACGTGCCTTCATGCAGCATCCGCCATTTGCGCAGCGGATCGCCGACGCCCGGCGGTTCGATTTTGATCACCTGGGCGCCGAAGTCAGCCAGCGTTTTTGCCGCGAACGGGCCGGCGATCAGCTGGCCCAATTCCAGCACGCGGATGCCCGCGAGTATTTGTCGTGTCATGTCTCCTCCCTGCGGACAACTGCCAGGGACGCACAGTGTGCCGCAGGGCGATTAGAACGGGGAATGACGTATTCGACTAAGGGGGTTTCCAGAAACGAGAAAGGCAGGCAAAGGGCCGCTCTACAACAGCCCCAACGCCGACGCCTTGAGCGTGGCCGCCGCGCGTGTCGTGCATTCCAGCTTGCGGAAGGCGTTTTCGACGTGGGTGCGCACGGTGCTGGGGCTCAGCGCCAGCTGGCGGGCGACTTCCTTGTTGGTGCCGCCCAGGCTGATGGCGCGCAGTACGTCGCGCTCGCGGGGCGTCAGCAAGGTGTTGCCGGTGGGCGATGCGCCGTCGAGCAAGGGCTTGTCGTCGTCCTTCACCGGCGCGACGTTGGCGCCGGTTTCGACGGCCAGGAGCGCGTCAACGATGTGGCGATCGAATCGGCCACGGTCGGCTTCGTCGCGCAGGCATGACGCCGCGGCCTGGTCGGACATCGCGTCCCGCCATGGGCGTGGCGAGCGCAGCGCGATCCAGGCGACCGAGGCGGCCAGGATTTGCGCGGCTTGGCCGACGGCGGGCGCGCCAATGGAGCGGAAGTATCCAGAGCCGTCGGTCCGTTCGTAGGCATACGACGCGAGTTCGGTGGCTTGCGCCAGCGTGCCCGTCTGCCTGCCGGCGCGCGCCGTCCAGTAGGGCACCAGGCGAATTTTTTCCCAGGCGTTCGCCGACAGCCTGGACGGCGTGTTCCAGATCCCATTGGGCACGGAGGCGCGCCCGATGCCGTGCACCAGGCCGGCGCGATAGACGGCGCGCACCGTGGCGTCGTCCAGCGCCATTCTTTTCGCGCAAGCCGCCGCGGCTGTCGCGACGGCGCGGGAATAGCCGGTCATCCATGGCAGTTTCAAGTCGATCACGTCGGCGATGAGTTCCAGCGGCGCGGTCCGCAAGGTGGCGGGCGTGGGCGGCGCCGGTTCTTCGTCGTGCTCCAGTTCGCTTATCCATGCATCGGCATGGGCCATCGCGATATCGACGAGGCTGGCGGGATAAGCCGCGTCGGCCTTGCCGCGGATGATCTCACACGCCGGCGCCACACCGTAGGCGCGGCTGAGTATGTCGACGTCGCCGGCCAGGACTACCGCGAAGACCTCGGGCGGTATCTCCGTGCCTTTCAATCCGCGCGGATTGCCGCCGCCGTCCCAGGTTTCGAAAACCGCGCGCAGGATGTCACCGACGCGTGTCGGCAGGCCCAGCATGGCGGCAACCTGCCCCGATACCTCGCAATGGATTTCCGCCAGGGGCCGCATCGCGGCGGCGCCGCCATGCCGGCCCAGAGAAGCCGCCCATCCAGGGCGCATCGCCAGCATGGCTTCGCGCCCGGCCACATCGTCGCCGAAGACATCGGCGACTTCCATCGCGTTGGCGGTGCAGCCGGACCAGCGCAGCAGCGCCGCGTCCTGCACGGCGTGCACGGCTTCGGCCGACATGCCGGCGGCGCGGGCGATACGGCATGCCAATCGCGCCACCCGCGCCGAATGATCCGTCGGCTGCCCCATGCTGAGGTCGCCGATGAAAGCCAATGCCCGTACACCGTCGTAAACGGCGACCGGTTCGTTGCGCGTATGCATGCGAGAAGGTTCCGTATCGGTGACCGCATCGGATGTTCATCCGATGCCCTTATGCCGCCCCTTGCGTCAAGCTGGCGTCTCCTGAAACTGCACGGAGAATAGCATCATGAAAACCCTGTTGAAGAAGTCCCTGCCGGCCCTGTTCCTGGCCAGCGCGCTTGCCGCCACGGCCGCGCATGCGGCGCCGCCGGCACAAGACCTGAAAGGCAAGAACATCGTGCTGGTGCATGGCGCCTTTGCCGATGGCTCCAGCTGGAACAAGGTCATCCCCTTGCTGGAGGCTCGCGGCGCCCACGTCGTCGCCGTGCAGAACCCGCTATCGTCCCTGCGCGACGACGTTGATGCCGCGCGCCGCGCCATCGACGCGCAGCAGGGTCCGGTCATCCTGGTGGGCCACTCCTGGGGCGGCGTGGTGATTACGGAAGCTGGCGTCAACGACAAGGTGAAGGCCCTGGTCTACGTGGCCGCCTTCGCGCCCGACCAGGGCCAATCGATCAACGACATGACGCAAGGCGCGCCGGCGCCGGCGTGGGCGGCGCAGTTGAACAAGGATTCGGGTGGCTTCCTGACCTTGTCGACGGAAGGCATCCTGAAGAGCTTCGCACAGGACCTGCCCACGCCGGAGGCCCGTCTGGTGGCGGCCACCCAGGGACCGGCCGCCGAAGCCATCTTCGGCACCAAGGTGACGAACGCGGCATGGCGCGGCAAACCCTCCGCTTTCGTGGTGGCCGATGCGGACCACATGATCGACCCGGCCCTGCAGGCCAGGATGGCGACCCACATAGGCGCGACGGTGACGCACGTGCGTTCCAGCCATGTGCCCATGCTGAGCCAGCCGGCCGCGGTGGCCAACGCCATCATCGCGGAAGCGAAGAAGGTGCGGTAAGTCGTGCCAGTCGGCCCGAGGCGTGTCACCGAAGCGGTGGCCATGCCTCGGCGAGATCCCTGCTACGTGGACTTTCCGCGCCTCGCCCAGGTCCGCCTTGCCGCGTAGTGATGATGTCGTGACGTTCCCGATCGCGACACGGAAGAGATCGGTCATCACCACGACGCCGACGGAGCAAGCGCTCCGGAAACTCTCAGGCAAAAGGACCGTGCGGCGGGAACATCTGGATAGAGGCGCTGATCGCGCCCACCGACGGGGCGCCCTCGCCACGGATTTGCGAATCGCCGGGCGTGTTCTACAACACCGGCCATGGTCATCTGGGATGGACGCTGAGCGCCGCGACGGCGGAGGCGGTTGCCGACGCGATGTCTTAACTCGCCGCGCGCAGCTGCGTCAGCAGCATGCGCGCCGCCTGCGTCAGCGTTTCCACATCGCGCACGGCCAATAGCAGCCAGCGCCGCGTCCAGTCGTCGGTCAGCGGAATCAGCTTCAATTGCATCGACCGCGCATGCGGCTCGGCCGCGATGCGCGGCAGCACGCCTATGCCGCGCGTGGCGACGACCATGCGGCAGATGGCGTCGAAGCTGCGCACCTGGATACGCAGCTTCATGGGAAGCTCCAGCCGCGCGCATTCCTGCGCCAGCAGGCTCGCCAGCGAGGTACTGGGCGGCAGGCTGACGTAGTCGTATTCCAGGGTTTCGGCGAACGCGACGCTGGCGCGTGCCGCCAGCGGATGGCTGTCGGGCACCACCAGCATGAGCTCGTCGCGCCGGTAGGGGAAGGTCTGCAGTCCCGCTTCCGGCGTACGCTCGCCGAAGATGCCGATGTCGGCGCGGTTCTCGACCACCGCGGCGACGATGTCCGTGCTGTTCTGTTCTTCCAGGTCGATGCGGACGGCCGGGTGTTCGGTCATGAACCGCGACAGGTCGTCCGGCAGGAACTGCGTGATCGACGATGTGTTGGCGGCGATGCGCACCTGCCCGCGCACGCCCTGCGCGTAGTCGGACAGCGTGCCTGCCATCTGGTCGACTTCCTGCAGGATGCGGGTGGCGTGCGCCAGGCAGGCCTGGCCCGCATCGGTAAGCTCGACGCCGGCCGCCTTGCGGAACAATAGCGGCGAACCCAGCGCCGCTTCCAGATCCGAGATCCGTTTACTGGCCGCCCCCACCGCCAGCCGCGCCTGCCGCGCGCCCGCCGATATGCTGCCCAGCCGCGCGACCGACACGAACAGCGCGAGCGTGACCAGATCGATACGGGCCAGATTCATTTCATACGCTCCACAATCGCCGCATCACCCTCACCGCAAACACAGCGTCCCGACCCCTGACCCCAAGGATCCGGCTCCGCGGTCCCCAGGCATTGCCCGCTTCGCAAAAAACAGGTGCCCCAAGACCCGGGACGCCAGGGATCCGGCTCCGCCGGTCCCCAGGCATTGCCCGCTCCGCAAAAAACAGGTGCCCCAAGACCCGGGACGCCNGGGATCCGGCTCCGCCGGTCCCCAGGCATTGCCCGCTCCGCAAAAAACAGGTGCCCCAAGACCCGGGACGCCNGGGATC